>JAQTLL010000004.1 GCA_028714915.1 Sulfuricurvum sp.
CAAGCATCCGCTCGACCGTCACTCCTGCTTAGTTTTCAATGATCTCAAACTCAAATCTAGTTGGCTTTTAATGGCTTCCCAGTGTTTGTGGACGGGAATTATAGGGGATTTTATTGTGAATGTCAAGAGCTGTTTGAAAGAATTAGTAAATTTAACTATTAGATACTCAATTTGTGTCTTTTTGTAATACTATATAACAAAAAAGTTTATTTTTATTGCTCTATATACATTAATTATAAGGCTTTCCATAAATAATCACTAAATATGCACAGCTATTTCTCCTTTCGAATATACGGTTAATAATTGTGCTGTATAATTCCTATGTTAAATTTATCCTATTAAGGAAGAAAACTATGGCTTTATATGATCGTGATTATGCACAACAAGGTGCAATGGGTTACGAAAGCGTATCACGGAGTGAAACGCGGATTGTATCCTTCGTAAAAGAAACGTATAAACTCTTTGCCGCATCTATGATGGCGGGCGCCGTTGGTGCGTACGTGGGTGTTCCCATGGCTGGAGTTATTCAGGCGTATGCTATACCCTTGATTATTTTAGAAATTGGTTTGTTGATTGGATTGCATTTCGTTAAACATAAACCCGGTATCAATCTTGCGGTAATGTTCGGTTTTGTCTTTATGACAGGGCTCATGCTTGCTCCGCTCTTAGCTCGTACATTGGGTATGAGTGGCGGTGGCACTATTATCGGCAATGCGTTTGCTATGACATCGGTTGTATTTGGGGTAATGAGCTTTTACGCCATCAAAACCACCAAAGACTTTACGAGCTATGGCAAGCCTCTTATGATTGCGCTGTTTGTCATCATCGGTTTCTCAATTCTTAATATCTTTTTGGGCAATCCTTTAATCGCAGTTGCTATTTCGGGTGTAGTTGTGGTACTCTTTAGTATTTTGGTTATTTTTGATACTCAAAACATTATGAATGGAAACTATGAAACTCCTATTGATGGCGCTATCGCTTTGTATTTGGATTTTTTGAATATCTTTACGGCACTTTTACAACTTTTCGGAATTTTCGGCGGCAGTGAAGACTAAAACTCTCCCCTCGGAACTCCTCCGAGTGGTCGATGCCAATCTTAACCGCCTTAAAGAAGGCATTCGTGTGATTGAGGATATAGCGCGCTATGTTCACAATGACAAGAACCTTGCCACTTCTCTCAAACAACTCCGTCATCAATGCCGCATCGAACCGCTCGAAGCACTGCTGGCTTCTCGTGACAGTGTCAATGACGTATTACGTCCCACAATCCAAAGTGAAATGAATCGTACCGATTTGCGCAGTATCTTGATTGCTAACTATAAAAGAGGACAAGAGTCTTCACGTGTTTTAGAAGAGCTGTATAAGATAGTAAGCCCTAGTTTAAGTGAAACCTTTAAACACATTCGATATGAACTGTATACCTTGGAAAAAAAGAACCTTTTAGCCCTCTGCAACGAGAGTCATTGAAAGCTAAGCATATCGTCATCATCGGAGCAGGACCTGCTGGATTAATGGCGGCGGATGTTTTATCAGCGTCAGGAATGAGTGTGGATGTTTATGAAGCGAAGCCGTCGGTGGGGAGGAAATTTCTCATGGCAGGCAAGGGCGGATTAAATATTACCCACAGCGAGCCTATGTCGGATTTTATTCGTCGCTATGATAAGCCTGATTGGCTGAAGCCTATGATAGATGAATTTGATGCCCAAAGAATCGTAGCATGGATGGAGAACTTGGGTGTACCATCGTTCGTCGGGAGTTCGGGACGAATTTTTCCTACCCAGATGAAAGCCGCACCTCTGTTGCGAAGGTGGTTGTCGCAACTGAAGAAACGTGGGGTTCGGGTTTACTGTCGGCATACATGGCAAGGGTTTACAGATGAGGGATATTTACGTTTTACAACAATGGATGGTGAAAAGAGAGTAGCCTCGGATACAACAATCTTAGCTTTAGGTGGTGGAAGTTGGGCTAGTTTGGGTTCGGACGGGGCGTGGGTCTCCATTTTGGCAGCTAAGGGTGTGGCTATTACCCCTTTATTACCATCAAATTGTGGTTTCAAAGTAACATGGTCTCCCTTCATGCAATCCCATTTTGGCAAGCCCTTAAAAAATGTATCGGGATGGGTAGGCGAGTGTGAAAAAAAAGAGGGTGAAGCCGTTTTGACAACCTACGGGATTGAGGGCGGTTTGGTATATGCTCTGTCTCGACCGCTACGTGAGGAAGTTTTGGAACAGGGCTTTGCAATGCTCTATTTAGACCTTTTACCGCATATAAGCGAAGAGCAACTTGTATTACGTCTTGCACCATCTGGCAAACAATCTACTGATAATACATGGCGCAAAGCGGGCTTAGATGGCGTTAAAGCGGCGCTCATTCGTGAAGAATTGCCTAAAAATAGGTGGTCTGATGCCTCTTGCATTGCAGCGTGTGCTAAAAAATATCCCATCCAACTGACAGGGATGCAACCTATAGAGGAAGCTATTAGTACAGCGGGAGGGGTGATGCGTGAAGCACTCACTGAACATCTTATGCTTTGCAACCTGCCGAATGTGTTTTGCGCAGGCGAAATGCTCGATTGGGATGCACCAACGGGCGGGTATTTATTAACCGCATGTTTTGCCAGCGGAGCGTATGCTGCAAAGGGTGTTTTGAAAGTTTCTGCTACACATTAAAACGAATACCTCACAGAGGTTCTCGTGCCCTTTGGGTACATCCGTTTTAGTGGCGGCAATCGTCTGTATGACGATGGACCGTAGTCTCCACAAATTCATCCGAAACATGAAGCGTTGCGCACGGAGCCAGTAAGCCGTACAGCTCCATCTCCCGTCCGCTAACGTGTCGAACAATTCCCCCCTGAGCATCAATAAAGACAAACATCTCATTTTTATGCTCATTCTTTTTAATATGATGCGAAAAAATAACATATTCAGCATTTTTGAGTTCGGGTATATTTTCACAAAGCACAATGTATTTCTCACACTCTTTGTCAATTTTTTTAATCTCTAAAAATTCTGACTGAATCGCTTCAACTAAAACGGACTGGAGACGGGGCATTACCTCTTTTAGATTATCATATTTTTCAATTCCATGCATAACAAACTCCTCAATTATAATTGGGTATAGTATAACGCATGAGAATAAAAAAAGATTAACTTTTTGAAATAAATAGAACCTCAAATTCTAAAAAGGCAAGAGGATAGTTTTCCATCAATTTTTTCATTTGTGAAATGGTTAGAACACGCCGTCCACCGCTGACACCACTGCGTTTGATATAACGAAACATCTCCCGTACGGAATCAAACTCTAGCGTATAATGGAGAATTTCATACTCTCCCTTTAGATGAGTATCGGCTAGTGAAATTACCTCATCGGTAGATTTTAGCAAGGGAGGAAGCTTTGCACATTCATACAGTGTTTTAAACGTTCCTGCGGTAAAAATCGCTAAGGACATCGGGGTATTAAAATACGATAGTGCCTCCAATACACTCCCTAAATCATCCGCCCACTGCAACGCCGATGCGGAGTAGATATGGTCAAATTTTTCACTCTCTAACGTCTTAAAAAGCTTAGGGTCATTGAAATCCCCCAATATCAGTTCTGTGCTCTGGTTCATAGGGTGATGTGCTAACATCGATTGTGAAAAATCAACGCCGATAAAACGCTCACACTCCCAACCCATCCGAGAAAAAATAGTTCCGCTTCCACATCCTAAATCAAGAATCCGCTTGGGGTGATCAGGGGTCTCATCAAGGAGTTTTTGAGCGACTTTGGTTTGGATAACGTTACATTCTCCATAGACAGAGGCGTAGCGAGAAAACTCTTCACGAACTCTCATCTCCGATTCACAACCAGAGCAAAGATAAAGGCAACAAGAAGGCACAACACAATCGCCGCACCGCTGGGAAGAGAGAAGAAAAAGGAGAGGCTCAAGCCTGCTACCACGCACGCAAGGGCTATTGCAATAGAGAGAAGAGTTGTACTGAAAAATCCCATCCCAAAACGGATTGCGGCAACGGGAGGGATTACCATCAATGCGCCGATGAGCAATGTCCCCACCACACGAATCGAGAGGGCAATAATTATGGCAATAATGCTCACAAGCATAAAATTAAGCAATGCGACGCGGATACCGCTGGTACGCGCCACCTCTTCATCAAAGGCGATAAAATAGAGCTCTTTGAAAAACAAAACGAGAAGCGCCATGGAGAGTGAGCCAAATACTCCCATAATTATCAAATCATCATTGCTCACCGAAAGGATTGAACCAAACAAATAGCTAAAAAGCGATGCATTAAAGGAACCGGAAAGTGAGACGATGACGATTGCCAATGCCAACGAACCAGAGAGGAAAATCGCAAGAACAGAATCCGAATACATCCCATGGACGCTTCGCAAATACTCAATCAGCCATGAAGCTATAAGTGACGCAATCACTGCCATCCATAAGGGGCTCAAGCCAAATAAAATACCCACAGAAACCCCGACAAGAGAAACATGGGCGAGGGTTTCACTTAGGAGCGAATAGCGGCGTAATACAATAAACGATCCGCTCATCGCTGCCAAAAGGGCAATCATTAAGCCGGCAATAAAGGCACGCTGCATAAAAGGGTAACTAAGCATCTCTAACATCATACCCTCCTAGTGGTTGTGCGAGACAACATGAGCGGGAGTGCCATAAAGGCGGCTCATGGAATCACATCGCAACATCTCTTGAGGTGTTTGGGAGAGAAGGAGAGTTTGATTGACAAAAAAGAGCTTAGAAATATCTTCGGCAATCACCCCGATATCATGGGTAATAAACAAAATAGCGATATGGCGGGTTTTGTTCAATACGCGCAACAACTCATAAAAACGGTGCTGAGACTCAACATCGACACCAGTATTGGGTTCATCAACAATTAAAACCTGCGGATGCGATGCCAAGGCACGGGCGATCATCACCCGCTGACGCTGTCCGCCGGAGAGATGACCGATGAGACGATCACGCAAATGGGCCACCCCCATCTGCTCCATCGATTCTTCTATCGCACCAATATCTTCAAGTGATTCAAATCCAAAAATCCCTCTGCGTGCGTATCTTCCCATTGCAACGACTTCACGCACGGTGGCAGGAAACGCAGCATCAACCAATGCGGAGCGTTGGGGGACATATCCAATACGGTGCCACTCTCGAAACTTCGATTGCTCTGTTCCAAAAAGCTTGATAGTTCCGGAAGTTGGTTTTTCAAGTCCCATAAGAAGACGAATAAGGGTTGTTTTTCCTCCGCCGTTTGGTCCGATAATAGCGCAATACTCTCCCACTAAAATAGTGAGATTGACCGATTTTAAAATTTCATTTTCTCCTCGGGTAAAATTCACATTACGGACATCAAAAAGGCTTGGGGAAAATTTCAACGACACTCCATCGCTTCACGTAATTTTTTTAGATTATCCCCCATGACGGTGAGATACGTTTGATGTGATTTTAACTCATCTTCACTAATATTTTCCAGAGGTTGAAGCGGTTGCACCTTTACCCCTGTCTCTTTGGCTATCGTTTGAGCAATATTATCGCTAATTAACTCTTCAAAAAAAATGGTCTTAATCTTGTGTTCTTTGACAAGTTTAACAATGTGAGAAATCGTCCGTGCACTAGGCTGCTCATCACTGGACAAACCAATAACCGAGATATTTTCAAGCTTGTTTGCGTGGGCTAGATAGCCAAATGCGTCGTGATTGGTGACAAGAGTACGATTTTTACACTCGCTCAAGCCTGTCGTATAGTCAGCTTTGAGCTTTTGAAGTTTGACAATATACGTAGCCGCATTTTTATGAAAAAGTTCCGTATTTGCAGGAGAGAGTTTCGAAAACTGCCCATCGAGCGTTTGCGTTATTTTAATCATATTGTCAATATCAAGCCAATAGTGGGGGTCATTATGAAACACCGTAACGTGCATACTCATATCCATCACACTCATGGTTTTAGGAAGGGTATTTTTAAGCGGTTCCACCCATGTCTCAAACCCTGCTCCATTGTAGATAAACAACACAGCTTTTGAAATATCGGCTACTTGGGTAGGATTAGGTGAAAACATATGGGCATCACTTCCCAATGGAACAATTGAACGGATATGAAGCGTGTTTCCCGCAACAGCACACGCAGCCTCATACAAGGAGAAGGTGCTCACAACAACCGTGGGTTTGCCGCTGGAAACGACCGATTTTTTTTCAGCGGTTAAAAATGTCAACAGCACAATAATTGCTATAAGAATAGAAAAGAAGAGGACGATTTTTTGTCGTTTTTGACATGTTTCACACATAGATTCTTCCTTGTTTAAAAGATGCTATTTTAGTCTAGTTTTGCTAAAGAGAGACTGGACTTTAAGGTTCACTCAAAAATGACAAAGTAGCCTTTCAATCACACTGTGCTATAATCGCGAACTTTTTTACTATTTAAGGATAAACATGACAGGTATTCTGCTCATCGTGCAAATCGTACTCGTAGTGATGATTGTCATCGCTGTACTTTTACAAAAAAGCTCTAGCATTGGTCTAGGAGCATACAGCGGTTCCAATGAATCGGTTTTCGGTGCCAAAGGTCCGGGAAGTTTCTTGGCAAAAGCTACTTTTTTACTCGGCTTTTTATTCATTGTTAACACCATTGCATTGGGTTATTTTTACGCACAGCAAAAAAATAGTTCGGTTGTCGATGAGATAGTCGATAAAAATAATATTGCCGCACCAACAATCAATGTTGTCAGCGATACCAACACAACCAAATAAGGAGAAGGGATGCTAGAAGAGGTCTATTCATTTTGTGAAGAGAAGATGCAAGGGAGCTGCGATCATTTGCTCGTAAACTTTCGTACTCTTCGTACCGGTCGTGTAACGACCAAAATTTTGGATAACGTTCGTGTCGATAACTACGGCTCACTCACCCCAATCGATCAAGCGGCAAGTGTTTTGGCTACCGATGCAACGACGATAACTATCTCTCCGTGGGATAAATCGATGCTAAGTGTCATCGAAAAAGCGATTATGAAAGCAGACATTGGTGTTAACCCAAATAACAATGGTGTTGAAATCAAACTTTTCTTTCCCCCTATGACGGTCGATCAGCGTCATGATACCGCGAAAAAAGCCAAAGGAATGGCGGATGATGCCAAAGTAGCGGTTCGTAATGACCGTAAAAAAGCAAATGACAAAATCAAAGTGCTCGAAAAAGACAAACTCGTCACCGCAGATGATTCTAAGGCAGCGCAAGACAAAGTACAAAAAATTACCGATAAATTTATCACAAAAATCGACGATCTGCTCAAAAGCAAAGAGCAAGATATTTTGACGGTCTAATCATGGACGTAAAAGCTATCTATATGAACGCCGATGCTCTCTTAGAGGGGCATTTTAAACTAAGCTCTGGCAATCACTCACAGTATTATCTCCAATCGGCAAAAGTGCTCGAAGATCCAAAAACAGCAAAGCTTCTTGCTGATGCGCTCGCACGTAACATCCAAGAAAGCGGTTTAGACATCGATACCGTATGCGCTCCTGCTCTTGGCGGTCTCATTGCGGGGTTTGCACTGGCTACTGCACTGGACAAACGCTCTATTTTCGCAGAACGGGTGAATGGCGAAATGCAAATTCGTCGCGGTTTTGAAATCAAAGAAGGTGAGAAAGTCCTCATCTGTGAAGACATTATCACCACTGGCGGTTCGGCGATGGAAGCGGCTAAGGCTATCGAAGCTCAAGGCGGTATCGTTGTTGGGTTTGCAGCTTTAGCTAACCGTGGGTTTTGCAAACGTGAAGGAAGTGCTTTGGAACGTAAAGTAAACTGCGCACTTCCTAGTGATAAACCTTTATTTGCCCTTTCGGATTTTGATTTCGAGATGTATGCACCGGATAATTGTCCGTTATGTATAAACGGAAGCGAAGCCATTAAACCGGGATCCCGAGGGAATTAATGTCAGAAAAATTCAAACTCGATATGGCACATCTGCAAAAGGTACAGCGTACTCTTCGTAAAGCAGGAAATATTTTCCCCAATGAGAAACCTCTCATTGATACTCTCGAAGATCTCATCATCAAAGTACAAGATGATACGTCACTCAATACCTATTACTCTATGGCGCAGTATTTAAAACAGCGTGTCAAAGAATTGCGCAGCCATATGGATACGCCTCTGCAAGAGATTGAAGAGGCGTATTTGGATTTGGATTGGTCGATACATTATCTCCAGTGGCTTGTTAAAGAGCAGCCGAAGAAAGATTGATTCTTTCGAACTATTTTTCGCTCAGCTCACAATAAAGAGCTTCACATACAAGCCTCGCTGCTACTTCACGTTTTCCATCGACGGTGACGCTGATGGGGAGTCCTCGAAGTTCACGTTTTTCCTCCAAGCTTATCACTTTTACCACCACTTTAACATTCGGGGCATAACTCAAAATCGATTCACAAATCAGCCGTTTTTTGGAGCTGTTATCGAGAGTTACGATGACACTAACCGCCTCTTTGGCATGCAATTTTTCTAAGATTTGGGTTTTTGACATATCCCCGTAATACGCTTTTTCCCCATCAGCAAGCGCCTCTTGAACGTGTTTGTAGCTGTTATCGACAATAATATATTTAACCTCTTCGGCTCGGAGCGCTTTAACAACAAATTTTCCAACAACACCGTATCCGCAAACAATAACGTGATTGCTGTAGACAGAAAGTGAGCCAAAATCTTCGGTCATACTCGTCTCTTTGAAAAATAATCCTGAGATAGCATTGATCTTCGAGAGAATAAACGGTGTGACGACAATGGAGAGGACAACGGTGAGAACGAGTAACTGTACCAGTTGCGGATCGAGAATATTTTTATTCCCCGCCAACGCAAAAATGGCAAAGGAAAATTCCCCCACTTGCGAAAGGGCAATCGCAGTTTTAAAGGCTATTTTTCCTTTGGAATAGATATGGACGATTCCAAAAAGCATCACCGCTTTAATCACTAAAATAGCGATCAAAAGCCCGAGGATTTCACCGATATGGGTTGCAAAAAAAGTAACATCAATCTTCATCCCTACGGTGACAAAGAATGTTCCTAAAAGTAAATCTTTAAACGGCGCAATATCGGATTCAACCTTGTGATGATAGTGCGTTTCGGCAATAATCATCCCGGCGATAAATGCCCCCAGCGAATAGGTAAACCCAAATGCATGAACAAGAAGTGATGCACCGACAACAATTAAAAGGACGGAACCCATAAAGAGCTCTTCGACGTTACTGCTCGAAGAAAAATGAAGCAGCCATGTCATCACACGCTTCCCCACAACAAACAGCAAACCGACGATCAAAACAGCACTCAGCATTGTTTGCAATAATACGGAGACTATATTTGCTGTCCCTGTACTCAAAAATCCGATAAGAATCAAAATAGGGATGACGGCTAAATCTTGGTAAATCAAAATCCCCATGGAGCGTTGTCCGTAGGGGCGCGTTATCTCTTTGGTTGCCTTTAAATGGCTTAATACCACCGCTGTAGAGGAGAGAGCCAATGACATTGAGATGATGAGTGATGTAGCAAAATCAAGATTAAAAAGCCCATAGCACGCACCGAAAAATAGTATCGCGGTAAGTGTTGTTTGTAAAAAACCATTAAAAAAAACTTCTATTTTCATCGTGGCAAGGCGACGGAGTGATACCTCAAGCCCGATGGTAAACATCAAAAATACCACCCCAAATTCAGCAATCGCTTCAAGGGTATGTGAATCGGCGATATGGCGTAAATCGAACATATATGCGACCACCGTACCCGTCATAATGTAGCCGATGATGGGCGAAACCCCAAGCCGTTTTAAAATCAGATTAACGACAATCGAAATCCCAAGCGCAATCGTCAAATAATAAAGAGCTGATTCCATTAATTTCCTTCACGCAACCTGAGCACGTGCTGTTTTTGGTATTTTATAAGTGTTAGCAGTATATAATGGCAGACTTAAAATACCATCCATATAAGTGCCTGCATGGCTCATTTTTCAACCAAAAATCCTAAGGAATTAATGATGACCAAGTATATTTTTGTTACCGGCGGTGTATTGAGCTCTCTTGGAAAAGGGATCACAGCAGCCAGTGTTGGTGCTCTTCTCAAACACTCCGGCATAAAAGTCGGGATGCTTAAAATCGATCCGTATATCAACGTCGATCCAGGGACTATGAGCCCATTGGAACACGGCGAAGTGTTTGTCACCAAAGACGGCGCTGAAACCGACCTCGACATCGGAAACTACGAACGTTTTCTCAACGACTCTTTTTTGCGTACCAGTAACTTCACCACAGGACAAGTCTACAGCAGCGTTATCGAGCGTGAGCGAAGCGGCGGATACCTCGGGCAAACCATTCAAGTTGTTCCCCACATCGTCGGCGAAATCGTCGATCGTATCAAAAAAGCGGGTGAAGGACACGATATTCTTGTCGTTGAACTCGGCGGTACGGTCGGAGACATCGAAGGGTTGCCGTTTATGGAAGCCATCCGTACTATGAAGCACGACGATGAAGTAGAGGGGACATTTTTCATCCACGTTACCCTTATCCCGTTCATCAAAGCAGCCGGTGAGCATAAAAGCAAACCAACCCAGCACTCTGTCCAAGAGCTCCGTCGTATCGGTATCACTCCGCAGATGATTATTGCCCGAAGCGAAGAAAAACTTCCGAAAACATTTAAGAAAAAACTGGCACTTGCGTGTGACGTAAGCTCAGACAGTATCATCGAGGCGATGGATGAGCAGACGATTTATGCTGTTCCTTTGAGTTTCTTGCAACAAAACATTCTCGCTCCTATCTCTAAAGAGTTAGGGTTGGGTGAGCTTAAACCCGACATGGAACAATGGGACATTTTGGTTAAAAAAATCGTCTCCCCAAAACACCGTATCTCTATCGGGTTTGTCGGTAAATATTTGGAACTCAAAGAGTCGTATAAATCCCTCATCGAAGCGCTTATCCACTCAGGCGCACACCTCGATACGCGTGTCCACATCAACTGGATTGACTCTGAGAAAATCGAAGCACAGGGAGTGGAAGCACTCTTGCACGATTGTGACTCTATTCTCGTCGCAGGCGGGTTTGGAAACCGTGGCGTAGAAGGGAAAATAGCAGCAATCCGTTACGCACGTGAAAACCGCCTTCCATATTTGGGAATTTGTTTGGGAATGCAGCTCTCTCTCGTTGAATATGCCCGTAATGTTTTGGGCTTCGAGGATGCCAATTCCATCGAGTTTAATCCCCAAACAACACATCCAATGATTTACCTCATCGACAATTTTATTGACCAATCAGGGGATACACAACTAAGAACTCATCACTCTCCGATGGGTGGGACGCTCCGTCTTGGCGAATACCCATGCGAAACCAAAGAGGGGTCGCACTTACGTGCAGCCTACAATGGCGAACCGCTGATTTTTGAGCGTCATCGCCACCGTTACGAAGCCAATCCGACCTACCGTGCAGCACTTGAAGAGGCAGGGATGATGATTACGGGTGAATCCAACGGACTCATCGAAGCAGTCGAGATTCCAGCTCATCCGTGGTTTTTAGGAGTACAGTTTCATCCGGAATTCACCTCTCACCTCCAAAGCCCGAATCCGTCCATTCTCGCATTTGTCCGAGCAACGTGTGAGCAGACAAACCCTGCTTGATGCTCCGCTTCTTGGTCAGAGAAGTTTAGAAGCCTTTTTAAACGAACGCTTTCACCTCAAAAGTGAAAAGCTTTCCGACATCCCCCACCCAAGCCAACTCAAAGATGCGACCAAAGCCGCTGTTCGCATTGCTAATGCCATACGCAACAACGAAAAAATTGCCCTTGTCGGGGATTATGACGTCGATGGTGTCACCTCTACTGCGATTGTAAAACGATTTTTTCACCTTATTGGCTATCCCTTAACCGCCACCATCCCCAACCGTTTTACCGATGGATATGGGGTATCCAAAGGAGTTTTGGAGCGCATTGATGCCGATGTCGTGTTTACGGTTGATAACGGTATCAATGCCATCGAAGCCGCACAGGTGTGTAAAGCGCGTGGCATCGACCTCATCATCACCGATCACCATACCCCTAGTGATATTCTCCCCGATGTCTACGCCATTGTCAATCCAAAACAGCACGATTGCCCGTATCCTTTTAAAGATATTTGCGGCGCACAAGTCGCATGGCTGTTAATGGGACTCATTAAAGCCGAGATTGGTCTTACGATCGATATGCGCCAATTTTTTCCCTTTTTAGCCCTCGCGATTGTTGCGGATGTTATGCCGTTGGTGGGAATCAACCGCACCATCGTCAAAGCAGGATTGGAGATGATGAGCACGTCGAGCATCCCTGCCTTTGTCATCATCCGTGACGTTCTCAATAAAACAAAAATTTCCTCTGAAGACATCGGTTTTCAAATCGCCCCACGCATCAACTCCGCCGGACGACTCGAGGATGCCTCGATTGCTTTGGAGTTTTTAATCGCCGACACCACTGAAAAAGCCTATCATCAGTTTGAACTCCTCACCTCCCTTAATGCCCTTCGCAAAGAAATTGAGGCCCACACCACAGCGCAGGCCACAG
This sequence comes from Sulfuricurvum sp., assembly GCA_028714915.1. Lineage (GTDB taxonomy): Bacteria > Campylobacterota > Campylobacteria > Campylobacterales > Sulfurimonadaceae > Sulfuricurvum. The sequence continues at coordinate 12,557 of JAQTLL010000004.1, forward strand.
TAGAAGTCAATCCCGAAGACTCCATCATCGTTGTCGCAGGTGAGGGGTGGAATGAAGGAGTTGTGGGAATTGTCGCCTCACGGTTGGTCAACCATTTTCAAAAACCTGCCATTGTTTTGAGTATTCACAACGGTATTGCCAAAGGGAGCGGTCGAAGTATCGGAGCCGTTGACCTTTATACCCTTATCAAATCCCAAGAGCATTTGTTAGCCAAATTTGGCGGACACAAAATGGCAGCGGGTCTTTCGATGGATGTGCTTAACCTAGAGGAGTTTCGGCTCGCGATTAATCATGCAAGCACGTCCATACATCCTGATGATTTTATCCCTCAAAATGAGATTATCGGTGAACTTGAATACGATGCTATCAATTTTGAGCTCTTGGGATTATTGGAAAAATTCGAGCCGTATGGCGAGGGGAATCCCCGTCCAAGATTTTTACTTCGGGATGCGCACGTTGTAGGGATAAAACTCTTCGGAAGCGATAAATCTCACAGCCGTCTTGAACTTCAGCCCTCCCCCTTGCGAGGCAAAACCTTGGAATTCATCGCATTTCGACGTGTTTTGGAAGCTCCGGATAATCGGAAAATGAGTTGTAGCTATACGGTCAATAAAAATGAGTTTAATGGTAAAATCTCGATGCAACTCATGGTAGAGAGGTTATTTTAATGGATACTTTTTTCATCGAATTTCGAGACCCGCTCTTTGGGATTATCGTCTTTTTTCTCCTTCTTTTTATCCTCTCCTTCATAAGCTACTGGTGGGGACGGCGCAAAAGCACCAATGAAACCAAAGAGATTGAGATTTTTTTAGGGAAATTCGATACCACCCAAAGTGAAGATGCCATAGCTTCTCAAGTATGCGAAAACGCCACTACTAACGAAACATGGCTCCTTCTCGCATCCGGCTTTGAGCATCAGGGCAATTTTGAAAAAAGTATCGAAATTTATCTTGCACTTTTGAGCAAAAAGAACGATAAAGCCGTTCAAAAAGAGGTATTGCTCAAACTTGGTCGAGGCTATTTCAAAGCAGGATTCTTAGAACGCTCTCGTCAAAGCTTCTTGCAAGTGCTCCAGAATCACCCCCGCACCCCCCAAGCACTCCATCACCTTATTCTCATCTATGAACACCTTCAGCAATACAAAGATGCCCTCGAAGCAATGGAGGCTCTTATCGAGATACAAGGGCGTTCAGGATGTGAGAAACTTTACCTTGAAGCACGCCAAATGCTCTCCAATCCCAAAGCCTCCATCGATGAAAAAGCGCATTTTCTCATAGACCTCTACACCCAGCATGCCCAGTTGGGCTATTTAGTATTTGAGTATCTCTTCGCCTACCGTCCAGAACTTGCATGGAAACATTTTGACCAATCGCTCTCTGTGAGACTTGCCGATATTTTATGGAGAGTTCCCTCGGAGAACCTTGATTTCGATATAATTGCACGTAACGGTTTTTTACGAGAGCTCTTCAGTGCCAGAGGAAGTTGTGAGATGTCTCAATCCAGTGCACTTTTTGAGCTTGATACGCTTATGACGCTTCGTCGATGTGGCAATACAAAAGCAACGTTGCAGTTTGAGTACGTATGCGGTGAATGTCATACCATCTCATTCTTGCCGTTTCATCGCTGTCCTACATGCCATGCGATTGATTCGATTGAGAGTATTATGACTCTAACAAAGGAGAGATTTGAAGACAATAACTCTTTTCAGTGATGGTTCGGCACTAGGCAATCCTGGTCCGGGCGGATTTGGAGCAATCCTACGTTTTGGTGATGTGGAGAAAATTGTCTCTGGCGGTGAAAAACATACCACCAATAATCGTATGGAGCTTTTGGGAGTAATCGAAGGACTACGCGCCCTCAAAGAACCGTGCCGTGTCACCGTTATCTCCGACTCAAGCTACGTGATTCGCGGGATCAACGAATGGCTTGAAAACTGGGTAAAACGCAATTTTGCCAAAGTCAAAAATCCTGACTTGTGGCTTGAATATCTGATTGTTTCCAAGATTCACACCATAGAAGGTATCTGGGTACGGGGTCATAACGGTCATCCCGAAAACGAACGGTGCGATGTCATTGCTCGCGAAGAAGCAGAAAAGTATAAAAACGGATTAGAATAGTTTTTGCTGTCATACCGTGCTTGATACGGTATCCATAAACAGTAAATAGATTCCGTGTCGTGGCACGGAATGACGAACACAGACCAATACAATAAAGGATATAAAATCTAATGAACAACTTACAAACCCTACAGCAACGATTAGGGTATCAGTTTCACAATACGAAGCTCCTTATTGAAGCGCTGACGCACAAAAGCTACAAACAGCCCTACAATAATGAGCGACTCGAATTTTTAGGAGACGCGGTACTGGATTTGGTTGTTGGTGAATATCTTTACAAAAAATTTCCTAAATTTGACGAGGGAGACCTCTCAAAAATGCGCGCATCTCTCGTCAATGAAGACGGATTTACCCTGCTGGCGAATTATTTACGCTTAGGAGAACACATTTTTCTTTCCAATGCCGAAGAAAATAATAACGGACGAAACAAAAACTCTCTCCTTGCCAATGCGTATGAAGCGGTCATGGGGGCAATCTACCTCGAATCAGGGCTTGAGAGTGTTCAAAATATTACCGTAGAGCTCCTAGAACAGGTTCACGAAGAAATTTCACTCAACTCCCTCTTCAAAGACTACAAAACCTCACTCCAAGAACTCACCCAAGCCCATTACGGAATTACCCCCGATTATCAGCTCATAGCTGCCCACGGACCCGATCACAAAAAAGAGTTTGAAGTTGCCGCATTCATTGATGGAAAACGGTACGCTTCCGCATTGGGAAAAAGTAAAAAACATGCCCAGCAAGAGGCGGCGAAAATTGCCTTAAACATTCTTTCCAAGGAACTCAAATGAATCGTTTTGGGGAACGCTTTATGATGACTACATTTGGTGAATCCCACGGTAAAGCAATCGGCTGTGTGCTTGACGGTGTTCCAGCAGGGTTAGCCATCGATGAAGCCTATATACAAAGTGAACTCAACCGTCGCAAACCGGGACAAAATGAATTTGCTACGGCACGGAAAGAGGATGACAAAGTTGAAATCCTCAGCGGTGTATTCGAAGGGTTCACTACAGGAACTCCCATCATGATGGTAATTTACAACACTGACCAAAAAAGCGGTGATTACACCAATATCAAAGATATTTTCCGCCCGGGACATGCCGATTTTACCTATTTTCACAAATACGGCTTACGGGATTATCGTGGCGGGGGACGCTCATCAGCACGTGAAACTGCAGCCCGTGTGGCAGGAGGGGCGGTGGCAAAACTGATGCTCCGAAGTGTGGGAATTGATTTTTCCAGCGGCATTAGTGCTGTTCATGGTATCGAAGCCCAAACCCTTGATTTTACCTATCCGCCCCAAAGCCCCATTTATGCTCTCGATAAAACCGTTGAAGAAGCACAAAAAGAGGCAATTTTAACCGCTAAAAATGCTCATGATTCTGTTGGTGGAGTCGCTACCGTCAAAATTTCAGGCCTTCCCATCGGTTTGGGTGAGGGGCTTTATTACAAACTCGATGCCGTTCTTGCCGAAGCGATGATGGGAATTAATGCCGTCAAAGCGGTCGAAATCGGTGAGGGGATTGCTTGCGCACAGCTTCTTGCATCTGAAAATAACGATGCAATCACCCCCAATGGCTTTAAAACCAACCACTCAGGGGGAATTTTAGGAGGGATGAGCAATGGGGATGATGTGATTGTTCGCGTCCATTTCAAACCTACCCCTTCTATTTTTATAGATCAAGAGAGTACTAACACGGCTAACGAAAGTGTTAGTATTGCACTCAAAGGACGTCATGACCCGTGTGTTGCTGTGCGCGGATCGGTTGTAGCTGAATCGATGGCAGCATTGGTTATTGCCGATATGCTGCTGCTGAATATGGGTCGGACAATGGATGGGATACAAGGCTATTACAACTAGTCCCGTCATCCTCGTGCTCACGTGCCCTATAGGGTATGACACGGGGATCCATCCCCCCATTAAAAAAGCTGGATTCACCCTAAAGGGCACTTCGCCCGCCTTCGCGGGAATGACGACGTGGTTACATAACCTCCCATTAAGAAATATTTGACTACGATATAAGATCTTTACTTAAGGATTTTCACCGTGAGCTCTACTCAAAAATGCTATCTTCTCGACACTTCCGTTATCCTCGATGATCCCAACAACATTTTACGAATTAGCCAAGAAAATACCAATGCAGTTGTTATTAGCAATATTGTTTTAGCTGAACTTAACAGTAAAAAAGATGACATTCGTTCAGAAGCCGGTTATATGGCACGCGAATTTTTTCGTCTTGCTGATGTCGCTTACGGCGAGCCAATTGCCGCGATTGAACTGCCAAAATGCATCCTCGATGCACTGGATCCGAAACAATGTCAAAATGATCGCTATTATCGCCTTGATTTAAAATTTGATCGCTCTTTGCACGGTGGTGAAGAGATTCTTATAAAATTTATCATCATCCACCGAGAGCACTATCGAATCACGGCCTCATTTTCCGAGTCCAAAGGGATGAATGATGCTAAAATTGCAGAAATTGCCGATGATTATGACCTCATCCTCCTCACCAATGATATGTCATTTCGTATTGCTGCAGAGATTCAAGGTATTCCAACACAGAACATCCGAAACAGCAGTGTTGAATCTCCTGAAGAAATTGATTTCAACTACACCTATACCTATACGGAAACACCAGAATTCCCGACCGACATAGAGCACCACAATTTCAATCAGCTTACCTTTGTTCAAAATGCCCTAAGTACCGCCAATGAGATGTATGAGACGGGTATTCAGCGCCACGCTTTTAGTGTAAACAATAATCTCGAATGGTGTGATTTTGATCGCCGTTTTGGAGAGCATTTTGATGAAAATCTTGTCCGTCCGCTTAATCTGGAACAAAAATTCTATTTTGCGATGATGACTCATCCTCAGAATTACGTCACTGTCGTTGCAGGTTCTACGGGCTCAGGAAAAACTCTTGTTGCGCTCCAAGCAGGACTGGAGTTAGTGAGTGAAGGAATCGTCGAGGGGATTGTCTATGCGCGTAATACCATTACCTCCAATGATCAGCAAGCGGAACTTGGCTTTCGTAAAGGGGATGAAGAGCAAAAGATGGGCTATTTTATGTATCCCCTCTACTCCGCCGTCAATTTTACCATTGAACACCAAAGCAAACACTCCATCGATGCACGTGTCGAATACACAGGAAATACTAACTCCATCAAACGTGAAAACGCCACTGAAGCCTTTATGAAAAAATACAATATCGAAGTAATGGACATCGCCCATATGCGGGGAACAACTATCTCACGTAAATTTGTTATTATTGATGAAGCTCAAAATATGACCAATGCAACCCTAAAGCTTATAGGTACGCGTATGGGAGAAGAAACACGTCTTGTCGTGATGGGAGATCCTGGGCAAATCGATCATCCATTTCTCTCCAAACGACGTAACGCCCTTGTAACTCTGCTAAACAAAGCGCAGCACAGTGACTTTATTGCAGGAATCCAACTGCGCCATACTATCCGCAGTAACGTAGCCGATTGGTTTGATAAAAACTTTTAAAGAGAGAGAATGAAAGAATTCACCCTGATTGAACTCAAACAAGTCACTCAAGATCTGAGTGTCCTCTACGTTGAAGATGAGAAAATGATTCGTGATGGGTTACTGGGAAGTCTAAAACAACTCTTCAAAGAAGTAGAGGTAGCTGAAGATGGTGCTATTGGATGGGAACTCTATAAAAATTCTCGCTTTCATCTCATAATTACTGATATTTCAATGCCAAATATGGACGGTATCAGCATGATAAGTCATATTATGGAGAAAAATCCTGAGGCACGTATCATCGTCACCTCCGCCCAAAATGATGCCGAAAAACTTCTTACCCTCATTAATCTGGGAGTTGACCGATTTTTGACCAAACCTATCAATAAGCTCAACCTTATAAATGCCCTTTATACTGTTTGCTCCTCCATTGCCAATAAACGTAAAATCAAAGCCTATCATCTAGAGCTTGAACAAAAAATTCGCCTCCTCAACACCCAAATGAAAAAAGAGCACGTTAAGACTAAACAAGCACAATTAATCGATGAAAAAAAATCCGATCAAATCTATGATGATTATTTCTCATTTCTTGTTCGAGAAGATATTGACGAGCTAATCGAGCTCAACGAAGAACTGGATTCGGATATTCTCCTCGCATTTCAAAACGACCGTATTGATCCCACCTACGTTACACGCCTATCTCAACGCTACAATCGCTATGGAACTGTCCTCTGTCGCTATACTGCTTTCAATGAAATTGGCACGCAAATACACTTCATGAGCAATGAGCTCGATACCCACCATCAAATATTTATTGACCACTCTTCTTCCATTCTCGAACTGCTAGAAAGCTTCAATTTTACCCTTATTACATTTCGACAGAATGTTCTGGAAAAAGAGTCCCCTAACCCCACGTTTTATAACCCGTCAATCCTCAGCGACATAACAATGATTAGCAATCTTCTCAGTCAAATCGAAGTTGATGGGGATATTGAGTTCTTCTGATGATAAAAAAAGATCTTCTCCTAACCCAATATAAAAATGCCCTCGACGCATCCCTTCATATCTCAAAAACAGATCCGGCGGGGATAATCACCTACGTCAACGAAAAGTTTTGTCAACTTAGTGGGTACAAAGAAGAGGAAATTATCGGGCAAACTCATCGTCTTTTTAAGCATCCTGACACCACAAAAGAGCAAATGGACGATCTATGGAGAACCGTTAGCTCTCAGCAGATATGGCATGGCACCGTTACAAACCAAACCAAAACCGGTGAACCGTTTTATACCGATACCTTTATTGTCCCGATTGTAAATGAACGAAATGAGATTGAAGAGTACATGGATATGCGTATCGATGTCACTGAATTGGAAACCCACTTACGCACACTTCAGATCAAGATCGATAAGGCGACTCAAGAGATCAAAGACCAGCAAGAGCGCCTCATCTCCCAATCACGCTCGGCTGCTTTGGGAGAGATGTTTGACAACATCGCCCACCAATGGCGGCAACCTATCGCAGCCATCAACAACGCCATTATTAACGCCGAATTTGCCCTTGAGCTGGGAGGGATGAGTACTGAAGAGATTTTAGAAACGTTTCGACAAATCAATACCTATACGGCATTCCTCTCAGGGACTATCGATGATTTTCGCAATTTTTCCAATCCTGACAAAGAAAAAACATGGTTTACCCCACATGAAATTATTCAACAAACCATCGAAATCCTTCACGGCTCATTGGATGCCAATACCATCTCCCTCCTTTATACTCCTAGCAAAGAGGAACAGCTTCTAAAAATCTACGGGTCCTCAGGTGAATTTTCTCAAGTTATTCTCAATATTCTCAGCAATGCACGTGATGCACTCAAAGAGCATACCATCAAAAACGGACATATCCTCATTGCATTAACACGCAAAGAGGATAGTATTTTTCTACAAATAGCAGACAATGCAGGTGGAATTTTGCAAACCGTCCTCCCAAAAATCTTTGACCCCTATTTCAGCACCAAAAATAAAGCACAAGGGACAGGAATAGGATTGTATATGTCAAAAACAATTATTGAGAAACATTTTAACGGAAAATTGGAAGCAAAAAATGAAGGGGAAGGGGCAGTGTTTACGATAACAATACCGATGCCTTAGTCATTCCCGACTTAATCGGGAATGACAGAAGTGTATTAAATTGGAAGAACGCGGATTTTACTTGAAAGTTTTTCTTTGAGTGTTGCTTCAATTGCATACAATGTTCCCGTACTTGAACTTGCACATCCATTGCATGAACCCAAATAGCGGATATAAATATCAATATAATCGGGTGAATCTTTGACATCAATAATCTCTACATTCCCCCCGTCCATAATCAAAAACTGACGAACACTCTCATCGATTGCAGCATCAATTGCTTTGATCTTTTGTACCAGCGTCATTGACTCAAAATCACCCTTACTTCCCGCATCGGCAGATGCCTGCATCTTCTCAACATCCATCTCACGACGAACATCCGCCAAAATATCGACCAAATAGTATTCACGTGCTTCATGCCCGCCAGGCTTGATACATGATTTACAAAAGCCGCCTGCTTTGGTGTAGTCCGTAATTTGTTCAATCGTTTTCAAATCATTAAGCTTGATAACTTCACGAAGCGTTCCGAGACTCACACGCGCACATTCACAGACGATAATCTCATCTTCAAAACTTGCCGCATCCACACCGAGATAGAGCCCTGCCGCTTTTTTGATAACGTCATACGCCATAACCGAACAGTGCATTTTTTGAGGCGGTACCGCCGGTATTTTTGGATCATCACGAAGCGACATCTCTACGTCGATGTTAGTAATTTTAACCGCTTGCTGAACCGTTTTACCGATACACAACTGGGCCATCATATCTGAAGAAGCGATTGCCGTTCCACAACCAAAACTTTTGAACTTTGATTGTACAATAGTATCATTAGAGGGGTCAACCTCCCAATACAAACGTACCGCATCCCCACAGCTCTCTGCACCAAAATCGGCGACAATGAGAGTATGTCCTGCCGCATTGCATTCCTCTTGCGTAATCTCCCCTTGGTTATTAGGGTTGTTCATCAATGTTGTTACTTTGTTTGAGTACTGATCCCAAAGAGATCCGCCCAATAAATCATTTTTTGCCATAGTTGTTTCCTTTAATGGTGTATGTGACACTCACCGGCAGCGCCGCCGGCGGTTGGTTGTACGATTGCGTACGAACTTGAAATTGCACGTAAACGTTTTACCGCAGACTCAAATCGCTCGATAACGTAATCAATCTCTTCATCGGTTGTAAAACGGCTCAAACTTAAACGAATTCCAGTATGTGCCAACTCATTATCTGCTCCGATAGCGAGCATAACACTGTTGGCTTCCAAATCTTCGCTTGCACACGCCGATCCTGTAGAAGCACCGATAAGGGCTGTATTCAAATCCCACAGCATCCCCTCACCTTCAACCCCGCGAATAGAGATCAAAATGGTATTCGGAGTACGGTTATTGCGATTACCTACCGTAAAGACATCACTTAAACTTCCCAAAAGTGCATCTTCCAAGCGGTCACGTTTTGCACGAATAGCTGCCATTTTTTCTTCGATATTGGTCGTAGCAATCTCTAGCGCCAATCCCATTCCTACAATATAAGGGACATTAAGCGTTCCTGAGCGACGACCTCCCATTTGATCACCACCGTGTAACATTGGAGTCAATTTTTGAGAATTTTTAATATACAAAGCCCCAATCCCTTTAGGCCCATGGAACTTATGCGCCGACATCGACATAAAATCGACGTGAACTTCTTCCATATTGACAGGAATCTTACCGACTGCCTGAACACCGTCAGTATGGAAAAGAACCCCTTTCTCACGGCAAATTTCGCCAATTTCTTGAATCGGGAAAATCATCCCGGTTTCATTGTTCGCCCACATGATCGAAACCAATGCTGTTTTTTCCGTAATAAAGGCGCGTACCGTATGCGCTTCAACGATCCCTTGATCGTTTACCGGCAAATAGGTTACTTTAACACCCATATCTTCGAGAAATTTACAGGTTGAAAGAACCGAGGGGTGCTCGATTTCTGTCGTAACGATGTGATTTTTCTCACCATGCAGGATTTTATCAATCCATACCGACTGAAGTACCCAATTGTTTGCTTCAGTAGCGCATGATGTAAAGACAATATCATCTTTATCACTCGCACCGATGGCTTTATACACCTGATTGATCGCTTTTGTAATCGCAGGATGAGATGCTGTTCCAAAACGGTGCAACGAGTTCGGATTGCCGTAAATTTCACTAAAAAACGGAATCATTGCCTCTGTGACGCAGGGGTCAACCATCGTAGTAGCGTTGTTGTCCAAATAGACTTGCATAAGTGACTCTCCAAGAGTGGATTTAATATAAGACAAAAATTATCTTATTTAGCTTTTGGGATAATAATACAACCCTTGTTATAGTTACCTTAAGTGTTTTTTATATTTCACAGAGCTTAAGGTTGGTAGAATAGTGTATCCATCCCAAAAGGAACTCAATCATGAATTCTCAAACATGGTATGCCCATTTTACCAAAAATTTCGCTAAATTAACGGGTAAATCGATCACTTTTATTCTAGCTATAACTATGATTTTGATTTGGCTCCTCAGCGGACCATTTTTTGATTTTAGCAACACATGGCAACTCGTTATCAATACAACAACGACTATCATTACCTTTATGATGGTTTTTGTTATCCAAAACACCCAAAACCGCGATACTGAAGCAATGCAGGTCAAGCTTGATGAGCTCATACGCGCAACACAAGGGGCGCACAATGCCCTCTTGGACTTGGAAGAGCTCGAAGAGGATCAGATTGATATATTTCGAGAAGAGTATGAAGTGCTCGCACGAGAAGCCCGAGCAGCACTCGAAGAGGGGGAACTTGATACCAATACTCCCGAGAGTACTGTGCACTAATAAAGTACGACTTTACCCCATCAGCCCTATTAATTGATCAAGCGTCTCTTGGTATGGGCTTGAAACCATTGCCTCTTGCGACAAAAAGGTATCCATCTGCTCTTTTTTAGCAATTGCTTCGTCCAGTTCTTTGTCCGTCCCGCGCACATATGCACCAATACGAATCAACATCTCATTTTCTTTAAGCAGCGTATAAAGACGGCGAAAATGCCGCACGGCGGTTAGGTGTTCAGGGGTAATGATGTCGTTCATCACCCGTGACGCGGAGTTGAGAATATGTATGGGGGGATAGATTCCAAAATCGGTCAATTCGCGTGAGAGGACGATGTGCCCATCCAAAATCGAGCGCGACTGATCGGCGATAGGATCACTCATATCATCACCCTCGACTAAAATGGTAAAAAAGGCGGTAATCGAACCATGCCCTTCCTCTTTTCCGGCACGCTCCATCAGCTGCGGCAAAAGAGTAAGAGAGGAAGGGGGGTATCCCTTGGAAGTCGGCGGCTCACCCAAGGCCAGACCGATTTCCCGCTGTGCCATCGCAAAACGGGTTACCGAGTCCATCATAAACAAGACATCATGCCCTTGTGACTTGAAATACTCCGCCACACTCATCGCACTAAATGCACCGTATTTGCGCATAAGGGGGGAATCATCACTCGTCGCAACAACTAAAACCGTATTTTCAAGATTACCGCCGAGCGATTTTTCGATAAATTCGGGAACTTCGCGTCCCCGCTCACCGATGAGAGCAACGACTTTAATCGGAGCTTGAGCACCACGCACAATCATCCCCATCAGTGTCGATTTACCCACACCGCTTCCGGCAAAAATACCGAGTTTTTGCCCTTTTCCGCAGGTCAGCAATCCATCGATAGTTTTCACCCCTACGCTAAATACTTCATCAATCATCCCCCGCTTCATGGCAGCAATAGGAGCTTTGATAATCGGCTCGACATGACTGCCAAATACGGGACCTTTTCCATCGATAGGCTTCATAAACGGATCAACCACCCGCCCCAAAAGTCCATCGCCTACTTCAATAGACATCCCATTTTGATTAGGAAATACTTTATCTCCCGCACGAAATCCTTCGACAAACCGAAAGGGGGTAATAAAAAATCGGTTACGCTCTACTTCACTCACCATCCCCATTGTCTCATGAGCATCAACATCCGAAACAATAGTAACGGTATCGCCGATGCTCACATGAAGCCCCTCCGCCACGATGACCGTCGGAGAAATTTTTGTAATAGTCCCAAAAACGGTATGAAGTTTTTGAGAGCCCAAACGATCGCGAAGTGATTTTAATGGCATTGATTAATAACGATTACCGCTATGAGAATTGATGAGGCTAAAAAATTCCATGCGTGTTTTTTCATCCCGCTTGAACAATCCGCGAAGTGCGCTTGAAGTCGTTGTCGAACTAATTTTCTCAACACCTCGCATTTCCATACACATGTGCCGGGCTTGGATAACTACCGCCACCCCTTTGGGGGAAATAGATTGCATCAGGGCATCGGCAATTTGCTCTGTAAGCTGTTCTTGGATTTGCATCCGTCGTGCGAATATATCCACAACGCGAGGAATTTTTGATAACCCCACAACTTTTCCATCCGGAATATACGCTACATGAGCACGTCCGATAATGGGAAGAAGATGATGTTCGCACGTAGAATAAAATTCGATGTCTTTAATCAGAACCATCTCATCGTTACTGCTTTCAAACATCGCAGAATTTAAAATAGCTTGGGGATCTTCTTTGTACCCGCCATAGATAAATTCGTATGCCTTCAAAACACGCTCAGGAGTTTTAAGCAACCCCTCACGCGTCACGTCTTCGCCGATATGGGTAATCATTGTTTTTACTGCGTTTACAAACTGTTGCTGTTTAATTGTATCAGGCATAGCTTCTCTCATTTAGTTAAAATATCTGCCTCTTTCAATGAGGCAAGCTTTAGTGCCATAGCGGCTAGCGTAGCCAAAGGAATAAAATCTCTTTGGCGTTCTAAAATAATGTTATTACTCTAACACGTTATAGCTTTTATTCAGCCATTTATTAACCCTTTTAGGGTACTATTGCCACCATTTACTCATCATGAGATAACCTTACAAGGATACAAATGCAAATCACAACCAACAAAATTGACTCCGCAAACGCAAAAATCAATGCGGCTATTACACGCAACACGATCGACAGCAATGTCGAAAAAATCGCCAATCAGTTAAGCAAAGAGGCAAAAATTGCCGGTTTCCGTAAAGGTAAAGTTCCTTTGAGTGCGGTTAAAAAGCAATACGGCGAACGCCTTGTTCAAGATGCTGAAGCACAAGCATTGCGTGATCTTTTAAATGAAGGTCTTAAAGTAATGGAGATCGCAAACGATACTCTCATCGGTGAACCAAATATTACAAAATTTGAAAAAACCGAGAACGGTATCGACGTTGAAGTGACCATTGCAATGCGTCCTGCAATCCTTTTGGGTGATTATGCGGCAATGGTTCCTGAAGTGGCAAAACCTGCTATTGAAGATGCTGCGATTATGGCACGTATCGAAGAGTTGGCAGGGGCGCAAGCACCTCTCGTCAATATTGAGGAAGACCGCGCGCTAGAGAGCGGCGATTCAGCCCTTCTTGATTTTGAAGGATTTGTAGACGGCGAACCGTTCGAGGGGGGAAAAGCAGAAAATTTCTCACTTCGTTTGGGAAGCGGTCAGTTTATCCCAGGATTTGAAGAACAAGTGATCGGGATGAAAAAAGGGGATGAAAAAACCATCGATGTTACTTTCCCTGAAAACTACGGCGGAGCGAAACTTGCCGGCAAACCGGCACAATTCAAAGTAAAAATCCACGCTATACAAGCCAAAGAAGCGGTAGTTGTTGATGATGAATTGGCGAAAAAAATGCTTCCGGGCTTTGACGATGCAAGCGTTGATATGCTTAAAGAAAAAGTAAAAGAGCAGCTTGAAACCGAAGCAATGAGTGCATTGTACAACGACGAGCTCAAACCAAATTTGATGGAAACATTTGTCAGTGCGTTTACTATCGATCTCCCAGAATTCATCGTTGAGCAAGAAATGGATATGGCACTCAACAAAAAAGCGCGTGATATGAATGAGGCAGAAATCCAAGAGCTTCGTGATGATGCTGAAAAAGTAAAAGCCATTCGTGAAACATTCCGTGACGATGCGTGCCGTGCAGTAAAAGCGACGTTTATCGTAGACGCTCTTGCCCGCGCTGAAAATATTGCTGTTAATGAGCAAGAATTGATGCAAACCATCTATTTTGAAGCGATGCAAATGGGTCAGGATCCTGCAGCAGTTTATAAAAACTACCAAGAGTCAGGCTATCTCCCGGCGATTCAAATGGCGATGATCGAAGATCGCGTACTTAGCAAATTGCTAAACGATAAAATCAAGTAATCTGTATGAGCTATATCCCATACGTTATCGAAAAAACAGGGCGCGGAGAGAGATCGTATGACATCTACTCGCGTCTTCTCAAAGACCGTATTATTATGCTTAGCGGTGAGGTGAACGATCAAGTTTCCTCCTCTATCGTGGCACAGATGCTCTTTTTGGAAGCAGAAGATCCTCAAAAAGACATCTATTTCTATATCAATTCTCCGGGCGGTGTTATCACCTCTGGGATGGCGATTTATGACACAATGAATTATATCCGTTCTGATATTTGTACCATCTGTATCGGTCAAGCTGCATCGATGGGGGCATTTTTGCTCAGTTCTGGAACGAAGGGGAAACGTTATGCATTGCCGCATGCACGCATTATGATCCATCAGCCTCTTGGGGGTGCTCAAGGTCAAGCAACTGACATCGAGATTCAAGCCAAAGAGATTTTGCGCATGAAAGCGGAACTTAATGAAATTTTGGCAAAAAACTGTGGGCAAACTATCAAAAAACTTGAAAAAGATACCGATCGTGATAATTTTATGTCAGCCGCAGAGGGTGTAGAGTATGGTATCATTGACGAAGTACTTGTACAAAAAGAGAAAGCTGAAGCCAAAGAGTAATTTATGATAGAAGAGCAAAAAAATTCACATCATGCTGCATCACGTCTCCAAGACAGCAAGCAGATTCACGTCGGATCTCTCAGTGATCCGACCAGTGATTTGGAAATTTTTGCCAAAGAAGTGCTTAATGCCTTAATCAACGATAATCTTCCCCCTACCCCTAATAACTTTGCTCTCTATTTCGATCGGATACTCGAAGACAAAAGTGATAGCTTGCGTCATCAGATCGGCTCTATTTTAGAGCTTGAAGAGAGTGATGAAGATGAACAAAATGTCGAACTTGAAAAAACTCTGAAGCAAGGATTTTCGTCCGTTAAAAGCATTCTTCAACTCAGCAGTACCCTCTATAAAAATATGACACTGATGGAAAAAATTCTTGACAAACGTAAAGAGGAGATTAAAAACACTCCCTCTTTAGCAGTCGCGAATGATCTTCTTACCTCTCTTGGCAATGATATTGGAAAATTGGGAAATATCTTAAAAAAACAAGTCTCTCATCTGAAAGACCTCTACAACGAAACCGCCACGATTGTTCGACAGGTTGAAAATGAGACAATTTTTGACGATCAGTTTGGTGTCTACAATAAGCGCTATCTAATCTCAAAACTCACACAAGAATCACATATGATGGTTGAATTTCGCCATAAAAGTTCTCTTATTTTAGTATGTTTATCCAACACAACCATCTCTCAAATCAGTAGCGATAAAGCCAAACAGCTTATGGTTCGTACCGTTGCACGACTGCTGCTTAAAACCTCCAGACGCAGCGATACCGTCGCTCACTATGGAGACGGAACCTTTGCAATGATGCTCAAACATACCGATATAGAGAGTGCCAAGCGTGCAGCCGATCGGTTATTTGAGCTCGTCGCATCCACCAATTTCTTTCTTGGTGAACAAGAGATCTCTCTTCGTATCGCCATAGGTGTGGCAGAAATCAATCCAATCCATACCGTAGAACACCTCCTCGCAGGTACACTTGATGCTATGGAAGCTGCAAACAATGAATCAAAGAATCATTACGTCATCTGTAACGCATAGGCACTCTTTTCCATGAAACTACAAATACTTACCTACCCCGATAAACTGCTCAAAGCTCACTCTAAAAAAGTTACTTTTTTTGACGATAAACTCCATGGACTTCTTGATAATATGTTTGAAACCATGATGGAGAGCAATGGTATTGGGCTTGCTGCTATTCAAGTTGCCCATCCTATCCGTGCGCTCATACTCTGTATCCCCGATGAAGAGGGGAATCAACTCAAAGAAAATACATTAGAGATTATCAATCCCGTTATCCATAATCCCCAAGGAAGCACCATCTACCAAGAGGGGTGCTTAAGCGTTCCGGGATTTTATGAAGATATTGAGCGCTTTGAATCCCTTACGCTCCATTACCATGACCGCCATGGAAATGAATCGACATTAGAAGCCAATGAACTTTTAGCCATTGCCATACAACACGAAATGGATCATTTGGAGGGAAAACTCTTCATTGAAAAACTCTCTTACAATCGCCGTAAAAAGTTTGAAAAAGAGTACAAACGTGCCCTAAAAGAAAAAAAACAGTAAAATCTCCCTATTTTATTGCATTTTGCAATATTTTTTCCCTAAAAAAATTATTTTGTTACAATTGTTGTACTTAATAATAGGGGTGGTAGATGAAACAATTACTCTGCGCAACATTCGAGGGGATTGATGCCAAAACAGTCGAAGTCCAATTTACGGCAACCAAAGGACTCCCCGCTTTTACTATAGTGGGGATGGCGAATACCGCCATTGCCGAATCCAAAGAGCGGGTAAAATCCGCCTTACTCAGCAATGCCTTTACTTTTCCTCCCAAGCGCCTCACCATAAACCTAGCCCCCAGTGACATCCGTAAAGAGGGCTCCCATTTTGATCTCGCCGTTGCGACACTCATTGCCTTGGGTGAACAAAAAACTGAACTTGAGGGATGGTATGTCTTTGGCGAATTGGGCTTGGACGGAAGTGTCAGTGAAAACACTCTTCTCTACCCCATCATCCTCTCCCTTGCCAACCAAGGAATCATCACCAAAGCTATCGTCCCCGCCAATGCACTTAATAAACTCTCACGTATCCCCAACATTGCTTTTTATGGAACAAGTTCCCTCACCCAAACCCTTGAGATACTCTCAAATGAGAATCAAAGCGCCCATGTCAGCACATCAACCTTCTCCTTTCCCACCCTAACCCACCAAGAAAATAACTATTTTTATCATCAGCATTATCCCCTTGATTTTAAAGAGATCAAAGGGCAAGAGCACGCCAAACGTGCCGCACTCATTTGTGCTGCCGGGATGCATAATCTGCTCCTTGAGGGCTCTCCGGGAAGTGGAAAATCAATGATTGCCAAACGGTTGCAACACATTCTCCCTCCGCTGCACAATGATGAGATGCTCGAATGTGCCAAGCTGGAAATTCTCGATGGCAAAGAGCCCTCTTTTACACCCGAGCGCCCTTTTCGAGCTCCTCATCATACGTCAACACCCTCCAGTATTTTCGGAGGGGGAAGCCACAAGGCACAAATAGGGGAAGTGGGATTGGCACATGGAGGAATATTATTTTTTGATGAACTTCCTCATTTTTCCAAAAATATCCTTGAAGCACTGCGAGAGCCTCTCGAAGATCGACATATTCGCATATCGCGCGTGAACAGTAAAGTTATCTATGCTGCAGATTTTCTCTTTGTTGCGGCGATGAACCCCTGCCCGTGTGGAAATCTCCTCAGCAAAGCGACACCATGCCGATGCTCAGACGTAGAGATCAGTCGTTACCGCTCACGCCTCTCTGACCCTTTTTTAGACCGAATCGACCTCTTTATCCAAATGCATCAAAGCAATGCCGAAGATAAAACCTCCTATACCTCCCAGCAGTTTCATGAAAAAGTGCGCAACGCATTTTTACACCAAAAAGGGCGCGGACAGGTACGACTTAACGGCTCACTTACCGACAGTGAAATCGGAGTGTTTTGTGTTTTGGGAGACGAGACACAGAAAATTATCGATCAAGCCATTGGACGTTTTGGATTGTCATTTCGTGCTGTGGGGAGGATTTTAAAAGTAGCGCGAACGATTGCGGATTTAGAAGGAGCTGAGAATATCGATAAAGAGCACCTCTTAGAGGCACTCAGTTATCGAAAGCGGTAATTAAAATGTCGCCACAACCCATTGCGTAATGACAAAACCACCAACCACCAACCAAATAAACATAGAGCCTGCTGTATAAATAGGCGCCAGTCCCAGCCCTTTAAATTTTGCGAAACGTGTCCCCATCCCCAACGCGGTCATCGCCATCGTAAGCAAGAAGGTATCGATGAGATTAACATTACCAATCACCCCTGTAATAATGGTTGCCATATCTTCCGGAGCGCTCAATGTATAATTATGGATAAGTGAATTTACCCCTGCCATACCAATAAAATAGACGGCAAACCAAGGGATGACCAACTTCACTTTTGAACCCTCAGTTCCTGATTTTTTCGCCATAAAGCTTAAAACAAGACCCAAAACAATCAGCATCGGTGCAATCATAATAACCCGCGTCATTTTAACGATAACAGCGGTGTTTGCCATGCTCTCACCTGCGCCCGGTACGGAAGCAGGAACGGCAACCACTTGCGCCACTTCATGAATCGTACCGCCGACATACATCCCAAACGTTGAGGGGCTCATGTGCAAGAATCCAGTTGCAGGTTCAATGATTGTGGCATAAAGGACAGGATATAAAAACATGGAGATTGTCCCGAAGAGGACAACCATAGAGACCGCAATCGCGGTTTTATACTCTTCAGACTTCAAAACAGGCTCTGTTGCCAAAACAGCGGCAGCACCGCAAACTGACGCACCCGAAGCGGTCAGAATAGAGGTGTCTTTATCCATCTTAAAAACTTTCGTTCCCAGCCAGATACCGATAATCATGGTCGAAGAGAGGACCAAAAGAGAAACCATAAACCCCTGAATCCCCACTTCGGCTATCTGCTGAAACGTAATCCGAAAGCCGTAAAAAACGATGGCAAAGCGTAAAATCTTTTTACCCGAAAAAACAATTCCGCTCTCCCATGCTGAAGGAAATTTATTATGAAGGGTATTGGCATAAAAAATACCCAGCACAATCCCCACAACCAACGGCGAAATACCCAGATTTTTTACCACACTTAACTCAGAAATCATGGTGGCCGCAGCGGCAAAAATAGCAACAAATAGAATACCGTTAAGCGTTCCGGCACGCTTTTGAGGTGAAAATGGCATAAAAAAAGCTCCTTTAATATAAGTCATCGGAACTCGTCCCGATTGACTACGTTAACACTAGGTTTCCTTCGGCAGGAAGCCCAAGCGCACTCCTGCGCTTTTAAAGACGACATTATAGGAGAAATGGGTTAATGGCGCGAATTAATGCACACTCAGCTCTAATCGTATGGGGACACCCTCTTTCGAATCAAACACCCCCACCTCGTTCACCCCAACCGATACACGACTTTGCAATGCAGGATTTTTATGCAGATATACTACCACAGCGTCAGAGCGTTTGGATGCCAAAGCCTCCAGCTCAGGTTTTGCCAACACTTGAAGAGCAATAAGCTTCTCAATCAATGCAGCCGTATAGTGATAGGTAAACTCAGCATCTTGTTTGTATTTTTCCTCCATCGCCCGACGAAGTTCTCTGAGCTCTTTAGAATCCATGGACTTTTTAGCCGTTGCTTCTAAAAATGCCAAACTCAGTGCATCCGCTGAATTTATCCCTTCTTTTGCATGCTGACCCATCACCTCTTGAATCAGCTTCTGCACTCTCAACGCCCGTTCATCTTGCTCATTTGCCCAGCCGCCATGTACTTTTAGCATTAATTTAGGCCGCTTTATCAAGAGAGTCGTGAGCTTATCAAGCTTTTCGTGCATGGGAGGGAGGATAATATCCTCTCCCGCTTCAAATGAGACTTTTGAGAGGGAATCATCATTTGAATCCAACCCCATCATAGCCCCCAGAAGTCTAAACGGTGAAGTGATTGCCTTCGTCAGTAGATTACCGATTACCTGCCACACTACTTTTCCATACTTGAAATTAGGACTGTTCACATCTCCCTCAATCGGAAGATCAATATCAATCACCCCAGCACTGTCTTCAAGCAATGCCACAACAAGACCCATTGGCCATGGCGATCCTCCCGCCTTCTCTTCACCCAATTCAATTTTTTTAATCACGATCTTATTTTGAGCGTCGAGCTTCCCTTGATTAATTTTGTAACCCAAATCCAAAAAAAGTTTTCCATCCGCAATTTTGTATCCTAAAAACTGAAGCGAATAAGGGGTGTACTGTTTCAGTTCCAGATTTTCAAACGCGACATGCATATCCGTAAATTCTTTGGGCGCTTTGGTATTAAGCTGCCCGTTGATCTTGGTCGATCCATACTGATCGACACCCCCTCTGAGTTTCACA
The DNA here is from genome assembly GCA_028714915.1 of Sulfuricurvum sp. Classification (GTDB taxonomy): domain Bacteria; phylum Campylobacterota; class Campylobacteria; order Campylobacterales; family Sulfurimonadaceae; genus Sulfuricurvum. Next base: position 32,603 of record JAQTLL010000004.1, read on the forward strand.
AATGTCGTTACATCTTTCGTCGTTGAAATACCTAATACTTCCCCGCCTAAATCATGGGTATACGTTTTAAACGGCAACGGGAGCGAGAGATCGCTAAACGTTGCACTGCTGTTTAAAAGCGACAATTTAATGACATCAATTCCAAACGGGTTTCCAGATGCAGCAGTGCTCACGTTTGCATCCCTTTTTTTCGCTTTGCTTAGGGTTGAAAAATTGAGCGTTTTATTCTGATCGATCAAAACATTTGTATACAACCCATCCACCGAAATATGATTGACTTTGAGCCGATTATCGGGATACGTATAGACGAATGGGGTCACTCCGATACGATTCCATCCCAACAAAACAGAGGCATCACGGCGATCCTCCACGACCCAATCTTCCAGGGCAAGCTTCCCCTCCAGCAATGTTTTTAGAGGTGTATATGAGTACGTTCCGCGAAGCCCAAGATCACCGCGACGCAATTGAGCGTAGGTACTTGGCTCAATGTACGGATCGATAAGAGGAAGTGAGAAATGGCTCAGCCCAAAACTTCCTTTGCTTTGAAGTGTTTCCAGTCGAAGCTGTGAAATAATTTTTAGGGTCGTTTTTTTATTGATTCGGCTAAACGCCTCAATGTTCATCTCCTCACCCTTATTGCTGGAGAGGTTTTTCACCCCGAGATGCACCTCATCAAGGTTTATCGCAACAGGATGTTCGGGGACTTCATCTACAAATCCTACAGAAGCCTTGTTCAATGCAACGTCATTTACACGGTAGCTCCATGGCGAACCGTTGGATGTTTTCTCTTTTGTATTTGAGACATAGAGGAGTTGTTTTAAATCAATTGAGCCATCTTTCACCCGTTTTAACGATAGGTTCAAACCCCCGATTTCTACTTTTTCTACAAGAGCGTCTTTAGCCTCTCGTTCTATCGCTATCTGACTTATTGATAGGTTCTCAAACCCTGCTACTGCCGATGCATCGGTTGAGCGATACACCCCCATTTTCCCCGTTTTCAGCTGAGCATTTACTGTTTTCTTGGGATCACTGCTCACCTTTTGAGAATTCAAAGAGATCCCTTCCAGCGTTACCGTATAGGGTATTTTTGGGCCATTATCAGCCCACGCCACCCCCATATTGTTCAATACAAGATCTTGTATCGAGACACTCCATGGAATCTTGGTCTCATTTTCATCTTCAGGAAACGCTTTGTTGATCTGCTCTATGTAGTCCAGCCAATCAATCACCCCATCCCGTGATCTTGTAGCACTCAATGCCAGGCCATCAAGCTTCAGCAAAGAGGCATCAAATACTTTACGCATCGGCCAAACAGTTGCATCGGAAATATTAACACTCCCTACATCCAATAATTTTCGTTGCTCCCCCTTGGGGATAATTCGAAGCGAATGCAGTCCCATTTGAACATTTGAGAGCTTTGTTGCGTTTATATCTTCTGTTGAAAGTTCGTACTTAAACGAAAAATGTGCGGTTCCGTCGGCTACTTCTATGGGGAGCTTTTCTTTGAAATAGCGCCATGGAGTATAAAGCTTGCCGGAGCTAACCGCTACACTTCCTGAGAGGGCAAACGGTTTCATTGCGGCAATTTTTCCACGTAAATCGACAAATCCCCCCTCATTGATGGTCGCATACAGTCGCATAATCCCTTTGGAGCCGGACGTCTCTCTCAAATCAATATTTTCCACATGAAACCCGATAGCATCAACGCTTTGGTAATAGTTTTTCCCCTCGCTAACATCCGCATACTCTACCGCTCCATTTTTGAGGGTAAAATCTTGAATCAACAGCGCCAAAGGCTTAGAAGGCTCTTTTGTTGTATTCTTTTCGCCTTCCAGCAACCATCCAAAGTTCATCTCACCGTTACTGTCTTTAGAGAGAGAAATTCGAGGATTTTCAATCTGTATGCTCTGAACAACCAATTCCCCCTTCCAAAAATACTCGATCGGATTGACGTTGATAGTAAAAAAATCAACCGCGACAAAGTCACCGTTTTTCGGAGTTTTAAAAGAGAGTTTTTGGAGAGACAGCCGAAAAGTAAACGGATTAAATGATGCCTTCTTGACAGACAATTGTCCACCCTCTGTTGCGGCTGCTACTTTTGGGGGAGCAACATGTTTAATGACATAAGGGATGCCGAAAAATCCAACAACCGTATAAAGACTCACAGCCGCCAAAGCCGTATAAATCAAAAACTGTTTTTTCATCCCCACCCTTTTATAAATAGTGTTCAATTTTAACACACTTAAATCTTTTTTGAGGCACATAAGGGCATAATGAGCAACATTATTTTTACTATTTGGATCATCACATGAAACGCAAAAAAATCTATAATCCTTCTTCAAATGAACATGTGAATGATCGGCGTATTTTTGGCGGCAATCCTACCGGTATTTTCGAACTCAATAACATCAAATACCAATGGGCGTACAACCTTTGGGAGATGATGCTCAACAACACGTGGTTCCCCAAAGAGGTCGATATGACCCGTGATGCCGTAGACTACAAATACCTAACCGAGATGGAAAAAACGGCGTACGACAAAGCCCTTTCCCAGCTCATTTTCATGGACAGTCTCCAGACAAACAATCTCATGGACAACATCAATCCCTACGTCACTGCTCCTGAGATCAACCTCATCTTGGTCCGCCAAAGCTTTGAAGAGGCGCTCCATTCTCAAAGCTACGCCGTCATGGTAGACTCTATCAGCCAAAACAGTGAAGAAATTTACGATCTTTGGCGCAGGGATATGATGCTCAAGACGAAAAATGACTCCATCGCCGCGCGCTACGATGAACTTGCCAATGATCCCAGCGAGAGCGCATTTGTCAAAGCCTGTTTTGCCAACCAAATCCTCGAGGGGATCTACTTTTACAGCGGATTTACCTACATCTATACCCTTGCCCGCTCAGGCAAAATGCTAGGCTCCGCACAGATGATCCGCTTTATCCAACGCGATGAAGTAACCCACCTCGTCTTGTTCCAAAATATCATCAATACCCTCAAACGTGAGCGCCCCGATTTATTTACCGAGACGCTTATTGAAGAAGTGTACGATATGTTCCGTAAAGCGGTAGAGCTTGAAATCGCATGGGGTCAATACATCACGCAAGGTCAAATCTTAGGCCTTACCAATGAAATCGTTGCCCAATACATCCAATACCTCGCCGACCAACGCCTCAGCGCTGTCGGATTAAAACCGCTCTACAACGTTAGCAACCCCATCAAATGGGTCGATGATTTCTCGAAGTTTAACGACCAAAAAACCAACTTTTTCGAGGGAACCGTAACGAATTACTCCAAAGGAAGCCTTAGCTTTGATGATTTCTAGACCCATCGTTTCTCTGTGTTTATCGACGGAAACAAATTTTGAGAACAATCTAACCCGTCTCATCCTCCTTATTGTCCAGTCACCCGAGGATGCCATCATTGTCGCCCCCGAAGTATGCCTGACTGGTTTTGCCTACGATTGCTTTGAAGAAGCCGCTGCATTTACCCCCTATGCTCTTGACAAACTTTGGGGATTTGTCGGCCATCGGCTCTTGATTTTTACCGCTATTACCAAACTGGGTGAGGAATTTCATAATATTGCATACGCACTCAGTGATGGAAAAGTACTTCACGCCCAATCCAAGGCAAAACTCTTTACCCTAGGGGGAGAGGTCGAACACTTTCGTGCAGGAGAAGAATCGAAAATTCTTCCGTTTGAGTTTGAGGGGGTAAAAATCGGAATTTTAATCTGCTTTGAGCTTCGTTTTAAAGCTCTTTGGCAACAACTCGAAGGATGTGACATCATCGCCATCCCTGCACAATGGGGAAAAATCCGCACCGAACACTTCATCACTCTCACCAATGCACTAGCCGTCATGAATCAATGCTACACTATAGCCTCAGATACAGACAATGACGACACAACGGGAATGAGTGGTATCATTAACCCTTTTGGACATGAGTTGCGAAACAATGGAGCAGAGTCCCTCTCATCTACTTACGAAAAGCGTACCGTTACCGCAATGCGCCGTTATCTTGATGTAGGGATCCATGTATGATCGATAAAGTCACCATCATCAAAACCACCCGTATGAGCGAGGAGATTACCAAAAAATATCCCCTGCGCCCTACCATCAAAAATGCTATCATTCAGACCAATCGCGAAGTCTTTGTCCCTCTGGTCATGCGTCACAATGCCTATCGTCTCGACGCTCTTCCCATCGGTGCACAACAGTTTATCTCTTCACCGCTCACCGTAGCAAAAATGACCCAATACCTCTCCCCCGAAGGGTGTGACAGCGTTTTAGAAATCGGGTGCGGCAGCGGTTACCAAGCAGCCGTTCTCTCCCATCTTTTCCGTCGTGTTTTCACCATCGAGCGAATCGAATCCCTTCTTATCGAAGCCAAAGAGCGCTTTCGTCATCTGAAACTGGGAAACATCCACACCCGTACCGATGATGGACAAAACGGCTGGGAGCAATACGCTCCATTTGATCGCATCCTTTTTTCCGCCTCCGCACGCGCTATTCCCCAAAAACTTTTTGATCAACTGCGTGAAGGGGGAATTTTAATCGCTCCCGTAGAACGCGGACGCGAACAGGTAATTACCCGTTTTACAAAACAGGGAGGTAAAATCACCGAAGATGTGCTGGAAGTATGCGATTTTGTCCCGATTGTCGATGGTGTTGTACGATGAGCCTTCCCGAAGCGTTTACCCAACGGCTAGAGCAAATTGTTCCACGTGAACAGCTTGAAACAATCCTCCGTACTTTTGATACCCCCAAGCAAGTAACATTTCGCGTCAATACACTTAAATCAACACCTCAAGAGCTTGAGCTCGAACTTGAAACGGCTCAGATTTCCTACGAGAGAGTAGGGTGGAAAACACAATTTATGGAAGGAGTCTATCGTATATCCCCCGAAGACAAACTCCGCCTCACGTCATCTGATGCCTTTTACGGCGGGCGACTCTATATCCAAAATCTAGCCTCCATGATCGCACCGTGGATCTTAGCTCCACAACCCGAAGAGACTGTCCTCGATTTAGCTGCCGCTCCGGGGGGTAAAACGCTGATGTTGGCAGGTATGATGGAAAATACCGGATGGCTCTCCGCCGTAGAGCTCTCACGCGAACGTTTTTTTCGCCTCCGAGACAATCTCACTGCGCAAGGAGTCACCAACGCTCATACTTATATGACCGATGGACGAAGTGTCGGGAAAAAGTGCCCCGAGATGTTTGACCGTATCCTCCTTGATGCACCGTGTTCCTCCGAAGCACGCTTCAAAACCCATGACCCCAAATCAATGTCCTTTTGGACCATCCACAAAGTCAAAGAGACTTCCAAGCTTCAACGCCGATTGTTACTCTCCGCCTACGATGCCCTCAAGTCAGGAGGCAAGCTCCTCTATTGTACCTGCTCATTCTCCCCCGAAGAGAACGAAAGCCCCATTCAGCACCTCTTAGAGCGTCATGGAGACCGTTTAAATACTCTGCCACTAACTTTACCCTTCGACAACGTACAAAAGCCCTTAGAGCGTTGGGGAAAAGAAGTTTTTGATGCGCGGATTCAAAATGGAGTACGAATTTTACCCACCGATACAATTGATGGGTTCTTTTTGTGTTTATTGGAGAAAAACTAATTAAGCGCTAAACGGCAACTCTTCATACCCCATCGATGCGCCGATAATGTATAGCGGTGCTTCATTCACACGCCCGCTATACCTGCCGATTGCTAAAGCACAGGTATTAGCACTGACCTCTACCGTTATCCCCTCAGACATATCAAGTGATTTCAAAACATTATCACTCGCAAGCTTTGCATCACTCACACCCTCCACGCGAAACGCAATATCAATCCAATCATATCCGCGTGCAATGTCTTGAACACTAAAACGAATTTCGATGGAAGTAGGAGAGAGTGGGGTGATGGAACGGATTTCACCGTGCTTTGCATTGTCCAAACGCGCTAACAAAGAAGTTAGCGCTTGAGCGTTTAGTGGCTTTACTGGCACCCGTCGCACTCCATAGAACGGTCTGTTGTATCTTCCTTGGCTTCGGGAGATTGTGATCGCAGATAGTAGGTCGATTTAAGACCCAATTTCCACGCGAGCATATAAATATCATTGAGATACTTACCGCTGGCTTTATCGAGGGTGATAAAGATATTGAGACTTTGCCCTTGGTCAATCCATTTTTGACGAATAGCTGCGGCTTTAATCAAAATCGTTTGATCCAAATCGTACGCAGGGGTATAATAGCCCCACGTATCAGGACTAAGTTTCGGAGCAACGACAGGAATCAACCCTGAAAGATTTTCTTCGAACCATTTGCGCTTATACACAGGCTCGATCGTTTGAGTCGTGCCTGTGAGGATTGAAATCGAACTCGTCGGTGCAATCGCCATCAAATATCCATTGCGCATCCCTTGTTTTTTAACTGTTTCACGTAACGCATCCCAGTCGTAGCTAGAGGCAAACAATCCGCCGCGATCGACTAAATTACGAACTTCCGCTGTCGCATGATCCATCGGTAAAATACCACGACTCCATTTGGACCCTTGATACTCGGCATACGACCCTTTTTCAAGCGCTAAATCGGATGACGCCTTAATCGCGTTATAACTGACCGCTTCCATCACTTCATCAATTTTATCGAAATGCTCTTGCGTACCCCACATGATTTTATTCTCTGCAAGCATCTGTGCTTCACCCATAACACCCAAACCGATTGCACGGCTTTTCATGTTAGTGCGTTTTACTTTTTCTAACGGATAGAAGTTAAGATCAATAACGTTATCCAGCGCACGAATGGCGATAGGGACGATACGGTCAATCTCCTCTTTGGTGTTAATGCGTGAGAGGTTAACGGAGGCTAGGTTACACACTGCCGTTGCACCATCCACTTTCTCTTTTTCCACAATGTAAATGAGTCGTCCACCCAATGAGTCAAGCGCCGTCACCTTGTTAGCAGGTTTTTCGATACCGCTGTCCACTTTCACTAACTCATCTTCTTCGTACGTCACAAACGTTCCATCTTCAAATTTAATCTTGATGAGATAATGGTTAGGCTGTGTATTTTGGAAAATTTCCGTACAAAGGTTTGAACTGCGGATAATTCCATAATGGTCATTTGGGTTGGCGCGGTTAGCACTGTCTTTGAAACACAAGAATGGACTTCCTGATTCGAAATAACTTGTTAGGATTTTTTTCCACAAATCTTTGGCTTTCGTATGCTCTTTAATCACACTTGCATCTTGCTCAAGCTCCACATAACGCTTTTCAAACGCATCCCCGTAAAGTTCGCTCAAATCTTTGACATCATAGGGATCAAACATCGTCCAGATACCGTCTTCAACAACACGCTTCATAAACATATCGTTAATCCACAAGGCAGGGAACAAGTCATGAGCACGACGGCGCTCTTCGCCTGAGTTTTTCTTGATGTCGAGGAAATCTTTGACATCCATGTGCCATGGCTCGAGATAGACAGCGATTGCCCCTTTACGAGTCCCTAGCTGATCGACCGCAATAGCGATGTCGTTGGTGATTTTCAAAAACGGTACAGTTCCTCCCGCCGCATTTTTATGCCCATCGATAAAAGAACCCATCGCACGAACTTGTGTCCAATCCCAGCCAATACCACCGCCGAATTTGGAAAGCAGAGCCATCTCTTTGTAGGCATCAAAAATCCCTTCGATGTTATCAGGACTTGATCCAATGTAACACGAACTAAGCTGATGGCGCGTTGTACGGGCATTGGAGAGAGTAGGGGTGGCCAGCATCACTTGGAACTGGCTAATCATGTCGTAAAATTTAATCGCCCACCCTTCACGGTCAGACTCGTTTTGTGCCAAAAACATTGAAATCGCCATAAACATATGCTGAGGAAGCTCAATAGGATCACCCTTACGATCTTTGATAAGATAACGATCGTACAGTGTTTTAACGCCCAAATAGTTAAATTCCAAGTCTCGTTCAGGGACAATGTGCTTTTCAAGTTTGGAAAGGTCAAATTTCTCTTTTAATCCCAGAAGAATACGCCCCTCGGCCTCACCACGCTCAAAGTAGCTTTTGAGACTGCCGTATCCCGTAAATCCATTAACACGGTGATACAAATCGTATAAGAAAAGGCGTGATGCCACAAATGTCCAGTTAGGAGAGTCAATGTCGATTTTATCCACCGCTGTTTTAATCAACGTATGCTGAATCTCATTGCTCGTAATCCCGTCACGAAATTGGATTTGTGCATCCACTTCAAGTTCGCTTTGCGATACGTTAATGAGTCCATCAACGGCAGCAAAAGTATATTTTTGAATTTTGGTAATATCCAGCGGCTCACGACGGCCGTTACGTTTAATAATGGTTAGCATATCTTTTTCCTTGCAATTCTTAAAGTGTATATTATACCCTCTAAATTTTAGAAATTCTTATAATGAGTTGTCTCTTTTTTATCCATAAATTCCAAGCAAACAGTAAGCCAAGATTTACAACTTTATTATTCCGTCATTCCCAACTTGATTGGGAATCCAGTGCTCTTTTATTTAAACACTCTCGCAAAAATTCTATCAACATTTTTCGTGTAATAATCAAAATTAAAACATTCGCGGATTGCCTCTTCACTCAAACTTTGACGCAACTCTTCATCATCTAATAGATATTGCAGATACAAGCTTTCACCCTTTTCATTGGTTGCACTCTTTCCGTGTTGCAACCCTTCCCATACTTTCATCGCATTGCGCTGAACGATACGATATGCATCCTCACGACTAACACCTTTGAGAGGAAGCTCAAGCAATACACGCTGAGAGAAAACCAAACCGCCTGTTAGATTGAGGTTACGCATCATATTCTCAGGATAAACCACAAGTTTAGAGATAACACTGTTAAAACGGTGCAGCATAAAATCAGAAGTTACAAAACTGTCCGGAAGCCAAAAACGTTCGGTAGAACTGTGAGAAATATCACGCTCATGCCATAACGCAACGTTTTCCATCGCAGGTACTGCGTATGAGCGAACCATACGCGCCAACCCGGTAATGTTCTCTGTCAAAATCGGATTGCGCTTATGAGGCATTGCCGATGAACCCTTTTGCCCCACAGCAAAATACTCTTCGCACTCATACACTTCCGTACGTTGCCAATGACGAACTTGTACCGCAAACTTTTCGATAGAGCTTGCTAACAACGCTAACGTAGAAGCAAGACGTGCATAACGATCACGTTGGATAACTTGGTTGGATGCAGGGGCAGGTTTCAACCCTAACGCCTCACACGCATACTCTTCAAGCTCTAACGGTGCGTGAGCAAAATTACCCATCGCTCCCGAAACTTGACCCACAGCAATCACCTCCATCGTTTGTTCTAAGTTAGTGAGATGACGTGCCATCTCATCGTACCAAACTGCTAACACCAAACCAAACGTAATAGGCTCACCGTGAATACCGTGTGAACGTCCTACCACCAAAGTCATCTTGTGTTCTATCGCACGAAGTTTAATTGACTCCATCACCATTTTGACATCTTCTATAATAAGGCTTAGTGAATCACGCATCTGTAATGCAACGGCAGTATCCACTGTATCTGAACTCGTCATCCCATAATGGAACCAACGACTCTCTTCTCCCAATGTCTCAGAAACCGAGGTAGTAAATGCAATCAGATCATGCCGCGTAACCGCTTCGATTTCATCAATACGCTCTACACTAAATCCTGCATTGGCTATTATTTTTGCCGCATCTTCATCGGGTATTAGTCCTAACTTATTCCACGCTACTACAACTGCTTTTTCAACATCGAGCCACGCCTGATATTTAGCTTGAATGCTCCACTTGGATTTCATCTCTTCTCTACTGTAACGATCTACCATATTATGCTCCCTTGATATGCTAAAATGCGCATCTGTTATTATAAATTTAGTCTATCCAACCATCGCTTATAAAGGAATATATTTTGCCCTTCGTTATTAAAAAACTCCATGCCCCAACCCGTCAAAAAGCCATTTTATTTTTGATTCGTGAATTGGGGCTTGGACAACCCGAAGCACAGCGTCTTATTGCCAAAGGACGGCTTTCTCAAAATGGAATTGTTATGAGTAATCAGATGGGATTTATCGAAGGGGATTTTGATTTTATTTGCTTTGAGCCATTATCTCGCGGTCTTTCTGCCACCTTTGTCGCTCCCGATTTTGCCGTTTATGACAAACCAAGCGGCGTGTTAGTTCATCCCCAAAGCCGTCGCACGGCCTACTCTCTTAACGATGAAATCAAACATCGGTTTGGCCACGACGCAAACGTCACTCACAGAATCGACCAAGAGACAAGCGGTTTAGTCCTTGCTTCTCGTAACAAAGAGAGTGAGACTGTTTTAAAATTGTTATTTGAAAATCGTGAAATAAGCAAACGCTACTTGGCAATGGTACATGGACACCTAGAACATCCGTTAGATATTCAAGAACCTTTATTACGTAGAGAAGATACAAATACCTTAGTACGGATGGTCGTAAAAGTTGATCCCGAGGGTAAAGCTTCTCGTACTTTTATAAAACCGCTACAATACTTTCCAGAGCATAATATGACCCTTGTAGAGGCATCTCCTTTTACAGGTCGTACCCATCAAATTCGGGTTCATTTGTTTCACGTGAAACATCCAATTGTTGGTGATCCCATCTACGGACAGGAAGAAGCGGACATTATTAAATTTTTAGATAAAGAAATAACCATTGAGGAACGATTAGGCAAGGGAGGAGCAACTCGGCTACTCCTTCATGCTTATAGTTTGGAGTTTGAATATGAAGGAAACCGTTTCCATATTGTTTCAAAAGAAAATTTTATTTCAACGTGTTTTGAGGCGATGGGAATCTCCCCGTCATTCCCGACTCAATCGGGAATCTATCTTTAGCATTTAAAAACACTGGATTCCCTGAGCGTAGCACAGAATGATGACTGATTATATATCTCTCATATACCGCTGACGCTTTGCCTCTTTGATTTTTCGAATATCGACCATAATATACCCATCAATACAGTTGTTAAAATCCACATCAATGCCAAAATCCATGAACTCTACTCCTCTCTCTTCACAGAGTTCTGTGTACTGTTTGTAGAGTGTTGGGACACCTAAATCAAAAGTTTTGAGATAGTTTTTTAACCTTTTAAAGTCTTCATTGTAATCATCTCCCTTGAAAAATTCCGAAAACTCCAAGCTGACAAATTCCGAAAGATGATACGGAGACTTCGCTCGAAGCATCGTATGATTGCTCCCAAAATAGTGAGAATAAAAGTAAACCAAAGCATTTTGTGCACTTTGTGGAAAATTTCCCGATATACTTACCGGTCCTATCATATATTTAATATGGGAATTATGGCTGAGATACGCACCAATCCCTTGCCACAGATAATCAAGCGCTCTGCTTCCCCAATATTTAGGTTGAACAAAACTGCGTCCCAATTCTATGGCATCTTCGAGAATGGGATCAAATGAATTATGCATATCACACAGTTCATTGAGATAAAGTCCCTCACGTCCAAGCCATGACAATATCCATCCACACTCACCGATACGATACGCTCCAACCACTTCGAGTTCATCATCATCCCACAAGACAAGATGATGATAGTAGCGATCATACTCATCGATGTCTCGCGATTTACCGCTCCCCTCTCCCACTTTACGAAAAGAGTATTCACGTAATCGACCGATTTCATTGATTAGATTGGAAGCATTGTCGTGTTCAATCAAATAGATTTGTTTATTGTCACTCGTTGTTCCTAACCGTTCCCCTCTTTTTAATTCTTGACGAATATCTTGGCGTGATAATGGATGAGCGATTGAACTTTCAGTAGGATAAATTCCACTCTTCCCTTTTCCAAGTCTCAATAAATGTTTTCGAAACAATCGCACATGATGTCTTTCATTCATAGCAGAATCGTTAAATGCTCTGGGGGTGATGATTTCCCCTATTTTAAACTCAAATGCTTGATTCTTAGCAGCAAACATCTCATGACTGAGTAAAAGCGTTCCTAGAGGCTTATAAACCCATGAGGCAGCGTAAAATAGAGAACTGTTTCGTGCTTTGATGTAAACAGGTAAAATAGGGGTAGAATTTCGTTTCGCAAATTTTATAAACCCCCCTTTCCATCCCCCCTCTTTTAACCCAAAAAATCCTGCACGTGATACTTCTCCACTGGGGAAAAAGAGTACGGCCTCTTCTGCTTGAAGCGCTAAATCAATTTGTCGCAGAGCCTGTTTGGAAATTTTTTCATTCATGTTATCAACACTGATTAAAAATTCTTTGAGCTGAGGGATTGAAGAGAGCATTTTATTGGCAACTATTTTGACTTTTTTATCTGTCCGCACACTGCACACCATTTGAATCAATGTTAATGCATCCAATGCTCCAAGTGGATGATTAGCAACAATAATAACTTTTCCAAGTGCCGGAACATTTTCAATCTCACGATGAACTACTTTGTACGATACATTCAAATGTTTTAACACGGTATCGATAAATTCTAAACCGCTTTTTGATTTGTGTAATTGCATAAAAGTATTAATAGAATTTTCATGAATTAATATACGGGTTAAACCAACAATTGATTTAGAAATTATTTCAGGATATTTAAATAAAAAGGGATGCTCTTTTTTAAGCAGTGTTTCTACATTAACCATAATATTGACCCCTAAGAGGTTTAAGATATTGAATGGTAAATTATGTTAATTTCAATTGCATTACAGACTTATTACCTCTTGATTACAACAATCAAATAATCAGTAATGTGAATAACTTTTTATAACATCTGCTTAATCCTAACTGAAATGTTTATCACTATTTATTATCTCTTTAAAAGTCCCTATTTTAGGGATTTTAAAGAGAATAAAGTAGTTCTTAATTTAGGATAAATTTATCTAAAATATTTCTTAAATAGGTTAAAATTATATGAATTATAATGAAAAAAATTCTCCTTTTATTCACATCTTGCTCACAGTGTGAATATTACACATTTTCCAAAAAAATAGAGAATTTTTGAAGTTTTCAGAAGATTATAAGGTGCAATTTTCGAATTCAAAGTATTTTTTTAATTGTTAGTACAACCTAAAAAAATTAAGCCTCTCTAAGACTCTTTCGCTATAGTTTTAACTTAACGACCTTCCTGGTGTGTCGGTCGTTTTATCCCTTCCAGTTTCACTCTTTGTGCATGGGTTATCGCTACTGCCATCGCATCGGTTATATCCAGCGGTTTTATCTCTTTTGTTATCCCCAATATTTGTTTGACCATAAACGCAACCTGTTCTTTTGCTGCTTTTGCTTTTCCAGTTAATGCTTTTTTGACTTGCAATGCTGTATATTCTGCAAATATTCCGTGCTCTTGTAAAATTTTGAGCATAATAGCTCCTCGAAACTGTGCAAGTTTCAAAACAGTTTTTGGATTATGGGCATAAAAGATATCTTCCATTGCCACTTCGTCAATCGTATAGGTTTTGAAAAGCTGTTCCAGTGCTTCAACCACTTGCGGGATTTGGTATTGCAACCCTTCACTTTTCATTTTAATAAGCCCTGCTTCAACCAGTTTAAATTTCTGACCCTCAATTTTTACAAGTGCATAACCACAATTACGTGTTCCCGGATCTATTCCCAAAATAACCATTTTTTATTCCATTCACCCTATTAAAAAGTTATTCACACCTGTGAATAAAGATATTCACGTTTATTTATTCCCTAATTATAGGCTAATATTGGTATTATTCTCAATACTATTCACATATACAGGAAACATAATGGCTAACATTGGCAGCATGGTATTGCAGATGCTCAAAAATGAAATTAGTGAAGTAGATTACACCCGCTACATAAAACAAATTCATTACAATGAAGAAGAATCAAAAAGCAACCATGTTGTGTACAATGCCCCAAACCCTTTGATTGCCAACTGGGTACGAACCAAATACAGTGATAAAATTTCCCATCTTTTTGAAATTAAAACAGGGGTGAAGCCTTCTATCATTATTAGTGTTAAAACACACAACACTCCCTCATCCAATCAAACAGCACCCATAGTTCCTGTTCACAGTGATAAAATGCCCCAAACACTCCTCAACCCTTCTTATACTTTTGATAACTTTGTCGTTGGAGGTTCCAATAATTTTGCCTACGTTGCTGCAAAAAGTGTCAGTGAAAAATCGGGTATTGTTTATAATCCGCTCTTTATCTACGGCGGAGTAGGATTAGGGAAAACCCATTTGATGCAAGCGGTTGGAAATGTGATGTTGGCACAGGGTAAAACCGTCATTTATACCTCTGTGGAACAGTTTCTCAATGATTTTTCCCGCCATCTGAGCAATCGAACTATGGACAGGTTTAAAGACAAATATCGTAAATGTGATTTGCTTCTTATCGATGATATTCAGTTTTTAAGCGGTAAAAACCAAATTCAAGAAGAATTTTTTCATACCTTTGAAGCCCTTCGTAATGAAAACAAACAAATTATCATTACTTCCGATAAGCATCCAAAAAAAATCGGCGGTTTAGAAGAACGGCTCAAAAGTCGTTTTGAATGGGGATTGGTAGCCGATATTCAGCCTCCTGAACTTGAAACAAAAATTGAAATTATCAAGAAAAAATGCGAAATCAATCGGGTTAAATTAGACAAAGAAGTTATTAATTATATTGCAACGATTATCGAAAATAATACGAGAGAAATTGAGGGAATTTTATCCAAGCTCAACGCCTATTCTCAACTTATGGGAGTTGATATTAATATCGAATTTACCCGAAACGTTCTCAAAGAACAGATGGCAGAAAAACGACTCAATATAACCATAGATACTATTGTAGATATTGTTTCCAAAGAACTCAACGTTAAATCTACAGAAATTCGTTCAAAAAGCCGAAACAGCAGTATCGTTTATGCAAGACGTATTGCTATTTATCTTTCTCGTAATCTCACCCCAAACTCTATGCCTCAGCTCGCTCATTATTTTGGGATGAAAGATCATACCGCCGTCAGTCACACCATGAAAAAAATTCAAGAAATAATGAAAAATGATGAAGATTTTAAAATAAAAGTGGATGAGCTTTCCAATAAAATTTCTTCCTTAACAAGTGAGTAAAATTCCATTTGTAATGGGTTTTTAAAAAGGCTATAATTCGTACAGGTGAATGGATGTGAATGAAACCACTTCAGTTAGTCACCCTAATTTACCCCAGTAATAAGGAACGTGATGCCCTTTTTCACACATTCACACCCCCTTACTACTACTATTACAATTTCTAAATATATAAATAATAAGGAGACACGTTATGAAAATAACCATTGATAAATCGGTTTTAGAAAACATCCTACTCCATTTACAGCCTTTTTTAGAAAAAAAAGATACGTCACAAATTACATCTCACATTTGTCTAAGTACAGATGGAAGAGTATTAACAGCGAAAGCTACCGATTATGAAATAGGTCTTAGTCTTCAAACCCATGCCCATACTGTAGAAGAACCCGGTTCCATTACGGCTAACGGTAAAAAATTATTAGACATCATACGCATACTAAAAGATGAAGAACTGGAATTAGAACTGGTTAAAGATCATCTTCATATCCGTCAAAAACGATCCAATTTTAAATTGCCTACGTATAAAAGCAGTGAGTTTCCGACTTTTCCTTCAATTGAAGATAAACCTAACATCACAATAAATTCTCAACTCTTAATTGAGTCACTCAAAAAAATTACTCCGGCAGCTGATACTAACAACCCTAAATTCGAACTCAATGGAGCACTTATCGATATTAAGAGCAATCAAATTAATTTTGTTGCTACAGATACAAGGCGGCTTGCCCTTGTTCATATAGACAATCAAAACGAAGAAGAACTCTCTATTATTGTCCCTAAAAAAGCAATTATAGAGATTCAAAAACTTTTCCTTGAAAATATTGAAATCTATTATGACAATACCCATCTTGTTATCAAATCTGAAAATTCTCTTTTCTTTACCAAACTTATCAATGGTAAATTCCCCGATTACAACCGTATCATTCCAAAAGAGTCTTCACGCTCTATTACTCTTCCAAAATCATCTATTATCAGTGCTATCAAGCAAATTACAACTATCTCAAATGATTTAAAACTTACTTTTACCAGTGATTCTATTTTATTTGAAAGTTTAAGTGATGATAATATTGAAGCAAAAACTGCTATTGAAATCGACAACGGATTTGACTCCCCTTTTATTTTAGCCATCAACAGCCGCTATATCTTGGATTTTTTAGGACAAATAACTACCAATGATTTTACTCTCGAAGCCAATGAATCCAATCAACCTTTTGTACTCAAAAGTGATAATTTTAAAACAATTGTAATGCCCATCGTTATTTAAACGCTAAGAGGAACTCGTCCCTCTTAGCTACGTTAACACTGAGTTTCTTTCGGCAAGAAGCCCACACGCAGTAAACCGCACTTTATGCTCATTCTCACTTTTTCTTATAAATTTCCTTTTTAGATTATTTGCGGTAAAATAAAGCCATTAAACACGCAAATTCGTGGGAGCAATTATGGAAAATTACGGTGCCAGCAATATTAAAGTCCTAAAAGGTCTCGAAGCAGTCCGAAAACGTCCAGGGATGTACATCGGTGATACGGGTCACAGAGGGCTTCATCACCTTATTTATGAAGTTGTTGATAACTCTATCGATGAGGCGATGGCTGGGCATTGTGATACCATAAATGTTACTTTAACAAAAAAAGGGACGGCTGTTGTCAGCGACAATGGGCGCGGTATCCCAACAGATATACATCCTGGAGAAGGAATTTCTGCTGCAACGGTTGTTTTGACTGTTTTGCATGCCGGTGGAAAATTTGACAAAGATACCTATAAAGTTTCCGGTGGTTTGCACGGGGTAGGGGTATCGGTTGTAAATGCATTGAGCTCAGATTTAAAAATGACCATTTACCGTGAAGGTCAAATTTTTGAGCAAGATTTTAAATGCGGTATTCCTCAAGAACCTCTTGTTTCAATAGGTACAAGTCGTAAAAAAGGGACAACCATTGAATTTTCCCCAGATCCTTCTATTTTTACCGAAACCATAACTTTTGATTACGACTATTTGGCTAAACGCTTTAAAGAGCTTGCCTATCTCAATCCTCGTATCACCATCAAATTTAAAGACGAACGCAACGGTGCGGATAATACCTACCATTTTGAAGGGGGAATTACTCAATTCGTTTCAGATATGAATAAAAAAGTGGTCGTTGCCCTTCCGTATGAATTCAATGAAAAAATTGAAGACATCGAGATGGATATTGCCATCATGTACAATGATACGTACGAAGAAAAAATGTATACGTTTGTCAATAATATTAATACCCCAAACGGTGGTACGCATGAAGCAGGTTTTCGTGCAGGATTAACACGTGTTATCTCCAATTACAACAAGCAAAACGGAAATGCCAAAGAAAAAGATATTCCACTCTCTGGAGAAGATGTTTCTGAGGGGCTTATTTGTGTTGTTTCGGTTCGTGTTCCTGAACCGCAATTTGAGGGACAAACCAAAGGAAAACTGGGAAATACGTATGTACGACCGTTGGTACAAAAAGTTACATACGAACGATTGACCAAATATTTCGAAGAAAATCCACTTCAAGCCAAAATCATTGTTCAAAAAGCATTGATGGCAGCACGCGGACGAGAAGCGGCTAAAAAAGCACGTGAACTCACCCGTCGTAAAGATGCAATGACGGTAGGAACACTTCCGGGTAAGCTTGCAGACTGTCAGAGTAAAGATCCGGCTATCAGCGAGTTGTATCTGGTGGAAGGGGACTCTGCAGGCGGTTCGGCTAAACAAGGACGCGACCGTGTTTTCCAAGCAATTTTGCCACTCAAAGGTAAGATTCTCAATGTTGAAAAATCCCGTTTGGATAAAATTTTAAAATCCGAAGAAATTACCAACATGATTACGGCACTTGGGTGTGGAATCGGTGAAGAATTTAATGAGGCGAAACTGCGTTACCATAAAGTTATCATCATGACCGATGCTGACGTTGATGGCAGCCATATTCAAACTTTGTTATTGACATTTTTCTTCCGTTATCTCCCTAAAATCGTAGAAAACGGTTATCTCTATCTTGCACAACCACCGTTGTACCGGTATAAAAAAGGAAAAAAAGAGATTTATTTTAAAGACGATCGTGTTATGAATGCCTTTTTGATTGAAAACGGAATCGAAGCATTAGAGATGGATAATCTCAATGTCGGGGTCAATGATTTAGTCTCCTTTTTCAAAATGGTTGATCATTACCGCAGTACGCTTGATGCATTGGAGCGTCGTTATGCGTTGGTGGATTTGATTCGCTATTTCATCGAAAATCCTGATTTGATTGCTTTGTCACTCACCGAACTTTATACTCACGTAGAGGCATTTTTAACCCTTCAAGGGTATAACATCCTCAGTAAAAGTGTCAATGATGAAAATATGCATTTGTTTGTTCAAACGAAAGAAGGACTCGAAGAACTTCACGTAAACGATGATTTGTTTGCATCTCCTCATTTTGCGGAAGCCAATTATATTTTCCGTAAAATTCAGGATTGGAATTTGCCGTTAGAGGGTGATTTGCTTCAACTCTTAACAAATATTACCGATTATGCGAAAAAAGGGTCTTACATTCAACGCTACAAAGGTCTAGGTGAAATGAACCCTGAACAGCTTTGGGAAACGACTATGACGCCTGAAAATCGTGTATTGCTTCGTATTACGGTTGATGATGCCCAATCAGCAAGTGAATCATTTAACCTCTTTATGGGGGATGATGTCGAACCGCGCCGTAATTACATCGAAACACATGCAAAAGATGTTAAACACCTCGATATCTAAATGTCTTTTTATACGGAAGAAAAAGAACGGTCTCATCGCTTTGTCTTAGCATTGCGAATGGGTTTTCCTATTTTTTTACTCAGTATTGCCTCTATTTTTATCCTTTTTTTACAACCGACAGTCACGATTACTTCTCTTATTTTTCTTGTTTTCATATTGTTTGCTATCGCTATCTATTTTCTTTTCTTTTTAATTAACCAAAGTACCTATGAAGCTATTACTGATTCGATAACACATACATTCAGTATTGAATATTTTACTAAACTTTTTTATCGTTGGAGTGCTCGTCATACCGTAACTATTGTGATGATTACTATTAAAAATCTCACAACGATAAATGAAAAATATGGTATTAAAAACGGTGATGTGGTTTTAATTGAAACAGCAAAACAAATCAATGAATTCTGTGCTTCCAAAGAGATAAAAAAACTCCCTATCTGTCGCTATAAGGGGGGGGATTTTATTGTAATGTTTATGGATGAAAAAGAGCGTACTATTCCACTTATTGAACTCTTTTTGGCTAAATATCAAGAAAATAGTATTAATGAGATGGAAATTCGTCTTTCGGCGGTCTTGCTTGATACTACCCATGTGAAACATTTTAATGAAGTTTTGACCCGCTTATTTGAGCTTCAATACGCCTCTATCGATAAAAAAACGGTTACTGATGACGATAAAATAATCCCGGCAGAACTCGAACAATCGGTTTTAGATGCTTTAATTTACCAACGATATTCAATAGCGACACAAAATGTCAGTTGTGAAAAAAATTCAATGGCTGAAATAACTGTTAAGCTGACGGATAAAGAGGGGAGGCTTATTCATCAAAGCCGATTTATTCCCCTTTTGAACCGTTTGGGAAAAATGCGTGAATATGAGAGTTCTTTTCTAGAAATTGTGGTGAAAATAGCAGCTCAATCATCGGATACCTATGTACTTTCGCTCTCTGCTGTTATGTTGCGTAACGGGTTATTTTTTCAGCATGCACTTGAAGTGTTACAGCGTTACCCGGAGGCTAAAAATAAAATTATTATTTTGTTTGAAGAGAAAGAATATTCTCCGCAAATAAAGCGATTCAAGGAACAAATTGCTCAATATCGTGCAGTTGGGTATAAAATCGCTTTGGATAAATATGGCGGGAATCATGTCACCATGATGTATTTAAAAGAGTTTCATGTTGATTTTGTCCGCTTTGACACACTCTATACACGTCATATACTGGAAGAAAAATACCAAAATATACTGTATGGACTTAATATTACTGCCCATTTATGTGGAGCAGTGACGTGGATAAGTATGATTGAGGATGCTCAAGGTGATGCTGTTGCTAAAAAATTAAAGATTAATTGCCGGCAAGGAAACTATCACGGTAAAATAACACTAAAGGAAGAAGAATGAAATACGGCGAACAAATAGTTGAAAATTTTAATGTAGAAAAAGATTTTGAGATTTGGCCTAATGTTCATGAGCGAGATTATGTGGTTAAAGTGACCTTGCCGGAATTTACCTGCCTATGTCCTCGCAGCGGATACCCTGATTTTGCAACAATATATATAGAATACACGCCCGATAAATGGGTTGCTGAGTTAAAAGCCATCAAACTCTATATTAATTCGTTCAGAAACCGCCATATTTCGCATGAAAATGGTGCTAATGAGATCTACAGCCTATTTGAAGACAAAATCGCTCCTAAGCGCTTAAAAGTCATTGCGGATTATTATCCTAGAGGGAATGTTCATACGGTGATTGAGATTGATAGCCAGATGATGGGAAAATAATTCGGCTACGAAGCCGAATACTGCTTTAAAATAATCTTATTTCGCGATAAAACTGAGACAGTAATAAATTGCCGCACTCAGTAATGCGGTTACCGGCAAGGTAAAAAGCCATGAGAGTAAAATAGTCTTTATGGTACTTTTCTGCACGCCGCCTTCAGGTTCTGCGACCATCGATCCGGCAACGGCACTGGATACGATATGCGTTGTGCTGACCGGAGCATGGGCAAAGTTTGCCAATAGAATCGTCATCATGGCCATTGCTTGTGCAACCGTACCTTGCATATAGTTGATCGGTTGAGATCCTATTTTTTCACCGATTGTGTGGACGATTCTTTTATAACCTATCATCGTTCCGATACTGAGTGCAACCGCAACCGCTATAATGACCCAACTGGGAACATATTCAGTTGCTGAGAGCATGGTTTTTCGTTGGGTTGCTATGTAATCAGATTTATCCTTGTCCGTTAATAAATACGTTTTTTCTACTTGACCAAAAAAGTTATCCGAACACAAGATAGCGGTATGAACACTCCAGCGATCTTGGTTTGAGAGTTCCGAATACGATTTAATACCATTAAGTTTGGTAGCAATCAGAGCAGTCGTATCGTAAACTTGGTTAACGTTACATTCTGCAATCGTATTTTTTACTTTAAGAGCGCTGATCAGATGTTTTTCACTCACGAGCTTGTTGAGGGTTTCACTGTTCTGGGCATAAAATTTTGCTAAATTTTCGGCACTGTCTCTCGTTTGCTGGATTTTATATTGATGCGAATCCATATTGAGCGCGTAATAGGTCGGTAATATTCCGATAAGGATGATCATGATAATACCAATCCCTTTTTGCCCGTCGTTTGAACCGTGCGCGAAACTAACGCCGGCACCCGTGGCAATGATCCCCATTCGCATCCAAAAATTTGGACGTTTTCTTTTCGATTCACTGTCGGGTGTTTTGTAAAATTTTGGATTATGAACAAATTTCCTTGTTATTTTCATGAGTAAAAATGCAAATCCAAATCCCAAAAGAGGGGAAAGAGCCAATGCGGTTAATACGCCATACAAGGCTTTCCAATTCACGCTTTGTGAAAACTCAAAACCGTGCATAACGCCAAATACTGTGCTGACTCCGATAAGGGAACCGATGAGCGAATGGGAACTGGAAACCGGCAAACCGAAATACCACGTCCCGAAATTCCAGATGACTGCAGAAATCAAGAGGGAATAAATCATCACTAATGTCGCATTTTGATTGGATGCAACCATAATATCTAGCGGCAATAAGTGGACGATGACATAGGCAACGCCGATACCGCCTAAAAGAACACCCATAAAGTTCATTATACCTGACATGATGACAGAGTATTTTGCTTCCATGGAGTTGGTATAAATGATCATGGCAACCGCATTCGCGGTGTCGTGAAAGCCGTTAATCATTTCATAAAAGAGAGCGATACCTAATGACAGCAGTAATAAACCAAGGGTGAGTGTGTTGACATTGTTCAGTGCTTCCCAAAGTACAGACATGAAGTTATCCTTTAATATTAGGCAAAAATCCCAGTTTGGTTGATTGCTAAATTATTACATAATTATGCCGAAGAGTCTCTTTAGAATGACTTTGTATCTATGGGAACCGGCTATGGATGAAAGTGTAATTTCTTTGTAACAACCCTGTTCTATAGTTACATCAAAAATAACTCCCTAGGATACCTAATGAAAAAACTACTTCTCCTCATTCCCGTTGGTTTATTGGCTGTCACAGGTATATTTTGGATGAACTTTGAATACAGCAAAGAGGGTGTCCCTTCTGCCGTTCCCCTTCCCCAGTATCCTCAGGAGCTCTTCTCGCTTAGTGAGCATTCATTGCGCCAAGTTATCCGATTTGGAGATGAAAAATCACTTACAGAATTTAACGTATTATTGGACAAGCTTGACTCCAGCCTTACAAAATATAAACAACTGGGGCTTGGGGTAGGTGAAATAAGAGAGATGATTGTTCAATACAAACAAGATAGCGCAAACGTAACACAAGCAGCTTCCCCTTATTTTAAAAAACTGGACATCTACAGTGATTTTGAGCATGATAACGAAAAAAGATTTATACTGCTTCTGAGTCAAATTGGTTTGTATGAGCTTGTAACTACCAATGCTAATCTCGATAAAGCACGATTGGAGTATATCAAAGAGCCTTCAGGACAAGCCGAGCAAAATTATCTGAAAGTTCTTTCAAATATGAAGCAAATCATTACCGAACTCTATCTTGATAGCACTATTGAACAGCCGCTTTTTGCCTACATCGATAATCATAACCACTATTTTCAAACCATCGTATCCATCTATGGTGAAACGGGGACAGAACGCATTTATCGTTTACGAGATAATGGTTATGCCATTAAAGCTCAGTTGCAGCTTCTTCCAAAATTGTAGAAGCATTTAGCTTTAAAGGGCGGGTTGGTTCATCCAAATTTCCCCGTAATATATTCTTGTGTAAGTTTTTCTTTCGGCGTGACGAAGAGCTCTTCGGTCTGACCCAACTCGATGAGTTCCCCCAGATACATAAAGCCGGTGTAATCGCTGACGCGTGCCGCTTGCTGCATGTTGTGGGTGACGATGATGATACTGACGCGCTCTTTGAGTTCAATAACGAGCTTTTCGATTCCTTGCGTCGAGATGGGATCAAGGGCAGAGGTGGGTTCATCAAAGAGTAATACTTCGGGCTCTACGGCGATAGCGCGGGCGATACACAGGCGCTGTTGCTGACCCCCTGAGAGACCATTAGCGTCTTGTTTGAGACGATCACTCACCTCTTTCCAGATAGCCGCATCTTTAAGTGCTTTTTCGACACGATCATTGAGTTCAGTTTTGTTTTTGATCCCTTGGAGGCGCATCCCATAAGCAACGTTATCAAAAATGGACATCGGAAACGCTGTCGGTTTTTGGAAGATCATCCCGATTTTGGTGCGAAGGTGAATCAAATCTTCTTTGGGGGTGAGAATATTGCGCCCCTCAAACTCGATTTCTCCTGCATAGGTGTTACCAGGATACAAATCGTGCATGCGGTTAAAAGAGCGTAAAAGGGTCGTTTTTCCACATCCGGAAGGTCCGATAAGCGCCGTAATAGAGTGTTTTGCGATGGGCATTGTCACTTTTTTTAAACTTGGTGCCAAAGCCCCTTTGTAGGTGAATTCAAAATCGCGTACATGAAGTGCACATTCGTCTTTAATATCGATAATACTTGCCATAAATTATTTCCTTTTTCCAGCGAATAAGATTACCCGCCCTAATATATTTAAACCTAAAATGAACATAGAGAGGATGAAAGCCGCCGCCCATCCCAGCTGTTGCCAGTCTTCATAGGGACTGATCGCGTAGTTGAAAATCGTCACCGTCAGCGAAGGCATTGCGGCGTTTAGATCGGTGGTAAAAAAATTGTCATTAAAGGAGGTGAAAAGAAGAGGTGCTGTTTCCCCTCCTACACGGGCAATTCCTAGCAGTACGCCGGTTAAAATCCCTGCTTTTGCCCCGCGATAAACGACATCTTTAATGACCTTGTATTTCGGAGCTCCCAATGCAAATGCTGCTTCGCGCAGTGTTCCAGGGACGAGCTGGAGCATATCATCGGTAGTACGCAAGATGATGGGTATCATGATGATGGCTAAAGCGATAGCCCCTGCCCATGCACTGAAATGCCCCATGGGCATAACGATGACTGCATAGACGAATGCACCGATGACGATAGAGGGTGCGGACATCATAATATCACTGATGTCGCGGATGGTGTGGGCAAGGCGGGAATTTTTGCCGTATTCACTGAGGTATGTTCCTGCCAAAATTCCCAACGGTACACCAATCCCCGTGGCTAATCCGACCAAGATGAGTTGACCCACGAGGGCATGCTTGAGACCGCTTTCCATGTACCCCGGAGGAGCACCCTCATAAATGAAGATATTCCAGTTGAGAGCACTCATCCCCTTCATCACTAAAACACCCAAAATCCAAAATAAAAAAGCTAAAGCGATGATGGCACTCAGTGTTGAAAATATAAGAGCAAGTTTGTTGATAAAAATTCGTTTTTGTACGGCAGTCATTATGCTCTCCTTGCTTTTCGTAAAAAGTAAAATTTTGCAATGGCGATAACGACAAAACTCATAACGAGTAACGTGAGTGCCAACCCAAAAAGACTTGAAAAATACAGTGACGAATCGGCTTCGGTAAACTCGTTAGCGAGAGTAACGGGAATCGAGGTTGTCGGGTCAAGAATGGATCCAGGGACATGGTGGACGTTCCCCATCACAAACGTTACCGCCATCGTCTCACCGATTGCGCGACCCAGTGCCAAGATAAGTGAACCGATGATTCCTGCTTTGGCATAAGGGATAATAACGTCTTTGATAACGTCCCATTGTGTTCCGCCCAGTGCGTAAGCGGATTCTTTGAGAATATCGGGGGTAGTATTCATAGCATCTCGGGTAACGGCAGCCATAAATGGTAAAATCATAATGGCCAAAACGATTCCTGCTGCAAGCAATCCTATCCCCATTCCGCCAAAGATATCACGCAAGATAGGGACGAAATAAAACAGTCCCCACATCCCATAAATGACTGAAGGGATGGCGGCTAGAAGTTCAACGCTGATACCGAAAAAGCTTTTGACTTTGTCGTGGGCAATTTCACTCAAAAATATGGCGACCCCAATAGCGATAGGGACAGCCAGTAGCATTGCCAATGTGGTGGAGATAACCGAGCCCAAAATAGCGGCATAAGCTCCAAATTTATCAAGATTGGGCGCCCATTCATCCTGAGTGATGAAATCCAGACCAAAAGTACGCATTGCTTCGAGCGAGTGGTTGAATAACACCACAAAAATCCACGCTACAATGACAAGGATTAAGAGGGCGCTGAAGCGGGTGAGGTTGAAAAATATTTTATCGATCATGCAGCGCCTTGCTAAAAAAAGTATACGCAATTGTATTACAGAATGATTACGGTTTTGTTACCAAATGCTCTTTGAGCCATTTTAGCCCTTGTTTGTGGGAGCCAAATTTTTGGTTGAGCTGTGCTTCGTAAGCACTCTCTAAAATAGTTTTGAACTCTTCGGATGGTGTACGTCCAAGAGAAATCAAATCACGACCCTGAAGCAGGGGGGGTGGCGGAGTCACCAAAGATCCAAATTTATGGGCGTGTTCTATTACTATTTTGGTGGTTCGAAGAAGGGAGCGTTCGGCAGTAATGCTTTTTAAGATTCTATCGGGTTCTTTGGTCTCTAAGAGCAATGCGCCAAACAGCAGAGCTAACGATTTTGAACTGTTTTGGCTTAGCTTATCGACCCGTAGCAGTGCGTGATTCCACGCTGCTTGCGAAGGAGGTTCAAAAAGAGACTCACCCCCCATCTCTTTGAGGAGACGCAATCCGACAGAAGGTTTTGTACTCAAAAGGAGAAGCTTTTTAATTTCTTCAAAAATCCGCTCTTTGGGCAGCTCTTCAAGGGCTTTGTTGGCAATCATCTCTTTGCACAGATTGAGCAGTTTCGGGTCGCATACTAGATTAAAACGGGCGGCGAATTGGACGGCTCGCAGGGGTCGCAGCGGATCTTCAATAAAGGTTTTTTCATCCACACACATTAACCGTTTGTTGCGTAAATCTTCTATACCGCTGTACGGGTCTAATAATGTTTTTGTTTGGGGGTTATAGCCTATGGCGTTGATGGTAAAGTCACGTCTGCGGGCGGCGGTAGCGAAGTCAAGGGTAAAATCATAATGGATTTCAAACCCTTTGTGCCCGCTTGCGTGTTTGGACTCAATACGTGGAGGAGAGAAGTCGATTTCCAGCTCTTGGAGTCGAAGTTTTATGACCCCGAAGCTTTTTCCGACGAGATTGAGCTTACCAAAAGGTTTGAGTATGGTCTCCAGCTCTTCGAGTGAGTGCATGTTATAAAGTTCAATGTCGATGTCTTTGGAGTGAATATCCAGTAAAGCATCACGCACATATCCCCCTATAACTATCGGGGTAATGTTGTGAGCCCATAACGCATCAAGAATCGGATAAAGTTTGAGGGGGAGCGTAATCATTTTTTGGGAACAAGGGTGTCAAGTTCAAAACTAAACGTAGAGCCAACACCCAATGTGCTTTCAATCCGGAGTGTTGAATCGTGAAGTTTTAGGATGTAACTGACGATAGCGAGTCCCAACCCCATTGAGTTATCCCAGCTGTTTTTTTGAACACGGTAGAACTTGCTCGCAATGAGTTCGAGCTCATGCGGGGCGATTCCAATCCCTTTATCTGTAACTTCGATAGCATGGTCACTTAGCCTGAGCGTGACTACATCCTCAGAATATTTAATGGCATTGTCAATGAGGTTGGTGATGACGAGATCGATCATCGTTCTATCCGCAACCACCTCTTTGGGGCAACCTTCATAAATAATGACTCGCTTGGGATATTTCCCCTGAAGAGTGGAGGTGACATCACGGCACAACGTATCGAGATCAAACGTGGTGGGCTTGATGGAGAGATCGTTGTTTTCGAGTTTGACAGAGAGGGCGAGACGGTCGAGCATGGTGCTGATTTTAAGGGCATTTGAATGGATTTTTCCTAAAAATTTTTCACGTATGGCGAGGCTAAGATTTGGGTCTTCTTCGAGCGTTTCGGTGTATCCGACGATGGCGGCAACAGGGTTTTTGAATTCGTGGCTGATGGCGGAGAGAATATCATTTTGCTGTTTATTGATAAGACGAAGGCGTGCCGTGTATTTGCGCTTTTGTTTGTCGCGGTTTCGGAGTTTTTTGACGAGATTTTTGAGCAGCAGCGTAATCTGTAAAAATTCTCTAAAATGTTCGGGTTTTAAAACAGCTGCATAATTTTTTGCCGAGATTTCGTGGAGATAGTGGGTGATTTGAGCTATATCGTACTGCGCTTTTTTAGAGATTTTAAAGGCAATGATGAGGGCTATAATGATAAAAAGTGCAAAGGACGAGGCGAGCTTAATCCATAGCTGGTAAAAATACCCCATAACACTGTGAAGTGTTACCCCAAGCCTGAGAATGACAATATTTCCTTGAAAGGCAATTTGTTTGGCAACAAAAATATAATCTTCATCGAAGGTGGCAGAATAGCGTACTTCTACCCCATAAGGCTCTATCACGGCATTCATTACCTCTTTACGATTGCGCATCGAATCAACAGAACGTTTGTCAATGTTGCTTTCGGCCAGGACTTTTCCATTATTATCAAATACGGTAGCGCGATAATCGGTTTGATTGTGTACTGCATTGACATAGTGATCTAAGCTGTTTGATTGATTGGAACGGACGGAGACAAGCTCTAATGTTTTTTGGAGGTGATTGATGTTGTCGTTGATAATCATCTCTTTGAGGGTATAGTAGCCAATAAAGGAGGCAATAGTAAGGGTTCCTACAAAAAGAGCCAGTGTGTTGAGAAAAAAGAGCTGATGGATTTTTAACACAGGGTGTACCCAACTCCCCTCACGGTTTTGATGTATTCTTTGCTCTTATCGGGATCAATTTTCTCTTTGAGGCGGTTGATGGCGACATTGACCGTGCGGTCTTGGTACATTTCATCCCCTCCCCATACATGTTCGAGGAGATACTCTCGGTCGAGTACGATATTTTGGTTGCTGATGAGCGCATACAACAGATCAAATTCGAGCTTGGTAAGTTCTATGGGAGCGTTTTCGATGATGAGGGTTCTGGATGCGAGGTTAAGGGTTATGTCACGATAGGTGATATTGCCCTCATTGGAGGTTTTTTGAGTACGGCGTAAAATTGCTTTTACCCGCAAAACGAGCTCTTTCATCCTGAACGGTTTGGTCAGATAATCATCCCCGCCCCGCTCAAACCCCTGTTCAATCTCTTCGTCTTTGTCTTTGGCACTGATAAAAATGACCGGAGTATTGATCCCCTGCCGCCGCAATGAGGCAATGTATTCACTCCCCTCCGTTCCGGGAAGATTGCGATCCATCAAAATCAAATCGACTTTTTCCTCTGCAAGTACTTCTGCGACACGTTTGGTATTTAGAAATCCGATGGTTTCAAACCCCTCGCGTCCGAGGTTAAATTCCATTAACTCTAAAATATCTTCTTCATCCTCGACGATGAGTATGAGTGCATTCATGCAAGATGTCCTTAAACGTGGTAGTTTAATTCGCCGCCTTGTTGGGCGTACAAAAGAAGTGCTGCAATATTGACGGTGCGATCCCCTGTTCTCTCCAGCTTGCGCAAAGTTGCAAGGACTCGAACATAATCTGTTGAGAGTTCATGCGAGTTGACAATAAGATTCAGAAGATCTTTTTCGATGATAGAAAAGAGGTCATCATTTTTGGACTCTTCAACCGACACTTTGCGAAACAGCTCTTCGGCATCTGAGGTATTCATATTTTCCAAATATTCATGGATGTATTGCAGGGCATTGAGTGTTGTTTTTTGCAACTGAATGATGGATGGCGCCATTATGGTAATATCACATTCGCTGCTGCAAAGATCTTGAAGTCTGGTGGTGTATTTTTTCATATTCTCACCGACACGATCAATCTCGTTGGTCATTTTTAAAAAGGCAACAAGAAGGCGAAGCTCTTGAGCCTCAGGACCATAGAGCGCCAGTGTTTTGATTACTTCGTTATCAATTGTGTTTGCGTCGGTCTGGATGTTTTTGAGATGTTTTTTAGCACTTTCATAGAGATCGTTCCGGTTGTTTTCAAACGCGTTTAGCGTCTCTTCATTGGCACGAATGATAGCGACCACAAGAGCAGAAATCTGTGTTCGGATATCATTGAGTTTGTTTTCATAACGAGGTAGCATAGTTGAGCCTTTGGTTAATGTACTGCAAAGGTGTGATTGTAGTCCATTAAGGTCACAGTTTGATTACAATAGTTTACCATACTCTGTAACCTTTTCGTTACCTATCCCCACTACAATACCGAGATAAAAAACCACCAAGGACAATCCAATGCTAAGTAAAATGACTAAAGGTTTAGTGATTGCGGCTATCGCGGCTACGTCGATGATCGCAGCGGATAAAATCAATGGAGCGGGCGCAACGTTTCCGGCACCGTGTTATTATGACTGGGCGTACAACTATCAAAAAGCGACCCATACTCGTGTTAACTACCAATCCATCGGTTCCGGCGGCGGTATCAAGCAAATTTCTGAGCGTATTGTTGATTTCGGTGCAACCGATGCCCCAATGACGCCTAAAGAGCTGGATGCGGCCAAGTTGTTTCAGTTCCCTGCGGTTATCGGTTCAATTGTAGTGGCGCACAACCTTCCGGGTGTTGCGGATGAAAAACTAAAACTCAAAAACAGTGTTGTAGCAGATATTTTTGCGGGTAAAATCACGATGTGGAATGATGCGGCAATTGTTGCAGACAATGCAGGTGTTAACCTCCCCGCTGAAAAAATTATTGTTGCTCACCGTTCTGACGGATCAGGGACAACCTACGTATTTACGGATTATTTGAGCGAAGCATCTAAAATGTGGAAAAGCAAATTCGGTACGGGTAAAGCAATCGGCTGGGCAACCGGTGTCGGCGGAAAAGGAAATGAGGGTGTAACGAATCTTATCAAACAAACTCCGTACTCTATCGGCTACATCGAAAATGCTTATAAAGAAAAGAATAATCTTTCAGCGGCAACGTTGCAAACAGCAGAGGGCAAATGGGTAAGTGCACGTAAAGCAACTTTCCAAGCAGCCGTTAAACAAGCAAAATGGTCTAAAAAAGATCACTTTTACAGCTCACTTGTATTGCAAGACGGTTCATACCCAATCGTAGCGGCAACGTTTATCCTTATGCCACGCGAAAAAGCGGAGGTTAATGAAGAAGTCATTAAATTCTTCGATTACTCCTTCCGTAACGGAGACCAAGCAGCTGAGAAATTGGGTTATATCCCGCTTCCGGTTGAAACAACCAATATGGTACGCGAGTACTGGGCGGGTAAATAAGTTTTACCGCCACTGTCATTCCCGATCAAATCGGGAATCCAGCTTTAATAGATACCTCTAAGACCATTTCGGTGTTCTTAGAGGTGTCTTTTTCGCCGAAGACCCATATTCCATTTCTTTTTCCTTTTTCTTTCTCCCTCAATAAAGCTTGATAACCCGTTTTAGCGTATGCACTCGGGTTATATTTATAATCCATTTCCCCTCTTGTAACCCTCTTGTAATCGTAACATTCACGTAATCTTCTTTTTCTACAATATCGCCATATTAATCAGGAGTGATAACCAATGAAAAAAGTAACTTTATCTGCCCTTGCTGCGGTGATGATGTCAGGTGTAGTGTATGCTGATACTATGACACTGTTTAGTGATCCTAAAACAGGTCAAGTATTTACCACAGCTGGTGAAGGCCGTGTTGCAATGGGTGATTTTATCGATGCAAAAAGTATTGATATGTCTCAACGTGAGAGTGAATCAGCATTTTCAGAGTACAAAGATGCACAAAAAAAATATGTGAACGTAAAATCAAAAGCGAAAACGCTTGAATTTAGCGGTACACACTATTTTGGGTTAACAAGCAATAATTATGGTGCTAAAAATGCTCAAGGTGCTGATCAATCAACCGGTTTTGAAATGCGTCGTAACTATGTTCAAGTGAAAGCATTTTTGAATGATAAAGATTATTTTCGCGTAACATTGGATGCAACAAAAGAGCTTGAGTCAACATCAACGGCAACTGGCGATGGTCCAGCTAGTGTTATCGTTAAATATGCTTACCTTTATCTCGATAAAGTTCTCCCTTATACCGGCGTAGAGATCGGTATTGCTCACCGTCCATGGATTGATTATGAGGAGCATAACTCATGGTATTATCGTTCAATCAACAAAGTTGTCTTGGAAGATAAATTTGGTACAGTTGGTGTAGATACAATGAACTCAGCGGATTTAGGGGTCAATTTCCAAACCAAAACACCGTATTTTTCAAGTGAGATCGGTTTATTCAATGGTGAGGGATACCATTCAACTACAAACCAAAAAAACAATAGCGGTTTATCAGCTGAATGGCGTTTGACGGGTCACGTGATGGGTAACGGTGAACAAGTCGGTAAATACAAAATTGACAAAGACACCTATGCTAATATCTCATTTGCCGGCTTGTCAAGCCAAAACCATAAAATGGATGCAACAACAAATGTTGATGCGACTAGCCGTTATAACCGAAATGCAATGTGGGTTCATGCGGTGTACAACCAGCCTTTCTTCTTAATCGCGGCACAATATAATATTAGTAAAGATGGGTATGCTAGTACACCAAACAGTAATAGAGAGATTAGATCATGGTCTGTGAATGGTGAAATTCGTCCTATCCAAGATTGGACAGTCTTGGCACGATTTGATGATGCAAAAGTAAGCTATCCTGACATGACAACAGCAGCTCCTAATAGTAATACCTATAATGTTGGAGATACGACGCAAATGATTTATGGTGTGGCATACAAATACAATAAAAATGTTAAATTTATTGCTTCAGGTAAAACTGTTAATGCAAAAGACGGTACTCCTGTTGCGGCAACCACGTATGAAGGGGCAACTACTACGGGTACAATCGCAGATAAACAAAGCTGGATGCTTACAACCGAAGTTGAGTGGTAAGCCGCTAAACTCTTAATATTTTTTCCGTCATTCCCAACTTGATTGGGAATCCAGCTCTCATAAAACTTTTTTCAAGATGGATCCCCGGGTCAAGCCCGAGGATGACGACAATATGCTACAATCTCCTCACCTTTAACCCCAAGTGATTTTTATGGATACCTTTACATTGCTTATTACCATGGTAAGTTTACTTTTTGTCCTTCTTTTGTTGGTCTTGATCTATGTATGGATGGGGCGTTCAAAGAAGAATATTGCAAGTGAAGCTAACGTACCTGAAACATTTGAATCGCTTTGCGCAATCATTCATTCGAGTGTAAGTACAAATCAGGCTTTAAATCAGGCTGCGGATAGAATCTTGAGCCGTTTTGGGTCGATTGGAGAATACCCGCAATACGAGGCTTTGATTAAAGGGATATGTACGCATACCAATACCGATTCAAAACTCGTATCCCGTTTTGAAAAATCATTGCGCGATGCGAATCCGAAATTTAAAGAGAAAATTCAAAAAACCCTCAAAGAAGGGTTGGCGAAGAGAGATAAGAAATAACTTATAACTTTACTTCTACTTTAGAGCTTGCACGAAGGGATTCTGTTGTTTTTGTCATTTGAGCCTTGAATTTTTCCATTTTGATAAACTGCGTAATCTCGAATTTTGCTTTTTCATACGGTACTGTTTTCCCGTTTTGTTTCATTTTTTCTTTATTGGCATCATAAAAGGTTTTGGTTTCATTTTCGCTAACGCTGATATTTCCCATCTGTTGTTTCATCCACATATCCACAGCCAGATCATCGCGCAATGCTGCGTAGGAGATTTTGAACTGAGGGGTGTTTTGGATACCGCTTTTGGCAACTTCTCCTTTGATGAGGTGTTGGTTGATCAGCTGATCAACCACTTGACGTTTCATTTTTGGATCAAGTTTATCGAATGTCATTCCCGGAATTGCTTTACTCATAAATGCACTGGCATCTACAGAGGTGATAGGCTGACCATTTACAATGGCAAGTGTTGAAGGTGCAGCAAAGGAAAAAGTAGCTGTTAAAGCTAAAATAAGAGGTAAACGGTAAGTCATTGGATTCCTTGAAGTGTATTTCTGTATGGTTATAATTGTAACGAAAAAACCGTTTAATAACCTCTTTTTGATTGTTTCTTTTGACGCAGTTTTTCTTTATTGTGGCGATTATTATAGTGAGTAAGCCAAGCAAAAATGAGAATAATAAAAAGTAAAACCGCACTTACTTCATACCCGATAGCCCATATCATAAAATAAGAGGCGAGATTAAATTCTAAAAAATATTCATAGCTTGCCCGTGCAACAAATAAAAAGAGAAAACCAAGTCCTATAAGGTAGGGAAGTGAGAGAAAGTATACAAAAAATACCGGACCTTCATATCCTTCCGGTGCGAATACAAAATTACGATAATCAACCTTTTGACCTAAAAATCCCTCTTCGTGTACTTTGTGCCGCTGAATACTTTCTTGTGAAAACTGCTTTCCTCTGCTGCGATAATCATTGGACATTAATGATTTTGGGTCTGATTGAGATTTGAATTCCATCTGCACTACCTTGGTTGCATCTCGTATAATTTTATTATTGTAGCGATTTTTGTGGTAAATTTAACTAAAATAGGTACCATATAAAAAAGTAAAGGTTTTTATGCTTCCTGAATACCGTTTTTTTGATATAAGCTGCGATTTTCGCTCCCCCTATGCCCGTGATCGTGACCGTATTATCCATTCTGGGAGTTTTAGACGGCTTGAATATAAAACACAAGTATTTCTAAACTCCCAGGGGGATTTTTTCCGTACCCGTCTTACCCATAGTATTGAAGTAAGTCAGATTGCCCGTTCAATCAGCTCTCATTTAGGACTGCAAGAGTCGCTTGCGGAATCGATTGCTTTGGCGCATGATTTGGGGCATACTCCGTTTGGACATATTGGCGGGGATACGCTGGATTTGTGTTTGAAGGAGAGAGGGTTTGCTCATGGGTTTGAGCATAATTTTCAGAGCTTTCGGGTTGTAACCTTGTTAGAACAGCGTTATAAAGCATTTTTGGGACTCAATCTCACCTATGCGACGCTCGAGGGGATACTAAAGCACTCGTATCCGTATAATAAATCATTTTTGCCTAACCCTGTTCGTGAGGCGTTTGCCCTCGACACCCATCCCAGTATTGAAGCGATGATTGTGGATCGTGCGGATGAGATTGCTTATATCAGCCATGACATTGATGATGGTATTGCTGCAGGATTGATAACATTTGATACCCTTAAATCCAGCGAGCTTATCCAAACGATTGTCCAAAAAGTCTATGAGGAGGGGATATATGAGGATGAAGACGAGATGTTCCGCTACCGTTTTAGTTCCCATCTTATCAACCATCTGGTCTATTCTCTCGTAGCGGATTCTCGTGATAAAATTGATAACAGCCGAGTGTTAGCTTCCGTTATTCCATCTTCGCAATCGATCCCCGTCGGATTTTCTACCGAACTTGAAACACAGATCAAAAAACTCAAAAAAATTTTGTTCCAAGAGCTGTATCAGCACAAAGATATTATGCGTAAAATGTTTGCAGGTAAGCAAGCTATTATCGGACTTTTTAATGCTCTGATGGAACAGCCAAAAATGCTGCCGCCGTATTATCATAATCAGCTGGACAAACGAAACACACATCGTGTTATTGCTGATTATATTGCCAGTCTTTCGGATCGTGCGGCGATGAAGCTTTATAATGAACTGTATGGGAGAGAGGGGTGAGTCCATCCAACAAGGTTGCGATTATCGGCAGTGGTGCGGCAGGGTTGATGGCAGCACTTGCCGCCGCTCGTGCGGGTGCAGATGTTACCATTTATGAGCATAATAACAGTGTCGGGAAAAAAATTTTAGCTTCGGGAAACGGGCGTTGCAATATTATTAATACCACCGTTTCTTCTAAAGATTATGCAGGTGTTGACCCTTCTTTTACGGCATATGCGTTACAACAGCTCACCTTTCAAGCGTTTGAGACGCTTATGCACTCCATAGGATTGCTTTTAGAGTGTAAAAGTGATGGTCGGTGTTATCCGCTCTCCAATGAAGCCAAAGCGGTGCTTATCGCTTTTAAAAATGCGGTAACTGACGCAGGCGTCAAAATTCTTACCGAAAAAAAAGTGACAGCACTTACCAAAGAGAAAAAAGGCTTTATTGTTCATTGTGAGGATGAAAAGAGTGTTTATGATAAGGTGCTTATTGCAACAGGTTCGCAGGCCGCACCGCAACTGGGTGCCACGGATGATGGGTATCGCTTCGCGCACTCTTTTGGGCATAAAATTATCTCCCAATACCCCTCATTGGTGCAATTGCATTTAAACTCCAAAATTCACCACAAAATGGCAGGGGTCAAAACATTTGCTGAAGTGACACTGGTTATCGATAACAAACCACTAACAAAAGTGAAAGGAGACATCCTTTTCGCCAGTTACGGTATTTCGGGCTTGGCAATTTTAGACATCAGCCAAAATGCTTCGTATGCCTTGATGAAAAAACAGCGTGTTACGCTTGAGATTAATCTCCTTCCTCATTTTGATACTCAAACGCTGGGTGTTACTCTTGAAAAACTTTTTGATGATGTTCCTAATCGACCGATTGAAACGGTTCTTTCAACGTTGCTTCCCACTAAAACGATTGTCTATCTTTGTGAAGAAATAGCCGTTAACCCTTTAAAAGCTGTCTCTAGTCTGTCGGAAAAAGAGATTCAAAAACTCATCCATCTTATTCAAAACTGGAAATTTGAAGTCAATGGAACACATGGCTTTAAACACGCAGAAGTAAGCGGCGGAGGTGTTGCAACGGAGCAGATAAACGATAAGACGATGGAATCAAAGTTGATAAGCGGTCTTTATTTTGCGGGTGAGGTGCTTGATATTGTGGGGCGTCGTGGTGGATATAATTTTAACTTTGCATGGGCTAGCGGAATGATTGCGGGAAAAGAGATGGGGAAATAATATTTTCGTCATTCCGTGCTACGACACGGAATCCACAAAAACAATGGATCCCGTATCGAGTACGGGATGACGAGAAGAGATGGTTATTGTTTATTTAGCGTATCATTGCTCATAAGTGCTTTTTTATTTTGAGTATTGAGCTTTCTCTCTATTTTTTTAATGTCTTCTTGCGGCGCTATATTTTCAGGCACGATTCCTCTGCTTAGCAAAGCTTGTCTAACGGCTTCATTGTTTGTAATATGTTCATTGGATATTTCCCGCTCATTTTGCATCTGTTTTTCTTTTGCATTGTAAATGGTGATTTCTGAGGCAAAATCTTTTGCTTTTAACAAAATAGTGGGCATAAAATCTGCCAAAGGTTTTGTTTCTTTTATCCCCCATCGTTCTTTCATTTGTGCAGTAGTTCGATTAAATAATGCTTGGTCGCCTTTGCTTCGTATGAGAGCAAAATTATCATTTCTTCCTGTTTGTTCGTAGATAACTTGTGAAAGCTCCTTTTCTGTGAGTGCTAGCTTGGCGCGTGCCTGTACTCTTTCAGATTCTAACATCTGTTGCTCTATAAGTTCAGCTTTTCGTGTCTGCATCGCAAAATACGTTTGAGCAAACGCAATCTCTTGCTTTTTACTGTCTCCGTTTTGTGCAATGAGATAGCAAGCATAGCGAGTTAGCATAATATCGTCTATCTCTTTGACCGCAGTTTTTGGCATTTCTATCGTTTTACCGACGTCGGCAAAATGATCGGTAAGGTTCTGATTTGACATTTCACACGCTATTTTTGCTTTTGCAATTACATTAATAAAGTTACTCCATTTTGAATAGCCAAGAAGCTCTTGCAAATCTCTAGCCAGCCAAAATTCGACACCATCTTCTGTGCGCTGTGCAAAATCTTCAAAATTTTTCGTAAGACTAAGTATTATCTCTTTTTCCATTTGTCACTCCTTGTTTTTTATATTTCAAAGTATTGGATCCCGTATCAAGTACGGAATGACGGTTACCGCAAAAACCCTAGCTCATAGACTATCGGGCGAAGTTTATCTCCCAACGCTTCATACGCTGATTTAAATGCACTAAAATCACTCGGTATACCCACTCCGTCTTTATTACGCGCTTCCAGTGCTTTGCGTACCTGATACCAGCCAACATCACTACGGTTGAGTTTCAGTTCA
Organism: Sulfuricurvum sp.; assembly: GCA_028714915.1. Classification (GTDB taxonomy): domain Bacteria; phylum Campylobacterota; class Campylobacteria; order Campylobacterales; family Sulfurimonadaceae; genus Sulfuricurvum. Next base: position 69,968 of record JAQTLL010000004.1, read on the forward strand.
TCCCGTACTGTTCGCACATCGGTATCAGCGAAATAGGCTTGCCACAGTTTACGCCCCTCATTTATTACCGCGAGAGCTTCATGGCTTAATTTTTTATCTCTCAAATACTCCACCATAAAATCAGACTCAAAACGGTCGGGGGCGTTGACTTCTTCTTCGGTAAACGGGATGAAATGATTAATGATAGACCATTTTTGATTGTTCCATTCCAAATCATTGGCACTGGCGGTGAGATTTGAGCCGTTAAAGAGCATCCACATCAAACAGTCGTTTTTAAATTCATCAGACAAGGGTTCGGTTGGTTGGAGAAATTGATCGCGGTCGTTGAGCCATGTCGGTTTAACAAGACGACGAACAGAGAAAACAATTGCAGACTGCCAAAGATTTTCAGGATTGATAAAAATTCCATGTCCACCATTAAAACCGGATGAAAATAACGCCGTCAAATTAGCCTGTTGTATATCATTACTATTGCACCACATATATGCAATAGCATTATTTGACCATTTTGTACCACGTAAATCTTTTGTAGCTGTAGCTGGAGTAACGGTATTTTTTAAAGGTATAACTTCTTGTTTATTGCTTTTAGGACGCTCAATCCAGTTAGTTAGTAACTTAAGAGAAGGCAAATTATAAAAAATCTTTGCGCCCGTAGGCTTAGCATTTTTATCTAAAACCTCTGTAGTTATTTCTATAATTTCTTCCTTTTTTTTAGATTCCTGATTAGTTCTCCATATCAAAAAACCTATTGGAAATTCACCCTTTAAACCATCAAAAGCCTTGCTATGAACAACAAAACCATCCATATATTTAGCATTCCATGCATCACGAAAAATATCCATTGTTGGTGCATTTACATATTTCATTTTACTAAACATCGCTAAAGTAGCTGTTGGTATTTCTTGCGCAATACGAGCAACAAATTGAGTAAAAAGTTCATTGCTCGCTTTACCATACGAATTCATTGCCGTAGCTGCAAATTTTGTTTTAGCTATACCAATTTTGCCACTTCCCCCACCATTTCCAAGACTGTTAGAACTTGAAGCTTCACCATACGGCGGATTAATCAACACCAAAATCTTTTTCCCTTCAGCTATCGCTTTTCGCAGACTTTCGGGAATTTTATTCGTAAGGCTATAATCAATCTGCCCCTCATCCGTAATGTCATCGTTCAAATAATCGTACTGAAAGCGCGTCGCTGCAACACACGTTTTGGTCGCTTTCATTACGTCCACATCGGCTTGGTCGAGGGTAGACATATAGATATTACGCGGATTGGAGTGTTTTACCTCCAGATTGCCCACGCCACAACACATATCCCATACAATGTACTCTTTTTGCCAGTTTTTTCCCAACGTTTCGGTGAGTTTGTCATACGCTTTGTCTACTACGGCGAGCGGCGTATAATACGCTCCCTTAAAACTGCGCTCATCTATGGGGATAAGGCTGTCACGACGCTCTAAGAGATAATCGCGGTACTCGGCTTTGGGGGGTTTGTGATAGATTGCCCAAAATTGGCGATACCCTTCCTTATTCCCTAACTCATAGTTATGTCCATTTAAACTAAAGACGGGTGCACCGTTTTTATGGAGCAATTCAGCGGGGAGATTGGCGTGCGTCGATACTGTCCCATCGTGCATGATGTCGGCAAAAAACAGCAACGCATAATCCTCAGGGCTTACGCCGCCGATTTCTCGCCCGATCATATCGACCCATTTATCGAACACTTGTTTGAGATTATCAGGGGTGATAGGGGTACGGATAATGTCACCCGATTTTATCGCCATTTTGACGGTACTGATAAATTCGTCTTCGTGCGTCGAGATTTTGAATGAAACAAAATGGGTTCCGATGTGGGTGGAAACTTCGGCTAAGGCTTCGGGGGTAAATTTACTGGCAGATTGTCCCCATTTAATCGTTTTTTTCGCTAAAAATGGCAGTACATCGGCAGATTTCATAATCGCCGCTTTTTCGGTATCAATGACACACAAAAACGGGGGTACAGATTCCCCTTTGTTCATGGCGACTTGAACATAATGAAGCAGTTGAGTGAACATAGCGTAGCTGGAAGTCGTCCCTTTGTCCTTTGCCTCAAACCAAATAACATCCGTTTGAATATCTATCAGCCCTTTGGTAAAACTTTTAAGCCCTAAAGCTTTGATATAGGCATCTTTGACATCTTCTTCGCTTCGAGCTGTTCTGAGGGTTTCATAAAGGTTCATGATTATTCTTTTTTGGGAACATTATAGCTAAAGAGTTTAATGAGCGGATTTTAACTTTGCGTGGGCTAGCGGAATGATTGCGGGAAAAGAGATGGGGAAATAATACTTTCGTCATTTACCCTAAAGGGCACTTCGCCCGCGAAAGCGGGCATTGTGCTGCGGGTAAATCCAGCTAGATTTTAATAAATACTTGAAGATAGATCCCGTATCAAGTACGGGATGACGGGACTAAAGTCCCATTTCCAAAAAGTAAAACTTACTTTTTAGCGTAACGCTTACGGTCAGTTGGATCCAACCATTTTTTACGGATACGGATAGTAAGAGGAGTTACTTCAAGAAGCTCATCATCTTCGATCCACTCAAGCGCACGCTCAAGGTTCATATCACGAGGTGGAATAAGTTTGATCGCTTCGTCTGCTCCTGATGAACGGACGTTTGATTGTGCTTTTCCTTTGATCGGGTTAACATCAAGGTCGTTGGTACGGCTGTGTTCTCCTACGATCATCCCTTTGTAAACTTTTGTTTGAGGATTAACAAACAATACGCCACGCTCTTGCAGGTTTGCAAGGGAGAATGCCAACGTAACACCGTCTTCCATAGAAGTCAATGCTCCGTACTGACGGCTCTCAACGCCACTTGCAGTGTATGGGCGGAACTCCAAGAAAGAGTGGTTCATAACACCCTCTCCTTTGGTTTCTGTCAAGAATTGTCCACGGAAACCAATAAGTCCACGCGCAGGGATAACGAACTCTACGCGAGTAAAGCCCTCACCCATTGGAACCATCGCTGTCATTTCTGCTTTACGACGACCAAGACGCTCAATGATGCTTCCTGCAAACTCTTGAGGAAGATCAACTACGAGGTGCTCGAATGGCTCACATTTGACCCCTTCGATTTCACGTATGATAACTTCCGGACGTCCGATACCGAACTCGAAGCCCTCACGACGCATATTTTCTGCAAGAATAGTGATTTGAAGCTCTCCACGTCCTGAAACTTGGAATTTACCCTCGCCGATCACTTCACAACGCATGGCTACGTTGGTGTTCATTTCCGCTTCCAAACGCTCACGGATTTTGTTTGACGTGATGTGTTTTCCCTCTTGACCCGCAAGCGGAGAATCATTAACCGAGAAGAAAACGTTCAACGTAGGCTCTTCAACGTGCATAGGATCCAATGGCATAGGATTGTTAGGATCACAGATGGTGTCCCCAACGTCTACGGTTTCGATACCTGCAAGGGCAACGATGTCGCCCGCTTCTGCGGTTTGGATCTCTGTACGGGTAAGTCCCATAAAGCCGATGAGTTTAGAAATTTTACCTTTAACCATTTCGCCGTCTGCTTTTGCAAGAAGGATATTATCCCCTTTTGAAATGCGTCCGTTGAAAATACGGGCAATACCGATCTTACCAACATAGTTATCATAGTCAAGAGTAAAGACTTGTAATTGAGTAGGATTTTCAGCATCACCCGTAGGCTCAGGCACTTTTTCAAGGATTGTGTTAAACAAACATGTGAAATCACCATCAGGATCAGACATGTTTAGTTTCGCCATACCATCACGAGCTGCTGCATAGATGATTGGGAAATCAAGCTGATCTTCTGTCGCATCCATTGCAACGAAAAGGTCAAATACTTCGTCGACTACGCGCTCAGGATCAGCAGAAGGTTTGTCAATTTTGTTGATGACCACGATAGGCTTGAGGCCAAGTGCTAACATCTTTTTAACAACAAACTTAGTCTGAGGCATAACCCCTTCATACGCGTCAACGAGGATCAAAGCCCCGTCAACCATTTTCAATACACGCTCAACTTCTCCACCAAAATCGGCGTGACCCGGAGTATCGATAACGTTGATTTTGTGATCACCGTAGCGAATTGCGGTATTTTTAGAAAGAATAGTAATCCCGCGCTCTTTCTCAAGGGCGTTAGAGTCCATGGCTCTCTCGTTGACTTGCTCGTGGCTGCCATACGTTCCGGATTGCTTAAGCAATCCGTCAACTAAGGTTGTTTTACCGTGGTCAACGTGTGCGATGACGGCGATGTTACGAATTTTTTGCACTGAATATCCTTATAGGAAGCAAAGATTTTCGCGAATTCTATCTAAAATAAAGTTAAGGATGGTTTAAGTGATTTTTATAGTAAGTGGAATGTTTTTTGCTTATATACGTTTAATTATTTCCAAAAGGATCTTGAATGGTCGTTCAAAGAAAAGATAACAAAACGCCATCATCGCTGATTGATTTGCTTGGAGGCTCATCTAAGGGCAAAAATACCAAAGCCAATGATGCTTTTGCACAACTCTTATCCTCACTGAATACTCCTGTAAAGAGCGAGAAGAGCTTTGAGGTGGTAGTGGATGCTAAAAATACGAAGCCTTCCGATACTCTAAAAATCAATACGAAAGTTTTAGAGAGCTTAGTTGTAAATGAAGAGAAAAAAGCACTTCCTAAAGAGCTCGTTGATGCATTGAGTAACGATCAGGTTCACTCTCTTATTTATAAAGCCAAAGAATATCTCAAAAATAGCATCGAGCAAAAAGCTCCTGAGTATAAAACGGAGGGGAAAACAGTTCCCAAAACTCTTATGGGACTTGTAGAGCTGGCGGATAAAATGGGTATAGACATGAGTGAGATTACCCTTTCAACGTTGGATAATAAAGAAAAACCGCTCTTTAAAGGGGTGAGTGATTCATTGCTCTCTAAGTGTGTTATTGAAGTGAAAGAACCGAGTAAAATAGAAGCATCGACAAATTCAAAAACATTTGAAGCGATTGTTGGACTTATAGCTGAAGCTAAAATGTCTCACGCTGAACCCAAATCTGTCAAAGAGAGTGACAAAACTACGGCTCAACCGCTTCAAGCATTGCTTAAGGGGATGGATACCGCTGTAAGTGTTGCTGAAGTAGCCAAAGAGATACCAAAAGAGATGCCAAAAAGTCTTGCCGGAGTGAATCTGGATATTTTAGGGACACTGCTTCGCGGAAATGAAGTAGAAAAAACAGAAGAAAAAGTGGGTGGAAAATCACCTGAAGAGCCTGTAAAAACACTGCATGCTCACAAGGCAGATTCCCTCGAAGTAAAATCCAAAGAAGCCGTTCAGAGTATGCGCCATTTTGCCATCGATCTCAAAGAAGCGGCGGAGAGCTATAAGCCACCTTTTACCCGTGTCACAATGAAGCTAAATCCTGAGAAATTGGGAGAAGTTGAAGTGACGCTCGTTCAGCGGGGTAATAATGTTCACGTCAATATCCAATCCAGTAATTCTAACAGTGTGGCTTTTCTCGCCCATAATGCTACGGAACTGAAAGCGCAGTTGGCTGGGCAGGGAATACCCAACGCAACAATGAACTTTATGTCAGGCGGAGAGAATCAGCAGCAAAACCAAAATTCTCAGCAACAGCAACAACAGCCTAACCGTTTTCAATCGTACCAATCGCTTCAAGAGCTCGAATCCAATGAAGAGCAGTTAAGTGCTCTTGAAATTATCTTACCGCATTACGCGTAATCAAAGGAGTTTATTATGGCAATTGACGCATATGGCAATACAGTAACTGCTGCTTCAACAACGGCTACTACGACATCTTCAACTACAACCAATCCTAATAGTGTGTTAGGCAAAGACGACTTTTTGAAATTGTTGCTTTTGGAGCTTAAATACCAAGATCCCACCGCTCCGATGGACAGTGAAAAAATTCTTTCCCAAACCTCCCAGCTTGCAACATTGGAATCGGCTGAAAATACCAATAAAGCATTGGCAACATTAGCAACGTCACTCGCTGCATCCGCACAATATTCGGGTATTTCCGCTATTGGTAAGATTGCCGATACCGGAAGCAATGCAATTACGCTTGCTGACGGAAAAGCTTCTGATTTTGAACTCTATTTTCCAAGTAATGTGACAAGCGGAAACGTCAATATTATGGATGTCAACGGTAAAGTCCTTAAAACAATGAAAATCGGTGTTACGGATGCCGGTATCGCACAATACAGCTGGGATGGTACTGATAATGCCGGGACTCAGTTGAAGGCCGGTACCTATTACGCGGAGTCTACCTACACCAAAGCCGATGGTACGGAAGCTACGTCGCGCGTCGGGCTCTATCCGATTGAATCGATCAAGTTTGACAGCGGTAAAACCTACGCAAAACTCGGTTCAAGTTATGTCGATTTCAGTACGATTAAAGAGATAACCGGAGGATAATCATGACACAGGGATACTATTCGGGAATATCAGGGCTTCAGAGCAATCAATATGGGTTGGATGTTATTGCCGATAATTTAGCCAATATATCGACGACAGCCTATAAAAGTTCGACAGCCGAGTTTGCCGATATTTTTAGCAAAGTCATTTCCACCGGCAATACTCCAACCACTAATGATATTGGATATGGGTCAAAATTGCAAGCTACGAGTTTTCAATTTCAACAAGGATCTTTGATGCCATCTGATCGATTTAACGATCTTGCGTTAGAGGGAAATGGATTTTTTGGTGTTACTTCTAAAAATGAAGTCTCTTATACTCGTGATGGCAGTTTTGCTTTTGATACGTATCAAAAAGTGAGCGGTGATGTTAACTCTTCCACTGCCCGATTAGTAACGGGAGATGGAAAGTACGTTACGGGTACGATGCTCACTAATTTTGCCTACAATGCAGGTTTTAATTATGGGGATACCATTTCTAATGGTGCTGTGGGAGCTTATGTTATCAGTAAGCCTGCCAGTGATGTAGCTCTGAGTTCAGTAGGGAGTCAAGGGAACTTGGAATTTCCGGCACGACTTGCTTATCCGGTCGAGCCAACTACCCAAACAAGTTTTTTTGGTAATTTGGGGGTGACCAATGCGACACGTACGATCAGTGCCGATGCAATCAGTGCAAAAAATGAGACCAACCGTCTTAAACTCTCTTTTACCCAAAGTGCGGTTCAGCCTGCGCAGGGAGTTTCGTGGGATGTTGTTGCCACCGTCACCTCTAATGACGGAAGTACTGTGTATGACACCCAAAATGGTCAAGCTATCTTTGGAGCATCCGGTGCATTGAGCAGTTTTAGTATTACGTCTATGAATAATGATGGAACCCCTGTTGCGGTGGATTTGGGAACCGGATACAGCGGTGTTATTTCAATTGATGGTGTTGGCGTTAGCGGCTCTTCACGTTCGGATGGAGTATCCGGAGGAACGCTTACCAAATATGGGATTAATCCAAACGGTATTATTGTTGCCGATTTTTCCAACGGACGTCAAAGCGCTATCGGTCGTGTTGCCGTGTACCATTTTCAAAACGACCAAGGGCTAAACCGAGAAGGAGGAACTTATTATTCTCAAAGTTCCGACAGCGGAAAACCTCTCTTTTGGAAAGATTCATCGGGGACTGCCATTACTGGAGCAACCGTTAGAAGCGGTGCTTTAGAAGCCTCTAACGCACGGGTAGATGTTGGATTGACCGACATGATCATCACGCAACGCGCTTATCAGGCTAATTCCAAAACTATTACTACCGTGGATGAAATGATTCAAAAAGCGTTGCAAATGCACCGCTAATTTTTGGCATATTTTTTGCTTATAAATTTTACTATGTGATACAAAGGACTTATTATGTTACGATCACTTTTTGCCGGCGTTACTGGATTACAATCGCATCAGATTGCGATGGACGTTGAGTCTAATAATATTGCCAACGTTAATACCATCGGGTATAAATACTCACGTGCCAACTTTTCGGATTTGCTCGCACAGACTAATCAAATCGCCACTGCTCCGCAAGGGGCACTTGGGGGAAAAAATGCGGTTCAAATCGGACTGGGAACCACCGTGGGTTCTGTCACGCGCATCCATTCTCAAGGTTCTATCCAAAATACTGATAAAAATACGGACGTCGCGATTCAGGGTGACGGTTTTTTCATTGTCAGCTCGGATAGCGGAAATACCTATAAGTATTCTCGATCAGGAGACTTTAAATTTGATGCAGCCGGAAACTTTGTCGACAACAATGGGTTTATTGTCCAAGGGTGGCTTCGAGACAACAAAACCGGTCTTGTAGATGCAACTGCACCGATAGCCAACATCAAGATTCCGCCTGGGCTAACAACACCAGCGAATGCAAGTACTCAAGTCGTTGTCAAAGCCAACTTAAGCTCCAGTGAGACTGTCACACAATTCTCTCCAACTTATACTCTTGATGCGACTGCAGGTGTAAGTGCAACAGAAAAAACAGAAGATATGGGGGTTATGTTCAATGCTAGCGGACAAGCGTTTCAGTTAACACCAGCTTCTGCTGTTCCAGTAGGTGGACAAGGGCTTAGTGTCTCTTTTGATGGCGGAACGACTACTCGAGAGTTTCGTTACACCAGCGGAACACCTGTTCCCGGTATAACTGGAGGTGTTTACTATTTTCAATCAACCGAAGATCTTCGTGCCGGTATGCAGGCTTTAGCAGTAGGGGCATCAGCAGGAGCAACAGTAACCATTAACAGTCAGGGTAAGTTTATTGTCAGTAACACCGCTGGAACGCCATTGGATATTAGGATTGCAGGGATCAGTGATGTCAATACAGTTGAAAATACCCGCTTTACTGCCAATTTTGCGACCATGGCCGGGGCATTGCCGGTTGGTACATCGCTCAAGCAATCCCAAGCAGTCAATGCCGCAACCCATTCAGCAAGTATTGACGTATACGATTCCTTGGGGAGCAAGCACACTGTCAAAATGGATTTTCGTAAACAAAGTATTAACACGATCAATGGAGTCGCGGAGTGGGCTTACACAATTACCGTACCTCAACCAGGCTCAATCGGCGGGATTGCACCCAATACTAATATTTTAGAAGGGGGTATTATCCAATTTGACAGCAATGGAGCACTTGCCGGATATAATATTCCAGGAATTGATTTTTCACCTAACAATGGAGCGGCCGGAAACCAAGCTGTTAATCTCAATTTTGGATCCATCGGTGCGTTTGACGGCATTACAAGTTTTGATAATCCATCGGGTACCAGCGGTATCTCTCAAGACGGATTTCCTGGAGGAGATTTGGTCGGTATCCGAATTGACCAAAGCGGTACGTTAGTTGGATCGTTCTCTAACGGGCGTTCATTTGGTCTAGCACAAATCGGGATGGCAAAATTTGCCAACAATGAAGGCCTTGTCAGTGATGGCGGGAATGTTTATCTCCAATCTGCCAACTCAGGCGATCCGATTATCGGTACGGCTGCTACCGCAGGACGGGGTTTTATGCAGTCTTCGTCACTTGAAGCTTCTAACGTCGATTTATCTAAATCACTTACAAATCTCATCATTATTCAAAGAGGGTATCAAGCAAACGCTAAAACGATTACGACGTCGGATACGCTTTTGGAGACATTGCTAGGAATTAAACGATAATTTTTAGGAGAGAGGTGCTCGGGATAAAACCCCGAGGCACTTTGAACTTAAGGAGTATCGAAAGAGTGAAAACTCCCCTTTGGCTGCTGCGACCAATTGGGATGTCAGTATTATGAAATACATTAGTAAACAAACAGCAACCATTAACCATTATAGAATAAAATGACATAGGAATAAAACCCCTGTGACTGCACTAACACTATGTTCCCTTCAGCAGAGTGCTCAGCACACTAGCGTGCTTTAATTTAAACAAGCTACAATTTTACTATGCGCACTAAAACACTTAAAAAAAACAGTAAAATAACCTCTCCCTCAAAGCCTGTTCTCCGTTATGCCCCTTTTTGGTCTCGAGCGCTCGGGTTTATAACCGATATTTTTATGATAGGTTTGCCTATCGCCCTTTTAATGATGATCCTTTTTGGGTACGATCAAATGCATACGGCAGGAGGGATGGACGTCATTGTCCATAATGAAAAAGCCCTCGCGCATCCTCCCAATCCTCTTGTATCTCTTACACAACTGAGCTTATTTATGATTGTTACGGTTATGTTATGGCATAAAGGGGGACAAACCCCAGGGAAAAAACTTGCCCGTATCCGTGTAGTCGATGTACGAACGGGCGGTAATGCCCCGTATTGGAAGCTGATACTGCGTTTTATCGGATATTTTATTTCCCTTATTACGCTGATTGGATTTTTTATCGGGGTGCTGCGCCGTGATAAGCGTACACTGCATGATCTCCTCAGCGGTACTGCTGTCGTTCGAGCTTAAGGCGGTGGCTGTTCTCGTCGCACTGTTTTATTTTTTCTATTTTGCCCTTATTGGGGTGCATGTCATTTTTGTCCCTAAAATTTTCTCGATGAGTGGGATGAGTGCGATGGAGATAGGATTTATCTTCGCGAGTGCCCCATTGGTACGTTTTGCTGTCCCGTTTATGTTTTTGAGGGGATTTCGTCTTGATGGTCGTATTTTTTACTTCTCCCTTGCTCTGATGGCACTGGGTGCGGTTGGATTTTATCCCTCGCTGGAGCACTTTTGGGCGCTTTTGAGTATGAATATTCTTTTTGGGATTGGGATTGCTTTGATTCTCCCTTATGTCGAAGTGATTGCCCTTGAATATATTGGGCGAGAAAAATACGGAAAGATTCGGCTGTTTGGTTCTATCGGATTTATCGCGGTGGCATTGGTCTTGGTTCGCTGGCTGAGCTCTCCTCAAATAGGAATTGGTTTTTTAATTGCCATGGCGATAGGAACATTGATTTTTGGTGCCATCATCGGTTCAAAACATAAAAACAGCAATGCATCAGAATGTGACGAAAAAGAGTGTATTTTTAATCCCTTTTCTCACCTTTATTTGTGGATTGGTTTTTTCTTGATGCAGGTAAGTTTTGGACCTTTTTACAATTTTTTTACCATCTACATCACAGATCATGGGCTCTCACTTAATACAACCGTATGGCTTTGGAGTTTTGGGGTTATTGCGGAGATTTTGATGTTTTATTTTCAAGGGTCACTTCTTCGCCGCAACCTCTATGTTATCCTTTGGATTACTGCTTTTATTACTGCACTTCGGTGGCTTATGGTGGCACTTTTTCCGAACTCACTACTGCTGTTGGCACTCTCTCAGAGTTTGCATGCCTTTAGTTTTGCACTGTTTCATACTGCTGCGATTAGTACTCTATTTTCACTCTACAGTGCACGTCGCCTTTCACAGCAGTTTTTCTTTGGTATCTCGTATGGTTTAGGCGGATTTGTGGGGGCGTTGGGGGCGGGAATATTGTATCAGTATGTTCCGACGTATTTATTTATCGCAGGAGCAGTTACTGCACTGGGTGCTGCCGGAGCGTTTTATACCCATACTTATAGGGTTAATAATCAATAAATCACAATGTGTCTGATTCAAATAATTTCACCTTTTCGTACATGCAAATCCATTTGGGGAAACGGAACGGTAATACCGTGTTCATCAAATTTGAGTTTTATGGCTTCAAGGAGTTCAAACCGAATATCCCAGTACTCTTCACTCAAACCCCACGGACGTGCATAGAGCTGAACAGAATTGGCGGCAAGTGCTCCTACTGCAACAACAAAAGCAGGCTCTTTAAGTACCTTTGGATGTTCACTCAATACGTTTGAAATAACCTCTTTGGCCATTTTGAGATCATCTTGATAGTCGATGTCAAATATTAGATCAATCCGGCGATGCATATTGCTGGTATTATTGATAATATTTCCGACAACGAGTGTCCCATTGGGGATTATGATGGAGCGATTATCAGGCGTGGTAAGTGTTGTGGAAAAAAGATTGATGGTTTTGACTGTTCCTGCCACACCTGAGACTTCGATAGAATCATTGACCTTAAAAGGGCGGAAAAAGATGATAAGTACCGCAGCCCCGACATTGGCGAGAGTGTCTTTGAGTGCCAGCCCAATAGCCAAACCTGCTGCTCCGAAGATAGCAATAAACGATGAAGTGTTAATCCCAAGATTGCTTGCCGCTGCGACAATAATCGCAATAATAAGTGCAACATAAACTACATTATTGAAAAATGAGATGAGCGTTGCATCGATCTGCGCCTGTTCCATCCCCCGACGCATAAGTTTTAGAAATTGTTTGGCAATCCATTTTCCGATTAAAAAGATAGCAAGTGCACCCAAAAGTTTTAGCCCGTATTCGGTTGTAAAATTGAGAGCTAAATCACCATAGTGCTCTGCTGTCGTAGTGTAATGCTCCAGTTTATGTTCTACTTTTTGCAGCATTTATTTGTACTCCACAATGGTAGTGAGGGGGAGACGCATTTGAGTACTTTGCGGATTTACGCGATACCCAAATGCACAGATGACCGCAACGCTGTGACCGTACTCTAAATCGAGGATAGCTTCAATCTCCTCTTTGTCAAATCCCTCTATCGGGCAACTGTCAATCTCGAGCGTTGCGGCGTACGTCATAGCGTTTGCCATCGCGATATAACATTGTTTTGCCGTCCAGTTTTCCAACAGAACCTCATCTTCTTCCAACGGCTTTATGAAAGCACCATACACTTCGAGATATTTTTCTACCATCTCAGCAGGCATCTCTCGGCGCTCAAACATTTTGCGCACATAGGGTGAATCGCTGCGAACAATATCATTGTCTGTCGTAAAAATCACCAGTTCGCTCGCCTCGGTAATTTGGTTTTGGTTCCAGCAGGAGGATTTCAGCGCTTTTCGGAGTTTTTCACTGCGTACCACGATCAGTCTCCATGGTTCCATCCCAAATGAGGAGGGTGAGGTTCGGCATACCTCTAAAATGGTGTCAAACTGCTCATTTGGTATCGCTTTTGTGGTATCAAAACGTTTGCACGCATGACGAAATTTCATAGCTTCTAGGAATTTTGACATGTTATACTCCTTGTATTTTCTAATAACTGTACTATTCTAACGTAGAGTTCTTTATGAGGAGTAACAATGTTCTCCAAAAGCACTTGATATTTTTGATACGTTTTCCATGCTGTTTCAGATGCTTCGGGGCGACCTTTACGAATCAGCTCAAAGCATACCGCCGCATTGATAAACCCTTTCCAAAGTTTCACTTCGTCATTATCTTCAAATCGGTGCGGAAACCAAATAGCTTCCAAATCTTCATGCGCATCATAATAACGCTCTTCTTGTATCGAGAGGGCAAACGCTTCACACGCGTGCGTTATACGCTCAAATTCCGTCTCCAATACCCTCGCCCCCCTCGCAAACTGATACAAACATGGTTTGGAAACTTGGTGCGAAACTCCTTCAGTCGCGAAAGGGTCCCTTTTCCGCTGTCACAGTAAAAGACAAATATGCTACCGTTTGGCATCTCACGCAATAACGGCGGGTTATAGGTGATGGTTTCCGCCCCCTCAATCGGGTTTAAAATCGTATCGACCAATACGATCCTCACCCCTTGCGCTTCTAACGCACGTTTGTTGGTGAGATAGTCGCTTTGTGTCCACTCATCGGCACTTAAATCAATCATCTTAAATTCCATTATTATTTTAGAGTAGTGTATCAAAGCACCAAAAAGATATACCTTAGAATTTTTAGCTACACTTACACTATGGCTAAGAAAAAGAAAAAAATGATAAAACTCAACCAATCCATCCGCCATTTTTTCGGTGATGAGGGATTTGATGAGGGGATTGAGCGCGTACCGACGGAGACGCTGATTGCGTTGGCGCATACGTTGGGAATATTTGACGGAACGACCAGCAAAGAGGTTCTGATAAAATCGTTTCGGCGGATATGGTCTGAGGGGGAAACGGACAACCGTGCAATGATTGTCGATTTTTTTACCCAAAACGGCAAAGTCTATCCCAACCCAAAACCGCGCGAAAAACCGCATGAACGGGAAGAAAAAATTGATGAGTTGCTTGAAGCTTTTGAAATGACGCGTGATGAGCGGATTGCTTTGCATCTTGCTTTTGGAGATGTTCGTACTCGTAAAATCACCCCCGAAAAGATTGCCTCAAAGCTCGAACATATCCGTTATGTCCACAAACGTGAAATCCTCGAAAAAGTTTTGGACGGGAAGTTTGATTACGACGATCGACTGGAATTTTATGCTTCCATTGCGTATGATGTAGGAGAAGAACGTTTTACAAAAATTCATGTGCTTAAAACTTCCCCGTTAAATTCCAAGCGCCTGCATGAAGAGAGCGTTGATGTATTGGTTCCTGAAATCAATGCTCTCAAAGAAGAATTTGTCACTCAAAAACAAGCACAAATTACTTCTTTTCTTTCGACATTAAAACTGAACAATCATCGCTACCTCACACACGATGAGATCATCTCTGCTCTCAAAGGGGCTCCTCCTTCCAATACCAACACCTTTTATCCTCTGACCATGGAGACACTCAAGCGGGTGTTGCCCTCACACGCCATAGGTATCGAGTTTGTGGGTGAAGAGCTGCTTATCGAATATCCTCAAGCGATAACCCTCCCTTATCGTGAGGAGCCGTTACTTCATACCACTCATGTGCAAGTAAGTCACCTAGAGATAACTCGTCTTATATGGAACGAAGAAGAGTTGGTGTTTGATGCTCAGTTTGAGAAACAAGGGGGTGAGTCGCGGGCAGCTTTCTTGAGCGAACTCCAATTGTTGATAAGAGAGTGCCATGAACACGCAAAACTTTTAAATTTGGATGAGCCTACGCTGTATGCGATGGTATACGAGATTTTATTGCCCCAGCTGAGTGATACGCTCCACATTAATGCCAAAGTGGTGCGTCGTGTCCTCTTTGCCTTTGATCGTCGTATTGCCGGCGAGCTTGTGAAAAAACAGCGTCAAGAGCTGTTGGCGCGAACGGTTCGTGATTTTAAAAACCTCTTTCCCCTCGCACGTTCACTGCGCCGTAAGCTTATCTTGCATATCGGTCCTACCAACAGCGGTAAAACCTATCAGGCCATGGAGCAATTACGTTCTAAAGGGACAGGATACTATCTCGCCCCCTTGCGTTTGTTAGCGTTAGAGGGGTATGAAGATTTACGTGAGCATGGAGTTAATGCCTCTCTTATCACAGGAGAAGAGCAGATTGTTGATGAGGATGCGACTCATATCAGCTCTACCATCGAGATGCTCAGTTTTGAATCCGAGGTTGATACCTGTGTTATTGATGAGGTACAGATGATCGGTGATCGTGACCGTGGGTGGGCGTGGGCAAATGCCATCATCGGTGCTCCTGCCAAGGTTGTGATTATGACCGGCTCTCCAAATTCGCGTGAGGCGATTGTAGCATTGGCTCAGTATCTGGGAGAATCGCTGGAAATTATCGAATTTGAGCGTAAAAATCCCCTTGAGCTCCTCTTAAATGTTACCCCGATTGATGCCATAGAGCCACAAACAGCGATTATTGCTTTTACCCGTTCTAATGCTCTTCGTCTCAAGCAACAGCTTTCTCAAACCTATCGAACTAGTATTATTTATGGTAATCTAGGGCCTGAAGTACGCCGTGAAGAGGCACGCCGTTTCCGTGAGGGAGAGACCGAAATTCTCGTTGCTACCGATGCAATTGCGATGGGGCTGAATTTGCCCATTAAAACGTTGCTGTTTTCCAAAGCCGATAAATTTGACGGTCAAAACCAACGGGATTTAAGTGTGAGTGAAATCCAGCAGATAGCAGGGCGTGCAGGGCGATACGGATTGAGTGAAAAAGGGTATGTGGGAGCGCTGAGCGCTGATGTTCTTAGAAAAATCTCTCCACTGTTTGGCCGTGAGGCAGAACCTATCAAGATCCCTTTTAATGTTATGGCAAATTTTGATCACATACAGCTCGTCTCCACGATTTTAGAAGAGAAATCTCTTACCGCTATCATCGAGTTTTTTGTGGAAAATATGAAGTTTGAAGGACCGTTTCGAGCGATAAATCTCGAATCGATGGCAGAGGCATCGGTTATCGTGGATCGGTATGATTTGGACATGCGAACCAAATATATCTTAGCCACAGCACCGCTTTCTACAAAATCACCTATTGTAATGGGGGCATACGAGCGATATGTCCGTGCATTGGCTCAAGCCAAACCGATTGCCTATATTCCCCCGCGTCATTTAGGTTCGTATGCTCAAACAACCGAAGAGCTCCAAGAAGCCGAAGATCAGATCAAAGAGATCAGTTTGTATTTGTGGCTGTCGTATCGTTTGGGTGAGTTTTTTGTGGACAGTGAAAAGGCACGTTCGTATCGGGGAGAGCTGAACCGTTTTATCGAAAATTCGCTCAAACAAAGCCATTTTGTCCCACGATGTAAAACGTGCGGAAAGCCGCTTGCGGTGGGAAGTGAATTTAGTATTTGTCAGAGCTGTTTTAACAATCTAAACCGTGCAAAATCACGTCCTGCTAGCGCCCAGCCAAGAGGTCAGAATACTCGTACAACGAGGGATTCAAATAAATCTTCTCGTTATTCTCGATAAAACGCTCGTCCCCCTCTAGGGCAGCGGCTTTAAAGCGTCGCTTGATATTTTTCTTAATACTGTTAGGATAGTGTTTAAGTTTTAAGAATGCTTTTAGGGTTATCCAATCCTCACCAATTTCGATATCAGGGATGATGTCTGCATTGATGGCATCCGCTTGTTCTGCTTCTTCTCCCATAGCCTCTTGCATGACTAAGTCTTCACTAACGTGTGAGAGAAATTTTGTTGCAACTACATTCAAAATATTACGAAGCTGTGCATCACGCTCTTTGTAGATTTGCTCTACGTTGATTCGTTCATTAATCAGCATGAGTTCACGCTGATCACGCAGCCTTATCGTCTCTTTTTCGAGACCATCCACTTTTTCGCGAAGCCGTTCATTTTCTGACTCAATATAGAGGGTATAACGGTTATCGCTCACGCTATTTGTTGAAGTGTTATTTTTTACTGACTCAATGGCGACATATTTTACTCCGTTTTCAACGATACAATTGAGTGATCCTCGGCGAATACGGTTATGAATGGCCTCTTTAGAAACTCCAAAATGTTCTGCTGCATCTCCAATCGTCATTTTTTTCATTTTTTACTCTCCTGCTTTTGTAGCATTTTAATAAACGCATCTACTAAGATCATGTCCAAATGCCCTTGCATTTGCTGCTTCATAAGACGCAGCGATTCAAAAGAGCTCATAGGATCTTTATACGAACGTTTGGTCGAGAGGGCATCAAATACATCACATACTCCGATTATTCTGGCAAACTCACTGATTTTATCCTCTGTAATTTTATCGGGATACCCTCCTCCATCCATTTTTTCATGATGATGACGAATCCCACTGAGTATTCGCTCATCATTAATACCAAGTTTTAGGGCTATAGTATGACCCTCTGCCGGATGGGTTTTCATCTCATTGAACTCTACTTCGGTAAGTTTGCCATTCTTATTGATAATATTGTAATCTACTTTGCTTTTTCCGATATCATGGAGCACTGCCGCCATTCCAAGCGTTTTAAGATCTTCACCCTCAATTCCCAAAAATGAGCCCAAGCTCAAAGTGTAGATACTTACATTGATCGAATGGGTATGGGTATAGTAATCATGAGCCGTAATTTTCAAAAGCGATTCAACTGCTTTAGCATCATGCAAAATAATATTGACAAAACTGTCCACAACCGGTTTAATATTTTTGGCCATTTCAAGCGATTCAGGATTACGAAACATCTCGTCAATGACTGAGCTGGCCTTTTCATAAACAATTATGGCTTTATCATCAAGAGGTATCTCTTCTGAGAGAGCAATGGTCTGGATATGCTTTTGGACGTAGGCTTCATAGTGTAGAGCATCTTTTTCATTGATATAAAGCTTCTCCACTTCACGTAAACGTACTTTGCTATTGCCGTCAATAACTGTATCACTTTGGAGAAACAGTCCCATAATACTTTTGGTTTCATTGGGAATATAAAGCTGAAAATTAAGTTGCTCACCCTCAGTGAGAACCCGTTTGTCAATCGACTTATAGCGTATTGTTTTACGATTCATAAGAGTTATTCCTTTATCGGAAATTTTCGAAAACTAGGGGCGCTTCCCACTCCATAGATTTAATATGTGCCATGATTTTTTGAAGCTCATCGATTTGTTTGGATTTTACGCGAATATAGTCACCTTCGATAATGGCAGAGGCTTTGGTTTTAAGATTTTTAATCTCAGCAATGATTTTTTTTGCCTCTTTAGATTCGATGGTATCGACGATTTTATAGGTTGCTTTACGGCTTCCTCCACTTGCATCTTCAGTTTTTAGCTCTTCGAGTGCCTTAGAGGAGAGTCCGCGCTTGATGAGTTTACCGATAACAATGTCTTTGAGTGCGTCAAGTTTATTATCACTGGAAGCCAAAAGAACAAGTTGTTTTTCTTTTTCGCGATAGTTGATTTCGTAAGCAACGCCTTTAAAATCGTAACGGCCGATAACCTCTTTCTCCGATTGAGCGATAGCGTCTTTAAACGCTTGGAGGTCGATTTTTGCAGAGATGTCAAGTGAGTGTTCTGATGCCATAGTGTATTCCTAACTGTTTTATAACAGTTAGTATAACACAAAATAACTCATTCGTCATTCCGTGCCACGACACGGAATCCATAAACACTCAGAAAATGGATACCGTATCAAGTACGGTATGACAGAATTAAAACATGGGTGCGCCAAAATCCAAACCACCGCCAAACATCGATGCCATAGTGGGGTCTTGGTATCCCATCATCCCGCTTTTAGAGCGTAACATTCGTATGTCTTGCGCAGGAGCAATGTTTTGAGGACAAACGGGGACACATTCGCCACAGAGAGTGCAATCCCAAATTCCATTGATCTGAACAGCTGCAATCTTCGCATCGCTGGACGTTTCGCGCACATCGTGCACGTATCGCCAAACACGTGTAAGGGCAAATGGACCGATAAAATCGGGATTTACGGCATAGACAGGGCAAGCACTGGCACAAGATGCACACAAAATACAATCGCTTTGTGTCTGAATACGGCTCATCTCCTCTTCGCTTACATTACCTTCACGTGACTTTTCACTCCATGCGCTAGCTACGGTATTAAAACGCTCAAGTTGAGAGCTGTCAACGACTAAATCACGTATAACACGGATATTTTGTATCGGCTCAATAGTATCACCCTCGTTAGGTTTGTATTCACACATGAGGTGTTCGTGACCATTGACACGAACGGCACAGCTTCCGCAGACACCGCTTCGACATCCATGGGAATAGGTGAGTGTTGGGTCGATCTTTGTTTTGATATGATTTAAACAAGCGAGTAATGTTACACCTTCTAAATCGACGTTATAGCTTTGTGGTTCTTCTTGATTGCTTCGTTGTACTAAAATAGTCATCGTATAAAATCAGCGCACAAAACGCCGTCCTCTCTCCATGTAATCGTATGAGCTCCAAACATCACATCGTTTCGTGCAGGAATATCACCTCGATAATGTGCCCCTCGGCTTTCACTGCGACTGATAGCACAGACGACGATAATCTCTGCCAACTCGATTTTGTTTCCAAACTCGATAAATTCAACCAAATTTGTATTGCAAATTTTAGACTTGTCCTTCGGACCCATAAACGGCAACTCTTTTTGCATTTGACGAATCGCCCCAAGTACCGCTTTGAGTCCCATATCCTCACGTACCAAACCGACATTGTTATAAAAGATATTGGCTAACATCTCCTGTTTTTGATAAAAATCGATTTGGTTTGTGAAGTACATTACCCCGTGAATAAAATTTGTATCTTTGGCTAACTGCTGATTTTCAAGCGCAGGAACGGGATTTTTTGCCCCAAACTCAGTCGCATTTTTTCCGCAATGACGACCAAACACGACGAGTTCTAACAGCGAGTTGCCTCCCAAACGGTTTGCCCCGTGTGTTTTGTGATTGGCACACTCTCCCACAGCAAACAAACCGCTAACACTGCTCATACACTGTGCATTTACTTCGATTCCTCCCATGCTGTAATGGGCGGCTGGTTTGATGGGGATTAGTTCATGCACCGGATCAATTCCCTCGTAAATCTGAGCCAATTTTCGCTCTTGCGGAAGCTCATGATTGATAAACTCTTCTCCCAAATGGCGAATGTCGAGATATACTGCGCCACTTTTGGTCATCTCTTTATGAATTGCACGAGCAACCACATCACGAGGGGCAAGTTCATCGGTAAAGCGCGCTTTATCACTGTTTAGCAAATATCCCCCCGCTCCGCGTGCACTTTCAGAAATTAGAATAGAAGAATTTTTTAACGCTGTAGGATGAAACTGAATAAACTCCAAATCAGCGAGTTTCGCCCCTGCTCGTATTGCAGCTGCTAATCCATCTCCAGATGAGTGCACCGAGTTTGTCGAATGTTTGCCATAAATTGCACCATATCCCCCCGTAGCCAGTATCACCGCATCGGCACGAATCTCTTCTGCCTCTCCGCTTGCAATGTCTAAAAACGTTGCCCCTAACACGCGGTTAGTCTCTTCATCGATAATGAGATTGAGTAAAAATCGCTCGTTTATAAACGTTATTCCGGCTTTGAGACACTGGTCGTACAATGTATGCAGAAGTTTCAGCCCCGTATAATCTTGGGCATAACACGCACGAGGTGCGCTTGCTCCTCCCAAACGTCTGCGAGCAATCTTCCCCGATTCATCACGGCTAAACGGCAGCCCCATGCTATTGCACCAACGTACCGCATCAGGAGCATTTTCACACATAAAAGAAATTTGTTTTTCATCTCCCAATCCTGCACTGGAACGAAGCGTATCATCGATGTGATGCGCAATCGTATCATCACCGCCTAAAACCGCATTCATTCCCCCTTGTGCCATAGAAGTTTGGGAACGTGTGGGAAGTGTTTTGGAGAGGACGATAACCTCTGCACCTGCCTCATGCGCGGATAGCGCACTCACCAAACCTGCACCGCCACCACCGATAATTAATACTTTAGCCATAATAAAGACTCCTTGAATTAGGTGATTGTAGCGAAATGGGTTTTAGTACCCACTCAAAAAGATTGACTAATTTTTAGGATAAAATATACTATGCAAACTTTATTCTCAATTCTTGGCATCTACCTCTTCATCGCCGTCGGTTTTGGTGCCAAATGGACATTCAAAGAAAAAATCGATGATCGTACGATTATCCTGATCAGTGTCTATTTTTTACAAATTTTTCTCACCTTTTGGGGATTGCTCAAACGCCCCATTGATACTGAACTTCTCTTTGCTCCGGCATTGTATTTTGGAATAACGCTGCTCTCTTTGCTTTTAATGATTCCGCTCTCAAAAATGCTTTTTACCGATACAAAAGAGCGCTCCATGGCCACTGTCGCTGCATTGATCGGCAATACGGGCAACCTCGGGATACCCTTGGGGATTGCCTTGTTTGGAGAGGTGAGCGTCCCTTATTTGACACTTATCAATCTCGTTAATCTCTTCATCGTCTATACGATCGGAGTTTTTTATTATTCACGCGGAGAGTTTAGCGTACACGGATCTTTGATGAATATTCTCAAGCTCCCAGTATTGTGGGCGGCTATGGTTGCTATCGCACTTAATCTTGCCGGCTACCGTCCTAGCGAAGCCGTGGACAAAACCTTGATGATGGGGGCGTATGCGTCGATGACAATGCAGCTGATTCTGTTTGGGATTTATCTGTACGGTACAAAATTTAAAGAGATTAACGTACGTCTAACGACATGGATCAGTGGCATGAAATTCATTGTAGTCCCTGCTCTTGGATGGATTGTTTTGGCAAATGTGGAGATAGAAGCTGCGGTGAAGGGGATGGTGTTTTTGGAACTAATCGTTCCTCTGGCCATTGCGAACGTCAATCTAGCTTCCCTTTACAACTGTGCCCCTCGCACCATGACGGTGCAGGTTTTTGTCACATCAGTACTTTTTTTGGGGATAGCGTTAGTGTTGCCTACGCTGTTACGAATGTTTTAATATTCTCAATTGTTGCCATGATGAGCCGTTCACGTGCTTCCACGGATGTCCAAGCAATATGGGGAGTGATATAGAGACGTTCAGGATGTTTCACTGCTAAAAGTGGATGAGGCATTTTCATCGGTTCTTTAACTAACACATCCAAACCGACATAAATGGGTTTAACGTCGATGATAACCGATAGCGCATCCTCATCGACAATTCCACCGCGACCGAGATTAAGCAGTACCGCACCATCTTTCATCTGTAACAGTTCGGAGTGAGAGATGAGATTTTCGGTTAATGGATTCAGCGGCGCATGGATGGAGATGATGTCACTGTTTTCGATCAAACGGCTAAGGGTTGTTCTCTCAAACTCGCTATTTTCATTTTTTCCAGAGGCGGAATAATAACAGACGTTAGCTCCAAATGCACGTGCGATGTTTGCCACACTCCGCCCGATTTCACCCAGTCCGATAATACCCCATGTTTTCCCGCGCAATTCGCTAAACGAGGGACCGATATGGGTAAATACCGACTCTTTCTGCCAATTACCGCTTTTGATGTACTCATCGTAATAACGGGAGTTTCCCATTAGATAAAAAAGCATTGAAAACGTATGTTGAACGACAGCATCGGTTGAGTACCCCGCGACATTTTTGACGGTAATTCCACGACGAGCCGCCGCTTCATGGTCGATGTTATTTGTCCCCGTTGCCGCTACACAGATAAGTTTCAGATTCGGTGCAGTTTCCATCACTGCATCGCTGATAACCACTTTATTTGTTACGATTACTTCGGCATCACGCACTCGTTGGATTGTCTCTTCGGCAGAAGTGGTAGAGTATGCGATAACCTCGCCTAATGCATTAAATCCAGCTAACGAGGTATCACCGTACGTTAGTGTATCCAAAATTATTATTTTCATTTTTTCTCCGTCATTCCCAACTTGATCGGGGATGACGTTGTTACGCATCTTTAATCTTTTTAATCAATTTCTCGGCTTTTTTGAGCGCTTTTTTTACTTTATCAAATACTAACACTACCGCCATCCGTCGTCCAACATGAGATTCAGGTTTGCCAAAAACACGAACAAAACTTTTTTTATCAAAGAGGGAATCATCTACCTCGATAAGAGGCTCATGTGATTCAACAGTGGATTTGAACGCGGCACTAGCTCCGTCTCCATAAAAGGTAAATCCAAGAGGAAGTCCTAAAACAGCTCGAACGTGTAGGGCAAATTCGCTTTGGCTTTGAGTAATCAAGGTCACCAACCCTGTATCGTGCGGGCGAGGGCTTACTTCGCTAAAATAGACCTCATCCCCTTTGACAAACAGCTCAACACCAAATAATCCTCGACCGCCCAATCCATCGGTAATGGCTTGCGCAATCGCCTTTGAACGTTTTAACGCTTTTTTGGACATCTCCATCGGCTGCCAACTAAAAATATAATCGCCGTCTTTTTGGATGTGCCCGATAGGTTCACAAAATATCGTCTCTACCCCGTTTCGTGCTGTGAGTAAGGTTATTTCGTAATCAAAATGGACAAACTCTTCAACGATCAGTTCGCTTGCGTCCCCGCGCGCCTCTTTGGCAATTTCCCATGAGTTTTCCAAATCAAAAGGGCTTCGTGCGATGCTTTGACCATGTCCAGAACTGCTCATAACGGGTTTAATAACGCACGGGAAACCGACATCTTCTGCTGCCGTACACATATCCTCGTAGGTACTCACAAAATGATAACGGCTTGTTTGTATCCCAAGCTCTTCACTCGCAAAGCGGCGAATATTTTTGCGGTTCATGGTTTTACTGACGGCTTCAGCGTTGGGGATGACACAAAAACCTTCCGCTTCTGCATCAAAAAGAGCATCAATGCTGATGGCCTCGATTTCAGGGAGGATATAATCGGGTTTTTCTTTACGGATAATTTTTAACACTGCTTCTTTGTCTTGCATATTTACTACATAAGAGCGATTCGCGACAAGATGTGCCGGAGCATTCTTATAGCGATCCACTGCGACCACTTCAATCCCTAAACGTTGTGCCTCAATAGCAACTTCTTTCCCGAGTTCGCCTGAACCCAACAACATGATTTTTTTGGAATTATTTTTAAGGGGTGCGCTAAAGAGCATAAGTATAGCCTTGCGTAAAAATTTAGATATGCAATTGTATCACAGGGTTTGTAATGGGTTTGTTATGAAAGAGGAAATTGAGAGAAAAATTGAAGGTGTAACAAAAGTGCCGAAGCACCTTTCATTACAGGCGAGATTCGTAACGTCGCATCATATAGAGACGTTTTAACATCTTCTTGCGAGCGCTGATTTTGAACTGTTTGCGTTTTTCCGTTTCCGTTATATGGTTACGGCGCGCACGAGCTTCAGTAACAACAAGATTACGATCTGTTTGTTTCTTGAAACGTCGGTAAGCAGCGTCAAAATTATCATCTTGGCGTAAGATAATACCAGGCATTCACATCACCTACTTTCTATTTAAAATTTTCGAACCCGTATTATAGCGTAGTTTAGTCGGGATAAGCCATTTTTTAGTTTTTTATTGGATATGATTATAAATACAGGCAATATCTATAAGCGGAGCGTTTTTATGCACCCGAAAAAATCGTTAATGTGGCTCGTTTTTACCGGTATGATGATCCCTCCGATGGGCTGGTTGTTTCTTCTCTCCTACTCATCGTTGTTTACATTTGATGAACTCTTTCAAATTGTTTTTTCTCTTCCAATGTTCATCTATATGGGTATTGCAACGAGTGCAATGCTGATTGGATTTTCTCAAAAATTTACCGTATTGGAAATTCTGATTGGGGATAGAACTAAAAATGAAGATGCTGCCCACCTGATTACTAAAATACCGTATTATTTTTTGGCAGGTCAAGCGCTCTATAATCTCTTAGGTCCAGCCATCGTACTGTGGGGTAAGCCGTTTATGAATATGGAGCGTTTTATTTTGGCAGAACTTTCTGTTTTCCCTTTGCTCTTTTTGTTTATTATCCCCGTTTTTATCCTTTTTGTTCAGCGGTTGGAAGAGTGGGTTTCTCATGTCCCTTTGAGCGAACGCTACCGTTTTATCTCATTTGGGCAGAAAATGCTTCTTTCTCTTTTTACGACGATTATCGGAATTAGTATATTGTTGATTCTCATCAATGTTATTTTACTGTATGTTAATCCCGCTATGAGCCTCTTTGATCTTATTGTTAAAAATCTTATTATTGCTACAATCGGAATCGGTATTTCAGCAATTAATATAGGATTGGTTGTTATGCAAGTTACTAAACCGGTCAAAGAATTGACCCATCAACTCAGTACCGATTTATTTGATTTAACAAAAATATTTTGTGCCCATACGCGGGATGAAACGGGTGTTATGGCACGCAGTCTAAGAGATTTTTTAAGTGAAATCGAGCGTTCTACCGAACACTCCAAAGCCATTGCCACTGCTAATCTCGATGCTGCCAATAATCTTGCGACAATCTCTAATGGTATCAAAGAGAGGGTTCATAAAGAAAATACTATTGTTGCAACAACAACTCAAAATGGATATTCCATTCAGATGATTGTGGAGCAGGGGGTGGAAGATTTTGCCCATACCCAAGAGAATATGAACAGGGCCTTCGATCAGCTCCAAAACGGTCGCAATGAACTTGAGATATTATTGCACACTATCAATCGTAGTGCTGAACTTGAAGAGGATTTGAGTCATAAACTCCAACAGCTTAATTCTGAAGCTTCTCAAGTCAAACACATCCTTTTGGTTATTGGTGATATTGCCGATCAGACCAATCTCCTCGCCCTCAATGCCGCTATTGAAGCGGCGCGTGCTGGGGAACATGGGCGTGGTTTTGCCGTGGTTGCCGATGAGGTGCGAAAACTTGCCGAACGTACTCAAAAAAGCCTTGTAGAGATTAACGCCACCATTAATGTCATTGTCCAAAGCATCTCCGAAGCTACTGATCAGATGAGTCATAATACTGAGGCAATGAGTAATGTAACGGCAATATCCTCCAAAGTGGATCGTAATATCAATGAAACTGTGGGAGCGATGGAAAAAACAGCACAGCTCACCTCTCAAAGTGTTCAAAACTCTAAAATTATTGCCGGGCATATCGATTCTATATTGAATCAAATTAAATCCATTAGCGCTATTACTACCCTTAATGAATCATCGATGGAGGATCTTTCCGATATTGCGCTCTCTATTGAAAGTTCAGCCAATTCCCTTTATCAGCAACTGGGACAATTCAAGACACATTAGGTTAAAATTCTTTTTATGATAACCCAAGATTCCATCGAGGCTCTCAAAGCCCGTCTTGATATTGTCGATGTTGTCGGTTCTTACCTTGAACTCAAGCGTGCAGGGGTAAATTTCAAAGCGCCCTGTCCGTTTCACGATGAAAAATCTCCCAGTTTTACTGTCAATCCCGCACGTCAAAAATATCATTGTTTTGGGTGCGGTGTGGGCGGTGATTCGATTAATTTTGTGATGGAATATGAGAAGTTAAATTATCCCGAAGCAATCGAGAAATTGGCATCCTCGGTCAATTTTACCCTCCATTACACGGACAATACTGAGCGCAAAGAACGTTCAAATCTTCTTGATACCCTTAGTGGATGGTACCAAAAGCTTCTCGGTGATAATCACGCTGCCTCCTCATATCTTCATGAGAGGGGAGTATTTGCCTCGAGTATTGAGAAATTTGGTATCGGGTATGCGCCTACCTCTCCTGAAACACTCCGCTTTTTAGAACAGCATCATCTAAGTGTTCCTGAAGCACTTGAGCAAGGGGCAATCGGCAAAGGGGATGATGGGAGACTCTTTGCCCGCTTTATTGAACGGATAACTTTTCCCATTCACGCAGCCAGTGGTGCTATTGTCGGTTTTGGAGGGCGTACCATCACGGGACACAGTGCCAAATACGTCAACTCCTCACAAAGTGCCATTTTTAACAAATCGCGTCTTTTGTACGCGTACCATTTGGCGCGTGACAGCGTCTACAAACACAAAGAGATTATTGTTACGGAAGGGTATTTGGATGTCGTGATGTTGCATCAAGCCGGATTTACTCATGCCGTAGCAACACTGGGAACGGCACTTACAGCAGAGCATTTGCCGACCTTACGAAAAGGTGAACCGCGTGTTCTCGTCGCATACGATGGGGATAAAGCAGGACGTGCTGCGGCACTTAAAGCATCTAAGCTTTTAAGCGGCGGCGGATTTGATGGTGGAGTGATATTGTTTGAGGGGGGATTAGATCCTGCGGATATGGTGCGCGATGGACGTATTGAAGAGCTTAATGCACTTTTGCACCGACCGATACCGTTTATCGAGTTTGTCATTACCGAAATGATTGCGACCTATAACCTCAGCGATCCCAGAGCCAAAGAGAGTGCCATGCATGAGAGTATCGCCTATCTCAAAACGCTCTCCCCCTTGATGCAAGAGGAGTATCGGGCGTTTGTTGCCTCTAGGTTGGGTATTTCTCCATCACATGTACGCCTAAGCCAGCCCTCCACTACGGCTAAACCTATGAATTTTTCGCATCATGATATTTGGGAACTAAGCCTTGTTAAAACCTTACTTGAGCGCCCCAATATTATTGATTCATTACTCGATTTTATCGACCCTTCTCTCTTGCAGTATCACGGAAGTGAGCTTAGTGCAGCAATTAACGGTGAAGCTGATTCTAGACTTGGCGCATTGCTGATGGATGAGAGAATTCGTGTTTTTGAGGGGGATGAGGGGATACGAGCAGAGCTTATCACCTTCTTAACGCACCATTACAATCGAGAACTCAAAAAAATTGCCAGTGAAAATTCGGTATCATTCGACCAAAAGTCTTATTTAATACGTCAGATGCGAGATAAAATCGGACGGCTCAGAAAAGGCGAACTTGTACCACTTATGTAAGGAATTTGTATAAAATGAAAGCCATAGCACTTTTTAGCGGCGGACTTGACTCGACACTCGCCATGAAACTCATCATTGATCAAGGTATTGAAGTCATCGCCTGCAACATCAGTACCGGATTTGGTTCCACCAAAGACCGCAAGGTACATATGCAAAATATGTGTGACCAAGTAGGGGCAACGCTTCGAATTATTGATATTCAAGACGAATATTTGGAGAAAGTACTTTTTACCCCAAAGCATGGTTATGGAAAACATTTTAACCCGTGTATTGACTGTCATGGCAAGATGTTTGAGGTGGCAAAACGGATCATGGAATCTGAGGGGGCGAGTTTTCTTATCAGCGGTGAAGTACTAGGTCAACGTCCAATGAGCCAAAACGGTGAATCGCTTCAAATCGTCCTTAAGCTCAGTGACTGCGAAGGGTTACTGTTGCGCCCCCTCAGCGCTAAAGCACTTGAACCCACTATTCCAGAGCTTGAGGGGTGGGTGAATCGTGAAAAACTCGAAAATATCGTGGGACGTGCCCGCGACCGTCAAATGGAACTTGTAGCGGAGTTTGAGCTCAAAGATTATGAAGGACCGGGAGGGGGATGTTTACTCACCGATGAACATTTTTCAAGGAAGATTCGTGATGTTCTCGCACACGAGGATGCTTTCATTAAAGCCGATATTCAAACTCTTAAATACGGTCGCCAACTGCGTCTTCCTGATGGAGCAAAATTTATCATCGGACGCAATGAAGAGGAGAATATCAAGCTCGAAGAGATTGAAAATCCCAAATACATACATATCAATACCGAGCTGTTTGGACCCCATTGCCTTATTTCTGCAACGGCAAGTGATGCGGACAAACTATTGGCAGCCAAGCTCGTTTTGGCGTACTGTAAACCTGATTTTGCGGGTGAGCAAATACTGGATTTTGGAGGGACACCACTAACAACGGTTAGTGATGTGAGTCGCAAGGATGCACAGAAGTATTTTATTTAAGTCCGTCATCCTCGGCTCAATCGGGGATCCATCCCCAAAAAGAATGCTAAATTCACCCAAAGGGCACTTCGCCTGCCTTCGCGGGAATGACGAGAGAGATTATTTCGCTACGGCGCACCCATAACCCGCTTTTTTGACCGCATCGCACATCGTTTCAGCTTTTGTGCCATCAGCAGATTTAACCTCAGCTTTCCCATCTTTGAGATAAACACTAGACTCTTTTACCCCTTTTACGTCATTTAACGAACCTTTCACATTTTTGACACAGGCGGGACACATCATCCCCTCTATTTTGAGGCTCGTTAGTTGATCCGCACTTGTGATGGATACTATGGCTACTATGGCGAGGAGAACTTTTTTCATTTTTTTCCTTTTAGTAATTTCATGCTATTGTTGCATACTAGTGTTAAAAAAGTGTTAAGGATGATAATGAGTTCAATAGATTGGTGGGTGATTATATCCATTGCATTTGCGGGAAGTTTTGGGCACTGTATCGGAATGTGCGGAGGGTTTATTGTTGCGTACAGCTCAACCAAAATTGATGCTACCATGAGCCGTTCGGCACAGCTTATTCGTCACAGTGCCTATAATATAGGGCGCGTTAGCTCGTATATTATATTGGGGATGATTTTTGGAGGGCTTGGTTCACTCTTTACGGTAACGATGGAGATGCATGGAGCTTTGTTTATTCTTGCGGGAGCGTTAATGATTATCACTGCATTAAGTATGCTGGGACTGTCCAAACTTCTTCATGCGCTTGAGCACTCTTTTTCTAATTTTAAACTCTTTAAACTATTTTTTTCACGCCTTATCAAAAGTAAAAGTATTCGAAGTTTTTTCGCTTTGGGGATGATGAATGGCCTTTTTCCTTGCGGTTTTGTCTTTTTTTTCGCGGCTAAAGCGGCATCCTCAGCCTCAATAGTGGATGGCGGATTGATTATGGCAGCATTTGGTTTAGCGACCGTCCCGACACTTCTGGCTCTTGGACAATCGGTTAATTTTATGCGGGAAATTGCTTTTCGTCAAAGTATGAACCGACTTGCAGCGCTGGCAATTGCTGTATATGGTGTTTACAGTGTCTATTATGGATTGGCGTATTTTATGGATTTGCCGCTTTAGTTTTTAATGTTCGGGGCAGACTAAAATAAAAACGGCTTCCTTCTCTCTCGGTGCTTTCAATCCATACCGTGCCATGATGCAATTCAATAATTTTTTTGACAATAGAGAGCCCTAATCCACTCCCTTTGATCGATTCGTTTTGATGCTCGCGGATTTGGACAAAAGGATCAAACAGCGTAGCTATTTTATCTTTTGGTATTCCATATCCGTGATCAATAATGCTAAATATATGGGTGGTTTCATCGACACTGTAGGTAAGGGTAACGGTTTCCCCTTCAGGGGAAAATTTAATGGCATTGCTCAATAAATTGACTAACACCTGTTTGATTAATTGCCGATCCGCATTGAGAATTATATCAATATTCAGTACAAGTTCAAGTATGAGATTCTTTTTGTGCGCCATCGATTCTACAAGAATTTGAACTTCTTTGAGTAGTTCATTTATCATAAAAGGGGAGTAGTGAACCTCCATCTTTCCTGCTTCGATTTTTGAAAAATCCAAAATAGTGTTGACCAGAGAGAGAAGATTATTTCCCGAAATATAGATTTTTTCTATAAACTTTTTTGCACTCTCCGGTGTATCAGATTTGGCAAGTAAGATTTGCGAAAATCCATTGATTGCATTTAACGGTGTACGGAGTTCATGGCTCATACTTGACAGAAAGGTGTCTTTTGCGCGATTGGCTTCTTTGGCTTGATTCATAGCCATGATTGCTTCATCGCGAGCAAATTTCAGCTCTTCTTGGATACGTATCCGCTCACTAATATCTTTTTTAACCGCAACAAAATGAGTTACACGTCCACGTTCAACGAGGGGAGTTAGTGTTAGTTCTTCAAAATAAACATTGCCGTCTTTTGATTGGGCAAGAATCTCTCCTTCCCATACTTTGCCACTTTTGACATGTTCCCAGCATGTTTTGACCATTTCAGGGTCATTTATCGTATTATTGATAATATAGCGAGAATCCTCTCCGATTAGCTCTTCGGATTCGTATC
The DNA here is from genome assembly GCA_028714915.1 of Sulfuricurvum sp. Classification (GTDB taxonomy): domain Bacteria; phylum Campylobacterota; class Campylobacteria; order Campylobacterales; family Sulfurimonadaceae; genus Sulfuricurvum. The sequence continues at coordinate 100,969 of JAQTLL010000004.1, forward strand.
CACTAACCAGGACAAACTCTTTGTTAGCGTATTGAATGTTTCCTTCATTATCGGCAATAAGCATCATAGTCGCGGTTGATTCAAGGGCTAATTGCTGAAGATCGATCAGCTCTTCGCGTTTTTGATCGAGTGAAATATCGGTTAGTGAAAAGACCGTCCCTTTGGGAAGAGACTCATGAAAAATAGGATAGGCAAAGTAGCGGATGGGGATACGGGTCTCATGTATATCAAAAAGTTCAGATTCCCCCTCCCTCCGTCCAAAACCTACTCCGTATTCGATAATATCGGAAATATCTTGGTCGTGAATGAATTGAGTGATGTTACATCCTACAAGCTTTTGATGGCTTAATCCAAAGAGATAGTGAGCACTTTCATTGGCAAAAATAATTTGTCCCTCGTTATCAATTGCAAAAAGCCCAATATTAAGAGCATTAAGGATGGAATTGTGCATCTCTTCATGTTGCTGTTTGAGGCTGTGATTGGCTTCTTCGAGTTCTTTTGAACTCACATCCAGGGTGTTCTCCAGCAGTTTGCGTTCTTGTTCAGCACTTTTGTAAAAATCACTGATACTTTGCAAAAAAGGCTCTAGCCCTTCTATTCGTTCGTAAGGGAGAAAACGTCGTATTTGACGGCTCAGAAGACGGTGATAATTTGGAGCATCCATAGCCATCCTTTATTCGTAAATACTCACCAGTGTCATGGTTTGATTGTGAAGTGTACAGCGTGATTCACCTACTTCTGATAACTCACCATAGGAGTAAAACCCGGTTATTATTGCTTTTTCCCCGAGTATTTCACGAATAATTTCAAGCTCTTCTTCACATAATTGTCCTAATACCAAACGTCTTCCTACGCAGCTTACCAATAATACAAGAAATTCTTCATTATGATCGATTTTGGATGCTTCTGCCGCCAATCCTGCATGTTCGATAAGGCTATCCATATTTGTTTTCATTAATCGGCACAATCCGCCATTTGGAATATCACCCGCAAAGGTCAAACTCTGTTTTTCTTCATCGATAGCAAGAAGGGTTCGAATCAGAGGTGTTGACTCAGCATTGCTGCGGACACTCATTGGAAAACGTAATCCGCTTCCAGGTAAATCAGCTACAAACTCTCCAAGGTACCGTTTGTAAAGCTCTAGTGCAGGTTTGTCATTTATTGTATACAGAACGTTGCCCTCAGAATGGGTGATACGACGTTCAGCCCCAAATTCTTCCCATCCGGCAGAACATCCGCTTCTAGCACGAAGAGTCTCTCCGTATATGCCAATTGCCGCAACCATTCCAGTCTGTGCTTTCCCCTGAGCGATCACATAGGTAGTCTCGAACCGCGTTCCATCCCCTGCCATACCTCCGGTAATACTCACTCCATCCGGTAATACATTTGAAATTCCGCGTGCCAATTCACTTCCGTTTACGGATAACCCATCAGAGAGAATAAATACATGACGCAAAGCATCCGTAATCAGTTCTTTCCCTAAAGAACTGCCAAGCTCCTCCATGTTGGTAAAGTCGGTTATGGTTTTAAACGCACAGCGTACGCTAGAATGTTTAAATGTAATGGCTGTAGCCACTGCATTGTGATCACTGATGGTGGTATCCAAAACAGACCCTGAACTGCTTGCCCCGGCAATAACTGCGTTGGGATAAATAGCACTTAGCTTTTGATACCATTCGTGCGTCAAGCATTTAGGATGATCGAAAAACACCAATACTAAATCTCTGCTTGACGAGAGAGATGTATCAACCGGATCCCATCCTTTTTGTTCACTCCATTTAATTTGTTCGCTTGTCATTGCTTGTCCTTTTTTATCTTTCCATATTTGTTTTAACGGTTTCAACGGCCTTCTCGAAGGCTGCTTTATCAAGCCCAAAAATCTCAATCGCGTGAAAGGCATTTTCAAGAGATTTTTTAGTTAAAGCATCGTGAATAGTGATAGCGCATGAAATAACATTTAGTATTTCTCCATTTTCACCATGATTAGGATTGTGAATGCTCCGTAGTGTTTCGACAAGAGAAGATTCAAAATTCCACTGTTCAAACATCATACTGGCAATCTCATAGCTTTCATACCCTATGTCGCTTTTTTCAATATCACTTAATGCTTTTCCCTCTCTGAGTTGAGTTAAAAAAGCCTCTTTTTTCCCTGATTTAATCACTTTTTGAGCAATAACGAGTTTTCCAAGTTCCATCAAAAATGTAGTACAAAGAAGTGAAGGAAGCCGTTCTTTATCGACAATACCGTACCATTCCCGCAACAAAGCCAATTGCAATGTGGATACTTCGGTAAGTTTTTCAATAGTTGTGTTGTAGGGTGAAAGATCCAGAGGAAGTGTTTTTTTGATTGCATTGGCGGCGGCAAAACCTCGTATCATGGAAACCCCAAAAAGGATAACGGCTTGATGAATCGAGGAGACCTCTTTACTCATTCCATATAAGGGCGAGTTGACTGATTTTAAGATATTGGCGCTGAGCATCGGATCATTTTCAATTATATTTGTAAGAGCACTGATGTTGACATCTCTCATCATACATAGATCTTGGATCGCCGCTATTGACTCTGGGAGCGGGGGAAAACTTTTGATCTCTTCAAACATTATCAACCTTTATTTTTGATTTGAAATGTGAGAAAGTTACATATTTCATTAATATGAGATTTGTTGAAAATTCCCTCAACGTTTTGTGCATCAGGAAAATGGGCAATAAGTTTACTGTCATCTTCGGCAGATATGATAATAGAAGGAGTTGTGATATTGTTAAGATCCATAAACTGCAATACTTCAGAACTGATCCCATCCACGAGGAAAAAATCTAAAATGATAAAATCAAATTTTTCTTTCTCAAGAAGTTCTTTAGCCTTATTGACCGAGTTGGTTACAGTAAGATGAAAATTATTGTTCAAACGGTCGATCAGCACTTGCTGGTATTCAACTGCATCTTCGACTACCAATGCGCGTGAGGCATTAGGATTAGAGGAAACATAGCGTTCAAGTGTACATTGAGAGGATGATACTGGTATTGTGAAATAAAAGGTAGACCCTAGACCTACAGCACTCTCAACCCAAATGCGTCCGCCGTGTAAATCTTCGATAATACGTTTTGAAATGGCAAGCCCTAGCCCTGTCCCTTTTGCACTTTTTTGGAATGGATTTTCGACTTGAGTAAAAGGATCGAACAAGGTAGAAATATCACTCTTGTCAATACCGATACCGTTATCATGGATACCAATTTTGTAGGAGCGTATTGATTCATCGTAATCAATGGTTAAAGCAATCTTCCCTCCCTCAGGGGTAAATTTTATGGCATTGCTTAGCAAATTAAGCAATACTTGAACGATTAGTCCTTTATCAAGATAGAGTCCAAGCGATATAAGCTCAGGATAATGAAAAGCAATTGATTTTTTCTGAGCCATTGGTTCGATAATGGTTGCCACATCATGGATAACATTGGAGATAAGATTAATCTCAGGCTTAAAAGAGAGTTTTCCGGCTTCAAGCTTGGCAAAGTCTAAAATCGTATTAACCAATGTCAGAAGATTATTCCCTGCAATTCCGATTTTTTGGATATACGGAGCTAAGTTCTCGGGGAGAGTTTTGTTCATCATCAGAATTTGTGAAAATCCGATAATTGCATTGAGTGGCGTACGTAATTCATGACTCATATTGGCTAAAAACATATCTTTGGCAGTATTGGCACGTTCTGCTTCATCGACAAGGCGAATAAGAGTGTGCTCACGTTCTCTATTTTGAAAATTTTGACGCATTATTTCAAACAAAATCCGAATAATTTCAACCATATAGGTTTTATTGGGAATCTCTTTGATAGCAACGCCTATATTAATTCGTCTTTCATTTAAAATAATTTTTCCATAAACATCATATTCATCGTTACCTGAGATTTCTCCTTCACCGACATACATCCCCTCTATGCACCATCCGAGAGTTTGTTCCATCTGAGCATAAAGCTTCTCTCTTAATCCGCCCACAAATTCTTCGGGATTGTATACACTGCCACTATCATAAATTGAATGTGAACATGCTTGCAAAAATTCTATCCCTGAGTGAACCCCCATGTAAGAGGTTGCTGATATATCCTGTAGAGGTTTATCGATAATTCCATAAAGTGTTTTGGAAATGATGAGAATATCATTATAGAGCTCTTCTCCTTCTCCCTGAGGCATTATCAAAAGAGCCTCTACTTTTTCGTGATAGTTGTAATGCAGTGCTTTGATTTCACTAAGAGTGATTCCAAATCCCTGAAGCAGCTCATTTTTTGTTGAAAACTCATTGAGTGTGTGGGTAAAAGGACAGGATTCTTCGTTGTTAAAATGTTCTTTTTCTTCGCTGGCAGTATCTTTTTTTATCTTTTTATTTAACCAATAGCGTGTTAGCTTTTGCTGACTTTGTTTGTGAATGGTAAGTGCGGCATAAAGTTTATCAAAAAGATTAAGAATTTCATTTTCTTTTTTGAGCTCATCGTGGTGTTTTAACTCACGCTCACGATAACTCTGATGCATAATGGATTCACTGATACGAAGTATTTTAAGGATAATGGTCAAATCTTCACGAACTTGTGTATTGACCTTTGCCAAATCAACAATTATTTCGTTGAGAATATCGAATCCTCTTGAGATATGGATCGGTTCAAGTCCAATGGCCATATGAATTTCAGATATTTGACGGGTCCGCTCAACAAGACGTTCATCAAAAGGATGGATAAAAAGAGAACTGAAATATTCTCCAAACATCCGAATAAGGCGCGGGATCTCGGTAGAAGAGAGGATGTTTCGATAAGTTGGATCTTTGAGCAAATAATGGTTATACATCCGATCCGCAATAAGTGTACCAAAGGAATGAATATAAGTTCCAACCTTTTCACGTTGCATAAGGTGATTGTCATCAAGTGAAAATAATGTAATTAAGGAAGAAGAACTAAATGATTTTCGCATCATGGAATATACCGATCCAGAACTATTTTCATTGCATCCATATCAATGGGCTTAGAGATATAGTCATCAAAACCATGCATTAAAAGCTTCTCTTTATCACCGCTAATTGCAAATGCTGTGACACATATCAGCGGGAGAGTAAGTCCCATTTTTTTAATCTCATTTACTAGCTCATACCCGTTTATAATGGGCATATCAACATCAGATAGCAACAAATCAAAACATTCGCATTTAAGTTTTTCCAGCGCGTCAAAACCATTCCCAACCATTTCCATGCTCACCTGAGGGTAGAGAATTTCGACCATCGCTTGAACTACCATTTGGTTGTATTCTTCATCCTCAGCAATTAAAATTCGCATTGCATTTTTCCTTTATTGTAATTGGTCAATCAAATTCATGATTGATGGTGTCTCTTCCTCATCCGGAAATAACTCTTTAATAGTCAAAAACTGATCTAAATGATTAATTAGCAAATCAAGCAAGACAGAGTCAAAGTGAGTTCCTGATCCCTCTTGCATAATTTCAAGAGTTTTTTTGACACTAAACGCTTTTTTATATACCCGCTCAGAACTTAGAGCATCAAATACATCGGCAATGGAGATGATTCGTGCATAAATATGGATATTTTCACCCTTAAGCCCTACCGGATAACCTGTTCCATCCATTTTTTCATGGTGCTGCAGTGCAATGATCCTCCCTGCGTCAAGGACAGGATAATACCCATCTGTCTCGAGCATTTTACCTCCGAGTACCGCGTGAAGCTTCATGATTTCAAACTCTTCAGTGGTAAACTTCCCCGGTTTTAGCAAAATCTGATCAGGTATACCCACTTTCCCAATATCATGGAGAGGAGAAGCATACAGCACCAATTCGACCTCTTCAGGGCTTAATCCTGCTAATTCCGCCAGTTTGGCAGAATAATGGCTCATTCGTTTGATATGCATCCCCGTTTCTAAATCACGATATTCGGAAGCCTTCCCTAATCGTGCTGAAATTTCATATTCAGTCTTTTTTGCTAATGATAAAGCTTCTTGCAATTGGGCAGTTTTTTCTTGAACTTTTAGATCCAAATTGTCTTGATAATCTTTGATTTTGGCATAGTTAAAGGTTCGTAGCTTTAACTCTTCAACGTCATAGGGCTTGCTGATAAAATCATCCCCTCCAATCTCAAGAGCACGAATCTTTTCTTCTTTATTGGCAGTAACGATAATGGTAGGGATCTGTTTCCAAATCGGATGAGTTTTAAGTATTTTCAGTGTTTCAAATCCATTCAAAATCGGCATTGCAAGATCGAGTAATATAACGTGAAAGCTAGAATCTTTTTCTAATATAGTCAATGCATCTTTTCCATTTACGGCACGAACTACCTGAACATATTCAAATTCCATAAATGCTAATTCAATGAGATCTAAATTAAACTCTTGATCGTCAACTGCCAATATTCGTACTGCTTGCATTGAGACCTTCTTTTTATAAATTCAAAAAAACCATATATTTAAATAGTGTACTCTTAGAATTTTTAAATACGGTTGAGGTGGTTGACTCTTTGTGCTATACTCTTTTAAGATAATTTAAAAAGAGGATGTGGGCTATGGCTGGGGTTGCTTTTTCGTTTACTAATTTTACGGCATTAATTGATCTCAATATTGGGATTGCAAGCAGATTAGATGAAAACAGATCAGAGAGTTTTACCATACTGTTTTGTGATTTTACGGGGATTGAACAAAGCGTGGTTGAGAGTAATCTTCTCAGCTTGCTTCGAACATCGGATTCGATTGTCCATTATGAGCAGTATTACTTTTTTGTTATGCCGTATACCGATCGCTATGGTACGGGGATCGTTAAACGTATGTTTGATGAGGTATTCGCTTACACTGTCCCCTCAGCGGCAGTTTGCTATCCTGTGAATGGAGAAAATCCAACAGAGCTACTCGACTCACTGCATTTAGAAGCCAAAAAGACACACCGCCTCACGCTTGATTGCCTTTATGACATAAAGCGCTAACGCTAAAAGTTATTGACGTAATACGACAGGCTCAAACCGATGGTAAGGTGATGTTTTGTAATATTGAATTGCTTCAGCGAATGCATCTTTTCGCATCTCTTTTTTGTCGCATTCCGTGAGTGCTATTGCAATAGATTCGGGCTGTTTGACCTCTTGAATTACGAGAGGAGCAATGGGCGTCTCATGTTTAGGTGCTTCAACAACCGCGATAACTGCTTTCTGTTCTGCTTCTATGTGTGCGATGGGCTGCGTAACATTGATATGTGCAACCTGATCGCGGTTTACTGGACGGATAAAGGCATCTTTGGTTACTACAAGACGTGCTTTTCTGAGAGCTTGCTCGGCACTTTTTTCGTCATGATAGGTTCCAAGGGTTACGATGTACCGACCGTTTTCAATCTTTTTATGAACCTCAAGTCCACTCTTCTTTAGTTTCGCATCAAACGCATGGGTTACAGATTTCTCATATACGGCATTGATAACCTGCACAGTTACTTCTTGGGAGCCCCATACGAAACTCGCTATTCCCATTATCATTAAAAACGCTAATTTTTTCATCGTTTGCATACCTTTTCGGTGATAATTATGAAATAGTATATCGACATTTGTATTCAAAACTTTAAACCATATCTCAAACAAATATTAAGGAGGGAGTGTCTATAATTGCATTCCCATCCAAAAGAACTCTTTTGGGCCCTTAGCTCAGCTGGGAGAGCGCGTCGCTGGCAGCGACGAGGTCAGCGGTTCGATCCCGCTAGGGTCCACCAATCTCCATTTTTATTTGTAATATAAGCTCTGAATTCACTTATTTTACCATTAATCTCTTCTCTAAAAATAGTTTCAAGCGCAGAAACCCCTTCAACTTTTTTAAGCTTCGAGTGAAGAATATCAATCCATACACGACGATCATTGATATAGCCTAGAATATCTTGAAGCTCTTTCATTGTCTCAATTTTATCTACATCGATAATTGGCATCAAATAAAGAGAATAGCGTATTTTCTTGAGAATTTTACGTATTTCGTGAAGCTGTTCTAAATCATCTGCTGCATGAGGAAGAATTTGATGAAATTTTTGCTTCTTCTTGTGAATATATTGTTCTATAGAGGGCTGAAAATCACTTTTAGTCATTAGTACATTATGAGATAGAAAATTACGTCCAAAAATTCGAAGTTTTGAAATAGCATTTTCAGTGATGAGCTCTTTGATAAAGGCTTTTTTTAGTTTTTTTCTTTTAAGGTTAACGGTATTAAGACACTTTTTGGATACTAAAGAGAGATTTTTTTTCATCCAATGAAGCAGAATATCAAAGTTCCTCAGTTCATTTCCGATTAAATGGCAATGAAGCGAGTGTTTTTGAAGTTTTTTGACGGGATAGCCTGCCATCTCAAATATCTGCAACCATGTCCGCAGCTTTCGAATATTAACCCGAAAATCGTGAAGAACTTCAATGCCGTCATCTGCAAAAAAGTCCATCTCTTTTTCTGCAATCTTAGAAATAAGATGAGAAACTTCCTGAGACAGCATTGGGATAGTACTATTTATTTCAAGAGTACTCATAAAATTAGGCGTAATGAAAGTTGAGTTAATATCTACAAAATTAAGATGGAGTACGTTCATTATTTTGCATATAATCAACGTACTCACACACTTGATTGATATCATTACATGGTTGGCTATATCCAGTAATCGGATCATTCATAAAAGATGAAAGATTATCCGAAACAAAATTCCAATTAATTAGTTTCCACCAATTTGAAAGATAATTCGGACGACTATTCCGATAATCGATGTAATAAGCATGTTCCCACACATCACAAGCTAATAATGGAGTATCACCATGCCGTATTGGTGTATCGGCATTTGAAGTCAATTTAATCTCAAGTTTGCCTTGATTGGTAATAACTAACCAAATCCAGCCTGAACCAAAAAAACCTGCGGCAGAAGCTAAAAAAGTCTCTTCAAACATTTTCATTGACTCAAAGTTACGCTCAATCAAATTTAATAGTTCTACGGAGGGAGCAGTCACTGTATTATTCAGACCTTTCCAGTAAAAATCATGGTTATAAACTTGTGCGGCATTATTGAAAATAGCATTGTCTGCATATTTGACAATATAGTCTAACGGCTTGTCTTTATATTCAGTTCCTTCAATAAGCGAGTTGAGTTTATTTACATATCCAGCGTGGTGTTTACCGTAATGGTATGAGACTGTTTCAGCAGAAATGTAAGGAGCCAATGAGGATTGCTCATAAGGCAATTCAATAAGTACATGTTTCATAATCTATCCTTCTAAATCGTAAAACTCTACTAAGATACTAACTCATAAGAATAAAATATTACAAAAATAATATGAACTATAATCATATTTCAGCAACGGTTAAGAATGTTAGTGAATAGGAATTCCTAAGCATGAAAATTCAATAGTGTATGCAAGAAGTCTATTAAAAAAATGAGGCTAAAAAAACGAGAAAAACGGGGACAGACTGAATTAAAATGAGCAAACGATATTTGGTCTCATACGGATTTTCATTTTTTCCTAAATCTTTTTTGGATAGTTTGATAGTAATGGGCAATTCTTATTCGAGTTTGACCTGAACGGCTTGCAATACGTTTTCGAATGTGGCTAATGACCTGAGCGGTTTGTAAATAGAGGGCACTGGTGTGGAGCTTTTCTAATTGTCGAATAATCCATGAATAGCATAGTGCGAACCATGCGAAGGAAAGAAGTTTTTCCTTTCCATTTTGGAGAATAGCGAGCGCGATAACGATAAGAGGAATTTTACAGGCATATAGCAGTACGGCACTCATAAAATAAAGATTAGCTGCAAGAATACCTGACAGGATACCAATCATTTCACCGATAAGAAAGGGTACAATAAAAAGTATCAAGACGGTGAAGCGTCCTGCACGCAGCTGAATATACGCCAAAAATTTTCTGTAGAGATGAAAAGCTGATATATAGTGTATTACCGGCACTACCGCCGTTTTCCAAATCAATTCCTCAAAGAGAATATAGGTTAGGATAAAGAAAACAAAAATGGCGTTTCGAATACGATCTATTATACTAACCTCGATAAAATGACTTTAATGAATAAGGTATCTTACCATGTATCATCGCTAGAATCACCAAAACTGTCATTATCCCAAGATGAGCTATCCGTTACCCCAAAATCTTGGTCATCCATCGTGTTTGATGGCTGAACATTATTGTTCGCGAATGATGAATTATCAACATTTTCGTTACTCCTTCCAGAGTTTGAGTCATCCATGAAATGGTGCATCAGGGCTTCACCGGCTACTATTCCGACACCGGCTGCGGCTCCTGTTGCTAAACCGGATGCAATATTGCTGCCAATACCCCCACTGTTTTGTGCAGGATACCCCTGACCGCCACCAAAACCGGATGGATTAAATGGAGCGTTGGTGTTTGGATACCTTTGAGCAGAAGATGCGCCATAACCACTATTGCCTTGAGCGGGATAAGTATCTGTTTTACGTGAGAACAATGATTTAAATACCAATACGATCAATACAATAGCGCCAACTCCGATAATTAACATCATCCATGGAAATGGTTTCTTATTTGAATGAGTAGTTTCAGAGGCTATAGTATTGATTATTTCATTTTGATTATTTTCAGAAATACGCTGTTTGATATTTTCCACAGCATTCGGTTTTGCAAATGGCAAACCGGGGGCAAGCTTTTCAGCCGTTGCAAGTTCACTTTTGGCATTAGCCAAATTTCCTTGACGTACCAATATTTCAGCATCCACATAATGTGCTTTAGCACTCTCTGGATGAGCCTTTAAAACTTGTTCAACCATCCGATGAGCATCATCTAAGCGACCGGCCTGTGCTGTTTGGTAAACTTGATGTATTGTTGGTACATTACCAGCCAGCGCAATAGAGCCTACTAAGAGTAAAGCCGTCAATAATTTAGCAATTGTAAACATCCAGATCCTTTTTTTATATGAATATATTAGAAAGTATACAAATACCTCTGTGAATATAGTGTGAAAAAATAATAAAATCTTCGTATTATTTAAAAATTTGATCGTTGATTTTAGCCGACAAACCGATAACCGATCCCAGTTTCAGTGATAATCCGCTTAGGGCGAGCCGTATCTATTTCAATCTTTTGACGCAGCTGGTTGATAAAAACCCGTAGATAGTGGGTCTCATTTTGGTATCCTGCTCCCCAAATCTCTTTGAGAAGCCATGCATGGGTGAGAACTTTGCCACTGTTTTGCATCAATATTTTTAGCAATTCAAACTCTTTTGGGGTGAGTTTTAACTCTTCGTTATCAAGCATCACCGTATGTGAAGCAATATCCAATGAGAGGTTATCGCTACGTAAGCCGGAAGAAGCGTCACTCATACCGATACTGCGCCGACGAAGCGCGGCTTTGATTCGGGCAAGCAGTTCACCTGTACCAAATGGTTTGGTAAGATAATCATCGCATCCCCCCTCTAGCGCGGCTATTTTTTCACTCTCCCCGGAGCGGGCAGAGAGGACGATGACCGGAGATTGGCTCCATTCTCGAAAACGGCTCAAAAATTCTTTACCGTCCATATCAGGCAATCCCAAATCGAGCAATACCAATACCGGAGCATCAATCGCGGCACGGGTCAGCCCTTCTTTGCCCGTTGCACTGCAAACAGGATGATACCCGGCAGCACTCAGAGCCACTTCGAGAAGTTTACGGATGGCAGTATCATCGTCGATAACTAAAATCGTCTCATTCATCCTTCACCCCGTTCCGGTAGTTTCATTGTCGCACAAAATTGTATCCCGTCACTCATTGTTTCTACTTCTCCACCGTGCATTTTAGCAATTTTATATGCCACATAAAGTCCCAATCCGATTCCCTCTTCTCCTCGTACATTGCTTAACCTCGAAAAAGCTCTCCATGCCATAGACGCTTCATGCGCAGGCGGGATCGATCCTGTATTACAAATACGGATCATTATGCCAAAAGCTTCACGACTCACCGCTACATTGACTGTATTGCCATATTTAAAGGCATTATCGAGAAGATTAAAAAGAGCCAGTTCAATCAAAACCGTATCCCCGCGTATCTGTGGGACATCTTTATCAATCATTAACGTTGCTGTAATAGTGTGCTCCGCTTTGGCCAATGCACTTCCCAATAACTCCGGAATATCACACTCCTGATCCTTGATCTTAAGCACTCCGCTTTGAAGGCGTGCGGTATCAAGCAGATTATCAATCAAACGACGCATCCGTTGTGCACCCGAATCGATAGTCTGATACAGTTCTTGCTTTTGCTCACTGTTTAGATTCAACTCTTGGGTCAATAATCCTGAAGATGCCCCCATAATTGCGGCAAGAGGTGTTCTGAGTTCATGAGACAATGATCCAAGAAGTGTCTCTTGCAGCCGCTCAGACGTTTCAAGCTCTTTGGCATGTGCCGCTTTTTCTACCAAATAAGCGATTAACTGACCAACAGCGATCATAATGGCAAAACTGAGAAAATAACGGCTATCCGATACGGCGAAAGTAAAGCGAGGATGAACAAATAAAATATCCAAAGCTAACACCGCAATGATAGAGACAAACAATGTCATCATTCTGCCGTGCCGTAATGCACTCAGAATCACAGGAATCAAATAGAGCATCGCAATATTGAGCAGTTCAAGTCGCTGAAATTGCCATAACCCCAACACTGAGACGAGCAAAACAACCGTAAACCCTTCACTCAGAGGAAATCTGTTTTTCATAATCATAAATTATATCTCAAATCTCTGCACGACGGGCAACGCCGATCAGTTTTTCATGCGGGAAATTGTAAAAGCTGACGAAATTTGGTGACAAATCTTTAATTAATGAATAAATTTTCCAAAAAATATTATCCGATACAATCTCCTCATCTCCATAAAAAATAGTTCGCTCATTAATATTTCTTTCCCGTAATAACTTCTCAACATTAAGCTTTTCCATATACCCAGGACGTATGATCAAAAGATCAAGCGCCTCACCCAAAGGAGTCAGTTGACTGTTTATCCCATGAGGTTCATACGATGTTTTGATAATAACGATAATATTGTAATCGTAAATGATTCCATTTTGAAACATTGTTTTGGCGATGTAAGCAGGAATCGCATCGGCATTACGGGCAAAGAAAAGAGCCGTTCCGTCTACGTGCTGTCCGAGTCTGTACTGCTTGGAATATTCGGCTAAAAAAACATCTTTATCTACAGGCACTAAAGAAGCATAAAGACGCTTTTGCCCCTGTGTATAGAGAATGACAATAAATAGTGGAACAGATGCAATGATAAGCGACCAATAACCGCCATGAGGAATCTTCATCCAGCTGGAGATAAAAAAGATCGTACTCATAAGACCGGTAACGATGGCTATGCTCATTTTAAAGTAGCTTTTTTTATACATAAAAATCATACTCATTAAAATACCCGTAATACTCATCGCTCCCGCAACTGAAAGACCGTATGCCGCTGCCAGTTTACCTGATTCTCCGAAGATAAACAGCATTGCAATGACACATACAAATAAAAACCAGTTGACCGAGCCGACATAGATCTGACTTCGTAGTTCGCTTGAGGTGTAGTTCACATTAAAATGAGGAAAAATTCGCGTGGTCATCGCTTGATACAAAACTGAAAATATACCGCTGATCATTGCCTGTGAGGCAATAACCGTTGCCATTACAGCTAATAGCAGCAACGGAACATACAATGAGGGGACAAGCGTATGAAACATTTCAAAAAACGGGCTTTTTAGTGCGTCGGGATGTGAGAGAAGAAATGCACCTTGCCCGTAATAACATAATATTAATGCCGCTGAAGCAAAAAGCCATCCTTTAAGAATCGGCAGACGTCCCAAATGCCCCATATCAGCGTATAACGCTTCACCCCCAGTTGCACACAGCAATACATCGGCCAAAATAACAAAAGCGATAAAAGGGTGTTCAACAATAAACTCAAGCGCATAAAACGGTGAAATAGCTCGAAGAACTTCCGGGTTTTGTAGTATAAAATATCCCCCCACAATCCCAATGGCGAAAAACCATAGTACCATGATGGGGCCAAAGGCACTGGCAACTTTTTCAATCCCTTTTTTCTGAACGGCAAACAGTGCAAACGCAACTCCTGCGGCAATGATAAGAAGCGTCAGCTTGGGAGTCTCTTCGTATCCCGGAATCAGCATAATCCCTTCTACGGCACTCAGAATACTGATTGCAGGGGTAATAACACCGTCCCCGATCATCAGCGAGATTCCGACAAATCCAAGCGCAGTAACAATACCAGCTAAACGCGCTCCTTTGAGATATGGGAGCAGCAGCTGTACCAGCACAACCGTCCCCCCCTCGCCCCGCTTAGAGAGGCTGGTTGCCAACCATGCATACTGAACCGTGACAAGCATCGTAAGTGTCCAAATAATCATGGAAAGAATCTGAAAAATTGTTTCTTTGGTAGGCTGTACAAGAAGTAAGATAACAGCAAAGGTATAGATGGGACTGGTTCCAATATCTCCATATACTACACCCAGTGATTTAATCACCATCATCTCACTTTTAATACGCTCTTGAAATGTCATTATCTTCCTTTTTAAATTCAGATTTTATGACATATTATAGATGTTATTGTATCAGTTTGGTCTCAGGATAAGGCAAAGAGGTATAAAGAAAGTATCAAGATGGATTTCGCTTTGAATAAAATAACATACGGAGCTTTTGATATTGTTTTAGCCGGTATGCTCCAAGCATTATCTAAAGCTATAATCAAGTCAGTGTTACTGCTCCCACAACGGTTGATGCAGGTGTTTGGAGTACTGCGTTGCTAGTCAATCCTAATCTCATTATTCCTTCCCATATTCGGATATTGCATATGATTTGATTGAAAAGAATTTATTATAATACCATCCCTTGATAGCTTATTGTATGCCCATCAGAAAAAAAGCCAGATGAGTAATGCCATCCCGATTCCAAGATTGATCCAACTGCCACCCTCTTCAAAAAGCATTACCAGCAGTTTATAGTATTGCTGCTCAACGGCAGAGGTAGCTAACAGCAGCTCGGTTTTAGCATAGGATGTGATGGGTACTCCCCAAATGAAGGCAATGATTTCAGGTGCGATGAAAAAAAGAATAATTCCCAAGAACCCCCACGGCGATTTTTCGGGCTTCATGGAGAGAAGTGCTTTTTTGGTTGCAGGGTTTTGAGCGAGTTGTTGAGCTTTGGCTTTGATTTTCTGTTTCATGGTATTTGAGGACTTTTTTTGGATTTAAAAATGGGTATTTTTAGGGAGATATGGCGGACAGCTAGGGATTCGAACCCTAGATAGGTTGCCCTATACACGCGTTCCAGGCGTGCGCCTTCGACCACTCGGCCAGCTGTCCATTGTTGGAAGGATGAAACTATACAATTTCATCCTAAAATTCTCACTTAAGCCTAAATTGTTTTGGTGGAATGTGTTTTTAAATCTGTGCTACAATAACCCCTATTTGCATAAACAAAAGGGATTAAAAATGGAAAATTCGATGATGATGTTTGGGGTGCTTGGGTTGTTATTTTGTATTTCCATTTTTGCACTGTGGATATGGGCATTGGTGGATATTATAAGCTCCAGGTTTAATGACGTTGCCATCAAAATTGTATGGTTTTTACTGGTATTTTTTATTCCGTTTCTCGGATTTATTTTGTATGTTATTCTCGGAAAATCGATGAAAATCCCTGAAAATACGACAAATTTAAATCAAAAATATGATGCGTTAGAGCGGATAAAACAACTTTATGACAACGGTGTCCTTAATGAAACCGAGTTTGAAGCCGAAAAACAAAAAATTATGGGTCAAAATTAACCGTTAAATCGAAATTTTGTCCCATTTTTAGAGATGTGATAATAGAGCTTGAAGGCGGTGAGAATATTAAAAAAGAGAATGCCGAATGTCACCATGCCGCTCGCTCCTGCAAGGGACAATAGCGTTGGATAAAGAGGTGAGATCAGAGTAAAAAATGCGGTTGAGACAAAAAGCCAAAACGTTATTTTTAGTCTTTTTTGAGGGATAATGTTGGACATAACGGGTGTTTCCATGAAGCCTGAGGCATTGAGATGAAACCACACTAAAAAAGGGATGATTTTTCCCATCATCCCTAAAATGACAGAGAGGGCAAATAAGCCAAACGTCATAAGGCTCATGCTTTCCAATGGAGCATATCCAAATATGAGAGAGCCGCAGTAAGTCCCAAGAGAAATGCCAAGCAGTCCCATTCCTGCAAACCAAAACCAAACACTTGCATCACTAACACGGCGCTTACGCGTATAGAGACGCTTGGTTGTTGTGACCATAAAGCCGACCAATAGAGATACGATAATCATGTCAAAGAACCACTCAAAGGGGAGCGCTGTAAAAAGCCAAATTATTTTTAGAGAGAGGGCTATGACCAGAATTTTTTTGATATTGTGTTTGCACCAATCGCTATAGGGGATGGTGACATAAAACATCTCGACCACTTGAAAAGCAACATACATGATGAGCATCGAAATCCAGCCTATAAGAGCCATAGAGTAGTGCGATGTTCTAATCATGGCGTGATGGTCGCTAAAGCTTTGCGATGCGTAGGAGCTCGCCATGATAATTCCCAGTATGGCGGTAATAAAGAGGGAAAAAATCGCCACTCGCATCCCCTTGAGGGTATCGTGTGTTATTTTTCCAAAGAGCAATGGCAAAAGGATTTGGGCAAAATAAACGATAGCGCTGCCTAAAAAAACACTGGTGACGACAAACAGTTCTCTTATTCCAAACATAAAAGCACTGACTAAAGCAAGCGTTCCCAGAGTAAAAAGTGTATGAATAATAAGAGAATTTCCAAGCGGTTGCGGGATGGGAGCTCCGCCCAAAACACTTTGCATTTGAAAAAGGGCACCAATCATCCCCATAGAGACCATCCCTAAAAAGAGCAAATGAATGGCAGAGAGTGAAAAGGGGTGGCTCGGGGTAAGAATCTCAGCGGGGAAAAAAATCATAAGACAACTTAAGATCAATCCGAAAACAGGAAGGGTGATAAAAAAGCGAAGAACCGCCTTGATGGGAGGAGCTTGTTCGAGCGAAAGTCCTCTTCTAAACACGGAAGTGTTCCAGATTAATATGACAATCACGCGTAATAAGAATATGCCATGCTTCGTCATCGCTTTGGTAGGAATGATAGAAGCCGCCATTTTTACTAATAATTTCAAACAGCGGGAGAGGTTCACGTCTGTGGATGAGGTGAATTACCTCTGAATCTTTAAGATTTCTAAATCCTTCAACGGTCACTTCAAGAGGAAGGGGGTGCTCCATCTCTCTCGCATCAATTTCTATCACTGCGCCATCTCTTTGAGCGTTTGAACCATAAGCTCTCCGTCTGTTCCCAATGTTTGGTCGATCATAGGGTAGAGCATTTGTTCCTCTTTCATGTTGTGTTGCTGCAGCATTATCATAAATGACTCACCAATGCCGAAGAAATCATCATATTGATCCGTCTCTAAAGCTTTGAGCATGGATTCCAGTTGTGCCCGCAACTGTTGATGCTCATAACGCATCATCTGTGTAGGACCTCCCATCATCCCGGTACGTTTTTCAAATGTTGTAAAAAGCGCACGCTCTTCCATATTAAAATGGTGATTGGTAGCGCGGTAAAACTCATTGTAAAGGCGTTTTGCTTCATCGATATTTTTATTTGCAAGAGCATTTTCAGCATCGGTATAGAGAGCGTCGCAGGCTCGGTGATCGTCTCGCATAAATTCTAAAATCATTGTATTACTCCACTTTTTCCAAAAGTATACCGCTTGGTACGAAGCAAAAGATTGATGAATATCAAGGTTTTACTTTTTGGACACGGTTATGGGGGAGGAAATCACGGAAATCTTTGATGTAAATCGCATTTATCCCCTGACCAAGTTCATGAATATCAGCGTCAAGCCGGAGCCAACGATTGACGGTATATTGAACCAAAACACTTGAAATCGTATCGTTTTTATACAGCACTCGGAAATCTTTGTTGAGGCGCGCTCCCACTTCAAAGCCCATCCCCCCCTCCTTGGTGGTGAGGATATTCATAGTATCAATCTGAAGTTTGGTGGCTCCGCCGATGAGCCCTTTGAGTCCTGCCCCGAGCATAAAATTGGTCGCATCGGCGCGAGCAGTGACATTGCTTCCGCTGCTAGAGCTTAATGCGGCATTGGAGGATGCCCCAAAGAGGATATAGCTCATGATGTCATTTTGGCTCATAACAGGGTCAGAACTGAATAAAAAGACAGGAGAATCAAGTCGGTGTGTAATGTACATTTGGATCTTTTTGTAATCGACTTCATGGTTAACCGTTATATCGAGATACGGATTAAGGGGGATTTCACCTCCGAAATAGAGGTAGCTGGGGTGAAGAGTGAATTTTTTACCGCTGGTAGTGATGGTGCCGTTGGGGAAGGTGATCATCCCCAGTATTTGCATAGTATTGTGAGGATCTTTCCAAAGGGTAAGGTCTGGGATGAGGAAGATGTCGAGCTCTTTGGTGAGGTAGCGAAGCGGTTTGAGCGCGCCTACTTTGACCTCGATGGCCAAGTCAGATTTACTTGGTGCGCTTACGTCTTGGACAATAATAACATCATCATCCATTACCTTAAATTGCTGTAATGGCAGATAAGTAATTTTTCCATCGAGAAAGGTGACGTTACCCGTGAGCTTTTGGCTGGCATTGTTGTCACGTGCGAAATGCAAATCAAGAGCAACATGCGCGTCCCCTTCGGGCCCGTTGTAGGTAAATTTATCCGATTTGAGATTAAGCCCGGTTGCAAAAGTATGTGTATCGATAATACCATCCAAGTGCAGAGCATCGAATATCCAAATTTCATCGATGATGAGGTTGCCGGATGGGTCAATGTGCAAATAGGACTTACGATCTGACGTGATGGGGTGATTGGCAATGTCAAGACGGTACTTATCGATAAGAATTTGATTGGCATCATAGCTAAGTGAGAGGGTACTGTTGGTTCCGCTGTATTGATGTTTGGAATCGACAACGGCCGCATACCACGGTATTTCAACATCCGTATTAAGGTGAAGCGAGGTGTCGTAGATGATATGAGTCGAGGTGCGTATCTCCGCATCATAATAGCCTGTATCGGGGAGCGTTATCGAGGGGATAAGGGTGAGCGTTTTGTTTAGAGATGGGGTGAGCGAGGTGATAGTAATATTACTGGCTGTATCGCTTTGGGTGCCGGTAATATCAAAAAAACTTGCCAAATAGTTACCCGAACCTTGCAGTATCTCATTGTGTTGCTGCAAAGAGAGGGCAAAATCCTCTCCGTTGAGAGAAAGGTATGTTTGCGTAGTGCTGTAGGTGAGTGAAAAGTCCAGCTTAGGCGGGGGTTTCATACTCCATGCTTGCCATGTCTGGGCGTTTGGAGGAAGGAGCATGTTTCCATTTAGTTGAAATTTATCTTCATGAAAGAGAAGCGTTCCGTTAATGTCGGCGTGGTTGTGATGGGCATTAAAAGTACCGTTTAGTGTATTACTCTTTCGATGATAATTGCCTTGCGCGGATGCTGTGAGGGGAGAATTTTGCAGCGCTTCGGGGAGGATGGGGAGAAAATTGAGAGTATCATGGAGGGTCGTTAACTGCCATTTGAACTCTTCATAATCACCGCTTTGGAGGAGAAGAGACGTTTTTGCTAGAGAGAGTTTACCGGCAACCCCTTCCGCGTCATCACGAAAACTGCCTGTGAGAGTTTTGGAGGGGAGCGGAAGTACGGAGGCAAGGAGTGTCCCCTCAAAGGTAGTTGTGGTGATACCATCGAGAGTGTAGCGAAGTTTTTGGGCGGTCTGCATCCGGTTTTTGTCTCGAATAAGGGTATAGAGGGCGGTAAAATCGAGATAATTGTTCTTGTAACGGTAATCCATCCCTAGGGTTATGGTACTAAGTGACATTTTGGGGTCAAAATTGGGATTGAGGGTGTCGAAATGGGTCGATAATCGTACTTTGGAATCGGAGAGTTCGAGAATATCGATGGAGTGTGAAGCAGGGAGCGTTACGAAATCGGCAAGATAGGGGTCAAGCTGAGAGGCATTGGGATAGACGATCCCCTTTCCGGTGATAGCGTTGTTTTTGAGTGTTCCTTGCAGTGCACCACTTGCGTATCGGGTTTTGACAGAGGCTGTAATGGTTCTGAAATTAAGATTTTTCCCATCGAATGAGCCATTTTTTCCATGAATATCAAGCTCGATCGGGTAGGCGCTGATGAGTTGGAGATTGGTTAAGGTTACCTCTTTGAGGGTAAATATCGGCAGAGGAAGATTGGGGGTATCATTATCGCTGATGAAATCATCCAAATGAACTTGCAGCCCATCAATACGAATTGAGTCAACAACATGGTTTCCTTTTAAAATAGCGGTGAGATTGTAATCGAGCGTAAGGGTTTTGGCATCGATGGTTTCAGAGTGGAGATGATGCAGCGTTACCCCTTCCGCGAGTGAGCCTTCTGCAGAGGTGTATTGAATCCCCAGAGGGGTTAAAATGGTGGTATTTAGCAATTCAAGCCCATCGGGGCGAAAGGCGATGTAAAAGAGGGCAGATGCAAGCAATATCATCATAATCGTAAGTGCGTGAAGTGCTACAAAAAGGTGTTTTAGGGCTCTCAAAAGTCGTTTTATATATGGCTTTTTTGGAGTCATTTTCATTAAAATAGCTCCCCTATTCGAAAGTGCAGAGCATATTGAGCAAAATCATTGGGATCAACACCGGCATCGATGGCAATAGGTCCGATCGGGGTGATGTAGCGCAATCCGGCCCCTACTCCCCAGTAGGGGATAGTGTAATTTGGTATGTAATTGTTAGAGCCGTACGTAAGGTCGCTGAACAGTACCCCTCTAAAGGAATCATAGAGAGGGAAACGATACTCAAGCGATCCCTCAAGCAAGGAGTTAAAGCCCAGAGGATCACCATTTGGGTCTTTAGGTCCCAATTCACGGTAACGGTAGGCACGGTTGGAGTTCATCCCTCCGGCATAAAAACGGTACGCACTGGGGACTTGCCCCTCATAGGTTCGCAATACCCCCCATTTTACCCGTGCTGCGATGATGTGTTCACCGAAACTCTCTATGTGTGCTCCTGAAAGGAGTGTTTTAAAATAGCTGGCATCGGAGATACCGGAGTAAACTGAGCCTTGGGCTTTGGCGTTGATCCAGTTTCCTCTGGTGGGTTCGAGGAGTTTGTCTCGAGTGTCAATGTTAATCTCCGCCATAGGGGAGGGGATGAAAAGATTCGAATTTGGGAATGCTGAGATATTGGTACTTTCGTAGGTTTTGGCTTGATCGAATAGCAGGGAAATGAGGAAAGAGGTAGGCTTGTCTTGGTGTTTTAGGGTTAGTTTTTCAAAAACACTTTGGGATCGGTATCCATTGAACAGTTCATCCGAATACCCCACTTCACCGTATCCGAAGAGGTGATTATACAGAGGAACAGAGAGGACGCTGGAGGCTGTTTTTTTGATTTCTGTAAACTTTGCATCCAGAGAGAGTGTTTTGAGATTACCAAAAAAATCGCGGTGTTTTAGCCCTATTTGTCCCCCAAGCCCTTGATCGCTGCTGATTCCCAAACCGGCACTAAAACGGATGGGTTTCTCTACCTCTTCAATCCCTAACATAATGGGGACGATACTACCATTGCGGTCGGTATCATTGATGGAGACGCGCGCAATCGCTTCTTGGGCATAAAGGATTTCGTAGCTTTGTTGTATAGCCTCAAGACTGTAGGTATCCCCCTCTTCAAATCGGAGCATAGAGGTGGTGAGTGCACTATCAATATTGGGGGTAGATTCGGCGATGATAGGACCGAAGGTACACTTCTCATTGGGGGTGGCTTCAAACAGTAAATGGGCTTCATGGGTTTCGATGTCGACCCATGCTTTGGAGTTAAACGTACCGTTGCAATATCCCGCGTCATGATACCGTTTTTTAATTTTTGTTTTTGAGCTGGCAAATTTGTCTTGGTCAAACAGCATCTTTGGACGAAGCTCGATGTCGTGCCCGATGTCAAGGGGACTGTTGATTTGAATATCGATAACAACAATAGGGTCATTTTCTTGGATACCAAACGTGATAGAGGTATCGGTAGCAGTAGGGGTGATTTTGGTTCCAAAATAGCCTTTGGAGCGGTAATAGCTAGTTAATGCTGTGATGCTCTGGGAGATAATGACGGGCTCTATAACAGGTTGATCTCCCCATACTTCGAGGGCATAGGGGAGATGAAGACCTAGTGTATCGTAGAGATCGCGTGAGGAAACTTTTTCATTCCCCAAAAAAATCAAAGGTAGAGGCTTGGAGAAGAGGTAAAATGTCAATGCAACAAACACTAAAACGATGCGCATCTTCACCCTTCCCATTGTAATGGTTTATTTTACCCTATTCGCAGGGTGCTTTTTCCATGGTTATACGCCAATTGCGATTAAACTCTTTTTTAAGGGTATTTTCTTGGTGGGGAATCAAACAGCTCTTTGTAGGTCATTTAGATCTAAAACCTCTCACTAACAAGACTATCACCATCATTTCAACAAAGAAAAGGGGGAAATGGAGGTAATAGACTTGGGTATGTGCATCGCTAATCCCATAATAATCAATCCATTTGTAAAAAGCGTAGGAGAGGAGTAGCCCTGCGAGGTAGCCTTGTTGTTTGACCACATCAATCCATCCCATAATCCGAGCATGACGGGCAAAATGGGTTTCTGCCCGAACCAAATAGCCTCCCAATATAAATGAGAGCTGATAGGCGCTGTAAATGATGAGAGAGGTGGTTTGAAGGGAGGGGAAAAGGATGAAAAACCCAATCATAAAAAGCATGATAAGTTCAGCGGAGAGTGAAAAGCGGAAAAAATACTCCAGTTTCATAAGGCGATGGTAGCCGTATGCCAGTACCATAAGTCCAAGGGCTAGAACAATCCCCCCCAGTGAAAAAGTACTGGGCGAGAGTGAACCATAAATGGTAAACGCCGCACCACCCAGTAACCCTGTGAAGAGGGAGTTGACGAATTTATAGCGCAGGTAGGGGTGGAAAAGGAGTTTCATTAATAATTTACTTTTAGACCTGCATATAAACTTCTTCCGGCAGTCGCATAGCCATCAACCGTTTGATAGTAGCGATCAAAAATATTATCGAATTTAGCATAAAGATCAATATTTTTGTTGATAGTATAATTGACAACACCACCAAAGACCGCATAATTTCCTGTTTCGACAGTTTGTGCCGCAGTATCATATCGAGTACCGATATATTGGCTATTAAGTCCAAAATGCAATTTATCCGACGAATACCAATCGACAGAGGCTTTAATGCTTTCGTGTGGTCTGCGGGCTAACTCTTTTCCGCTACCATCTACTGCATGTAGGCGAGTATAGGCTCCGGTAACAATAAGTGAATCTCCAATCGGTTGTTTGATTTTTGCTTCATACCCTTGAAGAATAGATGTTCCAGAGATATTGATCATTTGTGTCCATAAGTCATTAATTGCGATCATATCTTTTATTGTATTGTAAAAATAAGTCAAACTTAAATTTTTGTAAGTCCCTGTAATATCAAAGCTGCGGATGTTTTCAGGTTTTAGGTTTTCGTTTGAATTTCCCCATGGATAATAGATGTCATCTAAATTTGGTACTTTGTAGGCAGTTCCATAATTAGCACTTACGGTAGCGTCACTAATATTTTGTTTTACCCCTATTTTCGCTGTTGTTTTGGAGCCGAAAATGGAATAATCGTCATAACGGATAGTTTCAGTCATAACGGTTGAATTGTTATTGAAAAGGTTGGTGTTAGAGGCAAAAAGGGCACGTCCCGTATAATTTTTGCTAATGCTACTTCCGGCTACCGTATCAACGTTAAATTTTTGGCATAAGATACCCGCTACAAGTGTTCCTGAATCAGTGTATTTAAACGTATCAATGAGTCCCGTCTCATCTGTTTTTCCTTTATATCCGCCATAATAGTCTCGTTCAAAATCGGAACGTTCGGTATACGCTTGAAGTATATTGTGTGCCTCAGTATGAGTATAGGAAACTTTGTTAAAGTGTTGTTTGAAGCTGTTGGCATTGGTCGTATTGTCTATTCCAGTATTATCGAATTCTACATGAGATGATATATTTCGGTGTGCTAGTTCGATACGGTCATTATCGGTAAAATTGATTCCTCCTTTGACATGTACGGTAGTAGAGCTGTATTGATCCCGTTCCCAACCCAAATTATCAAAGCGTGAACCATAAAGAGGATTAGATTTTTTCGGCTCAGCGGCTGAGAACCCATTCGTTAAAAGCCGATCAAAGCCAATTTTAATATCCCCTTTATTTATAACATGAGAAAGGGTGGCCCCAAATTTTTTAGTACCGTAACTTCCTGTTTCGGTATAGGCAGTTACATGATGTGGCTGTGCTTTTTTGGTAATAATATTGATGACACCGGCATCAGCATCCGCCCCCCAAATACCTGATTGAGCCCCTTTAATTACTTCGATGCGTTCAATATCGCTAAGTGTGATTTGATCGAGAAATGCGCCGTCAAAGTTGGTTGGATCGTTTGCGCGCATTCCGTCGATTAGTACGAGCGTATATTTATTGGAAAAGCCTCGAACATACAGAGATGATTGCTGCCCGATTCCACCAGATTGTGTAAAATCGATACCCGCAAGCGTATTAAGCGCCTCAATAACGCTGGTATAGTGGCGTTCTTCTATCTCTTCAGCCGTAATAACATCGATATTAGCGGTAGTTTCTTTGAGCGATTGTTCAGTTTTAGCGGCACTGACGACGATGGGATCAAGTGTTAAATCTTTAGCCCCTAATGAGGTAACAAGTGTCGCACAAGCGACGATGGAAAGAGTGTGTTTAAACATAGGTATCCTTAACGATTATAATAATTTTTGTTTTGATGTTCGTCATTCCCGCGAAGGCGGGAATGACGAGATAAAAATTAATCGTTATCCGGAGGAGAAATAGCAGAATAGATATAGATAGGACAAACAGGAGCGACCAGTTCAATACGGGTAATGTTTTGGATGAGGCGGACTTCAGATGCATACGCTTGGATGGCAGTCAGAGAAAAATAGTTCTTACCAAATCCGCGAGGTGCGTGCATGCTGTATTAATCCGCCTTTAAAAATGTGGCGAATTATACTGCGTTAACTTTTAAACTGCCCAAGCTTAGCATTAAGATCCGTTGCCGCAGCATAAAGTTCTCCGGTGATTCCGGAGATTTGTTTGATGTCGTCTTGATTTTTTTGTGAGAGGTTTGACATTTCAGAGACCTTTGCAATGATCTCATTAATTTTATTTGCCATTATTTCAGAGTCTTCAACACTTCGGCGACTGGTGTCAATATTGTTACGCAAAACTTTAGACGTTAAATCTATTTTCATATCAATTTCAGAACTTTTTTCGGCGAGACGCTCAATATTTTCAGAATTAGAACTCATCATATCCGATGAATCCGAGATGGACTGAATCACGACAGAGATAATAGCATTGATCTCGGTGAGGCTTTTTTGCGTTCGTTCAGCGAGCTTGCGTACTTCGTCGGCGACTACAGCAAATCCACGACCATGTTCACCTGCACGCGCCGCTTCGATGGCAGCATTGAGGGCAAGAAGATTGGTCTGATCGGCAATATCGGAGATAATACTAAGCACCCCGTTAACACTGGATGCCTCTTGTGTGAGTTGCACAAAACGTTCTTCTAGGTCGTTGTTCATTTGGGTTGTATTGTGAATCTCATGGGTGATGGCATGGGCGATTGATCGAACCTCTTCGAGTTCTTGGGCACTGTTTCGATTGTTTTCAAGAGTGTTACGTGCAGTGGAGACGCTTTGCTGAATCGAGCTATGAATCTCAGATGCCGTTGTATTGGTATTTTGAGCAATAGTATTTGTTTTTTGGGATTGCTGGGCCAGATTTGTTGCTGCTGTATTGAGTGTTGCGGTAGAGCTTACGGCAGAAAGGGTAATTTGCTTGGTATCGTTAATGGTAAGTTGAATTTTATGAATAAAAGTGTTGACGTAAGAGCTTGCGATACCAATCTCATCATTGGGATTGAGAATAGGGAGTCGTTTAGTCAAATCCCCGTTACCGTGGGCTAAATCAGAGGAAACATGGTCGAGCTCTTCGATAGGGCGAATAATGCTTGTCCCTGAGATATAGTTAATTGCAATTAAAATTATCACTAAAACGCTTCCCAAAAAGGTGAACCATTTTAGAAAGCTCATTTGAAGCGCATCAAAATAATCGGCTTTGTTAATACCGGGAATAACCCACATGTCCCATGCTTCAATGTAGCGATATGCGGCAATTTTATTCTGACCGGTCGTAGCAGAAATATATTCATAAATCCCTCCGGCTTTATCATGACGGATGTGATCGATGTAGTCATGCCCAGCTTTATTTTTTCCCTCATCTTCAGCTTTTGGGTGGATGGTCATAACCCCATCAGCATTAATAAAATAGACGTAGCCGCTGCTGCCGATTTTGATACTTTTGATGTCATTTTTAAACGCCTCATCTTTATAAGCGTCAGGCTTGATCTTTGCAATGTAATTTACATTTTTTTCCAGCGCATTGGCAACCGTATTGAGGTCGCTTGTCATAATCTCTTTGATAGAAGAGGTAGCAATGAAATATGCTACAATGACGCTAAATAACACTGCACCTACAGCGGCTACAAGATTAAAAATAAACTTTGATTTAATTGTTCTGAAGAGATTCACGCGAACCTGCCTTGTTGTTTGGTTAATCTATTCTAGTTCTTTTTTGATAAAGCGCTTCTGAAATAAGGAAATATAATCTAAATGAAATACTCTCATTTACAACAAATCGTTGAGACCATGCAGAATTTTAAACAAATTGAGCGAGTATACCGTGTGAGTGATACCCAAATACGGCTTGAATTTGATCGAGAGTCGATATGGACATTTGATATGCGGCGTGATAATGCAACTATTTTTATTTCTCCCGGCTCAAAGCGGTCAAAAGTGTATCAAGCCCCTTTTGACGTACTGCTTTCAAAACGATTTAATCGTTCCATTATTCAGTCGATTAGTCTCCATAATAATGACAAAATAGTTCGTATTGCCGTGACCCAAAGCGGTTCGTATAAGAGTGAAACTACCCTCTTACAATTCGAATTTACGGGAAAATATACTAATGCTATTTTACTCGATAAAGAGGAGATTGTTTTAGAAGCGTTACGTCATATTGATGAAAATGTTTCAGTACGGAGCGTTCGCGTGGGTGAGCCTCTTTTAAATCCGCCTCGTCCAGACTTTACTCCCATATTTTATCCCTTGGAAAACGTAGAAGATTTTTTGCGCAACACATACGATCTGTATGCGCAAGGACAATTGAATAAATTAAAAAAAGAAAAAAGTACGCTCATCGAAAAGCGTTTAGGACAACTTCGTGCTCATTTAGCGGGGCTCATTGATGAAGAGGAACTGTTACGTGAATCGGCATACTCACAATATGCAGGACATCTGATATTGGCAAATCTTCACCGCATTAAAGGGTATGAAACTGAGGTAGTTTTAAGTGATTTTAACGGAGATGAGATAACGATAGCGATACCGGAAGGGTATCATACCGGTGCTCGGATGGCAGAAATGTTTTTTAGACGTTCCAAAAAAGCCAAACAAAAAGCACTCGGGCTTTTCAAAGAACGTGAAAATCTTGAGGAAAAAATTCATCATCTGGAGTTGTTCCTTCATACGATACACGAAGCGTTACATCCTGAAGAAATTGCGATGCTGTTTCCTGCAAAACTGCGAGGAGTAAAAAACCAACAGCCTGAGTCTATTGCATTGTTTTGGGTGGAGGGGATAAAAATTTCACTGGGCAAGAGTGAGCGAGGTAACATTGAACTTCTGCGTAATGCACGTGCCCGTGATGTTTGGCTTCATCTTAAAGATCGACCTTCTTCTCACGTCATCATTACTACCGATAAGCAAGAACTCCCCCGAAACATTCTGGAAGCCGCCGCAAAACTGTGCGTTGATTTTTCAGTATTTGAGAAAGGATCGTATTTGGTCGATTATACTCCTCGACGAGAAGTAAGAGTTCAAGAAGGGGCAAATGTCCTCTATACGAACTTCAAAACATTGGTGATTGACAAAAAATAAAGGGTATAAAATGGCAATTTCTCCTGTTGGTGGCGTTATTTATGCGAATCAGCAAATGGCAGGGATCGCCGGGGAGGTTGGTGCGGTACAAAACCGATTTGAACTGCAAGCCCTCGCGGCACAAGCACTCTCTCGAGAGCAAAAAAAAGAAGTGCAAGAAGTCCGCCCCGCAGAAGAAACTAAAAACGTTGATCCTAATCGTGAACATACAAAAGAACAAGCCGAGCAAGAAGAGCGCCGCTCAAGCGATAAAGAACATCCCCAAAATGAAGAGACGCCAGTAAAATCGCTCCATCTTTTAGATGTTAAAGTGTGACTTTACGCTATAATCGCGATATTTAAACACCTCCATCAGGAAATCCGATGCAACCATCTTCAAATGCATTACAAACGCGCATTATTACCGCTGTTTTTTTAGGGTTAGGTGTTCTGGCAATTGGGCTTATTAATAACTTTTGGCTTATATGGCTTGTTTTAGGTGCTGTTTATATGCTTGCATTCCACGAAGCAACACGTCTTTTTGGGATTAACAACAATGCCCTTTATGCGTACGCAGCAATTCTCTGGATTATGGCGTCCATCTATCCTTATAGTGAAGATTTATTGGTGATTTCGGGATTGATGTTTGTGGGGGCAGTAGCGTATACCCAAAATATTCCCTTTCGGAATTTTCTCCCCTTTTTATACCCAACCGCAGGAATGCTCTACATCTTGAGTCTGTATGAAGAGTACGGTATTAGCGCACTGTTATGGCTTGTGGTCGTCGTAGCTTCTGCGGATATAGGTGCTTATTTTGTCGGAAAAAGTATCGGTCGTACCCCTTTTTCGATTTCAAGTCCGAGTAAAACACGTGAAGGGGTGTATGGCGGAATTGCCGTAGCCACAGTTGCCGGTTTCTTTGTCGGTATCGGTATCGTCGAAGATATGACACAAGCTATTCTCATCTCGATGCTCACGGCTATGTCGGCGGTATTTGGTGATTTGTTTGAGAGTTATCTCAAGCGCCAAGCGGGAGTAAAAGACAGCGGCAATATTCTCCCTGGACATGGCGGGATACTTGATCGTATTGACGGGTATCTTTTCGGAGCAATCGTTATGCTTATCTTCTTACGGGGTCTTGCTTGATCCTTTTGGGATCGACGGGTTCTATCGGGGTCAATGCGCTTGCTATAGCCGAGCGCTTCCATCTGAATGTTGATACCCTCGTTGCAGGGCGAAACATTACCCTCCTCAATCAACAAATCCAACAATTCTCCCCAAAACGTGTCGTTGTTTTAAATCCTGAAGATATTGTCCATGTCAATCATCCCAATGTTCATGCGGGAGAAGAGGCAATTTTAGAAGCGATAGAAGTATCGACTTCTGATTTTGTCGTCAATGCATTGGTCGGATTTGCAGGATTTCGTCCTACGCTTAAAGCTTTGGACTGTGGGAAGCGTATCGCATTAGCTAACAAAGAATCACTCGTGGTAGGGGGAGCTTTCGTGGATACTTCGCGTATTATCCCTATCGACAGTGAACATTTTGGATTGTGGTATCTTAACCAAACTCCTCGTCCTATTTCACGGATGCTTATTACTGCCAGTGGCGGTGCTTTTAGAGACTGGCCAATTGAAAAAATTCAAGAGGCGACCTTAAAAGATGCCCTCAAGCACCCCAATTGGTCTATGGGACAAAAAATAACCATTGACAGTGCCTCGATGATGAATAAGATATTCGAGCTTTTAGAAGCCCGATGGCTATTTGGTGCAGGTGAGTATGATGCGATTATTGAAACAAAATCGATTATTCATGCCTTGATTGACTACCAAGACGGTTCAACAACGGCGCACTTGGCAAACGCCAATATGCAGCTGCCCATTGCCTACGCTTTGATGGGGAAGAGTGATGAAAAAATTTTACCATCGGTTAATTTGCTTGAAATAGGCTCTTTGGAGTTTCGTGAGATTACCTCTGCGCGTTACCCTGTTTGGGAAATTCGAAAAGAGCTATTGTTAAATCCTGCGCGAGGGGTTGTGGTCAATGCTGCTAATGAGGCGGCAATAGAGCTTTTTGTGGAGGGTAAAATCACCTTTTTGGATATTTCTGCCCGTGTTATTCACGCTTTTGAACACTTTGAGCAAGAGCCAAAATGCATTGAAGATATTTTGTATCTTAACAATGAAGTACGCCAGTATATCAGGGGGCTTTCATGAGACAAAAAACTCTTTTATTGCACGGCTGGGGAGGAAGTGATAACCCCCATTGGCAAGCATGGCTTGCAGGCGAGATAGCCAAAAATTACGGAACTGTATCGTTTCCCCTTTTAGACAATCCCCATTTTCCCAGTAAAAATAGATGGATGAAACAGACAAAAGCTCTTTTAAATGAATTTCAGCCTGAGGTTGTCATTTGTCACTCACTTGGCTGCAGTCTTTGGCTGCATCTGTGTAATGAGGGTGAAATCACTCCTGTTAAGCGACTTCTTTTGGTGGCACCACCACGTTTTACCTGTGAGCTCGAAACCCTCAAAAGCTTTTTTCCTCTTACGGCTCCGAATTCTTTATGTGCGGATGAAGCAATGTTGGTGACGTCCGATAATGATCCTTATATGAGTCAAGAGGAAGCATTAGAGCTTCAAAGGGTACTTGGTGTAGAGATGAAGGTGATAAACAATGGTGGGCATCTTAATACTGATTCAGGGTATGGAGAATGGCCGTGGGTAAAAGAGTGGGTGATGCAATGATTCTCTCAATAGAAAGTAGTTGCGATGACAGTTCAATCGCTATAACCGAGATTGCAACCAAAAAACTTATCTACCACAAAAAAATTTCCCAAGAGTTAGAACATTCCCGATACGGAGGGGTAGTTCCTGAACTTGCCAGTCGCCTTCATGCTGTTGCGCTTCCCGCTATTTTGAGTGAATGTGAGCCCTGGTTTGGTGAGTTAAAAGCCATTGCGGTAACCAATGAGCCGGGATTAGGGGTGACGCTGATTGAGGGGGTTGTGATGGCAAAAGCTCTCTCTATTAGCCTTAATATCCCAATTTTGCCGATTAATCATCTTAAAGGGCATATTTACTCTCTCTTTATCGAAAAAGAGTCCCAATTTCCCCTCACTGTATTGTTGGTTTCAGGCGGGCATACACAGCTCATTGAGGTGAAATCGTATTCCCAGATGGAGACAGTTGCCACCACGATGGATGACAGTTACGGCGAAAGCTTCGATAAAGTAGCCAAGATGATGAAACTTGGCTATCCGGGAGGTCCATTGATTGAGCAGTTGGCTCATAGCGGGGAGCCATCACACTTTTCATTTACTGTTCCTCTCTCGCAATCACCATTGATAGCCTTTAGTTATTCGGGGCTTAAAAATCAAGTTCGTTTGGCGGTTGAATCTGCGTCCTCTGAGACATATCCGGACATAGCAGCAGCCTTCCAAAAAATTGCTACGGATCATTTGATTCAAAAGCTCAAAAAATATTTCAAGACCAACCCTCCGGTACGCTTTGCTATCGTGGGCGGAGCGAGTGCCAATCTCTATTTACGTTCACAGGTTGAGCAAATGCTTACAGTATATAAATCATCGTTATTATTGGCTCCGTTGGAGTACTGCTCAGATAATGCAGCAATGATAGGACGATGTGCGCTAGAAGCGTATGCTCTTAAACTCTTTGTCAAGCATACGGATATAGCAATTAATCCCCGTTGCAAACTGTGAAATAGCTTAAACGTAAATATCTCTTCTATAACTCAGAGTCAAATTATCCGATTTTTGTACAATTCCTTACATAAATAAAAACAGGAGCCCAAAATGGCAACAACAAAATTTAAAGGTACAGACGTAGAACTTTTAGGAAACATAGTGAATGTTGGCGATAAAGCACCGGCAATTACGGTAGTAAATTCAGCAGGTCTTGGTGATGTTACTGTTGGTGGCGCGCAAGGTAAAAAACAACTTATCATCGTTGTTCCATCATTGGATACAGGCGTTTGTGCTACTGAAACTCGTAACTTCAATGCAAAAGCTGCTGGATTGACTGATGTTATCACGACTATCGTATCTCTTGACCTTCCATTTGCTGCTGGCCGTTTTTGCCAAGCTGAAGGTATTGACAATTTGACAGTATGTTCTGACTTCCGTAATAAAGAATTTGCAAACGCATACGGTGTATTGCTTGGCGGTTCAGTTCTTGCTGGTTTAACTTGCCGTGCAATTTTTGCAGTAAACGAAGAGGGTATTGTTACCTATAAAGAAATCGTTCCTGAAATCACTGAAGAACCTAACTACGATGCTGCATTGGCTTCTGTAGCTTAATTAATTTCCGCTCAAAATCTTCGACTTTTATCTGTCATCCCCGGCTCGATCGGGGATCCAGTTCCCCTTATATTCTTGCCCTTAACCATAAGCACGTATATATCTACAATCAACTGTTTTGTCATTTTAAGCTTGATTTTTTAATGCAGGGAATAGATCCCCGAGCGAGTCTGGGATGACGAGGAGGAGTTATTATTTACAAATAACACTAGCACCTTGATCTGTTTTAGAAACGTTACAAATATGAGGACCATCAAGGGTAAGAATTACCCGTGCAAAATGGCCGTGATTGGTTACTTTCACTTTGGTGTAAGGACGTACAGATAACTCTTTTTGATAGGGTTCAAATATGCCATTGTGCTTAAAATCTATGATTACACTATCCGGATCACTGAGGGTAAAGGACCGTATCATCGACTCTTTGGCAATAAGAGACATTCGGTTTCCAGAGCCGATAAATTGAATAAATCCATTGTTGACAGAGGAAGATTTTCTTTCAACTACAGGTGAGGATACTTGTTCACTTGATTGTGAAAGGATGAGTGGTGTGTGCCAGTCAATACTTTGATCAATTTCAAGCTTGCGTGTTTCAATGCTTCCATCAATATTTTGAAATGTAAAACTTACTTCTTTAAGAAGACGTGAATTATTAGGAAAATTATAGGTCATTGAAGTAAGGGGAGGTTTGTGATCATTTTTTTCTGAAGATACTGGAAGAGTTCCCCCCTCTGATAGAGAGAAAAAAGGATTTTCTCGCGAAAAAAGTGCTGTAATTAAAAGAGAGGAGAGGAAAAGTATTTTTTTCATGGTCGCTCACCTTCTTGTGTTGATTCAGAATCTGCATCCAACTCTTTTAGCTCAAAATATTGCTTTTGCAATGTGGCATTCTCACTCTTTAGATGCTCAATATCTTCGCTGAGGAAGCTTTGATACTCTTCAAGATTGATTAAAACCAAAAGTGAATTATTTCCAAAAATAAGAATACTAAGATAAAATAAAATTGTTACAATTAGCCCAACTACAAGAAAAAATTTTCCAGTTGAGAGCCCAAAACGACGCTCGCTAAAACTCTGATGAGAAATGCTTGAATCGAGTATTTGGTCATGCTCTTGATAGTTCATTATTTAAATAAACTGCTCCCGAGGTATTCACCGTACATAACTTCATTTTCAATTTCGAGTAAACGGTTGTATTTAGCCGTACGTTCACCACGTGCCGTTGAACCGGTTTTGATTTCTCCACAGTTAAGCGCGACTGAAAAATCAGCGATAAACGCATCTTCACTCTCTCCGGAACGGTGAGACATTACACATTTATAGCCATTGCGTTGAGCCAAACGAACGGTTAGCATGGTTTCAGATACGGAACCGATCTGGTTGGGCTTGATGAGGATAGAATTGGCAATCCCCTTTTCAATTCCCTCTGCCAAAATATTAGCATTAGTAACAAATAAATCATCACCGACGAGCTGAATTTTTGAACCTAGTTTTTCGGTAAGGATTTTCCATCCAGCCCAGTCATCTTCACTTAAGCCGTCTTCGATAGAGACGATAGGGTATTTGGCGCATAAATCAACATAATAGTTGACAAGCTCTTCGCTGCTTACCGTTCTATTTTCAGAATCGAGTTTGTAGCCGCCTACAGCAACAAGTTCAGAGGCTGCAACGTCAAGCGCGATAGCGATTTGCTCACCTGCTTTATAGCCTGCTTTTTCAATCGCTTCCATTATGACTTGAATCGGTTCTTCGTTATTACTAAGATCCGGTGCAAATCCACCTTCATCACCCAGCGCCGTATTGGCACCACGATCTTTGAGGATTTTTTTGAGGGTATGGTACACTTCCGCAGATGCACGAAGCCCTTCGCTGAAATCGTCAAAACCAATTGGCATAATCATATATTCTTGAAAATCAACGCTATTGTCTGCATGGCTTCCACCGTTGATGATGTTGAGCATCGGTACGGGAATAACCATCGCATTCGCACCGCCGAGATAACGGTAAAGAGGAATATTTAGACTTTTAGCTGCAGCACGAGCAACCGCCATAGAAACACCTAAAACGGCATTGGCACCAAGATTACCGTAATTTTCCGTTCCATCAAGCTCTTTCATGACCGCATCTACCATTGCTTGGTTATACGGGCTAAGTCCCATAATTGCATCTGCAATATCACTGTTTACATGTTCAACTGCTTTGAGGACTCCTTTGCCCATATAACGACTATCGCCATCGCGTAATTCCAATGCTTCACGCTTTCCCGTGCTTGCACCGCTTGGGACAATTGCACTTTCACGTGTTCCATCGCTTAACTGAACAGTTGCTTTTACGGTTGGATTCCCACGGGAGTCCATTACTTCAATTGCACTTACTTCATCAATAAAAATCATTCATCCACCTCATTCATTTCAGATTCGCCCATAATCATGATGTTGTTAACACCCATAGCGGCTTTAATTTTTTCTTCGATTTTCTTTGCAAGCTCAGGTTCATCTTTGAACTTTTGCTTGACATTTTCACGACCTTGCCCGAGTTTCGTATCTTCAAAGCTAAACCATGCGCCACTTTTGTCAATTATATCCAACTTGACACCGTAATCGACAAGTTCACCCTCTTTGGAAATCCCCTCTCCAAACATAATGTCAAATTCTGCTTGACGAAACGGCGGAGCCACTTTATTTTTAATAACTTTGGCTTTAACGCGGTTTCCGATTTGGCTTTCGCCTTGTTTAAGGGTTGCAATTTTACGAATATCAATACGAACCGAGGCATAAAACTTTAGGGCATTCCCCCCTGTGGTTGTCTCGGGTGAGCCGTATCCCATAGTCCCGATCTTCATCCGGATTTGGTTGATAAAGATAATGGTGCAGTTCATTTTATGCAAAACACCGGTTAGTTTACGCAATGCTTTGGACATTAGACGAGCTTGGGTTCCTACTTGCTGATCCCCCATCTCCCCTTCGATTTCTACTTTTGGGGTGAGTGCGGCAACGGAATCGATAACGATTAAATCTACCGCACCGCTGCGAGCAATGGTCTCAACGATATCGAGTGCTTGCTCGCCGTAATCGGGTTGAGAAATGAGGAGGTTTTCTACATCTACTCCGAGGTTTTTAGCGTATCCGACATCCAATGCATGCTCTGCATCGATAAAGGCACACACACCGCCTTTTCTTTGTGATTCAGCAATGATATGAAGCGTTAGCGTCGTTTTCCCCGAACTTTCAGGTCCATAAATCTCAACTACACGCCCCTCAGGTATTCCGCCGATCCCCAATGCCAAGTCAAGCCCAAGCGAACCGGTACTAATGGAACCAATGGGTTCAATTACTTTGTCTCCCAGACGCATAAGCGTCCCTTTACCGAACGTTTTATCGATTTGTTTCATAGCCAATTCGAGCGATTTGAGTTTGTTTGGATCCATCATTGTCGTGTTCTCCTAAAAGGGTAAAATATAAAGTTAGACAATAATATGACAAATTGAAAGTATTTGTTAAAAATATGACAAATTGCAATATAATATATTCATTCGAATATTTATAGAGATATTTTAGCGTTATTTCGTTAAAATTTACATAGATTTGTAAAACTAGAGGTGTTTTTTGTGAAAAAAATGGTAATTGCCCACTCTCCTGATGCGGATGATATTTTTATGTATTACGCCATTAAGTTTGGTTGGGTAGATCGCACAAATACCGTTTTTGAAAACATTCCTCTTGACATCGAAACACTCAATGTGGAAGCGCTCAAAGGGACGTACGACATAAGTGCAATCAGCTTTGGTCTGTACCCGCATATTGCTCAAGAGTATGCCCTTCTTCGTACGGCGGTAAGTTTTGGAAGCGGATATGGACCCAAGCTTATTCGCAAACGCGATACTGTACTAAAGCGTAAATTTAAAGTAGCATTGAGTGGAAAATACACCACCAATGCCCTTCTTTTTCGTATTGCGTATCCTGAGGTTAAAATCGTTTATATGAATTTTCTCGACATCGAGCAAGCGGTTTTAGACGGGACGGTGGACGCAGGAGTGCTGATCCATGAAAGTATCCTTGGCTATAATAGCTCCTTGGTTGTTGAACGAGAGTTATGGGATATATGGTGTGAACTAAGCGGCGGTCATCTTCCTCTCCCTTTGGGCGGTATGGCGATTCGACGTTCACTGCCTCTGACAACGGCGATTTCATACGAAAATCTTCTCACCAAAGCAGTACAGGTAGCACGAGATCACAAAGAGCTTCTTTCAAAAATGCTCATTGAACGTTCGTTGGTACGAATTGATGCGGTAACATTGGAAAAATATCT
This sequence comes from Sulfuricurvum sp., assembly GCA_028714915.1. GTDB lineage: Bacteria > Campylobacterota > Campylobacteria > Campylobacterales > Sulfurimonadaceae > Sulfuricurvum. Next base: position 137,689 of record JAQTLL010000004.1, read on the forward strand.
CGAATTGTATGCGAATGATGAGTCAATAAGTCTCAGTGATATACAGTTTGAGGCAATTAATAAGCTTTTTGAGATAGGGCATGAACACAACTTTTTTGATCAAAAAATGGATGCACGAGATTTTTGTATCCCGCAAGAATACACCTCATTGAGGAATGGTTAAATGAGCGCAGTATACTGCGCGAGGGCTTCCTGCCGAAGGAAACCTAGTGTTAACGTAGTTGTCGGGACGTGTTCCGTCAACGTTAGGAATTTAATATGATGCAGGAAGAGTTGATCGGTTTGGGAATTGAAACGTTCAAGATTGCGTTGATTTTGTCCCTGCCTGCATTGCTTGTGGGAATGTTTTTAGGACTTGCCGTAAGTATTTTTCAAGCCACAACGCAAATCAATGAGATGACGCTGAGTTTTATTCCCAAAATCATTGGCATCGTTATCGTTATTATCCTCACGATGCCGTGGATGATGAACGAGATGCAAGACTTTACGATTCGGATGTTTAATATGATTCCGACGTTTATGCAATAGTATAATGAATTTCAAAGCTTTTTTTAGTAATAATGTTTCCAACATACTTCCCCCACCTCTTTACAATGTGCAAACGGGGGAGTGCTTATGACTTTCTATAACAAACCCCGCTTATCATATCAAAATCAAATTAACCTTTTAAAAAATCGTGGACTTCTTTTCATTGATGAAAATTTCGCCATCACCAAACTCAGACATATCAGCTACTTTCGTCTCAGTGCTTATTTTTTACCATTTCAATCGACAAAAGACATCTTTGACCAAGGCACGACTTTTGAACAAATAATCGATCTTTACCATTTTGATAAAGAATTGCGGCTTTTAACGTTTGGGGCTATTGAAAAAATCGAGATTTTTTTAAGAACTGCCATCTCCTACAATTTGTCTAAATATATTGGTGTTTTCGGCTATCGACAAGAAGAAAAATTCTGTGCTAAAAATGGAGACTTTTTGTGGTTAAAAGAGGATATAGCAAAAGAAGCATCTCGTTCAAAAGAGACTTTTGTTAAACATTTTAGAGATACCTATGCGGGGGATGATTTACCTATTTGGATGGTGGTCGAGATTATTTCGTTTGGAACATTATCAAAACTTTATACTAGCCTTTGCCCTGAAATAGAAAAAGAAATTCTAAATGGTATTGGATTGCCATCATTTGTCTTTAAAAACTGGCTTCATGTGTTTTCGTATGTACGCAATCTTTCAGCACATCACAGCCGTTTATGGAATAGACAATTTGTTATTAAAGCTAAAATACCAAAACATAAAAAAGAGTTTGTAGGTATTGTAAATGATAAATATTATAGCTTTGCAGTAATGACGCACTATATATTGCGTTCAATCCACGATACTTTTGATATGAAAGCGGAATTAACAAAGTTGATTGTCAAATATCCACATATTGATTTAACTCAAATGGGCTTTGTGGATGATTGGGAGAGTAGGGAGGTGTGGAGATGAATAGTAAAACCATCGATTTTTCAAAATTCAGCTCCATTCGTATTGGTCCCATTGTCGATGTGGCTCTTATTGAAGATGACATTATTCCTCAGGGATGTGTTATCGTAGGTTCTGCCAATAATCTTCTCGTTTCACCGACGCCGCCACCTCTTATGATTCTCTCAAAACAATATGATTTTATCCGTATCGAAGGGAATCGTCTGATTATCGGGGCTGCAACTCCGGGAGGACGCGTGGTGTCATTTTGTAAAAAAAATGATATTGCCCATTTCGAGTACCTTTCTAAGCTGCCGGGAACACTGGGCGGAATGCTGAAAATGAATGCAGGTCTCAAAGAGTATGAAATTTTTAACCATCTGATTGCGATTCGTACCCAAAGCGGATGGAAACAAAAAAATGAAATAGAGTACGGTTATCGAAAAACATCCATCGATGAAGTTATTTTTGAGGCGGCTTTTGAGCTTGAATCGGGATTTTCGCATGAGCGCTTGGAAATGTTTGCCCAAATGCGATCCAATCAACCCAGGGAAGCCAGTGCGGGGAGTTGTTTTAAAAATCCGCCGAATGATTATGCGGGACGGCTTATTGAGGCAGCAGGATTAAAAGGAAAGCGTGTTGGGGCAATGGCGTTTAGTGAGGTGCATGCTAATTTTCTCGTCAATTATGGCGGCGGTATGTATGCGGATGCTCTAACCCTTATAGATGAGGCAAAAAAACGGGTGTTTGAACAGTTTAATATTGAGCTTATGTGCGAAGTTGTTATCTTAAAGTAATTCAATTATGACGAAATAAGTATATTTTTTATTGACTTAAGCCGTCGACATAGGTTATCATGACGATTAAATTCAGTCTATAAAGGAATTTAACCGCAATGATTGTAAGTTATATTCGTCCGGATAAAGACTTCGAGAATGTGTATGAGCAATTAAAATTGATCAATGCCTACAGTGATCAAATGAAACTTCCTATTGATAGGGAGATGATTGATCAGCTTTCACAAAATAAGCGACTAAGTGAACGTAATAATGTGGTTGAGCTGTTTCGTCCTCTAAGGGCAGATACATTACTGATATACGATACCTGGGTACTTAGTACAAATATCGAAGACATCATACAAATGACAAGCTGCCTTCTCAAGAACGGGAATACGATTCATTGCGTAAAACAGGGGATTACAATCAATGCTCAGAGTGATATAATGGTTGTGTTAGGACTTGTTGACCAGCTCCGCCAAATGGTGCAAAATGATGATAAAAAAGGGATCGGGCGTCCGCGCGGGTCTAAATCAGTATCAAAATTTGATTTGAAATTAGAGCAGATTGTTTCTCTGCTGAAGCAAAATAATAGTGTTAGTGAAATAGCACGTCAAATGAAAGTGAGTCGCAGTTCATTAAAAGATTATGTAGAATCGCGAGAATTAAAAGCCTTGGTTCAGGGCGTTGTCCTCTCAAGTAACGGTTCAGATACACGAGCAATAATGATCGAAACCATCCAATGCCCAAGCATTGAAGCAACTAAAAAGGAGAGTGAATGAGTACAGAAGAAGTATCCCTCACAGGAAAAGCTTATTTAAGTAAGTGGATTCCATGGAGAGTTAAACGCTATTGGTTTTATGGGGTTATGACTATTTTGTCTCTGATTATACCTTGGATACGCATTGAGGGGAACCATCTTTTTTTACTAAGCTTTGATAAATTAAAACTTCATTTGATGTTTGTTCAGTTTGATATGCAAGAGTTTTATTTGTTACCTTTTTTATTAATGCTTTTGTTTATTGGTATTTTTGGTATCACTGTTTTGGGTGGGCGTGTTTTTTGCGGATGGATATGTCCTCAGACAATTTTTAGGGTTATCTACCGTGATTTGCTTGAGACAAAACTCCTTGGGCTTCGTAAGCGGATTAAAAACAAACAACAAGAGCCCGATTATTCAAAAATAGAGAATAAAATCAAGCGTATAGTTGCATTCTTGATTTGGACAGGATTATCGTTTATTGCAGCTGCGGATTTGATGTGGTATTTTGTACCTCCCGAGGACTTTTTGGCGTATATTCAAAATCCAAATGAGCATCTGGTTCTTGTTGGTACCGTTATTGGTATTGTTGTCTTTTTGGTTTATGACATAATTTTCTTACAAGAGAATTATTGTATTTATGTGTGTCCGTATTCTCGCATACAGTCTGTTTTGTATGACGATGATACTATTATGGCAATTTATAATCCAAATCGTGGCGGAGAGATATACAACGAGCACAAAGAAAAGATGTTTACGAAACAAAAAGATTTGCTGAGCGTGAACACCAATGCCGAGTGTACTACGTGTGAGAGTTGTGTAACGGTGTGCCCGACGCATATCGACATTCGCAAAGGGCTTCAGCTGGAGTGTATCAACTGTTTGGAGTGTGTGGATGCGTGTACAAGTGTTATGGGAGCTCTCGGAAAGCCAAGTCTGGTAGAGTGGTCGAGTGAAAAAGAGACGCTGTTTATGAAAGGGAAAACACACTATTTACGCCCTAAGATTATTGGATACATAGCAATATTGATTGGTACAGCGGTTATTATGGTGATGATGGGAAGTGAAAAAGAGAATATGCTTCTTAATATTAACAAAGAGAATCGTCTCTATTCCATTAATCATACGGATGAGGGAAAAGTGCGTATTGATAATGCGTATACGTTCTTATTGCAAAACACTCTGAGTGAAGATCACGATTACTATTTCGATGTGATTGCACCCAAAGGGATGGAAGGGAAGATTAAAATAGGAACTCCAACAGAACCGTTCAAAGTCAAGCCGGGTATTGTCAAGAAAAAAGTGATTGTTCTGTATGCGGATGAAATGCTTGTCAAAGATGCACGTAAAGATACTGTTATCCCCATTACGATTAAAGCGTATGCGATGGATGATAAAGTGAAAGTGACCGTATTACGTCAATCGACGTTTACCTTTCCTAGAGCGGATTTGGTGAAATAAGTTTCATTAAAAACTAAAGTCGCTGTCCTTCCGTGTCACGACACGGAATCCAATGTATGGATACCGTATCAAGTGCGGTATGATGAGATATATTTATTTTTCTTCCGCTTCTTCTTTTCCGAATGTTTTTTCAAAACCGCTTATGAGTTCTTGTTTTTGGGTATCCGTGAGTTTGGCTTCGGGATGAGTCGGGAGATAAAACCATGGCGGCATTTCCCCTTCTCGTACCTCTTTAGCCGCATCTTTACCTTTATTCTTTTTCTGAGCACCCCATGCTGAGACGTTGAAGTGTTTACGCCCTTCATCTATATCGCGCTGAAGAAGCCATGAGATTGGAGCTACATCGCTGTACCATGGATAGAGCGTTTGATGGGAGTGACAGTTGGCACAGGCATTATTAAAGAGCTCTTTCGTACGAGGCGAATCCCATTGAGGTTCGCTGATAATGGGAGGGTTAGTATGATTTTTGCCGTAGGGGACAAACTGTATAGCTACAGCTGCTGCCACTACGCCTACGAGAAGCTTTCCTATCATGAGTACATCCTTTTAAACTGGAGTTTGCAGGATGATTATACCAGTATTGCTTCTTTAATACCAGTTTCGAGATGTCCGATAATATACCCGTCGGTTGCGCTCAAAACATCTTCTACATTTTCTGATTTAACAACGAGAATCATCCCGACACCCATATTAAAGGCACGGAACATTTCGCTGCGCTGGACATGTTGACCGATAAGTTCAAAAATTGGTAATACACGGATAGAAGATTCAGTGATAACGGCACGCATCCCCTCTGGAAGAACTCGTGGAAGATTTTCGACGATTCCGCCACCCGTGATGTGAGCAAGGGCTTGGATTTTATTTTTGAGTTCTTTAAAAGTTTTGACATAAATACGTGTTGGAGTCAAAAGAGTATCGATAAGCGGTTTTCCCTCGAAATCATCCTCAAACTTCATCCCCATTTTTTCAAACAATACTTTGCGTGCTAATGAAAAACCGTTTGAATGAAGTCCTGAGCTTGGAAGTGCAATTAAAATATCCCCTGCGTTTACATGAGATGTTCGATCGAGTTCGCTTTTTTCTCCGACACCTACGGCAAATCCTGCAAGGTCATAGTCATCACTATGGTACATTCCAGGCATTTCTGCTGTTTCACCGCCGATTAGGGCACATTCGGCTTGAATACACCCTTGCGCAATTCCTGCTACTACCGCAGTGGCTGCTTTAACATCGAGCTTGCCCGTCGCATAATAATCGAGAAAAAACGAAGGAGTGCCGAAGTTACAGATGAGGTCATTGACGCACATAGCAACCAAATCGATTCCCACTGTGTTATGAATACCTGAATCAATAGCCAGTTTTAGTTTGGTTCCAACCCCATCGGTTGCGGCAAGCATAACAGGTTCTCGGTATCCGGCAGGGAGCTCAAAAGCCCCTGCAAATGAGCCGATTCCACCCAGTACACCGGGAATCCTGGTCGATTTGACAAGAGGTTTGATATTTTCGACGAAACTGTTGCCTGCGTCAATATCAACACCGGCATCTTTGTAACTGATTTGGCTCATTGCGATTCCCCACCTATTTTAATGGAGAAATTATAACAAAGAGGACGTTAGTCTAAGTTTATTTTTTTTAGTAATCTATTTCAATGCGGTTTAATCTGTACGTGTTACAATCGCTTTGAAAATTAACAAAGAAGAGTTTTATCCTATGAAAATATTTGTGTATCCTGAAATGATGGTCCATGTGGGCTTGTGTACTCATAAATTACCTACGCAGGTGTTGCTTGTAAGTGATAACACCCAGTTGCTGATGGGTGAACTTTCCCGTTACCGTGAATCTGCTGTGACGAGTGTTGGCAGCACAAATCTCCTTGAGTCATTCCGCAATGTGGAAGATAAAAGTGCCGATGTTATTTTGTTGGACAGCACAACCGATGATGGTGCGGTTATCGCCCATATCAACCGTGTATTAAAAGAGGATGGCTTGGTCGTACTGAAGCATCCTTCTCTGGACGATGTGGGAGCCAATACGGGCTTAATGCAAATTTTGGGAAATTATTTCAAAATTATCATGCCGTATCATCTCGAAAATGGTACAACATTGTTGTTGTGTTCCAAAGAGTACCATCCGACAGCGGATATTATCTTACAGCGCAGTGATTTGATTGAAGGGCATAGCTATTACAACTGTGATGTTCACGTTGCTTCTTTTGCAATGCCACAATATATTCGTAAAAACTACCTTGGCATCATTCGCAACTAATGGCAGACCACTTAATGAATACGCCATCGGAATACATCCCGATTGGCTACGCTAACGCTTGGTTTTCTTCAGTAAAAAGCTCACGCCATTATAGGAGACTATAATGGCGTATGAGTACGCGATTGCACTGACAGGAGGGATTGCAACGGGAAAAAGTACCGTGGCATCACTTTTGGGATTGAATGGTTTACGCATTATTGATGCAGATACTATTTCTCATCAGATATTGGATACCAATAGTGCTTGGATTGCAGAGCATTTTGGGCAGCAGTACGTTAAAGGCAATAAAGTCAATCGTCCCGAATTAGGTAAAATTATTTTTGCCAATGCAGAAGCCAAAAAAGAGCTCGAGGCCTTTTTGCACCCAAAAATTCGCTCTGCTATCGAAGAAGCCAGTGAAAAACAAGACCTTTTAAAATATCCCTACCTTATCGATATTCCCCTCTTTTTTGAAACGTCATCATATCCGATTAAAAATTCGGTGGTTGTTTATACTCCCAAAGAACTCCAATTAGAGCGATTTATGAAGCGTAACGGCTTCACCTCAGAAGAGTCACTTCGCCGTATTGAGACCCAAATGGACATCGAAGAAAAACGCTCTCGTGCAACATGGGTAATCGATAATTCTCACAATCTGAAGCATCTTCAAGCACAGTGTGAACAGTTTGTTGAAGTAATTAAAGAACTCTACCCAGCTCCTAAGGTATAATTCTGCATCGTCATTCCCGACTTGATCGGGAATCCAGCTAAAAGGATATTCCTATGCTCCAAATCGCCAAATACTGTGCCAGCGGTAATGATTTTGTCATTTTTCATACTCTTAACGGGGCAGATCGTTCAGGTCTTGCACGGATTCTTTGCGATCGTCAAAATGGAATCGGTGCGGATGGATTGATCGTTTTGCTTCCTCATGAGACGTATGATTTTGAATGGGAATTTTACAATGCCGATGGTTCTACTGCATCGATGTGCGGCAACGGAAGCCGTGCATGCGCTCATTATGCTCACCGTTTTGGTTTGGCAGAGGCTAGTATGGAATTTTTAACGGGTGCTGGGGTAATCAAGGCAAGCGTTGAGGGGGATATGGTTCAAAGCGATTTAACACCTCCCTTCGTCATTAATGATGAGATTGTTGAATATGAAATGCGATGGTGGCTTATTGACACCGGCGTTCCCCATCTCGTCACCTTTGATGCGGATATGGGAAACTTTGACATAGAGATAGCACGCACACTTCGCCATAAATACAATGCTAATGTCAATATTGCCCATATCGAGAGCAATGGAGCGATTCATGTTCGTACCTATGAGCGTGGCGTAGAAGATGAAACATTGGCGTGCGGAACAGGGATGGCTGCGTGTTTTTACCGTGCATCGATTGAAGATTCTGTTGCGGATAATGCTCGTGTCTATCCCAAAAGCGGTGAAACGCTTTATCTGGGGTTAGACGATGGGATGATTACATTTAAGGGTGAAGTTAAAGGAATATTTGAGACCATTTGGAGATTTTAAAACGCCATCGGAACGCGTCCCGATTGGCTATGTTAACACTGGGTTTCCTTCGGCAGGAAGCCCAAAATCATTTGCGATTTTAAAATCAATTATTTACAACCCGTTTCTCTCCATCAGTTTCGACTGCATATCGGCAATCAAAGGTTCGATAATATCATCCATCAATCCCCCTTGCATAATCTCTTCGAGTCTATAAAGCGTCAGAGTAATACGGTGATCTGAAATACGGTTTTGAGGGTAGTTGTAGGTGCGGATACGACCACTTCGATCTCCAGTTCCCACTTGATCTTTACGCTCATTCATCTCTTTTTCTTTTGCCTCTTGCATTTGCATATCGTAAATACGGGCCTTGAGAATTTGCATCGCTTTCTCTTTATTTTTATGCTGTGATTTTTGATCTTGATTGTTGACGACGATACCTGTCGGAAGATGGGTGATGCGTACTGCCGAGTCTGTGGTATTAACACTTTGTCCGCCACAACCAGAGGAGCGCATAACGTCGATTTTCAGATCATTTTCATTGATGACAACTTCGACATCGTCTACTTCAGGCATCACGGCAACGGTAATGGCTGACGTATGAACGCGTCCCTGAGACTCCGTAGCAGGGACACGCTGTACACGGTGAACGCCTGCTTCGTGTTTGAGGCGTGAATAGACTTGATCCCCTTTGATAAGGGCAATGACTTCTTTAAATCCGCCTGCATCCGAGGGGCTTGTGCTCATAAGTTCGATTTTCCATCCGCGCACATCCGCATAGCGAACGTAGGCATTAAACAAATCACCGACAAAAATTGCCGCTTCATCCCCGCCCGTCCCTGCACGCAATTCAATAAAGATATTGCGCTTATCGTTAGGATCGGTCGGAATGAGAAGTTTTTTGATCTCTTCTTCAAGCTCACCCACTTGAGGCTCTAATATTTTGAGCTCCTCTTTGGCAAGTTCACCCAGTTCTGCATCAAAAGCGAGCGCTTTGTTCTCTTCAATCTCTTCCAATACTTTTTTATATTCCGTTGCTTTGGTAAAAATGGCTGAAATAGAGGATTGCTCTTTGGATAAATCGGTCATACGCTTGATGTCGTTTCCGATGTCAGGTGAGCTTAAAAGTGTTGTGAGTTCGTTGTAGCGGTTAATAAAAGGGATGAGTTTATCGGATAACATAAGGTATTCCTAGAAAAAGGCGTTAAGAACAGTGAATGGGAAAGAAATCTACCCGAAGGGTAAATTTACGCTGCGATTTTGTTAACAGCGAGGTGAAGACGGCTTACTTTACGTGCAGCAGTTTCTTTTTTCAAGACACCTTTGCTAACATATTTGTGCAAGTTTGCGTTTGCAATAACGAGCGCTGCTTGTGCTTCTTCTTTGTTCCCTGCGTCAACTGCAGTACGAACGGCCTTAACGATGTTTTTTACACGTGTGCGGTAGAATCGGTTACGCTCAGTGCGCTTTTCCGTCTGACGGATACGTTTCAATGCTGACTTATGGTTTGCCATGGCATTTATCCTTGTCGAATTTTTTTTAGGGTAGAATACTACCTTAAAGATAATTAAAATTAAGTTAAATTTTATACACTAGGGAGAAATTACTATGAAATTGTTTGGAACCGATGGTGTACGTGGGGAAGCAGGGTCATTTTTAACGGCAGAATTGGCGATGCGTGTAGCGATGGCGGCAGGGATTTATTTTAGTGCCCATGCTCGAACCAAAAAGATTTTACTTGGTAAAGATACCCGTAAAAGTGGCTATATGATTGAAAATGCCATCGTAAGCGGTTTGACGGCAGTGGGATACGATGTGATAGAAATCGGTCCGATGCCGACTCCGGCAATCGCATTTCTGACATTGAATATGCGGTGTGATGCGGGAATTATGATTTCGGCGAGCCACAATCCGTTTGAAGATAACGGGATCAAATTTTTTGATGCTCAGGGTAATAAACTTTCCGAAGAGATTGAAGCCCAAATCGAAGCTATCGCTCGGGATACAGCCCGTCTTGAAGAGGGACAGGTGACAGGCAGACAAATTGGTGCGGCAAAACGGATCGATGACGTTATCGGTCGTTATATTGTTCAGCTCAAAAACTCTTTTAGCCGCGAGTTAACACTGCAAGGGTTGCGTATTGTCTTGGATACGGCCAATGGCGCTGGGTATAAAGTGGGACCGACCGTACTGGAAGAGTTGGGTGCTGAAGTAATCGTATTGCATGATAAACCCAATGGGGTTAATATCAATGAGGGATGTGGTGCCATGCACACCAAAGATCTGCGCGAAGCGGTGAAGCAATATCGCGCTGATATTGGGCTTGCTCTTGATGGGGATGCAGACCGCCTTATCGTTGTCGATGAAAAAGGGGATGAAGTTGACGGTGATCAAATCCTTGGAGCATTGGGGCTATTTTTAAACAAAAACGGTCAGCTCAAAGGGGGCGGGATTGTTGCGACCGTCATGAGTAATCAAGCTCTCGAAGATGCAATGAACTCAGCAGGATTAAAATTGTTTCGTTCCAATGTAGGTGACAAATACGTGTTGGAAGTGATGCGTGAGAAGGGTATTAACTTCGGCGGAGAGCAAAGCGGTCATATTATCTTGCACGATTACGCTAAAACGGGGGATGGATTGATGAGTGCACTCCAAATCTTGGCATTGCTTCTCACTACAGGGCAAAAGGCGAGTAAAGTTCTCCGTCCGTTTAAACTTTACCCTCAAAAACTGGTCAATATCAAAGTCAAAGTCAAAAAACCGCTTGATCAGATTGAGGGGCTAAGCGAAGAGCTCGCAAAGATCGAAAATGAACATATGCGTCATCTGATCCGCTACTCGGGTACAGAAAACAAACTCCGTCTCCTTTTGGAGGGCAAAGATGCTAAAGTGATGGAAAAAGCGATGGAGCATCTTGTCAGCTTTTTTGAAAAGGCATTGAATGGTTAAATCTTTTGTTCTTTTGGTATTGGTGGCAATTGGAATTTTTGTTGCTGACCAAGCCCTCAAAAGCTTATTTGTTGATGGTTTTCGTCAGTATACGCAGTGTATTGATTTAATTTTGGTTTTTAACAAAGGGGTGGCATTCTCGATGTTTGCCTTTTTGGCAGAGTCGTTAAAATGGATACAGCTTGCTCTTTTAGCGGGGGTTGTAGGCTACACACTTTGGTTAAAACAAAAATGCTACCTCATTCCAGTTGGGATAATGGTGGGTGCAGGGCTTTCAAATGTCATTGACCGTTTTATCTATGGTGGTGTTGTCGATTATGTCTATTGGCATTGTGGATTTAATTTTGCGGTGTTTAATGCAGCGGATGTAATGATTGATATTGCCGTGTTGTGGTTATTTATTTTAAATCTTAAACCGAAGATATGTAAGAGTTAAGTGACTTTTAACTTCTCCCTGATTATAATTCCACTCTTGATGGTCTTATAGCTCAGTTGGTAGAGCACTACCTCGACAAGGTAGTGGTCACAGGTTCGAGTCCTGTTGGGACCACCATTTCTTTATTAATTTCCTCCCTAAAAACTCTCTTTAAACTCAAACCAATCAACAAAATCGTATAATTCGCCTTATTTTTCTTAATGAACTGGAAACTTTTACAATGGATGTTATTGCAATTAAGCATAATGATCAAATAGTTGATTTACAAACAGCACGCTCACTTGGGATTACCGGTACCGAAATAGAGCTGGACAACTCTGCGGATGCACTTGAAGTGCTTCGCCACTCATGTGCTCACTTAATGGCGCAAGCGATTAAAGCACTTTATACAGACGCTAAATTTTTTGTCGGACCTGTCGTTAAAGAGGGGTTTTATTACGATTTCAAAGTCAATGAAACCATCAGCGAAGAAGATTTGAAAACGATCGAGAAAAAAATGCTCGACATCGCAAAGTCCAAAGCAGTCATTGAGCGTTATGAAATCACCAAAGATGAAGCACGTGTAAAATTTGCCAACGATCCTTTGAAGCAAATGGTTATGAATCGTATCCCTGATGATGTGATTTCTATCTATAAGCAAGGTGAATTCGAAGATCTTTGCCGTGGACCTCATTTGCCGAATGTTGGGATGCTGCGTTATTTTAAACTTACAAAGATTTCAGGTGCCTATCTCGGGGGCGACAGTAAAAACGAGATGTTGACGCGCATCTACGGCATTGCTTTTGCTGATAAAGAATCGCTCAAAGCGTATTTAGAGCAAGTGGCAGAAGCTGAAAAACGTGACCACCGCAAAATCGGTGCCGAGATGAAGCTTTTCACCTTCCGTGAAGAAGTAGGGGCAGGATTCCCGATTTGGCTTCCAGCAGGTGCTCGTATGCGTTCACGTTTGGAGCAATTGCTTTTCAAAGCTCACCGCAAACGTGGTTATGAACCGGTTCGTGGACCTGAAATGCTTCGATCTGATCTATGGAAAGTAAGCGGTCACTACCAAAATTACGGTGAAAATATGTATTTCACCAATATCGATGAGATTGAGTTTGGGGTGAAGCCTATGAACTGTGTCGGGCATATCAAAGTATATGAGCATGATTTGCGCTCCTATCGTGATTTGCCACTCAAATATTTTGAGTATGGAATTGTTCACCGTCATGAGATGACGGGAGCTCTGCATGGATTATTCCGTGTCCGCGAATTTACCCAAGACGATGCCCATATCTTTTGTACCGCCGATCAGATTGAAGAGCAAATTATTGAAGTCGTTGATTTCGTTGATAAAATTATGAGCACTTTTGAGTTTAACTATAAAATGATGATTTCCACCAAGCCTGAAAAAGCGGTTGGGGATGATGCGGTATGGGAAATTTCTACCAATGCTCTTAAAAATGCAATGGATAAAAATAACCTTTCGTATGAAATCGACGAAGGGGGCGGAGCATTTTACGGTCCTAAAATTGATATTAAAATTACCGATGCCATCGGGCGTGAATGGCAGTGCGGAACAATACAGCTTGATTTCAATCTTCCGGAGCGTTTTGAACTTGAATATAATGGTGAAGAAAACGCAAAAATTCAACCTGTAATGATTCACCGTGCCATTTTAGGTTCTTTTGAGCGTTTTATTGGTATATTGACGGAGCATTACGCTGGGGAATTCCCAATGTTTATCGCTCCGACGCAAGTTGCAATCGTTCCGATCGCGGAAACTCATGTTGCGTATGCGCGTGAATTGGGCAATAAACTGATTGATATGGGTGCGGATTATGAGATTTTCGATAAAAATGACAGTCTCAATAAGCGTATCCGAACGGCGGAAAAAGGGCGTGTTCCTATGATCATCGTTTTAGGCGATGAAGAGGTGGGCTCTAAGAGTGTTGCGGTTCGTGACAGACGTTCACGAGAACAGTACAATTTAAGTGAAGAGCAATTCTTGAACTTAATAAAAGAAAAAATTAATGAGGTGCATTTTTGATTAAAAAACAAGACCGAGTCCAAATGAACGAGGAAATCCGAGTTCCTGAGGTACGTTGTGTAGTAGATGGTGGTGAAGCACTAGGGGTTGTAACAATTCAAGAGGCGATGGCTAAAGCCAACGAGCTGGGGCTTGACCTCGTATTAATCTCACCGGATGCAAAACCTCCGGTTGCGAAGATTATGGACTACGGTAAGTTTCATTATCAAGAAGAAAAGAAGAAAAAAGAAGCACGTAAAAAGCAAACAAAAGTGGAAGTCAAAGAGATTAAACTTTCGGTTAAAATTGCTGAGAATGATGTGAGTTACAAAGTGAAACATGCACGTGAATTCCTCGAAGAGGGTAAGCATGTTCATTTCCGCGTATTCTTACGTGGACGTGAGATGGCGCATCCTGAAGCCGCTGTTGCAGTTTTAGAGCGTGTTTGGCCTATGGTCGAAGATGTCGGGATGATGTACAAAACTCCTGCTATGGAAGGGCGTTATTGTAATATGATGATCCATCCGAAAAAAGACGATAAAAAGTAATAAAAGCTTTTTTGTGGTATAATTCGCGTCTCATTTAGAGAATTTTTGCAAAAGGATCAAGTCGATGCCAAAAATGAAATCAGTCAAAGGAGCGGTTAAACGCTTCAAAGTGAAGAAAAACGGCACTCTCAAACGTGGGACAGCATTTCGCAGTCACATTTTGACCAAACAAGATGCAGGGACTCGTCGTGGGCAGAAAACACCTAAAATTGTTGCTGCTGTCGATGCGAAAAACATCAAAAAGATGATCGTACGCTAATTAGCCTCGATTGTTTAATTCTCCAGTAAATACTGGGCAAGTCCGCTAAGCGGCACCTATTCATTAAATTTTAAAATGAATCGGGTAAAGAAAGGAAAAATATGCCAAGAGTAAAAACAGGTGTTGTAAGACGCCGACGTCATAAGAAAGTCTTGAAACTTGCACGTGGTTTCTACAGTGGAAGACATAAGCACTTCCGTAAAGCGAAAGAGCAACTTGAGCGTAGTATGTACTATGCGTTCCGCGATCGTAAACAGAAAAAACGTGAATTTCGTAAATTGTGGATTGTTCGTATCAATGCGGCATGTCGCTTGAACGGTATGAGCTACTCAGTTTTCATGAACGGTCTTAAACGTGGTAACATCGAACTTGATCGCAAAATTCTAGCTGATATGGCAATGAACGACGCAGCAGCATTTACTGCTCTTACCGCTCTTTCCAAAGCAGCACTGTAAAGATATATTTTAGACACCAAAGGAATTCATTCCTTTGGCTACGTTAACACTGGGTTCTCTTCAGCAGAGAGCTCAAAATTACTTGTAATTTTATAATACAAGCAACTTTCGTTTCCTACTTTTCAATCTTATAACCCTTTTTCTCCAAACACTCTTTACAGTCTATTGATATCGGTGTAGCGGTTGCTTTTGCAGCATCATCAAGATTATAGTATCTGCATGCACTAAAATCAGCTTTTATTTGCTCTTCACTATGACCTTCTGGACAAATCATCCCATTGATTCCAAGTTGTTTTTGCGCACATCCTGTATTACTAAGGGCAAGCAGGGAAAATAGAGTAATGATGAAGAATGTTTTTTTCATGAATGTTGTTCCTTTAATGAATTTTCGAATAGATATTGGTGCTCTTGCGGCAGTGTAGCATACACCATGTTTGCCAAATCGCGAATTTCCCATAAAGCCGCTTTATCGCTTCGCAGAGAGATAAAGTTTTGCAAACTACGCGCATTAATCGTCCATGTGAGTTCGGTCTTGTAGCTCTCAGGAAGGCAGTATTTTGCGCGGTCGTTGCTGATTCCCTCCACCAGTACGGTTCGGAGATTCTCAAGGGCACGAATGCTCATCTTATCAACTATTTCAACGCCGGTCATGACGAGATATTTTTCGGCACGCTCTTTATTATCAATAGTAAATGGCAGTTCTTCTTTGAGTTCTTTGAGGGTGTAGCGAGTACTTTTTACGGATAGACTCGCCATACGGTGGCGTGCAAGCTCTTGTAAGAGTGCACGACTGATTCCTGCTACGTAAAAGTTGTAAACGATATGCTCAAGCGTTGAGGCGTGTTTGAACTTATTACCGACACGGTCTATTAGTGCGCGGTCTACTTCGCCGCCGTTGTCACTTTTGTCAAAACTTTGCCAACAAGTTCGGATGGCATCAGAACAGATTACAAGCGGAGTATGATGATGTAATGTTACTTGCATGATAATGTCTTTTTAAGAGAGTATAACGAAGTCAATTGTAAAAGACGCTTATGCTAAGCCGTCGGTGGTCGCTATGCGACAACACCTTTGGTTTCATTCGCCAAAAAGCCAAGCAGTTGGCTTTTTAATCAGCGAACTCACATCACGAAAACGTGAGGAACGATAAGAGGATATTTTTTCATTTTGCGGTAGATATGTTTACGAACCACTTGGCGCAAATCATTTTCCAACGCTTTTGGATTTTCGATAAGACCGTGCTTGAGGTTGATGAGGAAATGCTCGAGGACATCTTCCATCTCCGCTGCAAATGCTTTGTCATTACGATCGGCAACCAATCCGAAGCTGGTGACAAGCGGTTTGGACAGTAAGCGTGAATCAGCAACACTGACTTGTGCAACGAGAACCACCATACCCTCACTTGCCATTTTTTGACGATCCATAACGATGTCATCTTCGATTTGATGATTATTTTGGTTATCGATGTAGGTCTTGCCCGTTTTAACCGTTTTGGCTTTGCGCATCATTTTGCTGCTGACTTCGATACTGTCACCATCACTCATAAGCAAAATATTACGCTCAGGAACACCACAGCTAATGGCTGTATCACGATGTTTCATAATGTGATTATACTCACCATGTACAGGGAGGAAATATTTAGGATTGGTGAGGCGCAACATAAGTTTTTGCTCTTCCAGACTTCCGTGACCCGATACGTGAATATCGCGATCATTGGCAACTTTGGCACCTGCACGCTGTAGATAGTTGAGCATTCCTGAAATAGAACCTTCATTTCCCGGAATCGCACGAGCGGAAAGGACGATCAAATCGGTTGGTTTGATCTTGATATGGCGATGCTCACCGATTGACATTCGGTAAAGGGCAGAACTGGGTTCTCCTTGACTTCCGGTAGTGACGATAAGCACGTCTTTGTCGCTCATACGATTTGCTTCTTCGGCATCGATAAAGATGTTTTTAGGGAGCTTGATGTAATCGTACTGCATACACACTTCAAGGTTTCGCTCCATCGATCTGCCAATGACACACACTTTACGATTGTATTTCAAACCGTATTGGATTGCCTGATAGACACGGTGGATGTTTGAGCTAAAGGTTGACATAATGATACGCCCCTCGGCCTTGGCAAAAATACGATCAAATCCGCTTGCTACCGTAAGCTCACTTGGAGTCCACTCTTTGTTGTAGGAGTTGGTAGAGTCACTTAAGAGACATAAAACCCCTTTTTCACCATAGTGAGCGAGGCGATGGATGTCTGCTGTGTAGCCATCAACTGGGGTAAAGTCGATTTTAAAATCGCCGGTATGGATAATTGTTCCCGCTTTGGTAGTGATTGCCAATGAGGAGGAATCGATGATGGAGTGGGTCATGTGCATCCATTCAATCTCAAACTCATTACCGATTTTATACACTTGACGTTTTACGATAGGGTTAAAATAGCGACGGTATTCGCGCATGTGGTGTTCGTCAAATTTATTGCCGATCATTGCAAGAGGAAGAGGCGTTCCATAAATCGGGAATTGCATCTCTTTGAAAAAGTACGGTACGGCTCCGATGTGATCTTCGTGAGCGTGAGTGATGATGACGGCTACGATTTTTTTACGGATTTCACGCAAGTAGGTAAAGTCAGGAACCAAAATATCAACACCGTGCATATCTTCGCTTGGGAAACTCATCCCGATGTCAATGATGATGGCTTCGTGTTCGGTTTCGATAACGGTAATATTTCCGCCGATTTCGCCCAAACCGCCCAGTGGAGTGATGCGCACTTTTTCATTATTCTCAAGATTGAGTTTAAAATGAGGGTTAAGACGATTTTTATGTGCTTCTTGGTTTTGAAGGACAAAATCGCGCAAATTAGCATCAATAGGAGTTGCCGGAGAACCGCGACGACCACCACGACCACGATCACGTGATGGACGATTTTCACTCTCAGGAGCCAGATTAGTCGCATTTTCACCTTCAGTACGAGGCGCTCTGTTGTCATCACGGGGAGGACGGTTATCAGTACGGGGAGGACGATTGTCAGTACGCGGAGGTCGGTTGTCTGTGCGCGGTGGGCGATTATCGGTACGAGGAGGACGGTTGTCTTGACGTGGCGGACGATTTTCATCACGCGGACGTTCAGTTGTTTCACCTTCTACTCTAGGCGCATCATTGCGCGGGCGGAAAGGACGACGGTTATTATTAGGGCGTCGTTCACGATTTTCATTTTGTGGTTGTGGGTCTGTTATTTCATCAGCCATGAGGGTATCCTTATAAGGTATAAAATTTTTATAGTATATAAATGCTTTTGCGCAGTTTTGAGCTCTTAAAGAGCTATTTTAAAAGGGCGTAAAGCCGGTGAAAGTCAGAGGTGCAGAGTTGATGAGGTCGGATGGAACGCTCTAGCTCAAGCGTTTGAAACGCTTCAATCAAAGAGTCACCATCATAGCATGCCGTGAGATTTTTGTGGAGGGTTTTGCGTGGCTGTGTAAAGGCAACACGTAAAAAGTCTTCAAACCCTTCATCGCTACGATTCGTCCGTTTTGAAATGAGCAGTACGGCAGAATCGACTTTTGGAGCAGGCTCGAATGCGGTTGGCGGTACGTGTAAGACGATTTCGACGTCGGCTACACTTTGCGCTATGACGCTGAGTGCTCCAAAAGCTCTCTCATTGGGTGCGGCGGAAAATTTCTCCGCCACTTCACGCTGTATCATGACAAGCAAGTTCTTGCACGCCGGATCTGCGAGGGCTTTTAGGATGATGTTGGTTGCGATATAGTAAGGCAGATTTGCCACTAAATCGTACGGTTCATCCAAAAGCTCACTCTTCCAATGCTCTAACACATCTCCACAATGGAGGGTTAAACGATCGGTAGCGATAGCATCGGCAAAATGGTGCTGTAAATGCTTGCACAAGTCGGTATCAACCTCAAAAGCAGTAACACTTTTGACATCAACTAAATAGTTAGTTAAATCACCTAATCCAGGTCCAATTTCCACGACACGGTGGTGGGTGTTGGGCATCGATTGGATGATTTGCGCTAAAACAGCTTGATCACGTAAAAAATTCTGACCAAATTTCTTTTTGGCGATAGCGGAACGATTTTGCATTGAGTCGATTATAGCAAATAAAGTGTTAATTACGCCTTTAGGCATAAAGATAAATTTTTCTTATCGTTACGTTTGGTAATGGGGGGTTAAGTGACGCTGGATTATAATTGCGGTAATTATACGGGGGTGTTTTACGATGGAATATTTTGCAAAGCGGATTATCCCTTGTTTGGATGTGAAAGACGGTCGTGTCGTCAAAGGGGTTAATTTTGTCGGGCTCAAAGATGCAGGCGATCCTGTCGAAGTGGCGAAACGCTACAACGACGAGGGGGCGGATGAGCTGACATTTTTGGACATTACTGCGTCGCACGAAGAGCGTGATACTATCGTCCATATCGTCGAGCAAGTCGCACGAGAAGTTTTTATCCCCCTTACTGTCGGTGGCGGGATACGGGAGCTTAATGATATTTATCGCCTTCTCAATGTCGGATGCGACAAAGTGAGTATTAATTCTGCGGCGATCAAGCGTCCGGAGTTTATCGATGAGGGGGCAAAGAGGTTTGGTTCTCAGTGTATCGTTGTTGCTATCGACGTAAAACGAACGGGTGAGCAGTGGAATGTCTATCTTAACGGCGGACGAGTTGATACAGGGATTAATGCGCTAGAGTGGGCAAAAGAAGTGGTCAATCGCGGAGCGGGAGAGATACTCCTCACTTCGATGGATGCCGATGGTACGAAAACGGGGTTTGACCTCTCTATCATAGAACAAATCAGCCGTGCCGTCAATGTCCCTGTTATCGCAAGTGGCGGTGCAGGGACGATGGAGCATATCAAAGAGGCGTTTGATCATGGTGCGGATGCGGCGTTAGCGGCGAGCATATTCCACTATCGCGAGATTGATATTATGGATTTAAAACGCTATTTGAGTGCTAACGGGATTCCGGTACGGTTATGATAGTGTGCGCCGGTAATAATGAAACGTTTGATTTTGCTTTGCCAATTGGAGTAGGGTTGGTTGAGAGTGCGATGAATTTAACGCGACTTTGTTTATTTGATAAACCCGAATTTATCCTCTTTGTGGGGAGTGCGGGAAGTTATGGAAAACACGCTATTTTTGAGATTATTGAATCTAAAACGGCTGCTAACATCGAGTTAGGGTTTTTGAGTCAAAGTGCCTATACCCCTATTGATAACGTCGTTTCGAGCCAAACACAAAACGTGAAAGATGTTATGGTTAATTCATCCAACTACATTACCACGAGTGGGAATGCGATGAAACAGTTTCAAAATTTAGGTCTCGGTATTGAAAATATGGAATTTTTCAGTGTTATGCGTGTAGCGCAAGAATTTAATATTCCTGCGGGCGGAGTGTTTTGTGTTACGAATTACTGTGATACTAATGCTCACCGTGATTTTATCGCCAATCACGATCAGGCGAAAGCGTTGTTGGCCGAACATCTTAAAAAACGGAGTGTGAGTCATGGCTAAACCTTGTATCCTTGATTTTACCAAATCTGAGTTGACTCAAATGGTCAAACCCTCCTTTCGTGCCAAGCAGATATGGGGATGGGTGTATCATCAGTATACGACTACGTTTGAGGAAATGGCAAATCTTCCCAAAGCAATGCGAGAAGAGCTTGAAAATACCTACACCATTATGCCCCTTAAAATTGCCCGCAAAGAGTGTTCGAGTGATGGGACAATCAAGTATCTTTTTGAGCTGGGTGATGGAAAAACGGTTGAGACGGTGTGGCTCAAGATGAAAGATGAGTCTATCGATGATGAGGGAAATGTTGAAAATGAAGCCCGTTACACCGTCTGTGTTTCGACGCAGGTGGGGTGCAAGGTGGGATGTTCATTTTGTCTTACCGCCAAGGGTGGATTTACAAGAGATTTGAGCGCGGGTGAAATCGTAGCACAAGTGCTTGCCGTCAAAGCCGATAATGGTTTGGCTGCCAGTAAACGGCTTAATATCGTCTATATGGGGATGGGTGAACCGCTCGATAATTTGGAAAATTTAGCCAAAGCCATCACGATTTTCAAAGACGAAGACGGATTAAGTATTTCAGGAAAACGTCAAACGGTTTCGACGAGCGGTTTGAGTTCCAAAATCGATAAATTGGGTGAGATGGATTTGGGTGTTCATATTGCGATTTCGCTACACGCCGTTGACGATGAACTTCGTACCGAACTTATCCCGATGAATAAAGCGTACAATATCGCCTCGATTATCGATGCCGTGAAACGGTTTCCTATCGATACCCGTAAGCGGGTGATGTTCGAGTATCTGGTCATCAAAAATAAAAATGATGATTTGGTCTCGGCGAAAAAACTGGTTAAGCTGTTGCACGGGATTAAAGCAAAGGTCAATCTCATCTTTTTTAACCCCTACGAGGGGAGCGAGTATGAGCGTCCTACGCGTGCAGATATGGTGAAATTTAGAGACTATTTGGATGCGCATGGGGTGCTTTGTACAATACGTGACTCCAAAGGATTGGATATTAGTGCGGCGTGCGGTCAGTTAAAAGAGAAAGATTTAAAGGAGGGTGCACAATGAGTATTATGGATTGGGTTCAAGTGGGGTTTTTGGTGATTGTTGTGGTTATAGCCTTAGGCGGTTTTATCTGGGCGGTGATTAAAGTAGATTAATTCACCATTTGTATTCAAATTAGAATATTGTGCTAGTGTCAAACAGTCGATTAATCTGCGAGAATAAATCAATTGGATCGCTTTGGATACCATGTATCATCACTCCAAAATGGAGATGCGGTCCGGTAATACGTCCTGTTGCACCGCTTAAGCCGATGGGTTGCCCGCGTGTAACCTTCTCCCCCGCTTGTACATCCATATGGCTAAAATGAAAATAGCAGGTATAAATTCCCTCACCGTGATCGAGGATGACGGTTCCTCCCGAGTAATAGCGATCTTTGGCAAGCATTACTACTCCATCATTGGATGCGAGAATCGGTAAAGGAGTTTTGGCTCTGAAATCAACTCCTCCATGATAACTTTTTAAAACGCCGTTATAGGTACGGGCGCAACCGTACTCACTCGTTGTTATCGACTCTATGGGGCGGATAAAAGGTTTGTCCCAATAACGTGTCGGGGTATAGGTAGCGTAGATTTTTTCTGCTTCTGCTTTCTCTTGCGCAATCCGATTTAACGTTTCAGGAGGGGGAGTGACTTTTGCACTCTCGACGACAAGTACCTCGGTGGGGTAAGGGGCTTTTAAAATCTCTATACTAAGAGAGAGATTTCCATCAGGCGTACTCCATTGCCCCTCTAGTAATGATGGAGGAGTGTAATAATCGATGGGGAGAATAACAAAACCTAGCTGTGGGTTCAAAGGATGAGGCAATACGGTCATGTTGCGCTCATTGAGGGTAACTATCCCATGAGGTGAACTTAAGGGGAGAAGAAGCGCTTTCCCATTTCCCACTTCATGGGCGATAAGAGAATAAGCTGCAAAGAAGAGTAAAAATAAGAATTTCATAGTAAAGCACTTTTTATTGATAAAAATAATATTATTTTTTAGTTACAATAATCTTTGTATGAGAATCATATAGACCATTTAACAAGGCAGTATTATGACCATACATCGCTTTATTCTCCTTTTCGCAACCATTTTTATGTTGCTGATTGTTGGGATGGTAAGCGCCTATTATCGATTTTATACGATAGAAATTTTTTTAGGGATTGCAGGTGGTGTTGGAGTATTGCTGGTTGCGATGTTTCAAGATATGTGGCATCAATCACAAAAGCTTCATGAAGCACTCGATATTTCCCATGATCTTGATGAAATTTTACGTACTATTCTTGATATTAATCAAAGTCTCCTTTCCATTGAAGACAGTGATGTATCTATTCAAGCGTGCTGCAACAGATTGAGTCAGCATAGTGGATACGGACTGTGTTGGATTGCATTAAAAACAGAGGAAGAATTGAGTATTCGCGGATACTCTGATGGTTCGTGTGGGGTATTGCATCCTGCGATGAAGATCTCTGTGGATGAGTCTGCTTCCTTTGCTCCAAGCGTCTTGGCGTATCGTGATAATACCATTGTGATGTTAGATCATCTTGAAGTACAGGAGTCTTTGGCAGCATGGAGTTTTATTGCCAAAGAGAGAGGATACGGCGCCATTATTGCCTTACCCTTGATTGCTCGCAATAATAGCCCCTTTGGTGTATTGACGTTGTATTCTCGTAACAGCGAAGGGTTTGCACCCAAAGAGATCGAAATGCTCCAAGAACTCTCCAGTGATATTAGTTTTGCCCTCTATTCACATACACAACGTGCCGAACTTATACACCATTTGGGAATTGATAGCGTAAGTGGTCTTCCCAATCGGGTATCGCTGATTGATTATCTCTCGCTGCACCAGGTATCTGCTTTGGCGATTCTCAATATTGACCGTTTTAGTGATATTAATGATGTATATGGAGTTGCTATTGGGGATCAGGTTTTGGCGGGATACGGATATTGGCTCTCAAAAAAAGTGGAAAAAACAGTGGGTGTTCTTCTCTATAAGCTGGGAAGCGATGAGTATGCTCTTGTTTTTGACAAACACTCTAATGTTGAGGATGCTCTCGCTTTTTTAGAGTATTTGATCGATAAAACGGAAGAAGCATCGTTTGTAATTGAGGGGATTGAGGTGGTGATTAGCATCACGGTTGGATTTGACCCTAATTCTGAAAAATTGATTGAAAATGCGACTCGGGCACTCAAGCAAGCGAGAATAGAGAGGATAAAATTATCGGTTTACACACCGCTTTTGGGTGCCAAAAAAGAGCAAGCCAATAATATTGAATGGTACAAAGAGATCAAAGAAGCGCTTGAAGAGGAGCGTATTGTCCCCTATTTTCAACCAATAGTTGATAATAAAACCCATAAGATTATCAAATATGAAGCTCTAATTCGTCTGATTAAGCGAGACGGTACCGTTATCCTGCCTTACTATTTTCTTGATATCTCAAAAAAGATTCGTCTCTATCCCAGATTGACCAAAGCGATGATTGATAAAGTAGTAGAGCGTTTTGAGAAGTGTCTTATTCCCGTGAGTATCAACCTTTCAAGCGAAGATTTATTGAACCGTGAATTGGCAGATTATATTGAAGAACAGCTAGTGCGGTACAACATGCAAGGACGTATCATTTTTGAGATATTAGAGAGCGAGGGAATAAGCAATTATACTGAAGTGAGCACTTTTATCGAGCGATTTAAAGCGATTGGATGCTCTTTTGCTATCGATGATTTTGGTTCCGGATACTCCAATTTTGAACATCTGCTTCGTCTTAATATTGATACGCTCAAAATTGACGGTTCGCTTATCAGAAATCTCCCCTCTGACCAAAATGCCCAAATCATTGTGCGTCATATTTGTGATTTTGCACATGAAATGGGAATTAGTACGATAGCTGAGTTTGTGGCAGATGAAGCTATTTATAGTAAAGTTTTAGAGCTGGGAATTGATGCGTCACAGGGGTATTATTTTTATGAACCTTTGCCGGAAGCCTTGGCTGAGTGAATTGATTTTAAATAATAAAAAACTATCTATGCTCTTTCCTTTTCAGTTGATATTTAGAAACCTAACGTTAAGCTATCCGCCATATAAGGTTTACGATGGAGGGGTTAAGTAATGGCAAAAACGGATGATACAGCCAAGATCGAAGGGCTAACATTTTTGGATGATGGTGAGGTCCTATACGACGATTTGTATTTATTGTCAGAAACCGATGAAAAAGGAATTGTAACGTATGCCAATGATGCTTTTTTAAAAATTGCCGGGTGGAAACGAGAAGATATAGTGGGTCAGCCTCATAGTGTTGTTCGCCATCCTGATATGCCCCGTGCAGCATTCAAATCATTGTGGGACGATGTTCAAGAGAAAGGTTTTTGGACAGGATTTGTTAAAAATGCCCGTAAGAGCGGCGGGTTTTATTGGGTATATGCTACCGTTTTACGCTCTACTGATAAAAATGGAAGCGTTAAATATGTCTCCATTCGTATTAAACCCTCACGTGACGACATCAAAAAATCAGAAGCGCTTTACGCGACATTGGACTAAGGAAGTATTATGGCATTAATAAGACGAGCAGAGAACTCCCCGGTAGCTGCGGGCGGGAATGTAGGACCGGATAAACGACGTCAGCGTACATTGGCGAAACAGCAGCAGATTTCTGAAAGTATTGCAGGGGTTGCAACCACAATTTTAGACAATGCGCAAGAGAGCGTCAGTGCTATCGAGCAGCTAAAAAGCTCAATGGAGCAAATCGCAACGGCTGCGGAAGAAAATAGCGGAGCAAGTGAGCAAGCGCTCAAAAATGTCCGCTCTATCAGCTCGAATATCGGACGGATGACGAGCAGTATTGATACGGTGATTAGCTCGACCTTGGCTGCGGGTGAAAATATTATGAGTTCTGTCGGGACGATCAATACGTCGGTGGAGCGGATGGCAAAAGCCGTCAATGTTGCAAAAACATCCTCTAAAAAATCGGAAGAATTGAAACTTTCCTCTGAAAATATCGGTGAAGCGGTCGGATTTATTGCGAAAATTGCCGATCAGACAAATCTGTTAGCCCTTAATGCCGCTATTGAAGCCAGCCGTGCCAAAGAGCATGGTAAAGGATTTGCGGTTGTTGCGGATGAGACGCGTGCTTTGGCGGGTGAGTCTGAAAAGAACGCTGATTTTATCTCTCGTCTTGTCAATAAAATTCAAGAGAGTATTGACGGGATTATCAAAAGTATCAATACCACTACCAATATTATCGAACAAACGGGCGGACGCGGCAGTGCGTTGAGCTTCAAAATGGAAGAGCTTACTAAAATTGCTGTCTATTCGGTTGAAGCAGCACGCAGTATGAGCGGTTATACGCAAAGCCTTAGCCATTCCATAACTCTTATCAATGACGGTTCCAAAGATATTGCTGATGCTTCCAGTGAGATTGCCCGTTCGGTTGAAAAAACCCTTAACAGTATTGAGATGCAAAGCAATTCACTTGTACAAACCGAAGAGGATATCAAAGAGCTCAACAACCTCTCCGAAGAGCTTAAATACTCAACCGATACAATGAAATCAGCAGAAGAGATTGCCGCTTCTGCGGATGCAATCAGCTCATCAATGGAAGATATTCAAAGTTCTCTCAAAGAAGTAACCTTAGGACTAAACCAAATCGAAGCTGCTTCGCAAGCAACCAACCAAAGCGCAATTGCGAACAAAGAACTGTTTGAAAGCGGTGTAAGTGCCTCCAAAGACATCTCCAAGCTCATCGAAATCGCACGTCGAAATTTTGATTTGCTCAAAGTGTCATTTGTGGATGTAAAAGGGCAAATGAGCGGAATCAGCAATGATTTTACCGCCTCTATGAATGAGGGGGGGAGTGCGAGCCGTGAGCTTGATGTGATTGTCAAAGAGACGCGCAATGTCGATAAAACGGTGGGGAGTATCAGTAACAGCATTATTCAGCTTAATATGCTTGCCATCAGCGGCTCTATCGAAGCGGCGCGTGCAGGAGATTTTGGTAAAGGTTTTGCGGTGGTCAGTGCCGACATCCGTAACCTCGCCAAAGACTCTGAATCCAATACCGAGAAAATTAATGATACTATCGAATCGATGAACGCTGAAATTGATACCGTTCGTACAGAGTGGCTAAAACTGCTCGTCAATCAAGAGGGTGAAAAAGATCAAATTACGGCATTGATTCATGAGATCGATAAGATTACAACAATGTTGATTGATTTGTTGGATCGTTTTACGGGTCTAAAGTCTATTAATGATCAAAATATCGAAGGACTTAACCAAGGGCTCATCGGAATCAGCGAAATTCAAAAAGCCGTTGAGCTCTCGGCACGTAATGCCCAAGAGTCACGAAAAGCCAGTGAACTGATTATTGAAACCGTGAGTCACATCTC
The DNA here is from genome assembly GCA_028714915.1 of Sulfuricurvum sp. Classification (GTDB taxonomy): domain Bacteria; phylum Campylobacterota; class Campylobacteria; order Campylobacterales; family Sulfurimonadaceae; genus Sulfuricurvum. The sequence goes on from JAQTLL010000004.1 coordinate 164,505, forward strand.
TGAGGGGGTTGAAGAGTTGGCTGTTATGGCAGATGAGCTTCAACAAGGATAATCTTAATGCTTATCGAAGAAATTCTGATTATTCGACATGGTGAAATTGCTTTTGGTATTTCCACCTCTTTTATCGGTCAAATTCTTCGTGTTCCTGATATTACCCCCTTGGCACTTAGCCCATGTGAAGTTCGAGGGTTATGTGCACTTGGGGGAAATATTGCTACGGTGATTGATATTAATCTTCTTTTGGGATTGCCGGCATGTGACGGAACTGCACCCAAAAATAGAGTCATTACCCTAAATGCTCCTTGGAGTGCATTGTGCTTGCTTGTAGATGAGGTCAGTATTTCGATCACGGTTGATCCTGAAAAAATTGAATATCTGGAGATGCATAAAGATGTAATTGCTGCGATCGTTCACCATGAGAATGAGTTGATTCAAGTTATTGATTTAGACTATACCATGAAGCGTGTGCAAAAAATATCTGTGAACCCTCGTAATATCAGCGACAAGAGTATCTCTCTCGTGCAACAAGGTGTTAAAACAAAGGAAAAAGAGCGTTATCTTGTCTTTAAAATGGGAGGGGCTCAATATGCATTGTTGATTGATAACCTCCGAGAGATTTTAAATGCTGATATTGCCATTACGGCTATTGCAGGTTCTAACCGTGAGATACAAGGAATGATGTCGTTGCGAAACGAGCTTATTGTTGTGGCCGACTTACGCGTATATTACCATTATGAACCGTGCTTTGGGGATAAAAACAGAATTATAATTGTTGAGCATCAAGGTAAAACGTTGGGGCTTGTTATTGATGAGATTGTGAATATTCATGAATTTTCTCAATCAGATATTGATACCAGCCGCGATCATGGGAATAATAATCAAATATCAGGGGTTATTCAAAGCCATGATCATCTTATTTCGCTGATTGGCGAGGAGCTCATTGCGTCGATTATGTCTCATAATGAAGAAATTATTGTAAATAGTGTGGCTGTATCAGCCGAAGAAAAGCAAGAAAAATCAACAGAAGTAGTGATTTTTCAGTTGGGAAGCTGCGAGTATGCGTTTGAGATTGAAGAAGTGGCTGAAATTATCGATATGATTCCTGTGACACCGGTTGCGGATGCTCACAAAATGATTGATGGAATTATCAATATCCGAGGGCAGATTGTAACGATTGGATCATTGCACAAACGGCTGGGGATTGAGTCATTGCACAGAGACAATCAAAAAATTATTATCTGTCATGCGCAAGGATCTCGGATTGGATTTTTTGTCAACAGCGTGAGTGATGTTATGGCAATTCCTTATGATCAGATGCGTAAGGATGATGGCGAAGAGGGGATGTTTTCACATGTTCTTCACCTAGATGAGGGGAGACGGTTGGTAATGTTATTTAAGCCCAATGTATCCCAGATGATTCGAGGAGAGAAGGGGTGAAAAAAGTATTGATAGCTGACGATTCTGCCTTGGTTCGCAAACAGCTCAGTGAGATCATTGGGACATTGAATTTTGAAATCGAAACGGTACGAAATGGGTATGAAGCGGTACAAAAAGCAATAGAAACTCAATATGATGTCATTACGATGGATATTAATATGCCTGTAATGGATGGTCTTACTGCGGTTAAACGTATTATGGAAGTACGTCCTACCCCCATATTGATGATTAGCTCTCTCACCACCGAGAGTGCCGGTATTACAATGGAAGCATTGGATGCAGGCGCTGTCGATTATATCGCCAAACCCGGAACTATGAATGTGGGTAAATCTGAGAATCGAGAAGATATTCTTGCCAAAGTAACCTCGCTTAGCCGTATTCCTCCCCGCAGGCTAAAGACGATTGCCAGACGATCGGTACAGCGAGAAAAACCTCTGAATGCTCGCATAGGTGAACGCTCACAGCGTCCTGTTTTTGTGGATGTATCAAAAGTTTTGCTTATTGGTGCCTCTACGGGAGGACCTGGATTGATCGAGCAGATATGTAAAGCCCTTCCCAGCGGATTTCCCTATGCGGTATGTATTGTTCAGCATATGCCGGAACAATTTACTGCTGCCTTTGCAATGAGGCTGGATAAGGTTAGTACGTTGCCTGTAATCGAGTGCAAAGACCATATGGAACTCTCAAGCGGAGTGATTTATCTTGCTCGCGGCGGTGTGCATATGCATTTTGCAAAAAAAGTGACGGGTAAATTTGTAATACGTGAAGAGAGCAACAAGAATAACCGTTTTTTCCAACCCAGCGTAGATGAGATGTTTGAAAGTGCACTTAAAGTATTCTCGGGGGATCAAATTACCGCCGTTTTGTTGACGGGGATTGGGGATGACGGAGCCAATGGGATGGTAAAGATCAAAAAAGCGGGCGGATTTACCATCGGAGAGTCGGAAGAAACGGCAACGGTATATGGTATGCCCAAAGAGGCGTTTGATCGAGGCGGAGTATCACAGCAGTTACCGTTTCCAAAAATTGTACGTGCACTGCAAACATTGCGTTAAAGGGGATTATATGGCATTAATAAAAAAACATACCGCACCTGTGGTAGACACATTTCCACCTTTGCAGACGCTTCCGGAGGCTATGGCCTATTATCACTCCAATGAGGGAGCTTTTGATGCTCAAGCGTATGCGGCTGAAAAAATAGCTTCCTTTGATGGAGGTGGAGCAAAATTAGTTCATCTACTGGTGGATGACCCTCATATTCATAAAGATATGGCAAGTTATATCGCCTCGCTGCTCACCTCGATGGAGGGCAAGCGTGCTCCTATCGAAGCGGTGATGGATTTGTTAAAAGTGCGTAACGCCTATATCCGCAATCTAGGAATCACGACACTTCAAAGCTATGGAGATGCCATAAAATACTACATTGTGAAATTTCTTATCGGGAATGATCGTGATTTGCGTATTTTTGCCATCAACGTCTTGGGAGATGTTAATTTTGCCGAATCACGGGAAATGCTGGTTGAGCTTTTGGAGAATGAGACGGATATTAATGTGGCAATGACGGCTGTTGATTATATGGCTGAAATAGGGGAAGTCCGTGATATAGAACTTCTTAATAGCGTTAAAAGCCATTTTAATGATCCGTATGTTAATTTTGCGGTTGATAATGCTATTCGTAGCATTCGGGGGTAGCGTATGGTCTATCTTCTAAACGACGAGAGCTTCCATAAAATGACCGATTATATCTACCGCAAGACGGGGATTTTTTTGGAAGTGGACAAGCATTTCGATAAACTGGCAAAATACATCGATACACGCGCAAAAGTTATCGGTGCCGATTCCTTTCGAAAGTATTTTTATACGCTGCGATTTGAGGACAAGGATGGGAGAGAGTTTCAGGAACTTATGAACGCCATGACGGTTAATGAGACCTATTTCTATCGGGAAAAAGAGCAATTTGAAGTTTTGGTTGATCGTATTTTGCCGGAGCTTCACGCCACTAGACCGCGCACAGCACCCATTCGCATTTTGTGTGCTCCCTGCTCGACGGGAGAAGAACCTTATTCGGTTATTTTGCATTTGCTTGAAGAGGGACGGTTGATTGAGGATAGAGATATTGAAGTCGTTGGAATTGATATTGATTCTACGGTTATTGCCAAAGCAAAAGCAGCCAAATATTCAGAACGTTCAGTTCATGCTATCCCTCCCGGCGTGTTGGCAAAATATTTTAAAAAACGGACCCTTGGATTTGATCTGATTGATGATTTGGTCGGAACCGTTGATTTCAAAGTCGCCAACGTCTTTGATAAAGCGCAAATGCGTCAATTGGGCAAGTTTGATATTATCTTTTCACGTAATATGCTTATCTATTTTGATGATGCCAGCCGTAAAGAGGTGGCTATGAGTTTTTATGATATGGTCAATGTCGGCGGATATGTGTTATTAGGTCATGCGGAGTATATGAGTCGTATTACATCCGTTTTTAAAGCCAAAAAAATCGATTCGACATTAATTTATCAAAAATAGGAGAATACCACCATGCCATTAGTTATATTTGTAGACGATAGTGAAACCGCATTAGCTTCCACTCGGATGGTTACGGATACGATGCCCATTACGGTCAAGCAGTATTTAAGTGCAACCGATGCACTTCGGGAAATTCAAGGGGGAATGACACCGGATTTGATTATCACCGATATGAATATGCCGGTGATGAACGGATTTGAGTTTTTGCAAGGGCTTCGTGCACATCCGGCGACATCGCGCACCCCTGTGTTGATGCTCACGACCGAAACCCGTGATGAGTTAAAACAACAAGGAAAAGCGTTGGGATTAACAGGATGGATTGTCAAGCCTTTCAACCCTGCACAGCTCAAGCAAGCGATTGCACGAGTATTACGGCTTGCGTAACCCATGCAATTTTTACATACATTGGATGGCTTGTTAGAGCATATTAAGACGGTAGAAAACCAAACAATAGAGCTTACCCGTGAAGGGCAGCTTCGAATAATACGTTTTATTGAAAAACAAGGTTTGACTCTTGACGATGAGACCCTCGAAGCGATGCAGTATCAAGATATAATAGCTCAACAGCTGGGGGCAACGATTGAAGCGATTGAAAATGCTCAAACACATTTAGACTCTTTTTTACAAGCATTTAATAAAGACGATTCTTTATCAACACAAAGCTTAGAGAAAATGCAGGGAAAATTAACATCAGCGCTTGAAAGAGCAAAAGAGAAGCATTTGGCTTTTGGCGGAAAGATACAGCATCAAGATGATGACGGTATAGAGTTTTTTTAGGAGAAGTAGATGGCAACAGTTATGGTAGTCGATGATTCAAAAACGGTACGAAGTTATCACGGTTCGATCTTGCGGGATTTAGGGGTGAATGTTCTTGAAGCCGAAAACGGGATGGAAGCACTCGAAAAGACGTTGGATAATGAAGTCAACCTTTATCTTGTTGATGTCAATATGCCGGTGATGGATGGGTACTCTTTTGTAAGTGAATTGCGCAAACAGCCTGCACACAAGCTTACTCCTGTTATTATGATTACAACACAAGAAGCTGTCACGGATAAAGTTGAAGCGTTCAAGGTAGGGGCAAGTCTTTTTGAGACCAAACCGATTAAACCCGATGCCCTCAAAGGGTATCTCCAGTTATTGCTCAAAGCCACACTCTAAGGGACACACTATGGACGCGCTACTCGAACAATTTTTACTTGAAGCCAGAGAGAATCTCGCCTTTATTGATCAAAATATTGATAAAATCGGTGGAGATGACCCTGAACTGCTAAACTCGGTTTTTCGTGCCGCACATACACTTAAGGGTGGCTCTGGGATTGTCGGATTTGAGGCAGTCAAGCGTATTACTCACCATGCGGAAGATTTACTTGATATGCTCCGATCAGGCAAAATTGATTTTCAAGAGAGAATGGTAGAGTCTTTGTATAATGCATTTGATGAGGTTGTTAATCTTATCGAAGCAGCGGAAGAGAGTGGAGAAATTGTTATTGCCGATGAAGAGCGAATCGATGAAATAGCACAAGAACTCAGTGGTCTGATGGGCAAAACCATTGAAGTACAAGTCTGGTCATGCCCTTTCCATATTGTAAAAGACACTAATCGTATTATCAATCTCCCGATACCATTTTTACGCTCCTTTACTGGGAAAATACCTTTTGTTCTCGGTGACATTGATGAAGCGGCGTGTTTGAACGAGCAGTTGTATGCAGTTGTGTTTGATATCGATGAATCGTGTATGGTGTATGGAAATGATCCTGTTTATACCCTCTCACTTATTGCGGATAAAGTCCTCGGCGTCCATTCTTGTATGAGTAACACGGCAGCTACGGCAGCGCTTAGCGGATTTGATGACCCTGATGGGTTATTGCTGAAACTTTCAATGGTTGCATTTGTGTATGCTACGTATGAAGAGATCAGTGACGCACTGTTTAACTTTAGTGACGAGTTAGAGTTTATACCTCTGGATATTGCGACATTGCTTTGTGTAGATGAGGGAGAACACGGGTATACGTTGGATGTTCTTAAGGAGCTAAGTCATGAGTGCGCTGCGCAAATTGATGCACATAATGCGCATGAAATTTCTCAGCGTATTGTAAATACTTTACCGCTTATCGGTAAAGACACGATCCAAAGCATGCAGCTCAATCGTGTGCTGGATGTGATAGGGTGCGTAGCCGAGGATGATTTAAAAGAGCTGAAATCTTTTTTCTCCGTATTGCCACAGGGAAATGTATACAAATACACAGCTGTACCGGAAGAGAGCAGTGATGTGTCATGTCAAGTTGTGGTAAAAGAGCCGCTGGATGAGGTTACACTTCAACGGTTACAGGTAATTCTTACCCAACAGCTTCAAACATTGGAGAGTGTGGATGATGCGGGTGCACTCGATCGGGTTAAGGGGATGCTCAATACTCTTAGTGAGCATTTGACGGGGATACTTCCCAATGAGGAGGCATCTGCAGATGAGGTAATGATGTGGTTGCGTCAAGAGTTGGGTCTGGAATCAGAAGTTGAAGAGGGTTGTGAAACCCAAATAGAGACGGCAGATGAGCTTGAAGATGAGATCGCAAGTGTACTAGACCTTATTATTCCTGAAGCAGAGGTATGTATTCCTGTTTCCACTCAGAGTATTTCTCCTGTGGTTAAGCCATCGGCGGCGGTTAAACCAGCAGCTGTTGTCCAAGAGCCAAAAAGTGAACCGGAAGCGCAAAACGGAGGGGTCAAAAAAGGGGTTATTGGTAAAACAGTGAAGGTTGAGCAAGAATCTATCGATAATTTGATGAACGTTGTGGGTGAGCTGTTGGTTGCAAAAAATTCTCTTCCATATCTTGCTGATGGGGTGCATGCGATGACCCACGAGGGGACAAAACGGGCGATAATGGAAAAATACACCTTTATCAATCGCCTTACTGAACAGCTTCAAGATTTGATTATGTCGATGCGGATGCTTCCTATCTCGTATGTCTTTGACCGTTATCCAAAACTGGTACGCGATATTTCTAAAAATCTAAACAAAAAAGTAAATCTAACCATGGATGGAGGAGAGACAAAGCTTGATAAAAATATGATCGAGATGCTTGCCGATCCGATGATTCATATTATGCGAAACTCTCTCGACCATGGTATCGAACTCCCTGAAATTCGTATCCAAAAAGGGAAAAGTCCAGAAGGAAAAATTACTTTGACCGCGTATCCTCAGAGTGACAAAATTATTATCGAAATACGTGATGACGGTGCAGGGATTAATATTGATCGGGTTATTCAAAAAGTATTGGAAAAAGAGCTTCTGACATTGGATCAAATTGATGCGATGAGTGATGATGAACAAGCAGCACTTGTTATGATGCCGGGACTTTCCACAGCAGAGACGATCAGTGAGTACAGCGGACGAGGTGTGGGGATGGATGTGGTACGCAAGTCGATTGAAGGGTTTGGCGGTACTATTCGAATCAAAACTCTCCCCAATCAAGGGACGACGATCTATCTCTCAATCCCTGTATCACTTGCGGTTACGTCATTATTGCACGTCATGATGAGCGGTGTCCACTATGGATTTCCAATGGACAGTGTCTCTGAGACGGTTAAAATTGAGTCGTCACAGATTGAATACTTACAAAATGCGCCGTTTATTTACTTGCGTGGAGAGGTTATACCTTTGTTATTCGCCCGCCAAATGCTTGACGAGAAGGCATTAATAAACAAACCGCTCCCGGTTGTGGTGCTCAATATAAAAGGCAATTTGTTGGCAATCGTCGTTAATGCTCTTGTCGGTCAAATAGATGTGGTACAAAAGCCTCTTGAGGGGATTATGGAACACCATCCGATCTTTAGCGGTACTGCATTGCTGGGGAACGGGCAAATCATCATGGCAATTGATCCATTGGGAATGTTAGAAATTTCTCATGTACTTCAAATTGATTATCAGCACGCAAGTTAAAGGATTTTAGGTGGAAGATTATATTGTATTTACAGTCGGAACGAATTTTTATGCACTAAATGTAGCGAATGTGGAGCGGATTATCCAAATGCCAAGCGTGACGGCAATACCCAATGCTCACTCTTTTGTTGATGGGATGATGTCGTATGAGAAGCGGGTGACCAAAGTGGTCAATTTTCGTAAAATGACCGCTATGACGGCGCACGAAGAGGAAATTCATAACTTATTTAAGCGCGTAGCCGGGGATCACCAAGCGTGGGTGGATACTTTTATGGCTGCGATGGAGAATAACACCGGCTTTGCCCTCACCACCGATCCTCATGCGTGCCGTCTTGGAAAATGGCTCGACAACTACAGTACGCATGACAGTGATGTCTTAGCCGTACTGAAAGTACTTCGCCCCACTCATACAAAACTTCATGAGCGAGGACGCGAAATATTGGCACTGCGTGAAACCAATCCCGCAGAGGCATTGGATCAGGCTCGACGTGAGATTGTATCGATTTTTTCAACAACACTTGCCGAAATTCATAAAATGGGTGAAATGTCTCAATCCATTTCAAGGTACATGCAGAAACTCTTGATTTATCAAGCGGGAGAGAGCTTTTTTGCTATCAAAGTTGATGGGATTGATGATATTGCACAGATTGAACCTTCGATGATTAAGTCAGTTGATTCAACCAGCAGTTTAGGAGAATTTTTAGAAACATCAGGCGTCGTTGAGATGGGTGAGCGACTCGTTAATGTTATCAAATCGGTCTCAATGCCCGTCAAAGAGGTGGCATAATGTCAATGGTTATGGAAAATTATACGGTTATTTTTACGGGCGTAACGTACGAAGATGAGATTGCGGTATTGCGTGATTATTTGCAGCTCTCTTCTCCTGAGCCTATTCTTTTTGATTTTAGTGAGTGTGATGATGTCCATTTGGGAATTTTGCAGCTTATTTTGGCCTACAAAAAACTGTATGCAGTCCAGTTCCGATTTGGTATATATGAGAAGCTGTATCAAAAAGTATGCGAAGGTTTTGAGATTACCGAAGTACATTGTGCATAAAGGATTTTAGTGACATCTGATTACATTATTTTTACGATTGGGGAGAGTAGTTATGCTCTCGAAGTCGGTAAGATTGACCGTATCGATCAAGTTCCGCATCTTACTCCCATACCTAATGCCCATCCGTTTATTGATGGATTGATGACCTATCAAAGCCTTACGGCAAAGGTGATTAATTTTCGTAAAATGACCAATATGCAGACCCATGAAAATCAAATATTGGAATTGTTTAACCAAGTAATAAAAGATCACCAAAATTGGGTGGCAGCACTGGAAACATCGTTGCGTGAGGGAGTGCCGTTTACGCTTGCGCTTGACCCGCATTTATGCCGACTGGGTAAATGGATTTATTCGTATCAAGCGCATGATCCTGAAGTGCTTGCCATTGTTCGTGCTCTTTTGCCTGTGCATGCACAGTTACATGAAATGGGAGCAAAGTTATTGCAACAGTGCACGGGAGATACCGAAGCTGCATTGGTATGTTACAGCAAGGAGATTGTCAACGGTATTTATATTGAGACAATGCGTCTTTTGGGTGAAATGGTACGAAAAAGTATTGAAATTTCTTCTCAGATACAAAAGCTTCTGATATATCGAAACGGAGATGGTTTTTTTGCAATCAAAGTAGATGCGATCCGAGACATTGTCGCATTGGATGATGTCCAGATAAAACCTTATTCCCATCACGTTAAAGTTGGTGCATGTTTACGTACACGCGGTGTAGTCGAGTACAAAAAATCGCTTGTCGTTGTGATCGATTCGGTTAATCTTCCGAAGAATGAAGAGGTGGCATGAAAACCATTGTAGTCAGTAATCGCAAAGGAGGCTCAGCGAAGACGACGACGGCCGTTAATCTCGCGTGTGAGCTCTCCAAGCGCGGTTCCGTATTGCTTATCGATTTTGACACCCAAGCCCATGCGTCGATGGGAGTTGGGTGTTTTGGGTCGCTTGACAATGGAGCCCATTCGATTTTTTTTGGTAAAACACTCAGTGAGACCTTTGTTCCGACGGTGTTTGAGCAACTGACCCTCTCTCCGGCAACTGAGTTTTTTGATGTATACGAAAATGGTGATTTGCGGGGTGTGTTACGAAATCGTTTTACAAATGAAATGATTCATGAATTTTTTGATTATGTAGTGATTGATACTCCTCCGACATTTGATGCACTCCTCAAAAATGCCCTTGAAGTTGCTGATGCCGTGGTAATTCCTTTTGTCCCTCACCATTTGGGTGTGGTTGCAGTGGGTCAGATGGTCCGTGCCATCTATCAAAATGCCTCATACAATGGGCAACGTACCCCCAATGTGGGTATTCTCCCTGTGATGGTTAATATCCATATTCCCGAACATCGTGATGCTATTGCCAAAGTAAAAATACAGTTTGGAGAGGAGAAGTTTTTTTCTCCCATAGGAATTGATGTAAAACTTTCCAACCAGTTTGAAGGGGGGACTCCGATAATTGACCAGCCGGAGCGTTCTCGCGGAATAAAAGATTATTATCGCTTTGTCGAAGAGTTATTAGGCAGACTATGAAAACTTCAATACTTTAAAGATGGACAAATAATGAAAAAAATCCTCATCGTTGATGATAATCAAAATAACCGAATTTTACTTCGGGCTCTTATAGAAGAGTACTGTGAAGATAATAGTGAAGCCGTCATTGTCCATGAAGCAATAAATGGGGCAGAAGCTTCTTTGATGGCAGAAGACATCCATTATAATATTATTTTTATGGATATTATGATGCCGGAGATGGACGGTATTGAAGCAACGGGCAAAATCAGGACTTTTGATTCCAAGGTAATAATTGTTGCCATATCTGCCGTCGATGATGGAGAGCGTCAGCGACAAATATTGAGCAATGGAGCAGAAGATTATATTTCAAAGCCTATCAATGCCGAGATCTTTCTTTCCCGTTTGGGGAACTATTTTTCATTAATACAGTCGCGCGAAAATATAAAGCATAGGTTTAATCCCTCTGCTGCCAATGTGATAAGTACCGATATTTTTAGCCGTAAACTGCTCTTTTATATTCAAAATGAGGATGATCTTGCTGAGTTTTGGGAGTATTATCTTTTGACCCAAGAGGATGGAAGCGAAAGCCTTAGCGGCGGTGTCCGTACTTTATATGCGTTGGGAACGGTAAGTATAAAACTGGGGATAAAATGCCAAATTATTGTGGAAGAATCAGATTTACAACTCTATATGACTATGACGGAAATAGATCAAATTGATTCTAAAATCATAAAACTTATTTTTATAAAAAATTTAGATGTATCTGATTACAAAATCCATCAGAATAAGCTTTCGATTCGAATCTCTCGTCCTCAAAAAAATAAGGCGATGGTTGCAGTTCCTCTGCAAATCATTACGCCAGCAACACAAACAACACCTTCTCCTACTGTAACTCCTTATGTTGCAGTCCAAGAGGTTTTACAGGTATATGATTATATGGAACCGGATGATTTAAACGATCTTGAGGAGTACATTGGGAAGCTTAATTCCCTTATGATGGTCGTAGGCAGTGATATTGAACATCATGAGATTGATGAGATCAGTAATAATCTTCAGCATATCAGCAGAATTTCATCAGGATATACCGATAGTTATAAAATTGGTCAGGCCCTCTCGAAGATGGGGATTTCGATTGGTAGCCACAGTGAATCATTTATGGCAAAATCAAATGATTTAGCACCGATGTGTGCGGCATTCGGGCGAGACTTAAGCAGCTGGATTCGTCTTATTTTCATTGAGGGAGCTTCGAGCGTACATTATATGGATGATACGATTATTGCAAATGCGCAAATGATTGAAAGTATTTTAACCATGGATGAGAGCGGCGGAGATGGCTCTGAGGGGCTTGATGATATTTTTGATTTTTAAAAGGATTGAGTATGGCGTATACGCTTCATGTTAAAAATCCATGCCGTTGTTTCCTGCGTGACGGAGGAATAGAGACTCAGAGTTTTGGTTCAACAGCTCAGGCAAAAGAAGAAGCGGAGGCGCTTTATGCACGGATGGAAAAGAACTATTGTAAAAAGCATAGGTTCGTACTGACGCAGATGGCGGGTAATTATACCATCACGATTCAGCCCCGACCTGCGGGATAAGCGCTATTATGAAATCGTGGATGAGTTGTCCCTTCATTGAAAAATACAAAGCAAAGATCAGAAGATCTTCTTTGCGAACGATCATACTCTTTTGGTTTTTGATTCTTAGTATTTTCCCTTTTATGGGAGTAGCATGGTATGCGTATGTGAAAACGGTTGATAATGTTGTGTTGCTTGAGAGTAATAAACTCTCTAGTACTGCTGCATTAAATGTTTCAACTCTGACCAACCGATTTAACGAGTCCGTAAAAAATCTGGCAAATTGGAGTAATTTTGCGATACCTGTGAAAGATTTTCTAGCACTCCGCTCCGCTTTTTTACTTTCTAAAAAAACATTGAATACTTTTGTCCACACTCCACAGTACGCAATCCTCCTTAATTCTCAACCAAAGACGATGGCGAAGCTTGCAGCGCAGTATGACTATGTATATGATCTTTTTTTAATCGATATGGAGGGAAATATTCTTTATACCGTAAAAAAAGAAGCTTATTTTGGGACAAATTTAAAAAACGGTCCTTATTCCAGAAGCCGTTTCGCGCAAGCTTTTAGGGTGAGCGCAGAGGATGGAAAAGCACATTTTTCGGATATTGAACACTATGGACCTTCTGGCGGGATGTTGGCTGGTTTTATCACCCATCCCCTCATGGATGAATCGGGAAAAATGATCGGGATTATGGCGATGCAGCTTAATATGGAGATTTTCTTTGGCACTATTGGAGTGAACTCACAAGATGTCCGTCATTATCTTGTGGGCTCAGACGGATTGCTTAGAACTCCATTGCATCATCCCAATGAGGTTCTAAGCAGGCGCATTAGTACGGAGATGTTTTGGAACGGACATAAAGAGCATGGAGTGTTTGGAAAATATCCAGACACGATGACAGAAGAGGCAGGGTTTTATACCGGACCTGATGGTCAAAGAGTTCTTGCGGAGTATCATTTGGTTGATCTTTTGGGTGTTCGGTACGCCCATATCAGCGAAATCGATGAACGGGAAGTGATGCGTGTTCCCAATACGATGGCAACAGCCCTTTTCTTCCTTTCCTTAATGATTGCAGGTATTATTGTCCTTACCGCATTAATGATTAGCGGGCGTATCATGGAACCTATTCGTGAACTTTCAAATGCGAGTATACGCTACATTAGGGGGGTCAAAGGGGTCCGTGTAACGTTACGCGATCAAAATGAAATAGGGCAATTTGGAGAGGTATTTAATACCCTCATAGGGACGCAAGAGGAGAACGAGGCACGACTTTCATCTCTGACGCATGAGGCACAAAAAAGGCTTGAGGAGCTCCGAAAACAAAAGGCGGAGCTGATTCAAGCCAAAGAAGCAGCTGAAGCCTCAGAACGTGCTAAATCGGAGTTTTTAGCCATAATGAGTCATGAGATACGGACTCCGATGAATGGTGTTTTGGGAATGTTGGGACTTTTGGAGCGTTCCTCGTTGGATAGGATTCAGCACCATCAGTTAACTATCGCCAAAAATAGTACGACTTCTTTGTTGGTTCTTATCAATGATATTCTCGATTTCTCCAAAATAGAAGCGGGGAGAATGGAACTTGAAGAGGTAGAAATAAATCTTCATGAAACGCTTGAAGAACTCCAAGAGAGTTTCTTATTTAAAGCACAAGAAAAAGATTTGGAGCTGATTTTAGAGGATAGTACGATTGAGTGTCCCAATATCATTACTGATTCGGGACGACTTCGCCAAATTCTTATAAATCTCATTGGTAATGCACTTAAATTTACCCATAATGGATCTATTATCATTAAAGCGTCACTGCAGAGACATGAGCAAGTCGGACGACTTTATCTCGATATTGTTGATAGCGGTATCGGAATTCCGCAGGACAAAATAGAAGCTCTTTTTGATCCCTTTACCCAGGCCGATGGATCTACGACGCGCAAATACGGAGGAACGGGGCTTGGTCTTTCAATAGTAAAACGCTTGTGTGAGCTTATGGGAGGAACAATTTATATTGAAAGTACGGTGGGAGAGGGATCTATTTTTCATATTGAGCTTGCTGTTGGATTGGGAAGTGAAGAGATACGATCCAAATACTCTGCGGCCGGACCCATTGGTATAGATGAGGAGATACAGTGGCCCATTCGTACCCGAATACTTCTCGTTGAAGACAATCCGACGAATCAAATGGTTGCAGCCGGGATGCTTGATGTGATAGGGCTTGGCACCGATATTGTGGTCAATGGTGTTGAAGCGCTTGAAGCGCTTCGTCTGGCTTTGAATACTCTCCCCTATACTTTGGTGTTGATGGATGGTCAAATGCCGGTAATGGATGGGTATGATGCCACCCGCCGTATCCGTGCAGGGGAAGCGGGAGCTGAAAATTGCACCATTCCTATTATAGCCGTGACAGCGAATGCGATGGCCGGTGATCGAGAGAAATGTATGATTGCAGGGATGGATGATTTTATAACCAAGCCGGTTGATTTGGCCATTTTGAAAAATACACTGATAAAATGGCTTATCTCTGATGACTGCAAGCAAAGTGAGGAGATACATATACAAGAGATATTCTCATTAAAAATCGAAACACTAACAGAGAGTCCCAATCCGAGGTTTGAAAGTGAAAAAAAATTACCGCTATGGGAACATGAGGATGCCTTGAAGCGTATGGGGGGGAATGAAGTTCTTTTAGAGAAAATTATCCAATCTTTTATCAGTGATGCACCTCAGATAATTCATAGCCTCAAAGATGCAATTACTCACGGCAGTTTTGCCGAGGTACAGTTTTGCGCGCACTCACTCAAAGGCTTGTCCGCCAATATTGGAGCCACAGCACTTCAAACTATCAGCAAAAAGATAGAATCCGCTGCAAAAGAGGAAAATAGTATCTTGATAGAGGATTTTTCCAAGTGTGAACATATTATGAATGAAACACTTGGGATACTTAGTGACCGTATTTCACAAAACCGTGTACCGGCAAAAAAACTGCGCCGTCTTGATCCGCTTGAGATGGCGATTAAATTGCAAGAATTACGCCGGACTATTGAGAAGAGGTTGTTTGTTGATACCGATACATTGGGGCTTTTTGGTGAATATGATGATATCGGTATTACAGCTTTGATGAATGAGATCAAAGAGAATATTGAAAGGTCTGAGTATGATAAAACAATAGAAGCAATAAAATGTGCAATGGAGACATTGGAATAAAAATTGGGTCACAACAATGGAAAAGGACTTTAGCTTTCTAAGCGCCATAAATGATCTTGACACCAATTTTGTGACCATTCAAGCAATTTTTCAGATGGCATCGGCCGTGCAATGCCATATCCCTGTATAAGGTCACATCCCATTAACAGGAGACGCTCTCCGTGTTCGAGGGTCTCGACCCCTTCCGCAATCACTTCACGGTGAAAAGCGGAAGCCAAGTTAATAATACCTTCCAATATAGCCAAATCATCTGAATTGCCAAGCATGTCACGGACAAAACTCTGATCAATTTTTAAGATAGCAACGGGAAGACGCTTGAGATAAGTAAGAGATGAATAGCCCGTCCCAAAATCATCCAATGCAAAACGGATACCCATTGTTCTGCACTCCTCGATAATATGAGCAGCACGATTAACATCTTCTAACGCGCTGGTCTCAAGAACTTCAATTTCTAATAAAGAAGAATTAAAACTTTCATGGCGAGAGAGTATGACGCGCAATCGTTCAACAAAATCACCTTGGAGCAACTGTCTGGCCCCAACATTGATACTCACTGGTAAATCAAGCCCTTGCTTGCTCCATCGTTCAATCTGTGATATGGCCTCATCAATGACCCACTCACCGATTTCTACCGCCAACGGATGATTTTCGATGAAAGGGAGAAAATCCAATGGCGGGATAAGCCCTTGTTTTGGATGGTTCCATCGGATAAGGGCTTCAGCTCCAATGAGTTTACTTGTACGTATATTGATTTTTGGTTGATAATAGAGAACAAATTCGTTATCCTTGAGCGCTTGGTGTATTCGTTCTAAAGTTTCATGACGGGTACGTATTGTCCTATCGTGTTCGGGATCAAAAATATGGTAACGGTTTTTACCTGCCTGTTTGGCTTCATACATCGCTTGATCTGCCTGACGAATCAGCTGATCCGCATCTACATCATTATGCTGCGGATAAAAAGTCACTCCAATACTGGCGGATACTTGGAGCATCAGATCATCCAGATGGATAGGTTGATTTGCAGCTTCCAGAAGTCTCTGAATAATTTGCAGTGCGATTGACGTATTCTGCATGTTAACAATAATGGCAACAAATTCATCTCCACCCAATCTGGAAAGGGTATCTCCTTCGCGGAGGGCTTGTTTCATCCGTGCAGAAAGTGCAACAAGCAGCTGATCTCCGATACTATGTCCGTAGCGGTCGTTGACCTCTTTGAAGCCGTCCAAATCGAGATAAAGTACCGCAACCTGCTCCTCTCGCCGTTGAGCCTGAATCATCGCTTGGCGCAGACGATCCGATTTTAAAATACGGTTCGGTAAACCCGTGAGTGCATCGTAGTGGGCAATGTATTCGAGCTGCCGTTCGTGTTCTTTCATATCAGTGATATCTTTGGTGCTGATCAATATCCGTTTTTTATCGGGCAGAAGAGTCAGTGTCATGGTGATGACAATCCGTTTCCCCTCTTTGACAAGGCATGTTTTTTCAAAACCTTTTACATATCCTTCCGTAGCGACGGTTTTCATTATTTTGATTGCACGCTCTCTGTCTTCCGGAATGCTTAAGGCTATACACGAGGTTGCCAAAAGTTCTTCGCGTGTAAAGCCGGTCATTTCCATATAAGCATCATTAAAATCCAAGAAGTTGGATTCCATATCCAATATCGCAATGCCGTCTTTTGAAATATTAAAAATAGTTTCAAACTCTTCTTTCTGCTGCTCCAATTTAATTTGTAGATTCTTTTGTTCTGTAATATCGTAAAACCACCCCAAAATACACGATTCGCCTTCAAATTCTATTGGTGTGTAGGAAGCCAGAGCCCAGATCGTTTGATAATTGATGGAGAGTTCTACAAGCCGATCGTATATAATTTTTTTGTTGTCGATCTGCATTACAATCGCATCATACTCTTCTTTATTGGCATAATAATTTCTGGGGTTTTTACCTAAAACCGTAGATTGATCGGCTTGAATCAAACGAGCATACGCATTATTCGCAAAAATAACTTCTTGTCCCCCTGCTTTTGCGATTCGAACGGCGATCGGACTTGTCTCCAGCAGATACAGAAGAGTATTTTCGCTTTTTTTGAGATTATGTAAGAGATTTTTGGTCTCTTCTTCAGCCTCTTTTCGCTCAGTAATATCCTCAATAATCGCGATTCCGCCATTAATGGTGCCCGTAGTGTCACACAGCGGTGCATAGAACATAATCCCCCAAATCATGGTATTGCTTAGGGTCGACAGATATTCGCCTTCAAAGGAACCTTCTTCCCCTTCGATAGCTTTTTTTAATGCGGGCAAAATACTCTGATCTTTCAAAGTTTTCATATCAAGACCGATAAGCTTCTCTTTTGGAGCTTTCATAAGTTGTGCAAAACGGTCGTTGCAATAGGTGACGACAAGATCTTTATTGTAGTGCAGGATCCCTGTGGGGGTGTGCTGAAGAATGAGACGATAGCGCTCTTCCCTTTCCAAGGCTTCTTTCTCTCTTGCTTCAGCTTCGAATTGCATGATAATGTTTTTTGTTGTACTTCCATGAATAAATCGCATGACAATGATCATGAAAGTGATGTAGAGAATAAGTGCCACAGCCATAATCGTATATAGATCGGTTTCCTCTGTAAAAAGGCGAATGGTAATAGGTGATAGTGCCAGGATAAGAAACCCTATACCGCTCACGAGATCAGCTGCATTTGAAATTGTATTAGCCGTTGACAAGCCAGCTAGAATAAAAATTAAAAAAATAAGATGTTCAGGATTATGGGCAGAAAATAATAGGATACCGGATGAACCCCAAATCATACCGGAGATGAGTGTGCCGATACGAATATTTCTCAGGTGCATATGCATAACAGCAGTGTCAGGTTCGGTAGATCTCTGATATAGGATGATGAGCGTTATACGTACAAGCGACACAAGAAGAAGTAAAAGGAACCATGCAGATACAATCTTAGGATTGGTCACACTTGACTGAATAAAAATAAGTGCCAGCCCTAACAGCAGACTCAAGATTATTCCTATTTTACTGGACTTGAGTAAGTTTTGCAGCTGCTGGGCTTGTCTTCGTGTATTCATTAGTTCCTCTCTAAGGAAATATCTTTTTAGTGTATCGTATATTAATAATAAAACGACTGTAGCTTCGCTTTTCTTAGAGATCAATCAGATTTTATCATTCTCTGTATTTACTTCAGCAGGCAATTTTTTACGCATCACAAAATAAATAGCAATCCCAATCCCGCTCCAAAGAGTAAAACGGATCCATGTATGGGTTTCAAGCCCTGCCATGATAAAGATCAAAAGGGCAAAATTTAGGGGGATAAGAATCCAAAACATAGGGACGCGGAATGTTCCCACCAGCCCTTTTTTACGTAAAATAATAATGGCTACCGCTACGATAAAATAAGCAAACAGTGTCCCGATGTTAACAAGTTCTGCAAGGATTTTGAGCGGTACAAATCCTGCTAAAAAGGCGAGAAAGAAACCACCGTACAGGGTAAGTTTAAACGGTGTATTATAGGTAGGGTGCACTTCACACAGTTTTTTTGGTAAGAAACCATCGCGTGAGAGGGCAAACGCTACACGAGTAAATCCAAGCCCCATAACGAGCATAACCGTGGTAATGGTGAGAACTGCGCCCAACGCGATAAGACTTGCCAGTACCGGTTCATCCACACGCATCATGGCAAAGGCAAGAGCATGCGGGACGGCAAGCTCTTTATAGCTGACCATCGAGGTGAGGGTGAAACTCACGAGGATAAAAAACATGGTTGAAAATGCCAAGGAGAGCATGAGCGCTTTTGGGATAGTCTTGGTGGGGTCTTTTGTTTCTTCCGCAACGGTAGAGATAGCATCGAATCCGAGATAAGCAAAGATAATAAGGCTTGTCGCGTGCCATACTCCCTGCCAGCCATACGGGAAAAAATTACGGATATTCTCAATATCAAAATGTTTTAATCCGAAGATAACGAAGACAGAGAGGACAACAATCTTGATATAGACCACGATATTGTTCACCCGTGCACTCTCTTTTATCCCAATAGCCAGCAACGTGAAAATAGCGCCAATAACAAGAAAAGCACTAATATCGACAAATGTTCCTGCTGCAGGGTTGTACGCACCGCTGAGTGCTGTGGGGAGTGAGAGATGAAAATTGGTTTCGATGAAGGTACGAAAATACCCAGACCATCCCGTAGCCACGGCACTCGTAGCAACCCCGTATTCGAGAAGTAAATTCCATCCAACTAACCATGCAAAAAACTCACCAAGCGTCGCATACGTATAGTTGTAGGCACTCCCAGATACCGGATAGATTGAGCTCATCTCTGCATAGATGAGCGCGGTGATACCGATAGCAACCGCCCCGATGAGAAAAGATAATACAATTGCAGGTCCTGCCGTGGTAGCCGCCGCTTGACCTGTGATAACAAATATCCCAGCCCCGATAATCGCACCGACACCGATAAACGAGACGTCAAGAAGATTAAGGTGACGTGCTAACCCAGAGCTGCCGATTTTTGGGATTTTAGTGGTGAATAGACCCATAAATACCTACTTTTTGACAATTGTACTGAAAATAGCATTAAAGAAATGAATATAAATAAGAAGAGAGAGAGGAGTTTAAAAAGTGTTGGTGCGGACGGGGGGACTCAAATTATCAAGATAACTTTCGATGCCCGTCCCTACGGTATTCAAAATATTTAACTCATACACAAATATCATATCGTGATAACAAAAAGATAACAAATCCCTCAAAGTGACTATTCGATTATATTATAAATATATTACTTGAACTATGGTTGAAAGCTCACTCTCAATCAACAGTCTTATACATATAGTGAGATGTTAGATGCGTGAGATGGAAGGCTTACCTCTTCTACCCCTTCCATCCCATTAATTTATAATAATAATTAAATATTTATGTATATGATTGATATTGAGAGGGATGGTGAGGGTAGAAAGAATTTTATTGCGCATCTCACGCATCTAACATCTCACGTAACCAACATTACCCTTTAACTTCAACGGTTATTAGTCATTTTCACTATTTGATATAAAATAAAATAATCCAAATCCTTATATGTATATATAGTATTTAGGAGGACGAAATGAGTCAAATTGGCAAGAAAGTAAGGGTAGCAGAAGGAATATATAAAAGATTGGACACCAAGGGAGAGCTAAGTTATTATATAAACTTTAGAAATGAATTTGGTAAGAGTAAATGGCTACTGATAGGGAAAAAAGCTGATGGGATAACTCAGGCATATTGTAAACAGAAAAGAAGCCAAATAATAAATATGAGGAATCTAGGTGAGGATGTTTCAAATATTAGAAAGAAGAATACGTTCTCGTTTGATGATTTGACAGTTGATTATTTTGAACATGTAAAATATGCTGAATTCAAAAATCCACAAGCTTTCAGACAAAGATACAACGACTACATCAAAAGTAGTTTAGGTCATATGCCAGCTGATTCAATTACAAAGAAACACATTAATGATTTAGTGATTACCCTAAAGAAGAAAAATCTGTCGGCATCATCTATTGAAAGAATTCGCCAGCAAATATCAGCAATCTATACTACAGGTATAAATAATGAAAAAGCTAAGCATAATCCAGCATCAATCTCAAAAGGAGATGGTAATTCAATGGTTCGCTTGAATAAAAAAAGCATCAATAACCATAGAGAGCGATATTTAAGTAAAGAGGAGGCAAACCTATTATTAGATACTTTGATTGTATACAGGTTTGATCTATATTTCATAACTCTAATTAGCTTAACGACGGGGGCAAGAGCTGGAGAAATATTAAGCATTCAAAATAAGGATATTGATATTGTAAATGGATTCTTTAACTTAGATGAGACAAAGAATGGTACCAGCAGAAAACTCAAAATGACAAGTAAAGTGTTTGATATTATCAAAAATAGAGAAATAGATTTCAGTAGCCCAAACAAGTACCTATTTACAAGTAAATATGGTAGAAAATTAGCTGGAATCCCTCACATATATACAAAAATTGTAAAGGAATTATTCAACAGTGAACTTGATGACGATGATAGAAAATATAAGGTTTGCTTTCATACAAATAGACACACATTTGCATCACAGCTTGCAATAAATGGCACCCCAATATTCACCATTCAGAGGCTGATGGGGCATAAAGACATTAATATGACGCTCCGCTATGCAAAACTATCCCCTGATGTTGGAGTAGATGCAGTGGAAGCACTGGAAAATAAATTCATACTCTGACTTCTTAGTGATTGCCTAGCTCTGCATATATAGTTATAATCTATATATCTACGGGTATAGGGTTAAATTTATGATAGCAGATAGAGCAGATGCAGTTTATACATATTATGAAGATTCTAATTTGTGCAAAGACTACGAGATTGACAATAGTTTTCTATTTGATCTACTCCAAAGAACAAAATACAATACATATTTAAAATTTGTTGCTGATAATTTAGTAGATTTTACTGATTACTATTTTGAGGAAATGCGAAGTGAACAGTTTCATAAAGAGATGTGTGACAAATTTGATATTAAAAGCATAAGTGAATTTAGAAAAATTCTACAGATTAAATTAGGTATTGATTTAAAAGAATTAATACAATATTTCCAACAAACCAAATCTTTCAAATCTCATAGAGCAGTAACGGTTACTCAGCCATATAGTGCAAATGGAGAAATTGAGTATCAAGCAATAGATAGCAGTTATATTGTGTCACTCTATCATCCTGAAGCGATTATACATATCCAAAATTTATCAAGACCTACTATTAGATTTAACAGAAATTCAATTGTACTTGCAGAGATAGATTTGAATTTAGCAGATAATGCAATGATTGATTATATTGCTCAACTTAGGAAATATCATGAAAAGAATTCAGAAGAATTTTCACTTACAGACTTGCTTGAATATAATCAAAATATCAATAATCATTTAGAGAGACAAAGATCAAAACGCTCTTACTATGCTGATTTATTATTTATATACGATAGAACAGTTGAGAGACATGCAAAGAATTATCATCATGTATATCCAAATATTTCCTCTGAATTAAAAAAGCGTAATAATAAAGACTTCCTCAGCGTACGTAACATAAAAGATTACCACAATACAATAAGAGAATTAATTCCAAAACTAGAAGAGTTCATATCCAAAAGATGGTTCCTTTAACTATTGACTCTATGCATATAGAGCAATCAGTAATTTTCTAATTAATGTGCTCAATCCAACCTGCTACTTTATTCCAAAAAATACGGCTCGTATATTCAGTCTATTCATAAAATGCTTTTAATACAGGTATGGAATAAGCTTAACTTTATCTTAAATTTCTTGCAATTAAAACTATTCTTATATGCATTTAGCTTTCTTTCATCCTAACGAACTTCCTAATAAAATTTCCCTTACGAACCAACACAGAGGCGTCTAGTTAGTTCTATTTCAAATTTCTAGAATTTGAGAACAACTAAAAAATAAAGGGTCAGCTATGGGTAAATATTTCAGTGTAAGTGATTGTGAGTTGATTATAGATGAAAATTCAACATTTGTAAACTTCATTAATAGTCGAGAAGATGGCGCTATTTATAGCTTTGAGATGAAAAAATTCAAAGAGCTTCTAAAGCATGGTGGTAAACAGTGGAAAATACCAAGTAAATACACAGCAACTGGATATGTTGAACTTTCATTTCATACAGGAAGAAGACATATATCAAACAAAGGTGGGGATATTAACACCTATTTCAAGGACTATGAATACAAATTAATGATGCAAGAATTAGAAGAAATATTGGGTGCATGAATATGAAAACTCAATATTTAAGTCCTAAAGAAGCCAGTGCCTTTCTTGGGGTATCTGTGAATTTATTACAAAAGTGGCGCACGCAGTGCGTTGGCATACCCTATGTTAAATTGGGCGAGAGCACAAGCAGTATCATCAGGTATAGCCTTGATGATCTTATTGAATATGTTAATAGTAAAAAAATTAAAACGCTCTAGGGGAGAACGCCATGTTTGATGAAAGTAAAATAATAGATGAAGCAGGAAGTTTCATAAAAGATGCGGTGACAAGCATACAGGAGTATTTAAACATATCAGAGGATATGGGATTGCAAATATTATTATCTATGATGTCAATTGTAATTGGAAATAAAGCCCATACATATGCGGGATCAATGATGCCATTGAAAGCCAATTTATGGACTATTATACTTGCAGATAGTGGAGTATCTGCTAAAAGTACCTCCATGGAGCTTGTAAAAAAACTTGTTCTGGAAAAGCTTGAAAAAAAGATAAGAACAGACTTTGAAACAGAAAAAAAGGAATATCTAAAATTAAAACCAACAGAACGTACCGATATTGAAGAGCCACAAATGCAATACTTATTTAGTGGGCAAGGTAGTACATTTCAAGGAATGGTTAAAAATTTATCAAAAAACCCTCATGGACTACTTGCCGCTTATGATGAGGGTTCCGAGTTTCTAAATAAAATGATCAATGACAAGCAAAATAAAGCGTCTATGACTTCATTATATGAGCAAAGTAGCTACGGAAGAGATTTGGTTGGTAGAGAGGGGAAGGGCGAAGTTACTTGGATTGATAACCCGTTTATATCCCTGATACTTGTTTCTAACCCTCATTGGTTTAACTCTGATGTTAAAAATTCAGATTTTGTAAGCGGTTTCTTGAATCGCTTCTCTATTATACAAATTTATGACAAAATAGAAATGGTACCTTTCTCAAATCAAAATGAACACAACTTTGAAAAATTTCAAGATGTTGCGGTAAAAATATGGGACTATCTCTCAAAATTTGAAAAAACACTGGAAATGAAAGTAGATAATAGTGCTGTAAAACGGTATCAAGAGTGGTTCAAAAAGCAAACTTATGATGATAATTCTACGGTTGCGGTAGAGTACAATGCTTTTCTTGTAAGACAGAGAACAGCTGTCCTTAAATATGCGATGATTATTCAAATTTTTGATACATTCTATGAAGCAAAAGAGATACTAAATCATGAAATACAGTTAAAGTATCTTAACATTGGCATCGCTATAGCAGAGCACAATATGCAAAATATTCAAACATTATTAGAAGATAGAGAGGATAAGAAACTCGTTAATAAATATACAATCGAACAATACGATGATATCGCAAAAAAAATGAAATATTACCTTAAAAATAAAGGTCACAACGAGAGCAATCCATTAAGCTCATCAAAAGTGAGTAGACAAATTCATGGATTAAATAAAACAAATTTTAATACAGTAGCGCAAATCGCGATAGAACGATATGGCGTTAAATCAGAAAGTAAAGAATTTGGAGCTGGTCAAGTTACTGTTTATTATTACTATCCTTCAAATTTGGATAGGTATGATGATGAAGTTAATACAACATACCCGAGTTACTTTGATGAGATATAGCAGTATCAGTTCATATATGCTCATCTTAAATTTTGCAGTAATGATATGAAAATAGATTAAATAATACAGAGCATTATTATTTCTTAGCTCAACTCGCTATAGAAGTTGGAAATTGATGCTCTAAAATAAATTTATGTAGATTGTGTTTCTGGGATTAAATCGCGTATGTCCATCTCAAATTCATCTGCAATTTTCAGCAGATGGCTGAGATTATAATTTACTGCATCTTGACGCAATTCAATACGGGCGACATAAGATGCAGATTGATGCCCAAGAATTAGAGCCAATTTCAACTGGCTTACCGCGCGCTTTTTCCGCTCTCTTTTAACATTGTCAGTAATGATGTCATAAAGTTCGCTTTCCGTCATGCTACGCTTATTAGCTCCCTGCCATAAACACGCATTCTAGTCCATACGATCAATTTCAAACAATCACTTATAAGTGAGCGTTAAGCATACGAGGACTACCATTCAGCCAAAATCACATATAGGTGAGCACATGAGCTGGCTAGCGGGAACATTAGAAGACGTTAAAAAGATAGAAAATTGGTTCATTGTAGATATTGGCTTTTCTAACTCATCAAAGAGTTGTGGTGTTGTTACGGTTGAAAACGGTAATAATCCAATAGGGCTTAATAAAGACGGAAATATATATTACGGTGCACTCATACAAAAGTTTCAAGACTTCGCCGAAGCTAAAATAAAAATAGGGCTTGTTATAGAAGCTCCTCTATCAATTGCATTCAACAATACTCCCAATAAGGTCAAAAATGGTAATCCAGTCGGAAGAAAAGGAGTTGAACAAGAATATAGTTCTTCCGAAGAAAACGAAAGTATTCAATCCAGTCGGTATTGGTATGTTGGAGCTGGTGCAACTGTAACACTCGCTACAATCAATTTTCTAAATCAAATCAAAGTCTTATCGGAAAAATTACCAGATATTTATCTCTTTGAAGGACTTGTTTCTTTCAAAAATCCAAACGAATCAAAACAATCGCACTGGGCTGATGCTCGTGATCTGCATTTTGCTATCCAATCTTTTAAAAATTCAACTGCTGAAGCAAAACCGTCACACATACTAAATGAAGACCAAGGAACTCATACAGAGTTAAAATTTATTGGTACTTATTTAGGTATCAATTTAGAAAACGGAACCATCCCTCCAGTAATAAAGGTATCGGGTGTAAATAGTGAAAATCCGCTATATTCTTTCCATGTAAACCAGTAAAAGCCAGTTAAGTAAACTATAATAAATGATAAAGAAATAATTAATATTTCTATTTTCCTCAATTTTTTATGTGTATATAAGTAACATAAAATTCAAACTTTGCACATTCTGAGCCAATTTTGCCTCTAAGGGGTTAACAAAACGACCCCCTACTCCTTATGTATACTATAGAGGATGTGCAACAAAGTCGTCGCACATTCATTAGAGTAAAAATATGCAAAATACGGCTCTAACCTTAAACGGTAAAATTTGCCACTAAAAACAGATGGAGTCGGCTTTAGCTAATCAAGTATTTCTACAAAAAAAATCAAAACTCTGGAGCTACAAATGACAAACACTTCATCATTTAACGGAGATTCATATACCTTACAAGAAATTGCCAATATGTTGGGTGTCACACGAGAACGTGCCAGACAAATTGAAATGCAAGCTCTCAAAAAACTCAAACACCCCCGTCTCAGAAAACAGTGGGAAGTAATCACCGAGTCGATGAATATGATTGGGAACGGGAAATAGATAGTGGATAATGATTTTAAAAATGCTTCCACAATAGCAAGCAACACAAAAAGCTACATCAATGAAGTTCTTGATCGAGGTGACAAAATCCTCGTCGGAGTTGATACGGGATATTACGAACTCAACAAGACGACGTCTGGATTTGGAAAAGGTGATTTAATCATCATTGCCGCACGTCCATCCGTTGGGACAACGTCATTTGCACTCAACATAACTCAAAATTTATTGGATAACGAAAAGGGAGTCGCTATTGTATCCCTTGAAATGTCTGCCGAACAGATGATGCTTCGCCTTCTGAGCATCAAAACAACCGTCCCATTAAAACAGCTGAGAGTTGGCAACATAAGTCCCGAAGTATATAAACGCATAGATGATGCCATCGAAGAAATGGAGTACAAAAAGCTCTTTATCCACGATCAAAGTCTTATGAATATTGATGAGATTTGTTCTAAACTTCGCCAATTAAAAAGTCAAACTCCAGAAATAGAACTTGCCGTTATAGATTCTCTTCAACTCATTAGAAGCTCATCGGAAAAAGATGTAGGTGAAATCTCCAGCGAATTAAAGATACTTTCCCAAGAGCTAGAGATTCCTATTCTCGTACTCTCAAAGCTTAGCAGTAAACTCGAATCACGTTCAAATAAACGTCCAATGCTCAGTGATATTCCAGCATCGGATTTGATTGAACCGTATGCCGACACCATCCTATTAATCTACCGAGATGATCTTTACACATACAGCGAAGAGAAAGCACGGAAGAAAAAAGCTGTCGCTAATGAAAAAGAGTTTATCAGCCGTTATGTAAAAAAGCTGGAGGACGAGGCAGAAATCATAATTGCAAAACAGCGCAACGGTTCGCTTGGACATATCAAGCTATTGTTCCAGCAAGAATTTACCCGATTTATTGACCGTTACACATTTGGCAACATCCAACTCGTAGATACACCCGTCAATATAGCTAATTAAGAGCCATGTATACAACCAAAGAAGCCCTTCTACGAGAATTAGAAGTTGATGGATCTGCATTAGAATTTGCAAGTGACGAATTAACAAATGAACCCGAAATTGTTCTGCTGGCAGTTTCAAAATACGGATGTGCGTTAGCGTTTGCAAGCCGTTCACTTCAAGCGAATCGGCACATTGTACTCACCGCTGTAAGGCAAGATGGGATAGCATTGGCATTTGCAAGCAAAGAATTACGTGCCGATGAAGAAATCGTTCTCGAAGCGGTGCATCAATGCGATGAAGCATTAGAATACGCCAGCGATGAACTAAAAAAAAAATTCAAAAAGTTTCTATACCATACACAAGGAGCTAAAAAGATGAGCACTATCATCGGATTGATATTTGATTTTGATATTACCCTCGCACCAGAGTTTCAACAGCAAGTGCTGTTTGATACGTGGGGAATAAGTGCAGAGCAATTCTGGGGAGAATGTGCCGAATTCATTACGCGTGGATACGACATGGAACATGCCTATATGAGAAATTTCATCGATTACGGACGGCGTGATAGTAAATATGCCCTAGACAACGCAATGCTCAATCAATTTGGCAAAGAAATCAATTTATACGAAGGACTCAGCCGTAAGAATGGTATTCGTTCGGTATTTGATGATTTGCACACCCTACTTCAGAAGAAAGAGTTCGCTGAACATAATATCGAAATCGAATGCTACTGTATTAGCGGTGGAATTAAGCCGATGATTGAAGGTGCATTCGAAACCCACGAATTAAACGGCTATTTCAAAGAGATATTCGCTTGTGATTTCGATGAAGATGATAGCGGCAAACTAGCGTATATCAAAGAGACGGTCGGACATACCATTAAAACTCAAAAACTCTTCATGATCGCCAAGGGGGTCTCCCCAAAACAAGGAGATCACCCCTCACTCGTAAATGAAGTGACGCACGGTTATCGTATCCCCTTTGAAAATATGATATTCCTTGGCGACGGACAAACTGACATCCCCGCTTTCTCGTTGCTGAATAAAAACGGCGGCAAATCAATCGCCGTATATCGAGAAGAGAAAAATAGCGATGGCACTATCGATGAAGAACGCACATTAAAAACTTACCTCAACGGTTACAAATTGGCAGTTGAAGCGAATCGGGCGGAACAATTACTTCCCGCCGATTACTCAACAGGCAAACCGTTAAAAATGGCATTGCTTGGATATGTAGAAAGTATCGCGAAACAGATTGCATTTAAAAGTAAATAATACCCATTAACGCAAAGGAAAATCCATGTCTCAACAAACGAGCGATAATCTTATTTATAATGGTAAAAATTATAAACTCAAATCAGTAACACTAGCTGATGTATTTTCCAATAACATACATCGATCATCGCCTCTCGCTCCCCTGCTTGAGACAAATAATTTAATGCAATATTTCTCATCGTTGCCTTTCCACTCTGCAAATATGCGAGGCTATCTGTGTTATTGGGAAATAAAGGATGACAAACTCTTCTTAGCGTCGTTTACTTCACGATCTCAGATGATCCACTCCATAGATCAGTTAGTAGGCAAATCTCCGCCTGCTCTGTCAGCTGAATATCAAGAGTATCAAAAACAAAAAAGAGAGATTGAATCTGAATTTGAAAAACAATACGGTTCTATCAGTGACTTGGAAAAAGAGATGCAAAAACTCCGCCAACCATTTGATGATTGGGACAAAGAGATAGTTCCCAAAGAAACGAAAGAAGCATATCAAGCTATGCAACAAGAAATTACTCTCCTCGACCTCAGCACCTTTGACGAAATGAATGAAACAGACGAAGCTATCGTATTCGCGGATTGGTTCAGCGGTTCTCTCGAAGCAAAAGAATTTGACGATTACGACGAAAAAATCAATGGATTGCGTATCGAAATTTTAAAAGGATTGGTGGTCGGTAGCACACCGTGTCATGTTGGGAATTATTATGCTCGCCCTTTGAAAAACTATATTGACGATTAAATACACGAGAAGGAAACGAATATATGTTGAATCTCATAAATCAAAGCTTAAATGAAATAGCGTTACTGCATAAAAATTACCCTTTAAAGGAGGCTCATAATGAGTGTACATGAACTAGAAAAGGTTAACCTTAACCTATCTGTTCTTCAGGAAGACATGATTAGCGTCTCCGATGACATCATGAAAAAGACTATTAAATATCTCAACAATAGCGAATCATTCAGGAAAATATTTGAGTTTACAGTGAACGGTGTAGACTATTATTTTATCAGTCTTTTCCGAGATGGCACAATGGAATTTCATTTTGGTCAATACAAAAAGCAAGCTTTTACTAATTTATGGAGTGCCCTAGAAAAGCAAGACGTTGACGAAGTTCAAAAACTACTCAAAGAAGAAAATCTATTGCTAAAAGATGATTTGGCTAATTATCCTTTAGAGTCCCTAGAAATACTTCTATCCAATGTGATGGCTATGCTCATTAAAGTTGTGGAAAAAAACGACCCTGCAAATATTAAAATTATGGGGCAAGCAGATCAATTTAACATTTACAGAAAATTTATTTTAGATAATATACATCTTCTTCCAAGCTATTATTTACGCCGTGATACTTTTGATGATTGTTATGCAGAAAAAGATGGTGGTGAAGCTTCAGCTAAAGCCCTTCTTCTAAGAAGTAAGCTAGCAGACGGTGGAAAATATGACCTGATCAATTATGATCTATTGTTCGGCTAATAAAGAATATAACGTGAAAATCTTGCATTGAATTAACATCATTTTGATAAAAACGCTTGAAGGCACATCATGACTATCGATCCTAAAATACACGAACGACTCAAAGAACTCAATTCCGAACTTACCGTGATTGAAAAACAGATCCATGCAACAGTAGTTCGGCTCGATACAGTCTTGCAAAATGAACTCAATAGTGGCGTCGATGGAATGTATGACTATGAACTTGAAGTCGAGATTGAATGCTATAACGGCGATGAAAGTGGGAATCCATTTTGTACCCTTCGCAAATTACAAAAAGGAATTTCCTCGCCTTCTATACGTAAGAAATCAAATTTAGCAGATGGTGTAAATCACAATGAATTTCATCATTGGGAAGATCATCCCATGAAGGATGAATCCCATTGCTGGCTCTATCACTGCTTGTATGACCATGAAAATCTCACATGGGAACAAATTGCTTCCATTCAAACATTCTGTATCGATATTATCCCGCGCTACCAATACAAAGTATCTTTACATATTTCCAAATAAATTGAAGGAGAGCGTCTACTATGGAAGAATTTGCTGAATTAGAAAATTACGCAATGGCAACATTGCGACAAAGAGACACTGGTTCTGTCGTTATGTGGATGAAACCCAATTTGGATGAAATTGTGAATCAAAACAAAGAGCCAATAATCTATGCTAGAACGGATAATAAAGACACTGGAACTGGATTTAATGCCCACTCAGTTTCTATTTCAATATCCGATAATCCAATTTTGATAGAGCCTGAAGACAAATCTGGAAAATCTCTTGATAAAAAAACGGAAGATTCAGTCATTGAATTTATCAAGAAGAATAAAGATGCATTGCTTCAATTTTGGCGTGATGAAATTGATGATGAAGATTTGAGACAAAAATTAGTGCAATAAAAAAAGTCCCGTATTATGGACATTCCAGAATGAACAAATTAAAAAGTATCTACTATCGTGGGTTATTCCAGTATCATTTACACCTTTTCAATCAATAAAATTCAATCGAAAATTAATTTCATGATAGCACTGTGATAATGAGAATTGTTGATATGTATAGAATTGTGAATAATCAATATGCTCTAAAAGTCTTGTTTGTGGGGAATCGTAAGTAATTGTGGATAAGTATGTTGAAGATAATATTGTTGGTGCGGATGAGAGGACTTGAACCTCCACACCGTGAGGCACCAGATCCTAAGTCTGGCGTGTCTACCATTCCACCACATCCGCACATAAATCTAAGGTTGGTACGCCCTAGAGGATTCGAACCTCTGACCGATGCCTTAGAAGGGCATTGCTCTATCCAACTGAGCTAAGGACGCGAGTTATACTTATGGTGCGCCCGATAGGGTTCGAACCTATAACCTACGGATCCGAAGTCCGTTACTCTATCCAATTGAGCTACGAACGCACAAAGTCCTTCTAAAACATCGAAATGTCAAAAGCGCATTAAATAAACTAAAATATGGGGTGGAATACGGGGCTCGAACCCGTGACCCCCGGCACCACAAACCAGTGCTCTAACCAACTGAGCTAATTCCACCATATAAAAATATTTATTTAAAATTCGAATAATTGAAAAAAAACGTGGTCGGGGCGAGAGGACTCGAACCTCCGGCCCCTTGGTCCCAAACCAAGTACTCTAACCATACTGAGCTACGCCCCGACCTATCAGCTAATAAAGGCTAACCTGAATTAGTGAGGCGAAATTATAGTCTATTGTTTAAAAAATGTCAAGACGGTTTCTTAAAACTGTATCATACCATCTATGGGGGATGATGCTGTCGCGTATGGACGTTTCGGAATGCGTCCCGCTAGATAGCTTAATCGACCTGCAATTACCGCATTTTTCATTGCTTCCGCCATCATCATCGGATTTTTTGCTTGTGCGATAGCCGTATTCGTTAAAATACCATCGGCTCCCAGTTCCATTGCTAACGCCGCATCACTTGCACACCCTATCCCTGCATCGACGATAATGGGGACTTTGACCGCTTCACGTACAAACACGATGTTATAACGGTTTTGGACACCAAGACCACTGCCTATCGGTGCAGCGAGAGGCATGATAGCGTGGGCACCTGCATCTTCGAGACGGCGTGCCATAATCGGATCATCACTGGTATATGCCATAATGGTAAAGCCGTCACGTGCTAACACTTCACACGCTTTGATGGTTTCCAGTACATCGGGATAGAGCGTTTTTTTGGTATCGCCGATTACTTCGAGTTTGATGAGATCAATCCCTGTTGCTTCACGGGTGAGGCGAAATAGTGTGATGGCTTCTTCTGCAGTGGTGCATCCGGCGGAGTTTGGTAAAAATTTAACGTTCGTTCCCGCAAAGGTATCACGTAAGTTCGGTTCATTAGGATTCGTAATGTTGAGACGGCGTACCGCAACGGTAATAAGCTGCGAACCGCTTGCTAATGTTGCTGCTTTGGTCGTTTCAAAATCTGAATATTTACCGCTTCCCACGATAAGGCGGCTTCCTAATGTATATTTTCCAATTTGTAATGTGTGCATTGTATGAGATTCCTTATTTTAATATTTGTATAACACTCAAGGGTAAAATTTCATGCTCAATTTCGTGAATCTTAGCCGAAAATTCTTCTAAAGTATCAGTAGATTTTTTAGTAAAACTTTTTTGCAAGATTATGTCACCGCCATCAAGTTCATCGCTTACCCAGTGGACACTGACTCCACAGATGGTTTCATTGCTTTCAAAACTTCGTTCAATCGCACGAGCTCCTTTGAATGCAGGAAGAAGTGAGGGGTGAAGATTGATTGCACGGATTTTGGTGGTAAAAACAGGAGTAAGGATACGCATAAACCCACATAGCACAACGAGGTCAGGATCATACTTTTGTATTATCTCAACCAATGCCGTATCGTAGCTTTCTCTTGAATTAAAAAGGGTGTGGTTGCATACTTCGACGGGAATATTTGCAGCTCTTGCTTTAGCAATCCCTCCCGCATTTGGATTGTTAGTAATGGCGCATACGATAGCACCATGTTTAAGATGAATTTTTTCGATTAAGTTAGCGAGGTTAGTCCCCTCACCGCTAAAAAGGGCAACAATTTTTTTCATAGCGTTGTGATACTTTCGATGAGATCAAAAGGGGATATAGCGTAGTTGTTTTTGGCAAATTTTTGCGATGCTATAGCGTGAGCCAGAGATCCTTGCAGAGCTGATTTTAGAGGATCATACCCTTGTGCCAACAGTGCTGCGATTAGACCGGAGAGAACATCCCCGCTCCCCCCTTTAGCCAACGCAACCGTACCGTGAGGATTGATGAAAAAATCTTTGTTCCTTCCAATGAGTACATTAGAGCCTTTGAGCACTAACACCGCGTTAGGAAAACTGGTACAAAACGCTTCCGTGTAGGCAAAGCGATTGTTTTGGAGGGTTGCTGCGTCGATCTCTGCGATTCCACAGAGTTGTAAAATCTGCGTGAACTCTTTGGGGTGAGGGGTGAGGACGATATTGGGACGCTTGAGCAGTTGCGGAAACATCGGATGCTTAAAGATGTCGGCATCCAAGACGAGCGGATGGGTATTATCGAGTATGCGTGTAAGTTCATCATCACAAAATTCAGACCCCATTCCCATTCCTAACGCAATGGCGGTTGTATTTTCCGGGAGGGAGTGGCTTTGCATCAGCTCGTAGGGGAGAGTGACGTTTTCATTGCTCAAAAGTGTTACCAAGCCCGCTCCAAATCGTAAAGCAGCAGAGCCCGCGATGACCGATGCTCCGATTTTTTCACCGCATACAACGGCCACATGTCCGTACGTCCCTTTGTGCGCGGTTGTTGTGGTGCGAAGCGGGAGACGCAAATCACTGACTTCAAGGAGATACCATTGCGATGGGATTTCATAATGGGTATGATGAATTCCCAAATCAGCAACGATAATTTCGCCGATAATTTCTTTTGCATTGTCACTAAACATTCCCCGTTTGAGCGCTCCCATGGTGATGGTAAGATTGGCTTTAAAGGTGTGGGAAGCAAGTGTCCCATCGGCGTATAAACCGCTGGAAATATCGCACGCAATTTTAAATCCTTGGAGCGCATTGAGAGCTTCTAAGATTTTGACGGTGGCAGAGTCGAGCGGACGGCTTAGCCCGCTTCCGAAAAGGGCATCTACGATGACATCGGCATTTTTAGGAAGCCGTTCGCTTTTAATCCCTAATGCATCAAGACGTTTGAGTTGAAGCTTGGCAAGAGGGGAGGATGCACCAAAGGGGAGATGGAGAATGACATCGTAAGACTCATCGAGAAGCCGTGCAAGCGCCAACCCATCTGCTCCGTTATTACCGCTTCCACAGACAATGAGAATCGATGAGCCAAGGATAAAACGCTCACGGATGGTACGTTCACACGCGATTGCGGCGTGCTCCATCATAAGCTCTTCACTCAGGGCAAATTTAGCTACGGCACGATAATCTAGAGAGGATACGTCAACATAAAGGTTTTGCATGGATAAAGTCCATTTCCGCTATAATTAGTTTATGAACAACGATTATATCGCAATAGCCTGCAAGACACTTGAAATCGAAGCGCAAACGTTGCGTGATGCGATGAAATCCATCGGAGATGAGGTACGTCGTACGGTCGAAATCATCCTTGCATGCCGTGGAAAATTGATTATTACGGGTGTCGGCAAATCAGGACTTATCGGTGCTAAGATGGCGGCAACATTTGCTTCAACGGGAACGCCGAGCTTTTTTCTCCATCCGACCGAAGCGCTTCATGGTGATTTGGGAATGATTGGCAAAGAAGATGTTGTGATTGCCATCAGCTATAGCGGTGAGAGTCCGGAACTTAGCTCTATCCTCCCGCATATCAAGCGTTTTGGCATCCCTCTTATTGGAATGACGCGAAACAGCTTATCGACGTTGGGGCGTTACAGTGATGAGATGATTAATATCAATGTTGCCGTTGAAGCGTGTCCTCTCAACATCGCACCCACATCCTCAACAACATTGACGTTGGCAATGGGAGATGCATTGGCGGTGTGTCTGATGGAAGCACGCGGATTTAAAAAAGAGGATTTTGCCTCGTTTCATCCGGGTGGTGCATTGGGTAAAAAACTGTTTGTAAAAGTATCGGATTTGATGCGTACGGAAAACTTGCCTATTGTGAGAGAAAACACCCCTCTTAAAGAGGCGATTTTGGTGTTGAGCGAAGGGCGTTTGGGTACGGTTATGCTCACCGATGATAAGGGAAAACTCTCCGGATTGCTCAGTGATGGGGATATTCGCCGTGCCTTGCTAGGAAAAGATTTTTCACTGGAAACGAGCGCTTTTGAGTACGCTACTAAAAATCCGATGGTGATAAATGATGGTTCCATGCTAGCCAGTGATGCGTTGGTGCTGATCGAAAACAAAAAAATTCAATTGTTAGTCGTTACAGACAGTGGCGGCATTATTCAAGGTGCATTGCATCTTCATACACTCGTGGAAGCAGGTATCTCATGATGAGACTTAACAAATTTATAGCCCACTACTCGACCTATTCTCGCCGTGAAGCGGATCAGGCGATTTTGGACGGGTATGTCCGTATCGATGGTGAAATCGAAAAAAATCCTGCCGTATCGGTGGATGAGCGTAGCGCCAATGTTAGTGTGAGCGGTCATAAAATCACCGCAACTGATCAGTTTACGGTCATCGTTTATAACAAACCGCGCGGTGAGTTAGTGACCAAAAAAGATCCTCAAAACCGTAAAACGATTTACGACTCACTCTCTAGTAATTACAAACATTTTATCCCTGTGGGGCGTTTGGACTATGCCTCGGAAGGGTTATTGCTTCTGACTGATGCGTCACGTGTTGCTACGGCACTGATGACCTCTAAAATGGAACGTGTTTATAAAATCAAAATCAAAGGACCTGTCACCGAGGGGATGAAAATCGCCATGGGTGAGGGGTTGGAGCTTGACGATGCGAGTGCAGGTGCGCATGAGTATGCCGAAGAAGGGCCAATGAGCTTCGCTCCGTTTTACGCCTATCAAGTCCAAAAAGATCAAGGTGATTATTCGATTCTTAAAGTTGCCATTGGAGAGGGACAAAACCGTGAACTACGTCGTTTCTTTGCCCATTTCGGTGCGGAAATCGTGGATTTGAAACGCCTTAGTTTTGGAGGGATTGAACTCAATAATCTTCCTACGGGGAAAGTTCGCTTTTTAGAGCGCAATGAATATTCCTCTTTACGTGACTTTTTGGAAACAGCCGAAAAAGCGGCAAAAATGAAACAAAAGTCTGAGAAAAAGTTCACCGGTGCTCTCGGTAAATTTGATAAGAAATTCTCTAAAGATGGAAAAATCGGCACAAAATCCGTCGCGAAAGAAGAGAAAAAACCGACCAAGCGAGAGTTTATCAAAGATAAAAAAGTCAAACCCGAAAATGAAGTCTTCGGTACCAATAAATACAGACCAAAAAGTGATAATAAGTTTAAAAAATAATGGCGGATTTTACCTATTTACTGCGCCCTAAAACATTTGATGAGGTAGTGGGGCAGTCTCATTTGTGCTCAAGCGAAGCACCGCTGCGCTCTCTTTGTGAGAGCGGAAATCTCACCCATTCCTTTTTTTACGGTCCTCCCGGATGCGGTAAAACAACGTTAGCGCGGATTATTGCTACCGTTATGGAGCTTCCTTTTTATGAATTTAATGCAACGTCACTTAAAATTGAAAGCTTGCGTAAAATATTTGATCAATACGAAAATTCCCTAACCAAACCGCTTCTTTTTATTGATGAGGTACACCGACTGGCAAAAAATCAGCAAGAGGTGTTATTGCCGGTTATGGAAAAAAACAGTGTGTTAGTCATCGGTGCATCGACGGAAAATCCCTATTTTACCTTGACGGCGGCAATGCGTTCACGTTCGCTCTTGTTTGAGTTGCAAACGATTGGTGTTGATGCGTTAGAAGATTTGTTAGTACGTACGCATATCATAATGGACAATGATGCACAAGAATATTTGATAGCAAGTTCAGGGGGAGATGCACGCGCCATGCTCAAACTCCTCGAAGTGGTAAGTGCGCTGAATAAACCTATTACGATTGGGCTTCTTAAATCGCTTCGTCCTTCGGCACAGGCGCAGGGGAGTTCAGAAGCGGGAGTTCATTATGATTTGGCTTCTGCATTGATTAAAAGCATTCGAGGCAGTGATGCAGATGCCGCTATTTATTATCTAGCCCGCCTTATCGAGGGAGGTGAACCGCCTGAGTTTATTGCTCGACGTCTTGTCATCCTCTCCTCTGAGGATGTAGGCAATGCGAATCCGCAAGCCCTTACCTTATGCACCTCGGCGATGATGAGCGTCAAACAAATCGGGTATCCAGAATCTCGAATTATTTTGGCGCAAGCGGTGATTTATCTGTGCGCTTCTCCTAAGTCTAACACCGCTTATAATGCAATTAATTCGGCACTTGAAGCAGTCAGAAATGGTGTGATTTTGGAGATTCCCGATGCTATACGTCCGCGAGGTCAGAACTATCTGTATCCGCATGATTTTGGCGGATGGGTGGAACAAAAATATCTTTCAAAATCTCTCAAATTTGTAGAGTTTAAAAATAGCGGGTATGAGGCAAAGATGGGAGAATGGATGGAAAAGGTGTGGTTCTCGTCATCCCGTGCTTGACACGGGATCCACGCATTTAGTATTTTTAGTTTCCGTATCATGGCACGGAATGACGGTGTTGCATTACACGTTGTAATACGTCGCGTTTGGATGATAGACAACCAGTGCGGAAGTAGACTGCTCAGGATGAATCTGAAACGTTTCAGAGAGCTCTATCCCAAACTCTTCAGGTTTTAACAAATCAAATAGCCCAGCGTTTTGTTCCAAATCAGGACATGCAGCATAGCCAAAGCTGTAGCGTGAACCTTGGTATTTGTTCATCTGCACATCACCTAGTTTTGACCCCTCTCCCTCACTTATGCCTAAATCAAGCCGTATTTGTTTGTGAGCGATTTCTGCCAATGCTTCGGCAAGCTCAACTCCCAGACCGTGAACCAAATAATACTCGGTATATTTACCTGCATCATAGAGCGTTTTTTCGTATTCACTTATCTTTGACCCTGCACTAACACACGTGAGTCCTAAAATATCGTGTTTGTCATTGTGAAAAAAGTCACTTAATGCACGGTGAGGCTGTTTGCGCTGTCGTGGAAAATCGAAATGATGGGTGGCTCTGCCTATAACATTTTCTAAAGGTTCGTTATTGCGATCACTTTCGCTTACCCATCCTTCGCTAGAGTCAAAAATAAGCAATGACGTATCGTCACTGCGACAGGGCCAGTAGCCGTAAATAATAGTAGGATCAAAAAGCTGTTCATCGATGAACTGTTTTTTGAGACGCTCGTAGGCTGGCCATACGAGCTGATCGAGCTGTTTTTGGTAGGCTTCTTTGGTAAGCCCTTTGGAGTTGTAGCCCCATCGCTGTTTAAAGAGGATTTTATGGTTAATCCATTCAAAGGCGAGGTTGATATTGAAATCTTTGGCTTGAAGCACCCGTCGTCCCCAAAACGGTGGGGTAGGGATGCGAATGTTGCGTTTAGGCATTGTAAGTTCGGCAAAAGGAGGGAAAATAATCTCTTCTTTCACGGGTGCTTCATACTCATCATCGCGTACATTGCCGTGTAAATCGGTATCAAAGTTGCCCGCTTCAATACGCATCATAGAAGTGACACCATCAAACGCATCTTTGCAGTAAAAAATCGGTCCATTGTAAAATGGTCGGCAAAAATCATCGATAAAGCTGCGGGTGAGTGCTGCACCACCTAAGAGAATGGGGACTTCGATTCCGGCAAGCTTAAGTGCTTCGAGATTTTCTTTCATCACTTGGGTCGATTTAACGAGCAGTCCGCTCATTCCGATGGCAGAAGCATTTGAGTCTTTGAGGGCTTGAACAAATTTGTCCAAATCGACTTTGATTCCCAGATTAATAACTTTAAAACCGTTGTTAGTGAGGATGATGTCTACGAGATTTTTACCTACATCGTGCACATCCCCTTTAACCGTTCCCAGTACCAAAATCGTCTCCGTTGCTTTCTCTTTTTTCGGGAGATACGGGTTAAGATAATCAACAGTGGTTTTCATCGTTTCGGCACTTTGGAGGACGAAGGGAAGCTGCATTTGACCTGAACCGAAGAGCTCACCTACGACTTTCATAGCATTGATGAGAATCTCATTGACAATACGCTCAGGGGCAATAGCCTGTCTTGCATTTTCGACGAGGGGAATCATCCGCTCTTTATCTCCATCAAGTAACAGTTTGGCAATTTTTTCTTCATCATTCATTGCGAAATATGCGGCATCTTCGACAGCCGAATCGAGTGCTTCACGGCTGTCGAAATGGTTGATAAAGTTGTAAACGGCTTGCCCGTCAGGGAGTTTGTTAAAGAGCAAATCTTCACAGATTTTCAAATCTTCTTCGCTAATTTTCATCATCGGGATGATGTGTTTGACGTTGATGATAACCGATGTTAGTCCTGCTTGAATACAGTGATGTAAAAAGACGGAGTTCAGATAGGGGCGTGCGTCCTTGTCCAAACCAAATGAGATATTGGAGAGCCCAAGCACCGCTCCCACTTCGGGATGGCGGGTCCGCAATGCTCGGATTGCCTCGATGGTTTGGATGGCAGCATCACGGTACTCTTCATCCCCGCTTCCGACGGTAAAAGTTAGAAGGTCAAAGACCAAGTCCTCAGAGTTGATGCCGTGTTTTTCAGTCGCTAGGGTGTAGATGCGTTCGGCAATTTCGAGTTTGCGTTCTACCGTTTTTGCCATCCCGATTTCATCAATGGTGAGACACACAAGGGCGGCCCCGAATTTTTTTGCCATCGCACAGATTGTATCGAATTTTTCGATTCCGTCTTCGAGGTTGACGGAGTTGATAATCGGTTTTCCTCCGATGAGCTTGAGGGCAGCTTCGAGTGCGGCGGTTTGAGTGGAGTCGGGCATCATGGGGAGATTGATTTTTTGAGAATACAATGCCATGACCGCATTCATATCTTTGGTCTCATCGCGTCCCGCGAAACCTACTGAGAGGTCAAGGACGTGCGCTCCTGCACGGACCTGTTCTTGGGCAACACTGAGCGTCCCCTCATAATCTTCGGCAAGGAGCAGTTCACGAAATGCTTTAGAACCCGTCGAATTGGAACGCTCACCGATGAGCAGGGGGGCTGGTTCTTGCATGAGGGCTGCGGTACCAAAGAGAGAGGCTAGAGCGTTTGGTTGAGAACCGCTTGGCTTTTTTGGAATAGTAGTAGAAACTTTGTCCACCAGTGCACGGATATGCTGAGGGGTTGTTCCGCAACAGCCTCCTAGAAAACTCACTCCATCAAAACTCAAAAAATCGCATTGGCGCTGGGCAAATTCATCGGGTCCCATCGGGTAGTAGGAGTATCCTCCGCGATTTTGTGGCAGTCCCGCATTGGCGTGAACAGAAATCGGTTTTCCCCACACTTGAGAAAGGGTTTTGATGTGCTTGCTGTATTGCTCAGGACCTGTACCGCAGTTGAAGCCCAGACTGATGATGTCGAAAGGTTCCATGATGGTGGCAATCGTTTGGGCATCGGTTCCGATAAGCATCGATCCTGCAAGCTCAATGGTAACGGAAACCATGATAGGTAAATCGCTCCCGCGCTCCCGATTGGCGGCATCGCACGCATGAAGTGCCGCTTTGATTTGAAGGGGGTCTTGGCACGTTTCTAAGAGAAAAATATCGCATCCGCCGTCAATGAGCCCCAAACAACATTCGGTATACCCCTCCAACATCTCATCGTAGTGGATGTGTCCAAGAGAGGGGAGTTTGGTTCCCGGTCCGATGGAACCTAGGACAAAACGGGGATGTTCTGCACTCGAGAATTTGTCACATTCGGCTTTACACACTGCGGCCCCGGCACGTGAAAGTTCATACGAGCGGTGACCGATTTGGT
This sequence comes from Sulfuricurvum sp., assembly GCA_028714915.1. Taxonomy (GTDB): domain Bacteria; phylum Campylobacterota; class Campylobacteria; order Campylobacterales; family Sulfurimonadaceae; genus Sulfuricurvum. Next base: position 205,562 of record JAQTLL010000004.1, read on the forward strand.
ACTCATCCAAAACCCATTTAAAAGAGCCAAAAGTGTTGGTAGTGATAAGATCTGCACCGGCGGTGAGGTAAGCATGAAAAATATCACTCATCACTTCAGGACAGGTGACGTTTAAAAGCTCATTACACCCTTCTAATCCCTCCCATGCACTTGCTGGAATCATCGCATCGCGCTCTTGAAGCTGTGTTCCCATAGCACCATCAATGATAATGGGACGATGAGAGAGGATTTCAAAGAGCTTTTGTGTAACCGACATGATGAGACCTTAAGATAATATTAGTGCGATTTTACCCTAAAGGAGCATAAGAGGTTCTAAGGGACAAACTATAATTGTTTAGATACACTTTAAAGATGAAAAAGCTATTCGTATTACTTATTATTTTTACTAATTTTTTGTGGTCTCAAGAGAGATTTTTGTGTATTGAGTATACTTCAAGTGCCCCATTTTTGATAATGGCCGCTATAATCTTGGCAACTATTTTACTTAGTATTGCGTACAAAAATCGTCGGCTTGATGAACTGGTACGTCGTCGTACGGATGAATTGGAAGCGTTTAATCAGCGTCTTCAAGATGAAATTGAAAAAGCAGTAGAAAAAAATCGTACCCAAGAGAAGATCTTGATGCAGCAAGCTAAGATGGCTGAAATTGGATCTATGGTTGAATCAATTGCCCATCAGTGGAGACAGCCGCTTAATATTTTGGGGCTCTCCATGACAAAACTAAGTCTGAGTTGTAGTTTTGATAAAATAGAGGATACTGCAAAAACTATAGAAATTGTTGAACATCAAATACAATATATGTCACAGACAATTGATGATTTTAGGAACTTTTTCAAACAAGACCGTGTTCAAAGCAAGGTGAATATTAATCATATTATTGGTGAAGTGGAGGCTTTGCTTGGACCATTATTGCTGCGTAAAAAAATTACTCTTCTTCAAGACATTGATCCTTCTATAACGGTTTTGGTCTATCCCAATGAGCTTAAGCAAGTGTTGATTAATATTGTCAATAATGCACGTGAAGCAATTGAGCAAAGTAAGAGTGAAAAGAAGCAAATTCGCATAACGTGTGAAAATGACAGCCGCTTTTGTACTATTTCGATTGAAGACAGTGGCGGAGGGGTTCCATTACCCATTATCGATAAAATATTTGATCCCTATTTTACAACGAAATTTGAGTCACAGGGGACAGGAATTGGATTGTATATGGCGAAGATGATTGTAGAAAAACATTTTTTAGGAAAATTGAGTGTGTATAATACGGTGAGGGGGGCGTGCTTCGAGATCCGCCTTAACCATTCAAATGAGAGGCTGCCTTAGCCAACCATCCAGTTTACATGTGTAGAATGACGTAATTTTTTAAGCATTGCTTTTTCTAATGAGCTTATTTTTTCCATAGTAGTTTCCCCCTTATTTTATTTTTGAAAGTATATGACGGGATCATTACTGTAGAGTTACGTAAAATTTAACAGCCAAAGGAAGCAGTATGGCAACCCTAGAAAAAGCCTTGTTGGGTGGTGGATGTTTTTGGTGTATAGAGGCCGTGTATAACCGCGTTAAGGGAGTCGAGCACGTCCTTAGCGGTTATGCAGGAGGAGCACGCCCTAATCCAGGCTATGAGCAGGTATGTACGGGAGTCAGTGGACACGCTGAGGTGATTGAAGTGACTTTTGATACCGAGGTTATAAGTTATGAAGAAATCTTAGATATTTTTTGGGCTATTCATGACCCGACCACCCTGAATGCTCAAGGGGCTGATCGTGGGACACAATACCGTTCTGTCATTTATTACTATAACGAAGAACAAAAAGCAAAAGCTCTTGCCTCCATTGCACAGGCACAAAAGAACTTTGAGGATAAAATTGTGACCGAACTCTCCAGTGCTCCACTGTTTTTTAAAGCGGAAGCGTATCATCAAAATTATTACAATGACCATCCGACACAAGGGTATTGTTACGCAGTAATTGCACCAAAAATAGAGAAGTTTATGAAAAAGTTCGGGGATAAAGTCAAAAAGTAAGAGATTTATAATTCCCCTTATGGGGGGAATTGGTATCAAGAGAGGTAAAGCTTATTTACAAAGCTCTACTTCGATACGTCGGTTTTCTGCACGACCGGCTTTTGTTTTATTGGAAGCGATAGGCATTTTCTCACCTTCACCTGCCGCAGTCAAGTGATCCGCTGCAACACCATCTTTGATAAGCATATCTCTTACGATACCAGCACGTTTTTCAGAGAGTTTTTGGTTATATGCATCTGAAGCAGTAGAATCAGTATGTCCAACAATCGCTGCTTTATACGCAGGGCTGTCTTTTAGGAATGCTGCAAATGTGTTAACTTTTGCAGTACCTTCTTTATCCACTTTATTGGAATTGGTTGCAAAATTCAAGTGAAGGGTTGCTTTAACCGGACATCCGTCTACGTCTACTTTGAATCCTGCAGGGGTATTTGGACATTTGTCAGCCGGATCAAATACACCGTCTTTGTCGCTATCGATCGGAGCAGCAATGACAGGTACCGGTTTTGGTGCTTCTGCTACAACGACAGGTGCTGGTTTTGGCTTTTCTGCTACTACGGCAGCAACAACCGGAGCTGTAACTGCTGCAACCACTGGAGCTGCTTTTTCATCAAAGTTAAATGTCAAACCAGCCAATGCGGCAACATTATGAACTTCACCATTACTGCCATTCGTATTTCCGTTATTATTCATTTTGTACATATACAAACCCTCAAGTTTGAGAGCAATGTGTTTTGTCAAATCAGTTTTAAGCCCCATTCCGGCATCAAGAACAAGTCCGTCAAAGTCACTTGGATGAGTATTTGTGTACCATTGATAACCCAAACCTGCTTTTGCAAAAGGGGTAAATGCAGTTGTAGTATCCAGCTCATATACACCGTTTAGCATCGTTGTTAACACACCAGTGTATTCTCCATTAGTATTAACAACTGACTGATTGACAGTGTCGCGTCCATAAAGGATCGAAAGTTCTGGTTTGATAAGGTCAGAAACATTATCCATTTGCAATTCAACACCATAAACAGCATGGTTTTCAACACCACCCATAGCACCGTTTTCTTGAAGACCTGTTTCCTTTGCAGTACTGTTCCACATGTAACCTGCAACCGGTGTTACTTCGTAGTTAAAATCACTTGCGCTCACTAAAGTGGCTGCAAGCAAGGCAGAAAGAGTAATTTTTTTCATGGAATGTCTCCTTAAGACGAATAAATGTGTAATAAAATATTATTATCACATAAATGTAATTAGATTGTGGTCAAATATTTACATTAAATCAAATTTTATCTCTCTTTGTGATAGAGTATAAATAAAAATTTAGGAGCGGGGATGGAGGATGTATACGAGTTGGCTATTATAGGTGCAGGTCCAGCGGGGATTGCAACGGCAATAGAAAGTTATGCATTGGGTATGCGCAGGATCGTTTTGCTCGAAAAAGATGAAAACCATAACGCTACCATTCGAAAGTTTTACAAAGACAATAAACGGGTAGATAAGGATTGGAAAGGACAGAAAGTCGAGCTGGACGGAACGATCTATTTTATGGACGGGACCAAAGAGAGTACGCTCGATTTTTTCGATCAGTTGCTCGATCACGAATCACTGGAACTGCGTACCCATACTGAGGTGCAAAAGATACTCAAAAGAGAAAATGATTTTGAAGTTTTTATTGCCGGAGGAAGTATTTGTGCGAAGCATGTTGTCGTGACGATCGGACGGATGGGCAAGCCTAATAAACCTGAGTATAAAATCCCTCCAAGTGTTAAAAATCAAGTTCATTTTACACTTGATGCCTGTAGTTCCGGGGAAAAGGTCATGGTGATTGGAGGAGGTGATTCGGCGATTGAATATGCTGTTGATTTGTGTGATAAAAATGAAGTAAGTATTTGCTATCGCCGCGGAACGTTTCGCAGGGCTAATCCGATTAATCAGTCTGATATAGAAAGAGTAGTTGGCAATGGGTCGGTTCGGGCATTGCTTAATACTGAAATAAGTGAGATTGAGAGTGAGAGTGGGAAGGTAAAGGTATTTTTTAGCGATGGGACATCCGATGTCTTTGATCGTCTTGTGTATGCTATTGGAGGGACGACTCCAAGCGGATTTTTGCAAAGCAGCGGTATTCGTGAGGAAGATGGGAAGCCTGTCCATGATGAGAATTACGAAACAAATATTGAAGGGCTTTTTGTCGCAGGAGATATTACCCAAGAATCAGGCGGTTCGATTGCGTTAGGGTTAAACCATGGATTTGCGATTGCAAACCATATTATTAAAAATAAATAGCCCTGCCGTCATTCCCGCGAAGGCGGGAATCCAGCTTTTTATTTATGGAGATGGATCCCCGTGTCAAGCACGAGGATGACGAACGTATGACGCTTAATTTTATCTATCTTCTGGAGTGAGGGCGATTTCAAAACCCATTTTTTGAAGCATCTCTAAATCGGTATGGGCTTCGCGTCCGGCGGTTGTGAGATAGTTTCCCAAAACAATACTGTTGGCACCTGCTTCAAAAATCTCATTTTGACGTTCACGAAAAGTGATTTCACGTCCCCCCGCAATCATAATCCGAGCTACATTGTCTAAAATAGAGCGTGACAGACGGATAAGATCCAGTGATTCATCAATGGTCAGAGGATTTGGATTGAGTGGCAATGCGGGATTGTGATGATAAAAATTAAGGGGTACAGAGACAGGGTTAAGTGCTTTAAGAGAATGGAGCATACTGAGACGATCCTCTTGCGTCTCTCCCATCCCAAATATCCCTCCGCTGATGAGTTTCAAACCCACTGAATGAACCTTTTCACATGTCTCATAGCGCTCATCCCATGGATGGGTAGTACAGATTTGCGGATAAAACTCACGACTTGTTTCGAGGTTATGGTTGTAAGCATGAATCCCTGATTTTTGCAGTTCTTGCAGTTGCTCGATACTCGCGGTTCCATTGCAGGCGATGAGGCGAAGCCGTGGGACTTCACGGCGCAAGGTTGTGGCAATGGTACAAACAAAGTCGAGGGTTTTATCGTCCAGCCCTTTTTGTGCCGTGACCAGACAAAATCCCAGTGCCCCGAGTGATTCAAGACGACGCGCTTCGTCTACTATTTGCTCCATCGGTTTTTGCTTGTAGCGTTCTATATCAGCTTTGTATTTGACGCTTTGAGAGCAGAATTTGCAATCTTCATTACATGTACCGCTGTTGATGTTACAGATAGAGCAGAGGAATATTTTTTGGGTCATTTTTTTGATCTTTCAAAGGTATAGTGTCTCTCTTCGAAGTTTTCACTTCCGATAGCTCTGAAATAGTGTGTCACGGTAAAAGTGGTATCGGTAATTTCAAGCATAGCGCAACTGGAAAATGGTTTATCACGAGCACACGCTTCCCCTGGATTTAAAAAAAGTGTTTTATTTTTAAAATCGCACTCAAAAACATGAGTATGACCAAAAATAACCACTTCCGCATCGGCATTCATATAAAACGGTAAGTGCATAAGTTTGCATTTTGCACCTGAGAGAGTAAAATAGTGTGGCTCTTGGACAAGGTTGTATTTATCGTGAACTTCATGCAAGTGGGCATCATTGTTGCCATACACCGCCATGTATCGTAATCCACTGGCTTTGAGCTGTTCTAACATTTCAGGTTTGACAATGTCACCCCCATGGATGAGAAATTCTGCTCCCTTGGCTTTGAGGTGGTTAATTACTTTTTGAGAACGCCCTACTTTTGAATGGGTGTCAGACAAAAGACCGATTTTCATTCAGCAGACTCATTGGGTGTTCTATTTTTGCATTTGGTACACTCAAAAACCTCTTTGTTACGGTAGGTTCTTGGAGCAAGTGCACCGCCGCACCCTTCAATCTCGCATTTGTGGAGACTGGGTTCAAATTTAGAAATAAATTTACATTTTGGATAGGCTTCACACCCCCAAAACGCCCCGCGACGGGATTGTCTCCACATCAGTTTACCGCCACAGTCCGGGCAGGGAACTTCGGAAAATTTAACCTCTTGATTAAGAGTTTTGGTATTTTTACACTCAGGATAGGCGCTGCATGCCAAAAACTGTCCATTTCGACCGCTTTTGACCACCATAGCGCTTCCGCATTTTTCACATACTTCGTCACTCTCACCGTCGGGTGTTGTCGGATTGGTTTTTTGGCTCTCTTCGGTTTGCTCAGTGTATTTGCATTTTGGGAAACCGCTGCACGCGATAAACTCACCAAAACGTCCTGAACGAAGGAGAAGTTCGCTTCCGCACTGGGGGCAGTTTCGCCCAAGAGGAGTAGCGATTTTTAGACTTACGATCTCTGCTTTTCCGGCTTCTACTTTTGCCATAAAGGGGTGGTAAAAATCAAGAATGATTTTGTGCCATGATTTCCCCTCTTCTCCGATTTCATCCAACGTCTCTTCCATCGTTGCCGTAAAAGAGGCATCTACTATCTCTTCAAAATGTTTTTCCAACAGCTCCGTCACGGTAAAGGCTATCTCGGTTGGGGTAATGGCACGCTTTTCGATCTCGATGTAGTTACGTGCTTGGAGCGTCGAGACGGTAGGGGCATACGTCGATGGTCTCCCGATCCCCTCTGATTCCAGTTTTTTGATGAGGCTCGCTTCGGAATAGCGTGAAGGGGGCTCGGTGAAATGTTGCTGGGTAGAGATGCTTTGAAGTTCAATAGCATCGCCAGTAGTGAGAGTAGGGAGAAGCTTGTCTTTATCATCGCTCCCTATTACACGGTAAAAACCGTCAAATAAAAGCTTGCGTCCCGTAGCACGAAACTCAGCCTTTGGGCTTTCAAACGTGATGCTTTGTTGCTCAAAACGGGCATCATTCATTTGACATGCGATAAAGCGGTTATAGATGAGTTTATAGAGTTTGATCTCATCGGGTTTGAGATAGGTGGCAGCCACTTCAGGGGTGAAAGAGAGCATTGTTGGGCGAATCGCTTCGTGTGCCTCTTGAGCCCCTTTGGATTTTTTCGTATAGACTTTTGGGTTTTCAGGCAAATAGGCTTTGCCGTAACGGCTAAGAATCAGCTCCCGTGCAGACTCGACTGCTTCAGCGGCTAGGTTGAGGGAGTCGGTACGCATATAGGTGATGACCCCGGATGTCCCCTCAGGCGTTTTGACCCCCTCGTAGAGGGATTGGGCAACCATCATCGTCTTTTTCGGGGAGAATCCAAGCTGTGAGCTGGCAGTCTGTTGAATTGTAGAGGTCATAAAAGGGGGAGGAGTAGAGGATTTTCGCTCTTTGGTCTCGATCTCACCGACTTTGAAGGCTTCGTTTTTTAAGACAGCAACAATACGTGAGGCTTCATCTCCCGTTTTGATAGTGAGCTTATCAATTTTTTTGTTTTCAAACTGTACTAACGTCGCATCAATATCCGTTTTGAACAGTGTATCAATCGTCCAATACTCTTCAGGGATAAAGGCACGGATTTCTCGCTCGCGGTCAACAACGATTTTAAGCGTCGAGGATTGAACCCGTCCTGCGGATAACCCTTTTTGGATTTTGGAAGCCAGTAGAGGAGAGAGCTTGTACCCTACGATACGGTCGAGCAAGCGTCGTGCTTGTTGGGCGTTGACTCGATCCATATCGATAACACGCGGAGTTTCAAGTGCATGGAGTATTGCATTTTTAGTGATCTCATGAAATACGATACGAGGGAGTGACTCGGGGTCTTTGCCAATAGCATGGGCAATGTGCCAGCCGATCGCTTCTCCTTCACGGTCTTCGTCGGTCGCGAGATACACGGTGTCGGATTTTTTTGCCAACTCCTGAATCTGTTTGACGATGGCGGTACTGTCTTCGCTAATTTTATAATCAGGGATAATGGTCTCATTATCGATTTTGATTCCAAATCGTGCTTTTGGCAAGTCTCGAATATGTCCTTTTGAGGCAATGACCTCATACTCATTGGAAAGGAAGTTTTTTATAGTCTTGGCTTTAGCCGGAGACTCGACGATAATTAATTTCAAAGTACTGAATCCTATTATATGGATGAATACCGAAAGTGTAACAAAAAAAATTGCAAAACCGCTAAAGTATTTTTTTTATATCCCGATATAGTCTGTAACAGCAAGGATGCTGAAAACTTCAGAGCGAAAGCTCTACCATAAAAGGATTTATCATGGGATTTAGAATTAACACAAACATTGCGGCGATGAATGCGCATACAAATGCGAATGTGAATAACCGTAATTTGGACAGTTCATTGGCAAAACTTTCTTCAGGTCTTCGTATTAATACAGCGGCAGATGATGCTTCAGGTATGGCGATTGCGGATTCTCTTCGTTCACAAGGTTCAGCATTGGGTCAAGCAGTAGCAAATGGTAATGATGCGATTGGTATTATTCAAATTGCTGATAAGGCGATGGATGAGCAGCTTAAAATTTTGGATACAATCAAAGTTAAAGCAACGCAAGCAGCACAAGATGGTCAAAGTGCTGATTCTCGTAAAGCACTTCAAGCAGACGTTGTCCGTTTGATGGAACAATTAGACAATATCGGGAATCAAACGAGTTATAACGGTCAGTCTCTTTTGAATGGATCATTTACAAATAAATCGTTCCAAGTCGGTGCCTACAGCAATCAAACAGTTAACGCATCAATTGGTGATACTACAAGCGGTAAAAGTGGAGCAACACGGTTTGAAACGACTGCTAACGTTGCAGTAAGTCTAGGTAGTGCTGGATTGACAAGCGTTGCTATGAAATTCGAGAAAGTTGATGGAACAAACGCATTAACAATTGAATCAGTTAAAATTTCTACCAGTGCCGGTACCGGTCTTGGTGCGTTGGCGGATACCATCAATAAATATTCAGATACGACCGGAATTCGTGCTACAGCAGTTGTTCAAGGAACAGGTGCTAATGCGGTTACTGCCGGAGACATTAAAAGTATGATTATTAATGGTGTTGAAATTGGTACTATTACTGATATTAAAGCCAATGACAGTACGGGGGTTCTAGTAGCAGCAATCAATGCTAAAAAAGAGACAACCGGTGTCGTAGCATCTGTCGATGCAGAAGGTAAATTAAACCTAACAAGCACTGATGGTCGGGCAATGAATATCAGCACCACCTCTACAGGTGGAGTTAAAATGGGTGGTGGAAGTTTCGCTAAAGTATCCGAGGGAGTAGATAAAAACGTTATTGTTGGACGTCTATCATTAACCAAAATCGGTGGAGGTGATATTAGGGTTAGTGGTTCTACTGGAGCAGCTGGTATCGGTATCATTTCTGGAACAGTTACGAAAGGGATGGCACAAGCTACTGTAAATCTAAACGATTTACGTGATGCATTTACGGCTAACGTAGCGAGTGCTGCGGGTGCTAATGCGAATGCAAATGTATGGCAGTCTGGCAAAAAGTTAACTGCTGGACTTACATCATTTGAGGGCGCTCAAATGGCGATGAGTATTGCAGAATCTGCGACCAAAGCACTTGATAGTATTCGTGCGGATTTGGGCTCGGTTCAAAACCAATTAGTTTCTACTGTTAGTAATATTTCAGTAACGCAAGTAAACGTTAAAGCGGCAGAATCAAATATCCGTGATGTTGACTTTGCGGCAGAAAGTGCGAATTTCTCTAAATTCAATATTCTTGCACAGTCTGGAAGTTATGCGATGAGTCAAGCGAATGCAGTTCAGCAAAATGTTCTAAGACTACTTCAGTAGTCTGACTAAGCTATCGTAAGATAGCGTGGACATCTCTCTGAAAACGTGTTTCGTTTGCTACAATAGTAATAATCTCAAATGACAGCCTTTTGGCTGTGTAATGTATTTTCCTCTTTTTGATGCTCGTTTTTGCGGGCATCATTCTTCTTTTAACTTTTTCTCTTAATATTTGGTATCATTTTTGCTTCTTTTGATGACGTACATTATTTATGGATAAAAAATTAATAAGGATTTATCATGGGATTTAGAATTAACACAAACATTGCGGCGATGAATGCGCATACAAATGCGAATGTGAATAACCGTAATTTGGACAGTTCATTGGCAAAACTTTCTTCAGGTCTTCGTATTAATACAGCGGCAGATGATGCTTCAGGTATGGCGATTGCGGATTCTCTTCGTTCACAAGGTTCAGCATTGGGTCAAGCAGTAGCAAATGGTAATGATGCGATTGGTATTATTCAAATTGCTGATAAGGCGATGGATGAGCAGCTTAAAATTTTGGATACAATCAAAGTTAAAGCAACGCAAGCAGCACAAGATGGTCAAAGTGCTGATTCTCGTAAAGCACTTCAAGCAGACGTTGTCCGTTTGATGGAACAATTAGACAATATCGGGAATCAAACGAGTTATAACGGTCAGTCTCTTTTGAATGGATCATTTACAAATAAATCGTTCCAAGTCGGTGCCTACAGCAATCAAACAGTTAACGCATCAATTGGTGATACTACAAGCGGTAAAAGTGGAGCAACACGGTTTGAAACGACTGCTAACGTTGCAGTAAGTCTAGGTAGTGCTGGATTGACAAGCGTTGCTATGAAATTCGAGAAAGTTGATGGAACAAACGCATTAACAATTGAATCAGTTAAAATTTCTACCAGTGCCGGTACCGGTCTTGGTGCGTTGGCGGATACCATCAATAAATATTCAGATACGACCGGAATTCGTGCTACAGCAGTTGTTCAAGGAACAGGTGCTAATGCGGTTACTGCCGGAGACATTAAAAGTATGATTATTAATGGTGTTGAAATTGGTACTATTACTGATATTAAAGCCAATGACAGTACGGGGGTTCTAGTAGCAGCAATCAATGCTAAAAAAGAGACAACCGGTGTCGTAGCATCTGTCGATGCAGAAGGTAAATTAAACCTAACAAGCACTGATGGTCGGGCAATGAATATCAGCACCACCTCTACAGGTGGAGTTAAAATGGGTGGTGGAAGTTTCGCTAAAGTATCCGAGGGAGTAGATAAAAACGTTATTGTTGGACGTCTATCATTAACCAAAATCGGTGGAGGTGATATTAGGGTTAGTGGTTCTACTGGAGCAGCTGGTATCGGTATCATTTCTGGAACAGTTACGAAAGGGATGGCACAAGCTACTGTAAATCTAAACGATTTACGTGATGCATTTACGGCTAACGTAGCGAGTGCTGCGGGTGCTAATGCGAATGCAAATGTATGGCAGTCTGGCAAAAAGTTAACTGCTGGACTTACATCATTTGAGGGCGCTCAAATGGCGATGAGTATTGCAGAATCTGCGACCAAAGCACTTGATAGTATTCGTGCGGATTTGGGCTCGGTTCAAAACCAATTAGTTTCTACTGTTAGTAATATTTCAGTAACGCAAGTAAACGTTAAAGCGGCAGAATCAAATATCCGTGATGTTGACTTTGCGGCAGAAAGTGCGAATTTCTCTAAATTCAATATTCTTGCACAGTCTGGAAGTTATGCGATGAGTCAAGCGAATGCAGTTCAGCAAAATGTTCTTAAGTTACTTCAGTAACTAAGGCATTTCTACGAAAATGTCCTTAAATTTCTCCAATATAAAATATATTAACAAGGATAAAAATGGATAATATATATGAAAATAACTTGGTTGCTTTGGCAATGGTTAATTTAAAATTAGCAAACGATCTTATGGGAATGAAAAGCAACCATAAATATGAAGTTGTGATCGGAAAAAGTTATGAAGAGATTAATATTTTTGACAAAGAAAGAGACTTTGAGCCTCTGTACCCTTCGAAACCAACACAAGAGCTTTTGGAAAAACTTCAAAGTATTGAAACAAAAAGTGAATATCCCTATTTTTATTTTTTTGGGGTTGGCAATGGATTACTCTATAAAATCATCCTTTCTGAATTTATTAATCTTAAAAAGATATTTGTTTTCGAGCCTGAGCTGGAACTGTTAAATATCGTATTAAGCCTAATTGACTTCAGTGAAGAAATCAAAAATGAGAGAATTGTTTTTTTAAATGCCAATACTTTTACTTTTGATAATGCAAATATGTTTTTACAAGATATTCATATCTTGATATATGTCAGATTATATGAATTAATTATTCATTGTGATTATTACGATCATTATTCTGATTTGATGTTAGAAATAAATTCAATCCTGACTCGAGCTTTTGAACATTCTATTTTTACGATGGGAAACAGCGCAGAGGATTCACTAATAGGATTAAGACATCATTTACTGAACCTTCCGTTGGTAGTGAAAACACCTACTTTAGATGAGTTAGTAGCCAAAGGAAGTAATACGGATATTGCGGTGATTGTTTCAACCGGTCCTTCTTTAACCAAACAGTTGGCATTATTGTATGAGATTCAAGATTATGTGACGATTTTATGTCCCGATGCGAGTTTTCCTATCTTATCGCGTCACAATATTGTTCCTGATATTGTTTTTTCACTTGAACGGGTTAAAGAAACTGCACAGTTTTATAGAGATACACCCGCTGAATATCATAAAAAGCCTGTTTTTTGTTTTACTTCAATCGTTCATCAAGAGTTAATCGATTCTATTCAAAGTCAAAACATCCAAATGAATATTCGTCCATTTAGCTTTTTAGCTTATTTTGATACTCCATCATGGGGATATATGGGATTTGGAATGAGTTCTGCCAATATGGCGTATGAGTTTGTTTTATTAACCAATTTTAAACAATGTGCTTTTATCGGGCAAGATTTAGCATACGGAAATGATGGGGCAACACACGCTTCGGATCATATTTTTGGGCTAGAAAATGTTCCTGCTGATATTGATACGGTATGGTTGGATGCATACGGTGGTGGGGAAAAAGTCAGAAGTACTCCTATATGGGAAGCATTTTTAACCTATTTTGAGCAAGATCTCACTAGGGGTAGTTCTTCTTTGGAAACCTTTAATTGTACCGAAGGCGGTGCTCGTATCAAAGGGACGAAAGAGATTCCATTTGCTGATTTTGTTGATCAGTATGTTCTTCCTAATAAGAAAAAAAAGAAGTCTATTCTTTTGAAAAAACCTACCGCTAAAGCGAGCAAACAGGGAGAGAAAAATTATCACAATAAATTTGATGAGATGAAACGTTATATCGAAGAAAAAAATGAAATTATTAAGGATTTATTTTTAAAGATCGTTGCCTATTTAGAAGAAATTGAGACATTTAACAAAGAAACGAGATTGAATGAGATTGATTTTACAACAGCGGATCAATTAATCGCTGAGTTGGAAGAGGTAAAAAAACTGTATACAGAAGGTATTTTTAGAGCCACGGTATATGATTTTTTAAAATCGTACATTATGTTTCAAGAATTTGAAATAGCAAAAATACAAGTTCGAAAAACTCAAAATGAGGAAGAAAAAAAGGCTAAAAAAATTGAATGGCTCTATGCCCATAAATATTGGCTTTTTTCTCTTGCAGGAGGGATGGAAGCTATTCTTAAGGTTACAGAAGAAATCAGCTACGAATAAACTTTAGAGGTCCGCCCATTGTTGTGATTCGTGGGATTCTTTGACTTTATGAAAGAGATGTAGCCCTTTATGCGCCTCTTCTATTCCGAACGTATAGGGATTTTTTATTTTGGTATTGTTTTGAAAATTTTGGAAATCTTCAGCAATATCCACATAGAGGTTTGCAAATGCCTCTATGAAACCGGCAGGGTGCCCTGGGGTCATTCGATTGTATCTTTTTTGTCCGCACAGCAATGTGTCACCACCCCGCTCGACGATCTTTTTTTCACCATTGGAGTAATGAAGCTGGAGCTGTTCAGGTTGCGTTTGTATCCAATGTGCGGATGCTTTTGTTCCGTAGATATGAACTGTGAGACCGTTTCGATGCCCAAGTGCGGTTTTACTCATCCAGAGATGCCCCGTTGCTCCAGATGGGTATCCCATAAATACATCGACATTATCGATAACACCATAATGAGAGAAAGTATCCATTTTCCCCATTACTCTATTGGGATCCATACCCGTTAAAAATGATGCCATATGTTGGATATGAACCCCCAAATCCAGACAAATTGTGGGGATGTAATCATCTCTCAAACGCCAAGCTTGAGGGTATTTTTGACTCACTGGCGGACGTAAAAAGCTCTCTTGGGGCATTTCTAGGCGAATGTTGATGATTTCCCCTAGTTCATTGTTTAAGATGCGCTCTCGCAGCTCTCGAATAAGAGGGTAGCCGGTATAGTTATAAGTAACCGACATAAAATGCTCAGAAGGGTTATAGAGCGCTTTAAGCTCATCGGCTTCTGCGAGCGAAGCAACAAAAGCTTTTTCACAGATAATAGGAATCTTTCGTTTCAGAAGTTCTTTTACAATGGGTGCGTGGGTAGGTGTCGGTGTCAGGATAACACACGCATCAATATTTTGAGTCTCTTTATCGATCATTGTCATCCATGAATCGTAGGGAGGATCTATATGCCATAGGTTGGCGGTTTCTTGATTGGTTGTAGGATGTGTGCTAAATGCTCCTGTGTGTAATCGATAGAGTCCATCCATTGTTGCCGCAGCATAGTGAGTATTTCCTGCAATCGAACCTAATCCGCCACCGATGAATCCGAGTCTTAGTGGGCGTTTAGTCATTCAAGGCTCCTGATCTTGGAATACAATATAAGACAGTGCTTAACCCCATGTGCTCATGTACTCGCAGATACATAGAATAATGGGGATTCATTTCGTGAATCATTAAGGGTATTTCCCAAAGATCTTGGGGGCGATGATAAAGACAAATAGCCAAATGAGGTGAATACGTTTGTATAATTTTATGAGACCCTTTTAATGCTTCTTGCTCTGCTCCTTCTATATCCATTTTGATGTAATTTGGTTGAGCAGAAAAAACTGTTTGATCCAACGCCATGACTGGAATGAAGCTTCCGTTTTCCCCAATTTTACTGAAACTTGAGTTGTCATTACTAAAATTCACAAGAGTATTTGTTGACCATACTCCTGCATTTAGTGTAATGAATTGCCCTTGATATTTTTTCGTTTCAGAGAGAAGTTTTTGAAAGTTTTGTTTGTCAGGTTCAAAAGAGACAGCATACTCGATGGATTTCTTGGTCTTTATAAGATCGGCAACAGTATCTCCGATATAAGCACCGCAGTCGATAAACCGTACCGTGGCAAGATCGTCCAATATAGGAATATCGGAAGGAAAATATTCTTTCTCGCCATCAGGATAAGGATAGTAGTTCATATCATAGGTTTTTCGAAAAGAAGTGATTTGATCAAGAAGGTGGAGGCTTTTGTTATCAGAGAGTAATTCGCGAAATTGATTGATTTTATCGGTATCAATCATATCGAGAGGATTGGAGCGCATCCACAGAAAATTACGTTTTGAAACTTCATTCATGATTGTTGGAAACTGCTTGAGTGTTTCGATAAAGGTACAAACGTTTTGATACCCAAGTAAAGTGAGTTCTTCTTTGATTTGATCCGAAACACTTAGAACCGAGATATAGATGGTCGTTTCAAGAGGAATTTTTTCAATACGGTAGATTAGTTTTGAATAAAGTTCAGTTTTAGAGGGATCAGTATCGATAAAAAAGTTAATTTCAACTCCTGTATTACTTAATGCGGCATAAAAAATTTGTCCATATTGCCCCGCACCGTAAATGGCTATTTTTTTCAAAACTTATCTCCTATTTTTTCATAATTCAGCTATAACAGGTCTGATGAGTCTATTAATGTTTTCTAAAACACTAGTATCGGCATAATCTAATTTTATAAAAATGATTGCCAGCTGAGTATGCAAGAAATCGGTTACTATGGACCCTTTTTCCATCAAATCAAAGGTATAAATTATGTTATTGCATAAGCTGTCATCTACGAGAATCTCTTTATAAATCCCATTGGTTGAGGGCATTACGCAATGGCGTATGACAAACGATTGTTTTTGGGATTTAGGATCAAATTCATTTGTGATTATTCCGGTTGTATAAGCATTTACAACTGCTTTTGAATACTCAACGTTATCACAATACTCTATCAGATAAGGATAAAGATCTCCCGGAATTCTTCGTGTAACATCAATAATATAGGGTTTTTGATCTTTTATTAAAACTTGCAAATGAAACATACCATCGACGAGATATAACAACCGAGCTAACTTTTCTATATCTTCTTTGAGTTTATTTAGAACAACATCCTCTATATCGGTTGGATACGCCGATGCTATAAGATAGTGGTTGAGATAGGTTTTGTCCTCACCGACAAATCCATAAATGATTTTTTGATTTTTTATAAAAATAGAATAGGCGATCAGTTTTCCATCGATAAATTCTTCAAGAAAGATCTCATCGCTAAATTTTTGTGTATTGGTGAGAGATTTTTGCAGTTCATTGGTATCATTGACGATCTCAACACCTCTTCCACCTGAGAGATTGGTTGGTTTGACAACAATGGGAAATTGTAAATTCTTTAAGTCGTTTTGATCTTTATAAAAAATACCGTTGGGGGTTGAAATAGTGTTTTTTAGGCAAAAATCTTTAAATTTCCATTTATTGTGGATTAGTTTTGCGGTTTCCAGAGTGTCAAAATTTCCTATATTTAACTCATGCGAGAGTTGTACTGTATTAAGATACGATTCTTCGCCGCAACCGGGCAATAGATAATCTATCTGTTCATCGAGGGCTATCTTTTTGACTTTTTCTAAATCATTAAAGTTTATTTTATACGATTTGTCTGAGTATTGATGTCCTAGGTAATACTCTCTATCTCCTAAGGTTATAACAAAATACCCTAACTCTTGAGAAGCTTTTATCAGCGGTATATCCCTATGGCTTCCGCCAAGTAAAAGGATTTTTTTCATTTTTTTACCATTCCTATAATGAATTCCACGATTCTTTCTCTCCCTTTGCCATCGATAGTTGGATGGATATTTTTTGAGTTTAAGGATGTCACGTATTTATGAAGATCCGTGATCCAATGCGCATCCGTAATATCGATAAGAGAGGAGGCTAAATGATGGTTTAACAGCTGCATAGAACCTATTTTTTGATTCTCGCTCAAAGCAACAATGATTGTCGGTATTGTCAAATAAGCAAGTTCATACACGGTCATACTCGCCGTTGAAATAGCTAAAGAACTTCGAGCCATCTCAAAAATAAGTTTCTCATCGGAGGGCTTGTATAAAACGTTTACATTCGGATACGAGCATAATGTTTCGGCTGTCCCTTCATTGTTGACAACAATCACTTTTTTGAGATCAATATCTTGCAATGCTTCAAGTATCATTTGTGATACGTTAAAGATGTCGTTTCCACCCAGCATGATAAAAATTTGAGGCTGTTTTTTTGGATTAACAGTTAAAATTTCTCTTCTAAGAGGAACGTAATCCACTCCCAGTAAATACATATTTTCTGGATTTTTATCGCGAAAGAACAGCTCTTGTGCATCCGGAGCAACATTTATAATGACCCCTTTTGGATACTCTAATCGACTATAATCATCGATAAATACAGGCATGCGCACACTCTTCGCAATAGTATTGTAAATATTAATAGAGGCTTCATAGCTATCGATAACAACGATGTCATAGGTATCGTCAATACAAAAGTCATCCCAACTAAATGAGTGCAGGTCACTAAATTTGTAACTAAAATCAATATCGCTATCCAGAAAAAAAGATCCGTTTACTCCGTAACGCTTAAATTCCTCATACAGCGAATAACATCGTATCAGATGCCCCATTCCCCTTTGTGTACCTGCTTCTGTATAAAAGGCTATTTTTGGAGGTTTCAATTGGAGGCTCTCTCTCATCGTATATAAATTGTTATTTTTTCTTAATCATATCGTATTTTGTTTGTCCCATGTGCAAATTAGGCTATTATAATGGCAAATATTAATTTTTAAGATATGAGGTCAGATGAATATTATTGAAGATACTTATTTTATGGATAAGAGTAAAGCTTTAACCGTAGCTCTCAAACAAAATAAATTTGGACCCTATGGAAATCTTCAACTTTGTTATTATGATGGTTCGGTGATTGCTGATGGTCCAAAAAATTTAATCCATCTCCCTTGGGAACAAATGGAGCTATTGCTTACGATGGATACAAGATGGCCAACATCTATTGATTGTGAAAATAATCTTCAACGTGTTAGTTATGAGAAAGATTTTATAGAAAGAATAGAAGCTTTAAATATTTGTAAAATGCAGCGGCATCAAGAGTTTTTAAATACATTAAAAGTGACGCCTTTAAATTTTTCAGAGCCTTTGCGTGTTTATATTGCTGTTGAACATTATGCAAAAGTAGTAAGACATGCATCTGAAAATGTTGCAAATACGTTTCGCGCATTAGGATATCAAGTGTTTTTTGATATAAATGATAATACAGAAGATTTGACTGATTATAGGCGAGCAAAAAATATGGCTTCTTTTTTGCCACATATGTGCCTTACGATCAATAGATTGCACAATCTTCAAATTTCGGATGAGACATTTAATTTTATTTGGTTTCAAGATCCGACACTAATTTTGTATGATTCAAGTACTTTGAATGTAAGAGACAGAGACTATTTCTTTTATTTAATAGAGCCTTTAAAAGATGCTTTGATTAAAAAAAATATTCCTGACTCCAAGACCTTTTATCAGCCTTTTTCTATTGATTTTCAACAGTATGAACTCGATGAGGTTATTGAACGGCAGGAAAAGATTGTTTTCATTGGTCAAAATTACTTTGAGGTAGTCAGCCCGACAAAGGAGTATAAAGATTGTAGTTTTGTTCAAGAACTTGCTGAATTGTTTAATACCATCTCCATAACGCCTGCTTTATTATCTGATTTTTATCAAAAACATGCATCATCAATAAGACGCCAAGAACATATAGAGATGCATATTTATCCAGCAGTTGTCCGTTGTGAAGTTGTGAAGTGGATGTGTCTACATTCAGATATTCCTGTTGAAGTTTATGGGTATGGATGGGAAAATATTCCAGAAATCACTCCCTATTACAAAGGGGTTTTAACATATGGAGAGGAGATTGCAAAAGTACTTTATGGTTCTAAATATTCACTCGCATGCCATTCACAATTTTATTATCAGCAACGAGTTTTTGAAGCAAGTTATTGTGGATGTATCCCTGTCATTTATGAAGATATTTTAAATTCAGAGTCGTTCCATCATCACAATAATAGTCTTATTTTTAAAAATTCAAAAGAATTGAAAGCGTCTCTTCTCTCTGTTCCTTCTGAGGATCCTTTCAAAATTAGTCAAGATATGTCCTATCATGGCTTTATTGAAAAAATGGTATCTATTGTCAAAAATGAAAGTTGAGAATTTCTATTTGAGCCATCTCGTAGCTTTGGATTGTTCCAATGTCTCTGTGATAAACGGTATTTTGAAATGTGTATATTTTATTTAGATAATGCGGTAATACTTCAGTGCTTAAATCCACCATTGTTTTATGATAACTAGCGATGCAGTCGATAACAGAAGGTTCAAAGATATAAACGGCTCCATTGGCTAAATTAGAAGGTGGATTAGTTACTTTTTCATAGAAATTGACAACGACATTGTTAACGTCTAAATCAACAATTCCACAGCTCTTTGGGGTATCCGTCTCAAATGTCATCATCGTAATATCACAGTATTGCGGTCTGTTCTTATGCTTTTCAATAAATAGCGTAAAATCGCACAAGCAAAGATTGTCGGCATGTACGACTAAGAAAGATTCATTTTGAAAAAAACTTTTATTGGCAAGTATCGTACCGCCTGTCAAGAGCAGTTTATCTTCATGCACCAGAACGATATTGTCTTTATATTTAGAATTTTTAACATATTCTTTCATCTGTTCGGGAAAATAGTGTGTATTAATCAAAAACTCTTCGATACCGGCTTTAGAAAGAGTATCCAACCAATATTCTATCAAGGGTTTCCCATTTATGGGAACAAGACATTTCTGGATTGTATTTGTTATAGGACTAAGTCTTGTTCCTAACCCTGCGGCCAATAAAAGTGCTCTTTTCATAGGCTTAACTCTTTGTGAATATCTTTTTTTGTGAGCGGTAAATTACCCACTCTGCTTACTTGACACGCTGCAGCTATGGAGCTAAGATAGGATGCTTGCCAGATATTGGCACCTGCTGCCAAGGCTAAAGAAGCCGTGGCAAGCATCGAATCTCCAGCTCCGGCAACGTCTTTTGGATTCTGATTCATTGCAGGTAATCTATCCGTAAAAAATTCATCTTTTGACGTATATCTGTTAGTTATAACTCCTTCTGAAGCTAATGTAATAAAGATATTTTGAGGATTTGCCTTGGCTTTTAGCTTATCTGAAATAACAATGAGTCCTGATTCAAAATCATCAACTGCAAGCCTGATTTCTCGTTCAGTCGGCGTTACAAGGGTCATATTATTAAATCTTGATATATCTCCGTTTTGTGAAGAAGATTGACTGTCTGCACTCATAATAAGACCATACTTCTTACTAAGAGATATTATTTCATTTATCAATCTTTGAGGTAAACATCCATAACTAAAGTCGGAAAAAATAAGAACGTGTGCATTCTTGATTTCTTGTTCTATGTCGTGCAAAATTTCTGTTTGGATTTCTATGGAAATATGATGTTGCTTGAGATGATTAACTCTCAGCATTGTTTTGTTACCGACACGAAAGCGTTGTTTTAGATTAGTAGGTCTTGTATCATCAGGATAACAAAAAGAGTTTATTCCGTACTCTTTCAGCTTCTTTTTTGCATATCCGGCGGCTTCATCACAGCCCAAAACGGTGAAAAAACTAACTGCTGCCCCAAGACCTTGTGTGTGTGCGGCAACAATACCGGCTCCACCTAAAAATTTTTCACTCAATAATGGAGTTACGACGATTGTAGGATCTTCTTGACTCATCCCAAGTGCTTCGCATGCTATGTACTCATCGATGATGGTATCTCCTATAACAATTGTTTTGATTCCTTCAAATCGATTTAGTATTTGTTTGAGTTCTTGATAGTCAAACTTATGTCGATTACAAAATTCTTGCGGTTTCTTGATGGAAGAAAAATCTATCGTATTTAGTTCGGCTCTGAGTAGCTCAATGGATGAAAATCTACTGTCTCCGGAACTAAAAATAAGTTTTCCCCCATATTCTTTTAGAATTTCAGATTCAGGATTAAACATATTTTCGTGTTCACTCCCTTTGACAACAATATCTGGTTTGTTTTTTCTAATGTATTCTTCTGGCAAAACATCAAGAATAAATGCTTTATCTACAAAAATAGATGCCATCAATGCTTCAAGTCTGAGATCTTCCGGGACAAAATATTTCCCCATGCTGTCTGAATAAATCCCAACTTCTAAAAGAGCACCACTCTCTTTTGCAAATTTAAGAAGCCGTAAATGCCCTGGATGTAGAACTTCAAATTTACCGTGAACAAATATCGTTTTTTTCTTTTTATTCGTCACTTTTCTTGTTACCTTATATGAAATTAATATGTTGTGGCATTGTACCACTGGGTTTTTGTAGGCTGATTAGTCCTTTTTGCAAAGCATCTAAATATTCATTAGGCTTATGCTGTAAGCATAATGAACCACACATTTTTTGAGCATCAAAACTGGGAGAAGCTAAATAATTCATAACTTCCCAATATCTGTCGCTGTTCACAATATCTTTAAATCGTGTTTGTGTAATATTGCCGATATGAAATTTTTTATATTTTTCATTAAATAACATTCCGCATGGTGCAACCAAGCCAGAACCTGACATCTGAATTTGAAAAGGAGGTCCATAGCAGCGTTGATAACTTCGTTTGCCTTGGGCATTGATTTTAGACCATTTTACCACTACTTGATAGTCATCATCCGAATAGGTTTCTGCTTCTTTTAGTACACCCTCTAATGCGGCATACTTAGAATAATCGACACCTAAGTCACCCTCTTCACTATCACTTGTATGTTTAATAACAAGGTAGTCAGGTCTCAACTTTTGTCCAAGTTTTGCCAAGGGGATAACTTGATCTCCGTCTTGTGGCATTAAGACCATTTGCATACCGATTGTAACATCAAGATTGAGGCGTTTTTTAATTTTCATCATGGTTTCTATATTGTCACATACTTGATAAAACCATTCTTCTTTAACACCCATGATCTCTGAATAACGCTTAGGTTCACCGGCAGAAAAGTTAACGCGTAGATACGTTAGATGAGGTAGTATCTTTTCAAGATCTTCTTTTCTTGTGTTAAAACCATGAGTTGCCACAGCCATAGAGATACCAAGTTGAGAACCTTTAACAATCGTATGTACATAATCAGGATGAATAGAACTTTCTCCATCTGAGACTAAGCTGATAGCTTTTACTCCCATTTGCGCACAGTCTTCAAGAAAATTATCAATTGTTTCTTTAGTGATTTCAAATCTATCATTTTCTTGTAATCTTGCATAGCAAAACCCGCATCCATAGTTACAGGCTCTGGTTAAAGACATATCAATGGTAATCGGGGCGATTCTTTCCCCATTTAACCATTGTTGTACTCGTTCTTCATGCCAAGCTAATTTTGTTCCGTCCAAAATTAATTCTCTATTTTTCATTATTGACACTCACTTCCTAGTTTGTCTTTTCTTATTGGTGTCTTTTTTTTCTGTGAACATAACTTCTAATGAAAATCCTAATTCTTTATCGATACTTTTTTCCATATCGAAAAGCAATTTAGCCAATGAACTGTAGACTTCTTTATCGGCGGCAAACTCAACTCTCAACTCTCCGATTAATTTTACTTCATATTCTTCTATGTTATGTTGCATGCAAAAATTCTTGATTTTTTCGAAAACAATTTTTTCACGATCGTTTAGAGGTAAACTTTTCCATTCTTGTGCCTCTTTTGGAGTGTAGGTGTTAACGAGAGGGTAATAATTTTGTTCTTTAGAGTATTGATTGTAAAGATCACGAATTAAATGTAATGGAGTTTCAAAAAGTTCACAGCTATTTCTCGGCATTATAATCCCTTTAATGGGATGAGGCACAGTGTCTCTTAATAGATTTTCTAATCTCAGGACACCATGATCCTGAGCCTCTAAAATCGGTAATCCGATGATAAGAGCACAAAATGCTTTCATCATACCTAATTTGTATAGATCATGTTCACATTCATTGACCATAGCGTTATCAATGATATGGGTATTTGGATTGAGACTGATTTTTAATTCACATCCACTATACGTTGCCCTATATTCTAAACTATTAGCATCTTTGGTATAGGCTACAGTATTGCTCATATCTTTATAAGACAAAATATTTTTTTCGTATAGTTCAATATTTTTCAAATTATTTACCTTCTTTTATCTGCATCTCAAATACACCGGTCCATTTGTTTGGAACATCAAATGAATCTCTTCTTTCAATGTCTTTGTCGTAGGAGAAAGAATTAAGAAGTTTTTAAAAATCGTCATCATTGCTATATCGTCATTATCAATACAATGACTTCTTCCAAGCATTGAAAAATAATTATCAGCCCCTACGCCTATTAGCTTTACATTCATGTTATGCTCATTGATATCATATCGAATTTGTTCGTAGGCTCTCATCACCAAAAAGGGTACTTGAGAGTAGTATAGAGGCTTCATCCCTGCTAAATACATACCAGCAGCCATGCTCATAGTCGCTTGTTCATTGATTCCCGTATTAAATACTCTGTCCGAGTGATTGTTAAAAAAATCATCCAGTACGGCAAACCCCATGTCTCCTACTAGTAAACACATGCTTTTATCTTCTTTGAAGTAGTTATAAATCTCTTTCATTACTTCTTGTTTCGAGACAATATTAGACATCACTCCACCTCCATTACATAACCGTCTTGGGTGGGACATCTAAAGTGATGTGCGACAGAATTTTCAAGTAGTTCAATCCCTTTTCCTTTGATAGTCTTACAAACTATAATAGAAAAAGAATTATTGGTTTTTTGAAAAAAATTATCAAAAGTTTCTTTGAGTGCGTTTTCATCATGTCCGTTAACGTTAGAAAAGTTATCGGTATAGGCAGACAAGACTTTTGATAGTCGATTATTGTCTAAGCCTACGTCGCTCACTTTATCCATCGCCTGAAGTTCATTGGCATCAACGATTAACAATAAATTGTCCAATTTGAAACGATAGGCTAAAGCTAATGCTTCGAAATTACTCCCCTCTTGCATCTCACCGTCACCGACAATGCATACAACTTTCGTATTCTTTTTTTGCATTTTAAATGCTTGAGCCATTCCGACAGATAGTGGTAACCCATGCCCTAGTGAGCCGGTAGACGCCTCAATCATATACTCTTTGTTTTCGGTCAAACACCCTTTAAGAGTCGATTTTTCTGTATAAAAATTTTCAAGTTCATAATCAGGGATAAAACCTAATTCATTCAATATGACGTAGTAAGCATAGGCTCCGTGACCTTTGCTAAATACCAAGCGATCACGACTTTCACTTTGGGGATTTTTTACATCATACCTTAAATAGTCTCTAAATAAAACCGTTAATATTTCAACGGTTGATAATGCCG
Organism: Sulfuricurvum sp.; assembly: GCA_028714915.1. Classification (GTDB taxonomy): domain Bacteria; phylum Campylobacterota; class Campylobacteria; order Campylobacterales; family Sulfurimonadaceae; genus Sulfuricurvum. The sequence continues at coordinate 229,985 of JAQTLL010000004.1, forward strand.
GAGCTAAATGTCCTGCACCGCTGTCACAAGACAATTTAATGGTTTTTTTTCTTATATTAGCCGAATCTAACATCTCAATTTCCTAAACATTCGAACCAGTCTTTTGTTGCTTCTTCGATGGAATTTTCATCCCAAACCGGAGCATCTCGCCATTGCTCAATGTTATCAAGCATAATCTGGACTCCTTCTTCAATGGTGACTTTTGGTGTCCATCCCAGCATGGTTTTAATTTTTGTAATATCGGCAAAAGTACTGTCCGGTTCGCCTGGACGTTTGGGAATATGCACTTTTTCACCACCCAATAAGCTTACAAGATAATTGATACTGTAGGTGTTTCCGCTTCCAACGTTTAAAATTTCTTGAACGACATCCGAGACAGCCGCACTGTAACACGCATCAACAATATCGGTAACGTAAGTGAAGTCTCTCGTTTGTTCCCCATCACCCACGACAGTCAATGGTTTTTTATTGAGCAATTGAGCCAAAAAAACTCCAAAAACAGCGCCATAGGTTCCACTGGTTCTGTGTCTTATTCCATACACATTAAAGAAGCGCATGGATACGATAGGCATATTATAAACATGACCCCAATGAAGTACATATTGCTCACCGACTGTTTTTGTATGGGCATAAGGATATTCAGGGTGTATAGGGGAGGATTCAGGTGTAGGGTAAATATCGGGAATACCATAACAGGAGGATGATGCAGCATAGACAAATTTCTTTAATGTTTTAGATTTTTTTGCTGCTTCTAACACGTTAATCGTTCCATCAACATTTGCTTTATGGTATTTAAGCGGATCATTGATGGAGGGGACAATATCCGCTAAGGCAGCATAATGAAATACATAGTCAACATCGGTAAAGTATTCCTCAAGATTTTGATTGTAGTCCCCAATGTCGACTTTAGCAAAGGTAATATTGTTTTTATGGTGAGCAATGTTATCCAATCTACCATTGGCTAAATTATCTAAAACCGTTACTTCATAACCGTTTTTTACTAAGAGATCTACCATGTGCGAGCCTATAAACCCAGCTCCTCCGGTTACAATAGCTTTCAAAAAGATCCTTTAAATGAAATTGACATGTGCATTAGGATGTTTTAAATCCCATAAATAACGGTTAATCGAATCCATACGGCAATTGGTACGACATTGGGAAATATCCAATTCGTTTTTAATAAAGTTCAAATTGGCTTTTCTTTTATCGCTTTCCCATATATTTTTAAAGGGTGTCTCATTGATGTTGCCATAGCAAAATTTATCTTGAGCTAAATAACAGCTACATCCGTAAAAATTACCATCCGTTGAAATATAGCCCCAGAAGAAAGGGGTAGAATAGCATTTACTGTACGGAGCTTTTTCTTCTACTTTTTTCATGGTTTCAGAGCGAAATACGACATTGAAATTTTCATCATTAAGGGTTTGAAGCTCTTTCTCAAGGTCTAGCATTCCAGAATAAGTGAGCCCCTCATATTGCTTGGTTACACTGAAAAGATGTTGAGAATAAGGTTTAATAACAATATAGTCCAAGCCAATCTCTTTCATTGTTTTTGCCAATAAAAACATTTCATGATGATTTTCAGGAAGTAATAGAGATTGTGCACCGAGGGTACAATTTAATTGTTTTGATTTTCTGATAGCAACGGCCATGGATAAGTTTTTTAGAAGCAAATCAAAATCTGCTTCTTTTGTTTGATGAATAGTGGCGTAGGTTGAGGCAGTTCCCGCATTCACACTCACTTTTATCCAACTCGAATAGGTCAAATAGGTTTCAATCCCTTTTGGATTGACAGGGATAAAATTGGTTGTAATAGAAACATCAATACCTGATTTTTTTGTATGTTCAACGATTTCTGGGAGGTCTTTATGTAATAAAGGTTCACCTTCACCCGCATACATAATACTTTTTACCCCTAATTGACCCATTTCAGTAAGTCGCTCTTTAAAAATAGCAGTATCTAATTTAATATTTTGATACCCCATATAATCAACACCACAGAACGTGCATCTATGATTACATCCGCCATAAGGAGAGACTTCAACGTAGATTGGATAAACTTTTTTTTCTTTCTCCCAATCATCTTTTGCCTCAAGCCATTGAGAAACTCTCTCTGGATGGAAAATAAGTTTATGACTGTCAATTTTATATTTATCAGACATTCGTTTTGCCTTTATTGATGTAGTAAGAATAGATCATATGGTCCAGTATCATATGCATGTCCTCCACTAAACCATATTCCCCTTTTGGGGCCTCTATATGGAAATTGACGTCACTTAATTTTTTTAAATCCCCACCGTCAAAACCAGTAATACCGATAATCGTTGAACCGATATTTTTAGCGTATTCAACCGCTTTAACAATGTTGGGAGAGTTACCGCTGCAAGAGATCGCTATAATAAGATCTTCAGGTTTTAAGAGACCTTCTAGCTGCATATAAAAAATATTTTCATAGCCTATATCGTTGGCGATTGCGGTTATGACCGGTACATTATCTGCTAAGCTGGTAATATCTAAGTTTATGAGACCTCTTCGACGTAATCCTGCCCCTAAATCATTAACCATATGAGATGCAGTAGCTGCACTACCCCCATTTCCTATGATATAAATAGAGGATTGTTTATGTGCCGCTTCTTCAAGAATCTTAATAATTTGATCCACTATTTCATAATCGATCTTTTGAAGTAATTCAATGAGATTGTTAATATAGATTCGATTCGATTGTAATGACATTTATGGGATCCTTTTAATTATTGTTTAGTTGACAATTTCGAACACGTGATTCACCTTGAGTTTCTTAAAATCCACCAATTATTGACCAGTCCAAAGGTGTTCCGCGTTTAATGAGCCCATTGGCTTTTCGATTTACAACTTGATCGATATATTTTGGCTCTATTCCACCGCCTGGACGTAAACTTTTGATATTTTTGCTGTTTATGAGGGGTTCCCCTTCTGAGATATCCGTTATAGCAATTAAGCTTCTTTGCGGTTTTGGTGGAATCAGCGGGTAATTAATATTTCCTAAGGCTTTATAAACCAGTTTACTCCCATCAACAATTGCTTTAAGCTCATCTGGGGTCGCTGAAAAAAAACTATCGGCTGTTGTATCGTTTCGGTTGACGATAAAGTGTTTTTCGATAATACTGCAGCCAAGGGCAACTGAAGCTATAGGGATGGCGCTTCCCAGTGTGTGATCCGATAAACCTATCGGACATTTAAAGATTTCTTTGAGATTGGGGATCGTTTTGAGATGGATTTTTTCAGGAGGTGCAGGATATTCGCTTGTGCATTTTAAGATCGCTAAGTCTTTGACGTTCTCTTCAATCATAATCGCTACAGCATCACCGATTTGAGATAAGGTTGCACCGCCTGTTGACATGATGATCGGCTTACCGGTTTGTGCAACTCTTCTTACAAAGGGTAAATCAATGATTTCAGGGGATGCTATTTTATAGGCAGGCATATTTAGGGCTTCTAAAAATTCAATCGAAGAAATATCAAAAGGCGATGAAAAAAGGGTAATCCCAATCTCTTCGGCAACTTTTTGAAGTAAGGGTGTCCATTCCCAAGGCATAGAGGCATCTAAATAGAGGTCGTAAAGATATTGACCCTCCCAAGCCCCTTTGGCTTCAAATGTAGGGGTGGGACAATTAAGGGTTAGGGTGTCGGCGGTATAGGTTTGAATCTTAACAGCATCGGCTCCTGCTTTCTTGGCCTCTTTAATAATTTCGATGGCGGTATCCAGATTATTTCCATGATTGGCGGACATCTCTGCAATGATATAAGGTTCACATCCTTCACCGATTTTTCTACCATCTATCTCAAACGTTTGATTGAACATTTTATTTCCTCACTTTGGTGCGTTGAATCACTTCGTAGAGTAATTCGGCAAACTCCCAATCTTCAGGAGTATCAATATCTTGAACAAGATGACGTGGCAAAATAATCGGAATACTAATGTCTGAAAATGAAATCTTTTCTTGAGATGCTTCTTCACGAGCGAGATGAGTCCAGTAAAATTGTCCCGCATCATGATACGCCTCTTCCAAATCTTGGGAACGTGTATAAAAATTCTCGGGCCAAAACATTTCCAAGCGGTTATCGGCGGTAATTTTAAAACTTCTTTGAATCGGGGCGGGCATAGAAGTGACGGGAAAAGCATGAACTGCATCACTTTTTGAGAGTTTATCAAAGGCTTCGATAAGTACATCAATTTGAATCAAAGGGGCTGTCGAATAGAGAGTACATACATACTCAGGTGTTATGCCGGAATCTTTGAGCCATTGTATTGCATGGGCAACAACGGCACCGCTACCGGTAAAATCATCTGAGAGTTCAGGAGGACGGATAAATGGAGTTTCTGCTCCATAGTTTCGTGCTACTTCTGCGATTTCATCGTCATCGGTACTGACGATGATTTTATCAAATAAACGGGATGTTACTGCCGCTTCTATGCTATAAGCAATAATAGGTTTTCCATGAAAAAGTTTTATGTTTTTACGAGGGATTCGTTTGCTACCGCCGCGTGCAGGGATAATTGCGACACGCATCAGAAGCTACATCCTCTGTAAGCGTATTTTTCGACTATTTCCAACACTGTATCAGCAACATATTTCGCATTTTCCATGCTCATTTTTTGATGGCAGGGGATAGAGAGTTCACTTTTGTAAAACAGTTCTGCCGTGGCAAGTCGTTGTTCGCCAAAGCGTTCTTTGTAAAAACTGTTTTGATAGATCGGTTTATAGTGTACTTGTATGCCCAGACCTTTTTCTTGAAGTTCCGTGAAAATTTCCTCTTTGACGCAATGAAGCTCAGAATTTAAAAGCAGGGGATAAAGATGACGAGCGCTTTGCTCGTTTATGTCGATATGAATGGGGGTAAACAGTTTATGATGTTCAAAGCGCTCATCATAATAACGGGCGATGGTTTCTCGTACATTGATAAAATGATCGAGTTTATGCAACTGAGAAAGCCCCAATGCAGCGGCAAACTCTGTGAGGCGAAAATTGTGTCCCAAGCTCACCATATCGGAGTTCCAAAGCTGTTTTTTCACGATGCCATGAGAACGAAAAAGTTTTAATGCCCTAGCAAACTCTTCATTATCGGTGACAACCGCTCCCCCTTCTCCTGTGGTGATTGGTTTGATGGCATGAAAGCTAAAAATAGTCATATCCGCAAAAGATCCAACTTTTTGATGCCCAATATCACTTCCAAGGGCATGTGAAGCATCATCGATAACCACTAAATTGTATTTTTTTGCCATAGCATTAATGGTATGTATGGCAACAGATTTCCCACCAAAATCGACGGGGACAATCGCTTTTGTCTGAGGAGTGATGAGTGCTTCGATGAGGTTTTCATCAATATTTCCATCCATTTTAATATCACAAAAAACCGGCTTTGCCCCCAAAGCTATTGCCATATTCGATGTAGCAACGAAACTGATGGGAGTAGTGATAATTTCATCTTCCTCTCCGATACCACAAACAGCATACGCTCCCAGTAATGCGGATGTAGCAGAGTTAAAAGTAACACAATAGCGTGCTCCGATGTAGTGTGCGATTGCTTCTTCGAACTCTTCTACTTTAGAGCCTTGGGTAAGATGAGAACTTCGTAATATAGTAACAACGGCAGCAATATCATCTTCTTCGATAAGCTGAGTTGAATACGGAATCATTTTTCTTCATCTTGGGTGAGTGCAATTTTTTCAAGTAACGCTTCAGCGCTAAGCCATTGGGTATTTGTATCCGAACTGTATTTAAATCCATATTCGACAGGAGTTCCTGTTTCCCCGCAATTATTGAGGGTAAAATCAGAATTTTCTGTAAATTGTATGGTTGGTTTTATAACATAGTGATCATGAAATTCGAGAGTGAGATGTGAGTCGTCTCGCGGACACATCACTTCGTGCATTTTTTCTCCCGGACGGATACCTACGTTTTTATGGGGCATATCTGGGGCGATAGCAAAAGCTACATCGGATACTTTCATAGAAGGAATTTTAGGAATAAAGGTTTCTCCCCCGTGCATACGTTGGAAGTTTTTGAGGACAAAATCAACCCCCTCTTGAAGAGTAATCCAAAAACGGGTCATTCGTTCATCGGTGATGGGAAGCTCATGTGTGCCTTGTGCAATCAGTTTTTGGAAAAATGGGACAACTGAGCCACGAGAACCTAAAACATTACCATAGCGAACAACCGAAAAACGAATATCTTGAGTTCCTCGAATATTGTTCGCAGCAACAAAAAGCTTATCCGAAGCAAGTTTGGTTGCACCATAGAGATTGATAGGACTAGCCGCTTTATCGGTCGAAAGAGCGATAACACGACTTACCCCGCAGTGTAATGCGGCATCAATGACATTTTGCGAGCCATTAATGTTGGTTTTGATACATTCCATTGGATTATATTCAGCGATAGGAACATGCTTAAGTGCTGCTGCATGGACAACATAATCCACGCCGTTCATAGCACTGATAAGACGTTCTTTGTCCCTTACGTCTCCTATAAAATAACGCATGCACGGATGATTGAACCGTTGTGCCATTTCATATTGTTTAAGTTCATCACGCGAATAAATAATGATTTTATTGGGCTGATAATGCTTAAGGATAGTTTTAACAAACTGTTTACCAAAACTTCCTGTTCCGCCGGTTATAAGAATATTTTTTCCGTTAAGCATACGTATCCTAATCAATTATAGATAAGATAGAATTAAGCAAAAATGATACCAACTTTAACAATTATATGTTATTGATTATCATATTAATTTGATATTTTAATGGTCTAAATTACTCCATCGATCTATCATTTATTATTTTCCATTAGCCGCCATACTTATTTGCTGACTAAGTGAACTAAATTGGTTTGTAAGTTTTGTCATTATGGAGTCATATTGAACAAATCGTGCTGTCATGGCAGCATATCGAGCATCCAATAAAGCCTGTGAACGTGTTTTTGTATCATTTAATGATTTAAGCTCAGTGGAAAACCCAGTCGTTAACGTACTGATAGTTCCATTGCTACTGGTATAACGATCAAGTAAAGCATTCATATTCGTAAATAATCCATTGACTATTGTACTATTTCCATTGGTATCAACGGTAGTGCGTCCACTAAAAAAAGTTTCCGATGCAGAAGGGTCTTGGTTAAATTTTGTGTTAAAGGCAGTACTATTAAAGCTCATAGTACCTGTTTGACTAAGATCAATGCCAAATTGTGCGAGAGAAGTTCCCTTGCTGTTTATGGATGTGATGAACTGATTTATATCACGTGTAATCGAGTTAATTGAATTATCCCCATTGAAAATACCGATCGCACCAGTTGCTTGATTGGAAGTTGTCATGTCATTTAATTGGGAAGTTAATGTATTGTAATTTTGAACAAATGTACTCATTTCATCGGTGATGGCTTGAGTATCTTGAGTAATAGATATATTTGCACTTCCGCTGTCTTGGAGTAAATTAATTTTAACACCAGCGATAACATCACTTATCTCATTACTGCTACGCGTAAGTGTGATTCCATTGAATTTAAAGGATGAGTCACGAGCTGCTTGAATTTCGTCTATAGCATTATACGTTGTATAGCCTGTTAATTTTGGATTCAAGTTAGCGCTATTGTCAGTTAAGGTAAGAGCTGTACTTGAACCTGCAACATTGGATTGCAAGACCAGTTTATTATTACTATCGATTGAAGCAATGGTAGATCCAGCCGCTGTATTGATAGAATCGCGCAAGGTTGCCAATGTTGTTGTGGCATCATAATTGATAACATAGCTGTTGGTGCCCATAGCAACGGTTAAATTCCCGGCTACAGATGCTATTGTATCAGTAGGTGCAATGAAAGCTTGAGATTCAATTTTTTTGGATGAGGCATACAGTGAAGTATTTAAAGTTCCGCCTGTCGAGTCGGCAAGCGTTATTGTTTGGTCGGCACCAGTTGCTGCAGATGTTAAAATAAGTCGATAGTCATTTGCTCCCACTTGTAATGTTGATGCTTTTACGCTGCTTCCCGCGATATTATTAATTGAATCTTTTAGATCACTTAAACTCGTGGCCGAGGTATAGTCTATATTATAGGTATGACTCCCAACAGACAGAGTCATAGATCCTGATCCGGTAGAGACATTAGCAGTTGTGGAACTGAAGGCTCCTGATTCTTTCACGTTATTTAATGCCATTTGAGTATTGGAAATGGAAAATGATTGAACACTGACCCCTGCATCGGCCGTAACATTAACAGCACTGCTTGTACCGGAAACACTGCGTTTTTGATACAGCACATCATTATCGAGCGCACTAGCACTACTTTTGAATGTTGTAAGCAAACTGCTAAGAAGATTTAATGCATTGCCTTTTTGTTGTTGTAAAGTTACTTTTTTAGTAATAGGTGTAATTATTGCTGCGGTATCAGCTGCTTTAAGCTGATCAATAACAGTAGATGTGAGTAATCCCGATCCAGCTCCAAGTGAGGCAACTGCCATAGTAAATCCTTTTACTTAAATCATTATAAAATCAATATCGACCAAACAGCCTAAAATTTTAATTCTTTAATACCAATAAAGCAAAAAGAGTTCCGCTATATTTTTCTTGCTTTCAATCTGAGTATTAGCTATAATGCGATTTCTCTTCATTAGACCTGTGCAAGGGTGCGCTTAGGCATCGTGTCAGGGTAGGAATACAGCAGCACACCTAGTCGTGTTTTGTGCCGCAGGTATCTGATGGGGAGTCTTTTTTTCTCACTTTTTACACACTTCTATACATAATCTTTTCAAATCACAAAAATAAAGAATAAATTTAACCTACAATACTCTATAATCTTTTCAGATAGTTTAAATATTTTTGGAGAAATAAATGAAACCAGAATTGATGGAACAAATAGAGCACGTTCCAATGCTCCCCGAAACCGTTCAAAAAGTGGAAGCTGTATATAATAATCCCAACAGTGGCGTAGCGGAAATGGCGAATGCGGTTAAAGAAGATCCCATTATCACCGCCTATATTCTCAAAACAGCCAACTCTCCGATGTATGGACTTAGCCGTACAGTTACTGACATAGCGCAGGCTATCTCACTTTTAGGTAAAGATACTGTACGGACGTTTACGATTGCCTCAGCAGCGAATACGTGTATGGATATTGATCTCTCTCCGTATGGAATGACTCAGCACGATTATTTGGCTAGGGCGCAGTTGCAAAATGCATTGGTCAGCCGATGGGTTGCCAAAGTAGATCGTTCTTTGTTGGGACACCTTTCACTTGCCTCTTTTTTACTTGAGCTGGGTAAAATCGTTATTAGCCGCTACTTAATTGAATCCCATCAGGGTGCACTGTTAAGTGATGCATTAGCAAAGGGTGATACAACCAAAAAAGCTGAGATTGGTGCGTGTGGAAGCAAATCCGAAGACGTAACAGCAACTCTCTTTTATCGCTGGAATTTTGATCCCGATTTGGTACACTTGATCCGTTTTGCGAATGAGCCCGAAGATGCCTCTGATCCAGAGACGCAAGAGATGGCGAAGTTCCTGAAAGTAGCCAAAGAGGCGATTACTTTAGAGGGAACGATGACCGAAGCGACTCTCAAAAATGCCCGTGAACTGATCGAAGAATACGGAATGAACCAAAATCTTTTCGACGAAACGGTCGAAAAAATTCTCTCTGCCGCCTAATCTTTCCGATAGCTTCCCGCTTTGCATCCGGTTGGGCTGCTGGGAGGATTATCTCTTAGATAACATATATCTTCATGTGCTTGTTTGAGTACTTTGCTTTCTCGTAGCAGTGGCAACATCTTTGCATCCTTTTCGTTCAGCGATAGTGATTGATTGTACAGCAGTGCTTTGATTTCAGTATCGATTGCGGCCAGTGCAGCTTCGAGATGGGGCAGTGAAACCATGTTCAGATTCTCCCTTATTTTTTAGTTATTATAGCCATCCGACTTTAAGTTATAATTTCACTCATGACAGTCAATAATTTTTTAACATTTGATATCGAAGAGTGGTTTCATGCCAACTATGAGAAACTAGATTCCTATGTTTTTGATACCCAATCCACCAATCTGGAATCCAATGTCGATCGTCTCATTGATCTATGTGATACGTATGGGGTTAAAACCACCTGTTTTATTTTAGGGAGTGTGGCAAAAAACAAACCTTATATCGTTAAAAAGCTTTTTGATGCAGGGCACGAGATAGCATCGCACGGAAGCTCTCATAAGCTCATCTATCCAATGACTCCAGAAGAGTTTCGATGTGATTTAAAAGCTTCAACTGATGTGCTCGAGCAGATTACGGGTAAAAAGACAGTTGGTTTTCGAGCCCCCTCATGGTCGGTAAAACGTGAGACGTTACCTTGGTTTTATGAGGTATTGGCTGAGGAAAAATTTCGCTACTCCTCCTCCGTCTATCCTGCAAAAAATACTATTTTCGGTATCCCAAATTTTCTTGATACTCCGCACTATCCCACCTCTGCCTCTATTTTGGAAATACCGCAAAGTGTTATGAACTTTTTTGGGAATCGTGTGGGATATGCCGGAGGGGGATATTTACGATTTTTTCCAACATGGCTGATAAAACGGGAAATAGGGCTAAAAAACAGTGAGGGTAAACCAGTTTTTATCTATTTGCACCCACGTGAAATCGATATTCATCAACCAAGACTGAAATTGGGAATGATGGACGGTTATTTTCACTATCAAGGGATTGCGGGGTGTGAAGAAAAACTCTCTCTATTATTAGCAAAATTTCAACACAGTTTTATCCGTATGGATGAATATGCATTAAAATCGCAAGCGATTTTGGGCGCTCTGCCGAAGAGAACCCAGCGTTAACGTAGTCAGAGGGACGAGTTCCTTTGGCGTTTCTATAATATACATGGATGAGTTTGCTAAAAAAGTGACCCTTGAAGAGATTTTAATTTAAAACTCTTCCGATGAATATCACAATATCCATACTGCCGAATCGCTTCGATATGAGCGCTAGAACCGTACCCCTTATGCCCTTCAAATCCGTATTGGGGATAAAGAGGTGCGAGTTCTACCATCTCTCGATCTCGTGTTACTTTGGCGAGTATCGATGCGGCGCTTACTTCGGGGATAGTAGCATCGGCTTTGACGAGGGTTTTGAGGTTTGCAATTCCATAAGAGCAGTTTCCATCATAGAGATAATCCGCTTCCCCAATAGTGCTCATAATCTCATGAAGCCCAGATGCCAAACACGCCGAGAGACCAAGCTCGTCGATAGCAGAAGCATCAAAGCGGGCAATGTGATAGGTTGAGTTGGCGATAATCTCATTGAATAGAATTCCTCGTTTTTTTTCACTGAGCTTTTTAGAATCATTTAGACCTAGGATTGGTCGATGCAAGATTACCCCTGCTATAGTGAGTGCTCCTGCCAACGGTCCTCGTCCGGCTTCATCAATTCCGCAAAATGGTATTGTTTTCATCTTTTACTCCTCCCCCAATGCCCACTGTGAAAATGGGACCATCTCGATTTTTGCGATAGGATGGGAGAGGGTGTTCTCCAAGTTCATCGTGACGACAATAACCTCTTTGACTTGATAGGTAATGATAAATCCTTCCAATGCTTCTACTTTTTTAAACAAAGCATGCTCATTCGCAAACGCCGATGCCAAAACGATTTGGTTGCGTTGCGGGAGATAAAAATCAATCCCTTCATCATAATAGCACTCTATCTCATGTTTTATCAGTTCCAAAAAAACCAAATTTTCAAACACTTTTCCAAAATGTTTTTGTAAGGTCAGCGCATGTTTGATGGCAATATCACACAGATAGAGCTTTTTAATGGCACTTGGGTGGTTAAATTTTTCACATCCATAAAGATAGTGTTTGTTAAACAGTGACTGTAAATGGGTATAGAGTTTGTCTTTGGAAATTTTACGTTCACTCTTTAAACGTTCATAGAGGGTGAAGGCAGAAACTTTTTGGGTAACCATTTTAGACGCTTGAATCATGACGGAAAGCTCAATATCATTGAGTGTATACAATAACGTTTTTTGGAGATAAAGAGAGCGTTCTTCACTGGGTAACCGGTGCATAGCAGGAAATCCGCCAAGCTGAAAGAAATGATTGAGTGCGGTGGAGTCATAGTATTTCGATTCAAACGCGAGAAACTCTTCGTAGTCGAGGAGATGAAGCGCCAGTATCTCATAGTCATTTTGATCGGTATAGTCTGAGGAGAGGATAATTTGCTCTAGTGTAAAGAGCTTAATATCCTTATGGTAATTATCAAGCGCCAAGATTTTAATTTTATGCTCAATGCAAAAAGGTTCGAGATGCTCATTAAGCTCATCCATGTCCAGACGGATGTCACGGCAATCGAGATACAGATAGGATGATTTCTTGTGCGATAGGAGATAATTTTTAATCAGAGAGGTTTTCCCCGACTGGGCAATTCCCATAATCCAGACACTCTCTTCGTTGAGGGAGGCTTTACGCTCTATGAAATTGGGGTTGTGCAAGTCATGTCGATAATAATCATCTAAAAGTGTATTCATAGAGTAAATAATAACCTAAAATTTATAACTTCCTTATTAAAAGGAAACAAATTTATATTCATACACGTTTTTTACCCCTAAAATCATTGACCGCAAGGGGGTATGTGGCTATAATTCCACCTGCCTTACAATAGTCAGCATTGACTGACGAGTTCTTTATAGAGGAAAAATTATGGAAAAGATTCGTTTGAAACTTAGAGCATACGATCATCGTGTACTCGATCGTTCAGTAGCTTCTATCGTTGAAGCCGTAAAGCGTACAGGTGCGGAAATCCGTGGCCCAATACCTTTGCCAACAAAGATTCGTAAATATACGGTTCTTAAGTCACCTCACGTTAACAAAAGTTCACGTGAGCAATTTGAGATTCGTATGCACGCTCGTTTGATCGACATCGTATCGGCTACGCCAGATACTGTTGATTCATTAATGAAGCTTGACTTGGCTCCGGAAGTGGACGTAGAAGTTCGCTCTATGGACAAGTAAGGAGTGGGTATGGAATATATTGTAGAAAAAATCGGCATGAGCCGAACAATCGGTGCAAACAGCCAAGCGGTAACTCTTTTAAAAGTAAAAGAAGTAAAAGTTTGTAACGTAGCAGACGGCGTAGCTCTTGTAGCATACAGCCAAGGAAAAGCACACAATAAGCCAATTGAGGGTCAACAAAAGAAATATAACCTTTCTGCTGAGTTCAACAAATTCGCTACATTGGAAGTTGCTAACACAGAAGCAGGTGATCAAGATATGACTCCTCTAGCGGACGCAAAAGTCGTTAAGAGTGCATTCAACACCAAAGGTCGCGGTTTTACCGGCGTTATGAAACGTTGGAATTTTGCCGGCGGACCAGGCGCACACGGTCACCGTTTTCACCGTACTGGTGGATCTATCGGTAACCGCGAATGGCCAGGTAAAGTCCAAAAAGGGCGTAAAATGTCTGGTCAATACGGTAACGAGCTCGTTACTGTAAAAAATAAAGTGATGTCTTTTGACGCACAAAACGGTGTATTGGTTGTCGTGGGCGCTGTCCCAGGTGCAAACGGTGCGCTAGGTCGAGTAAAGGTTGTTAAACAATGAGTGCTATTGTCTTAAACGAAAAATTCGAAAGAGCTTCTGAACTGGCTTTGCCTGAGAGTTTTAGCGGTATTAATACCCATAACCTCTATTTGTATGTTAAGTCATACCAAGCAAGTATCCGTTCAAACACTGCATCAGCTAAGACTCGTTCTGAGATGCGTGGTGGTGGTAAAAAACCATGGGCTCAAAAAGGTAAAGGGGGCGCTCGTGCTGGTTCACGTCGTTCTCCTATCTTTGTTGGTGGTGCAGTAGCTCACGGGCCAAACACGGGTCGTAACTACGATCAAAAGATCAACAAAAAGCAAAAAAAATTAGCACTTAAATGTGCATTGGATGCTTTGGCAACTGCGGGAAAACTTTTCATCGTTGATTCGATTGAAGTTCCAAGCGGTAAAACAAAAGATGCACTCGCATTGTTCAATACTTTGAACGTACGTGATGCATTGTTGGTGAAAAAGATTCTCGATGAGAATACCTATCTTGCATTCCGTAATCTCTCTTCTACTTATGTAATTGAAGAGAATGAACTCAACGCCTTTTTGGCTGCGACATACCGTTCGGTTGTTATCGAAAAATCGGTATGGGAAAATCTGACTAAAGAGAGCTGAGATGGCAGATATTACTGATATCAAATCGATCCTGTATACAGAGAAGACTTTGGGTCTTCAAGAAGAAGGCGTAATCGTAGTTCAAACGTCAACACGTATGACTAAGAATGGTCTTAAAGAGGTGTTTAGAGAGTATTTTGGAATTGTTCCATCACGAGTTAACTCACTAAACCAAAGCGGAAAAGTTAAACGTTTCCGTGGTCTTACTGGTAAGCAAAATGACTTTAAAAAGTTTTATGTGAAGCTTCCAGAAGGCGCACAAATCGATAGTTTGGCGGTGTAATTATGGCAATCAAAACCTATAAACCAACCACTCCTAGCCGACGTTTTATGACAAACGTTGATAACTCGGACATTACTGCAAAAGCAAGTGTTCGTGCATTGTTGACAAAACTTCCGGCACACGCAGGTCGTAACAGCAATGGTCGTATCACGTCACGTCATAAAGAAGCGGGAGCTAAAAAGCTTTACCGTATTATCGATTTCAAACGTAATAAATTTGGTATCTCAGGAACAGTAGCCGCGATCGAATACGATCCATACCGTAACTGCCGTATCGCTCTTATCAACTACGCTGATGGTGACAAACGTTATGTTCTTCAACCAAAAGGTATGGTAGTAGGCGATGTTATCGCTTCTGCTGAGAGCGGTTTGGATATCAAATCGGGTAACGCTATGAAATTGATGAATATCCCTGTGGGTACTACGGTTCATAACGTTGAACTAAAACCGGGCAAAGGCGGACAAATCGTTCGTTCAGCTGGAACATCAGCTCAAATCATGGGTCGTGAGGGAAAATACGTATCACTACGTCTTCCGTCAAGCGAAATGCGTTACATTCTTGGTGAGTGTATGGCAACTGTCGGTATTGTTGGTAACGAAGAGTATATCAATATCGTTATCGGTAAAGCCGGTCGTTCACGTCACATGGGTATCCGCCCTCAAACTCGTGGTTCTGCAATGAATCCTATCGACCACCCGCATGGTGGTGGTGAAGGTAAAACGAATTCAGGACGTCACCCGGTTACTCCATGGGGTAAACCGACTAAAGGTGCTAAAACACGTAAGAAGAAAGCAAGTGATAGACTTATTATTACTCGCCGTAAATCAAATCCGAAGAGGTAGAGTATGGCTAGATCAGTAAAAAAAGGACCATTCGTTGATGGACACCTTATTAAAAAAGTGATTGCTGCCAAAGAGACGAAAAGCAACAAGCCTATCAAAACTTGGTCACGCCGTAGCGTGATCTTGCCAGATATGATCGGCTTGACGTTCACCGTCCATAATGGCCGTCAGTTTATACCTGTTTTCGTAACTGAAAACCACGTTGGGTATAAGCTTGGTGAATTTGCACCAACACGTACGTTTAAGGGCCATAAAGGTTCTGTACAAAAGAAAATCGGGAAATAAGGAAGAGATATGGCAAGAGCATTATTAAAATTCGTTCGCGTATCTCCGACTAAATCTCGTTTGATCGCTCGCGAAGTTCAAGGTATGAATGCAGAGCAAGCATTAGCAGCGTTGGAGTTCACTCCAAACAAAGCAGCAAAAATCATCGCTAAAGTAGTTGCATCAGCAGTCGCTAACAGCGGTATCGAAGCGGAAGATTGTGTTATTAAATCATGCCGCGTTGACAATGGTCCAGTGTTGAAGCGTTTTACGCAACGAGCACGTGGTACAGCGTCAGGTATCCGCAAACCGACTGCGCACATTTTGGTAGAAGTAGAGGGTAAATAATTATGGGTCATAAAGTTAATCCTATTGGACTTCGTCTTGGTATCAACCGCAACTGGGAATCTCGTTGGTTTCCTAATTTTAAAACAGCTGCGGTATCTCTTGGTGAAGATCATAAAATCCGTACATTCTTGAAAAAAGAACTCTACTATGCCGGTGTGAGCAACATCGTCATTGAACGTACAGCTAAGCGTCTTCGTGTGACGATCATCGCAGCTCGTCCGGGAATCATTATCGGTAAAAAAGGTTCTGATATTGAGAAAATCAAAGATTCTCTCAACAAACTTATCGGAAAACCAGTTGCCCTAAACATCAAAGAAGAGAAAAAAGCACAAGCGTCTGCGCAACTCGTTGCAGAAAACGTGGCTACTCAACTTGAAAAACGTGTGGCTTTCCGCCGCGCGATGAAAAAAGTTATGCAAAATGCACAACGTGCCGGCGCAAAAGGGATTAAAGTCTCTGTTGCAGGTCGTCTTGGCGGTGCTGAAATTGCTCGTACTGAATGGTATCTTGAGGGGCGTGTTCCTCTTCATACTCTTCGTGCAAAAATCGATTACGGTTTTGCAGAAGCACACACCACTTACGGTGTAATCGGTATCAAAGTTTGGATTTTCAAAGGTGAGGTTCTCACTAAAGGTATCCAGCCTGAAGCCAAAGAAACTAAAGAAGAGGGTCGTGAAGATCAACAACGCCGCCCTCGTCGAAAGGTTAACTAATCATGTTAATGCCTAAACGTACGAAATATCGTAAACAAATGAAAGGGCGTAACCGTGGTTACGCTACTGCCGGAAACAAACTTGAATTCGGTTCTATCGGATTCAAAGCAACGGAAGCGGGACGTATTAACTCTCGCCAAATCGAAGCAGCTCGTATTTCAGCTACTCGTCACATTAAACGTACGGGTAAAATCTGGATTCGCGTGTTCCCTGCTAAGCCTTTGACTGCCAAACCACTTGAAGTGCGTATGGGTAAAGGTAAGGGAGCTGTGGATCAATGGGTAATGAATATCAAGCCAGGCCGTATCATTTTTGAAATGGGTGGTGTTGAAGAAGGACTTGCTCGTGAAGCGTTAGCGCTTGCAATGCAAAAACTTCCGTTCAAAACCAAAATTGTAACATTGGAGATGAGCAATGAAATATACTGATTTAAACGGTAAAACCGCTGCTGAACTTCAAGGTGTGCTCAAAGAGAAAAAGATTGAGCTTTTCACTTTGAAAATTAAGCAAAAAATGATGCAATTGACTAATACGAGCGAACTTCGCACGGCGAAAAAAGACATTGCACGTATCAACACCGCGCTTAGCGCAGTGAAGTAAGGGTAACCGATGACACATAAACGTGAAATTCAAGGTATCGTAGTAACAAATGGAGCAGACAAAACAGCAACTATCGTTGTTGAGCGTCGTGTAATGCACCCACGTTACCACAAAACGGTAAAACGTTTCAAAAAATACATGGTACATGATGAAAATAACCAACTTAATGTTGGTGATGAAATCATCGCTATCGAGTGCCGTCCGCTTAGTAAAAGCAAATCATTCCGTCTTAAATCTCTTGTAAAAGCAGGAGTAAGCGCATGATTCAAAGTTTTACTCGTTTAGCAGTAGCGGATAACACAGGAGCGAAAGAGATCATGTGTATCAAAGTTCTTGGCGGTTCAAAACGTCGTTACGCAACAGTAGGTGATGTTATCATTGCTTCTGTTAAAAAAGCGACTCCAACCGGTAAAGTAAAAAAAGGTCAAGTTGTAACAGCTGTTGTTGTTCGTACGAAAAAAGAGATTCACCGTGAAAACGGTTCTTTGATCCGTTTCGACGAAAATGCAGCCGTTATCCTTGACAAAAAACGTGAGCCTGTTGGGACGCGTATTTTCGGACCTATCGGACGTGAAGTTCGTTATGCAGGTTTCATGAAAATCGTATCTTTGGCTCCGGAGGTTGTATGATGGCAAAATTTAATTTCAAAAAAGGCGATACTGTTGAAGTAATCGCTGGTGACGACAAAGGTACTAAAGCAGAAGTGCTACAAGTAATGCCTAAGAAAAACAAAGTAATCGTTAAGGGTGTTCGTGTTGCTAAAAAAGCGATCAAACCTACCGAGCAAAATCCACAAGGCGGATTCTTGAGTAAAGAGATGCCTGTTGATGCATCAAATGTCCGTAAAGTTGAGGCGTAATCATGGCACGACTAAAAGATAAATATTTGGCTCTTAAGCCTGAGCTTCAATCAGCTCTTGGTATTGCCAACACTATGCAGACTCCTAAACTTGAAAAAGTGGTGATCTCTGTTGGTTGTGGTTTTGCTATGAAAGACAACAAATTGATCCAAAGCATCCAAGATACGATCAGCAACATCGCTGGACAACGCGCTTCAGTTGTTGTAGCTCGTAAATCAGTTGCTGGATTTAAAGTACGTGAAGGGATGCCGGTTGGTGTAAAAGTTACACTACGCGGCGCTCAAATGTACGATTTCATGGATAAATTGATCTCTGTATCTCTTCCACGTCAAAAAGACTTCCGTGGTATTCCACGCAATGGTTTTGACGGTCGCGGAAACTACAATTTCGGTTTGACCGAGCAGTTGATTTTCCCTGAGGTTGATTACGATTCAATTATGCAAATCCACGGGATGAACATCACCGTAGTAACAAGCGCAACCGCTGACAAGGATGCTTTCAAGCTTCTTGAGATGATTGGTATGCCGTTTGCAAAAGGAAGAGAATAATGGCTAAAAAGTCAATGATCGCAAAAGCGGCTCGCACACCAAAATTTGCAGTTCGTGCGTACACTCGTTGTCAGATCTGTGGTCGTCCACACTCTGTTATCAGCGATTTCGGAATTTGTCGCATATGCTTTCGTAAGATGGCAAATGAAGGGTTACTCCCAGGCGTTAGAAAGTCAAGCTGGTAAGTCCAGCTCGATACTACTTACGATTTAGATAAGGAAAATAAATGATTAATGATTTGATCGCGGATTCGTTGACTCGTATTCGTAATGCTGCAATGCGTCGTTTGGATTCAACTACACTTATGCACTCTAAGACTGTAGAAGCGGTAGTTGCTATTTTGGCAGACAAAGGATATGTTGAGAGTTTTAACGTTGTTGAAAACGGCGTTAAGAAAACTATCAATGTAGTATTAAAGTATGACGCTAACGGTCGTACAGTAATTAATGAAGTAAAGCGTATTTCTAAATCAGGACGACGTGTTTACAAAGGTGCGACTGAGCTTAAGCGTTTCAAAAACGGTTACGGTACAATCATCGTCAGCAGTTCAAAAGGGGTTCTTCCTAACGATAAAGCATTTGAGCTTGGCGTTGGCGGCGAAGTCCTTTGTACAATTTGGTAAGGGGATAAGATGTCACGTATTGGAAAACTTCCTGTTTCTATCCCAGCTGATGTAAATGTAACTCTTGATGGAGCGGTCATTACTTTTGTAAAAGGTGATACAACTCACACTCTTGATACTCGAGGGAACTGTGGTGTTACGTTTGCAGATAATGCTTTGACGTTTGCTACAAATTCTGATCAACGTGCGGATCGTGCCTTTTGGGGTACTTACCGTGCACTTGCACAAAATATTGTTGTGGGCTTAACTACTGGTTTTGAGAAAAAACTCGAAATCAATGGTGTTGGTTACCGTGCTGCTGTTGAAGGCGCTGTTTTGAAACTTCAATTGGGCTTCAGTCATGATATTCTTTTTGATATTCCTGCTGGTGTTGCAATTTCGGTTGAAAAAAATGTTATTACTATTAAAGGTACTGACAAGCAACAAATTGGACAAATTGCAGCTGTAATCCGTTCATTCCGTCCACCTGAGCCGTATAAAGGCAAAGGTGTTAAATACTCTGATGAGACTATCCTGCGTAAAGCCGGTAAGACATCTAAGAAATAAGGGGCGATGATATGACAGGTAAAACACTTAAAAATAAATCGGCAAAGCGTCTTCAGCGTAAGCGCCGTATTCGCTCTAAAATCTCAGGATGCGCGACATTGCCACGTATCTCAGTATTTCGCTCTAACCGCTTTATCAGCGCACAAGCGATTAACGATGAACAAGGGGTAACTCTTGCAGCCGTACACTCAAAAACTTTGGGTCTTAAAGCTAACATTGAAAGCGCTGAAAAAGCGGGTGCAGTGTTTGCAAAAACCTTAAAAGATGCTGGGATTAATGAAGTTACGTTTGATCGTAACGGATTTTTGTATCACGGTGTCGTAAAAGCGTTTGCCGAAGCACTTCGTGCAAATGAAATCAAGTTTTAAGGGCTGATGAATGAATCCTATTAATAGAGAAGAATTTTCAGAAGCGATCGTAAATATCGGTCGTGTAACCAAAGTTGTAAAAGGTGGACGTCGTTTTCGTTTTACTGCACTTGTGGTTGTAGGTAACAAAAAAGGGACTGTCGGTTACGGCGTCGGTAAAGCCAAAGAGGTTCCCGATGCTATCCGTAAAGCGGTAGATGAAGCGTTCAAAAATCTCACAGTTGTGAAGATCAAAGGGACGACTATCGCACACGACATCGAAGTAAAATACAACGCAAGTCGTATGTTGCTTAAACCGGCATCTGAAGGTACAGGAGTTATCGCCGGCGGCGCTGCTCGTCCTGTTCTTGAGCTTGCCGGAATCCAAGACATCTTAACGAAGTCTTTGGGTTCAAACAATCCAAACACCGTGGTTCGTGCAACAGTTGATGCACTTTCACGTATCAAAGGATAAGGTATGGCACTCGAAAATTTAACACCTGCTGAGGGGTCAACCCACAACAGAAAACGTCTTGGACGTGGTGCTGGTAGTGGTACCGGTAAAACTTCTGGTAAAGGGCACAAAGGTCAAAAAGCTCGTGGAGGTTACAATGAAAAGCGTAACTTCGAGGGCGGACAACAACCTCTTGCTCGCCGTTTGCCAAAAATTGGATTTACGTCTCGTGTCGTAAAACCAACGATCATTAATGTTGAAAAAACAAACGTAATCGCTGAGCTTTCAGAAATTACAATGGAAACAATCCGTAGCGTACACCGTTTGAAAAAATCGGTCACTCAAGTTAAACTTGTTGGTGCAAGCGCTAAAGATTTAGCATCTAAAATCAAAGACGAAAACGTTACAACTACTGGTAACTAATGAACCAGCAACTTGTAAACAAGATCTTAATTACGATCGGTTTTCTTTTTATCTACCGACTATTGGCATACGTGCCAGTACCGGGTGTTGACACAGCCGTCATCGCTTCTTTTTTTAACTCCCATCAAGCTGACGCGTTAGGTTTATTCAATATGTTTAGCGGTAAAGCCGTAGAACGATTCTCCATTATCTCCCTTGGTATCATGCCCTACATTACCGCATCCATTATTATGGAATTATTAGCAGCCACTTTTCCTAACTTAGCGCAAATGAAAAAAGAGCGTGACGGTATGGTTAAATACATGCAAATTATCCGTTATGCAACTATTGTTATCACGATTGTTCAAGCAATCGGTGTGAGTGTCGGATTGCAAAGTATGAGCGGTAAAGATGGCGGAAGTGCAATTTTGGTTGATCATTCGACGTTTGTTCTTCTTGCTGTCGTTTCGATGTTAGCTGGAACGATGTTATTGATGTGGATTGGAGAACAAATTACCCAAAGCGGTATCGGAAACGGTGTCTCTTTGATTATTTTCGCGGGTATTGTTTCGGCAATTCCTAGCGCTATTTCTCATATGATTACGATGGTAAATACGGGTGCAATGAGCCCATTGGTCGTATTGGCAATCATAGCGTTGGTTATATCAACGGTACTGGTTATCATTTACGTAGAGCTTGGTGAACGACGTATTCCGGTGACGTATGCGAAAAAGACGATGCTTCAAAATCAAAACAAACGGGTTATGAACTATATCCCGGTTAAAGTAAACCTTTCGGGTGTTATTCCCGTTATTTTTGCTTCAGCAATTTTGATGTTTCCGATGACGGTTCTTTCAAGCAGTGCAAATCCGACTATCCAATCGATTGCGGATGTTCTTAATCCGAATCACTATTTCTTTAACGTGTTACAATTTACGTTTGTTGTATTCTTTGCATTTTTCTATGCATCTATCGTATTTAATGCCAAAGATATTGCCGACAATTTAAAACGCCAAGGTGGTTTTATTCCGGGTGTTCGTCCGGGTGAATCGACCAAAGCTTTTTTAAATGAGACAGCAGGGCGTTTGACCATTACGGGTGCGATTTACCTCGGACTTATTGCAACGCTTCCATGGGTTATTGTTAAAGCGATGGGGGTTCCTTTCTTCTTCGGAGGGACAGCGGTTCTTATTGTGGTTCAAGTAGCTCTTGATACCATGCGCCGTGTTGAAGCACAAGTGTATACGTCTAAGTACCAAACCCTTAGTGCGGTTGGTCTGTAACAATGGCGATTGCGCTACGCAAGAATGATGAAATAGCCAAACTCCGTGCTGCGAATCAAATTGTAGCAGGGACGTTAGAGCTGCTAAAAGATCATGCAAAAGTGGGTGTTTCGTTAAAAGAGTTGGATGCAATGGGTGAAGAGTATATTCGCTCACTCAACGCAAAACCGTCATTTAAAGGGCTGTATGGCTTTCCCAGCGCGGTGTGTACTTCTCTTAATAACGTTATTATTCACGGAATTCCTACCGACTACCGACTTCAAGAAGGCGATATTATCGGCTTCGATGTGGGGACTCAAAAAAACGGTTATTTTGGTGACGCCGCCATAACGGTGGGTGTCGGTCAAATTACCAAAGAAGATGAGGCATTGATCGCATGCGCGAAAGATACCCTCTACCATGCCATTGAGATTATTGAAGACGGAATGCGATTCAAAGAGCTTTCTCATGAGATGGAGAAATTCATCCTGAGCCGTGGTTATGTCCCATTACGTAATTTCTGTGGACACGGTATCGGAAAAAAGCCTCATGAAGAGCCTGAAATCCCCAACTATTTCGATGGAGTTAATCCTAAAGCAGGGCCAAAGATCAAAAACGGAATGGTTTTTTGTTTGGAACCGATGATTTGTCAAAAAGAGGGAACTCCTAAGATTTTGGCAAATGGTTGGGATGTGGTGAGTGTGGATGAGCTGAGAGGCTCTCATTACGAGCATACGGTTGCGATTATCAACGGTAGAGCTGAAATTTTATCAATCACGTAAAGGAATTTTATGGCAAAAGATGATGTCATTGAAGTAGACGGAAAGATTGTTGAAGCACTACCGAACGCAACGTTTCGTGTGGAGCTTCCAAATGGGCATGTGATCTTATGTCATATCGCTGGAAAAATGCGTATGCACTATATTAAAATCTTACCGGGTGATACGGTTAAACTCGAACTCACCCCGTACAGTCTTGACAAAGGGCGTATTACGTACCGGTATAAATAACTATTTTCTCCCCTTCAATGGAGGGGTAGAGAGTAATAATTTTTTGATAAGGGGTTGGTTTTATGAAAAAATTATTATTGCATCTTTTACTTCTTCTTTTTGCATCTTCTGTATCAGCTTCACAACAGCAATCTTTTTGGGACACGTATACGAATGCTCTTCGCGGGGATAAAATTGCTCAATTTCAAGTCGGTGTTATGTTTGAACGGGGAATCGGTGTTGATGTCAATCAAACACAATCGGCCAAATGGTATGAGAAAGCAGCCATTCAGGGACATATGGATGCTCAGTACAATATTGGATTGATGTACGCAAGCGGTAGAGGCATAGAGCAAAATGACCAGTTTGCGATGATGTGGCTGGCATCCGCCGCCAAACAAGGGGACAAAGAAGCACGAAAATTATTGCTTGCTATGATTGATGGAAAGCTTGATAAAAAATCGGATACCGATATACATGGAGAATCGGAGAGCATAAAGGCAATTGTCTTTACAACCAAAGAAGGTGCACAGATATGTGACAGTAACGGTAGATGTGAACCCTATAAAGCGAATACAACGTTTACTTCTAAAATAAAACGGGGGAATTACTATAAAATCAGTGGTATGGGAACACCAAGCGGATGGAAAGCGTATGAGAAAGAGGGGTGGATTGAAGAGAATAGTATTCAGATTCGACGATAACCAATTTCTAGGGATTTATACTAAATCACACTATAATAGTATATTTAACCAAAAGAGAAAATATGCACAAAGAGTTAGCTCATCCTCTAATCCATTCGCTTGTTAATACACTGCGTGACAATACTCTTGACCCTTTCGTCTTCCGTCACACCATTAAAGAAATAACAAAAATATTGCTGTATGAAGCCCTGAATAATCAGAAACTGTGCTCCAGAGAAATCATGACATGGAATGGAGTCAAAACGTATTCTTATGTACCTGAAGAAGATATTGTCGTCGTTTCGGTATTAAGAGCAGGATTATCGATGCATGAAGCTGTTATCGATACACTAAAGGGGGCACAATCAGGCTTTTTGGGGATTAAACGGGATGAAGTGACGCATAAGAGTGTTTTGTATTATGACCGTGTTGGAGATTGCAGCGGTAAGAAAGTTATATTAGTCGATCCTATGGTGGCAACCGGTGGATCATTATGCGATGCGATTAAAGTGCTAAAGCAAAAAAATGCCGGTGAAATACAGACCCTTAATATTCTCGCATCACCGGAAGGAGTTCAAAGGGTGCTAGAGGAATATCCGCAAATAGATATGATCATTGCAAAGATAGATGAAAAATTAAACAACGATAAATTTATTCTTCCGGGATTAGGAGATGCAGGGGATAGAGCCTATAATACTTTGTAATAGATGATGAAAAGTAAGGTGATGCTCAGTATCGAGTTAAACTGAAGAGAATAGCGTCGAGATCCGACGCTGATATTTATTTTACAAAACTACAGCAGTAATCACTGATAGTTTTGACTTTGAGATGAAACGCACTGTTAGCGGGAACGTCGAAACTTTGAGGTCCTGTAATAGTAATCCACTCTTGCGAGTCTGGAAGCTGTACCTCCATCTCTCCGCTCATAATTTCCATAATCTCTTTGTCGCCTGTGTTAAACGTATATTCGCCCGGCAACATAATTCCCAATGTTTTCATACTTCCATCGGCAAAATGAAGGGTACGACTGGTGACTTTTCCATCGAAATAGATATTGGCTTTTTTGTCTGCGGTAACATTTGTAAATTGTGACATGGGTATCCTTTTAAAAATAGGGTGAATTATAGCGGATTGAGTTCTTTTTTCATATTTTTAGGGAGATGGGCAAAAGGATAAAAGAGATCAACTTTTTCCTCATCTCCGTCTTTGATATGAACTTCCAGTGTCATGGTTTCACGGTTAAAGTTAATGAGCGTGTATACTTTATCATCTTCCATGTAGCTCATCCGCCGTCCTTGTAGATTCATAAAAGCTCTTTTTTTCGGTCTATATCCCATAAATTCCGTTCTCCTTGATGGTTATTTTTCCTGCATCGTTTAGCTTGGTGAGGGCAGATTTGAAATTTTTTTTACTAAGTCCGAATATTTTTTGAATAAGGTCTGCGTCGCTTTTGTAGTTGTATGGAAGCATTCCATTGTTTTTCTTGAGCATTTGGAGGATTTTTTCGCTGGCATCGGTCGATTTTTCTTTTCCCGTCTTTTGAAGAGAGAGATCAAGCTTGCCGTCTTCACGACGTAGTTTTACAAACCCGCTTTTGATTTGACCTGAGCGAAGGGGCTCAAAAATCTCATTGGCATAAAGCATTCCCTCGTAGAGGTGGTTAACGATGGCTTTGTACCCCATGGGTGTTTTGGCAATAATCATAAACTCCACGGGGGTGTTAGGGTAAAACTCTCTGGGGGCATCGATGAGCGCTGGAGTGATTTTTTCAGTCCCTACGAGACGATTCGTCTGCGCATCCAAGATAACCCGCACGATACGCTTTTCCCCCACCTTGAAGGGAACTTTTTGCATCACACGCGGAACAAAAAGGTCTTTGGGCAAGCCCCAGTTGACAAACGCCCCGATGGGAGTGGTATCGACTACTTCGACGAAGGCTAGCTGATTGACCATTGCCTTGGGCATTACGGTGCTTGCTACGGGACGATCTTCGCTGTCTGTATAGACAAATACATCGATAGTATCGCCGATGTGCATCGCCTCTGTGACGTATTGGTTGGGCAATAAAATATCGCTCTCATCCAACGCTCGTAAAAAAAGCCCCGGCGTTGTATCTCTGTCGATGGTGAGGATATTTATTTCCCCGATTTTTAGTGTTTCATTCATGGGTATAATTATAGCTTAGATTCACTATCACGGAGGAAAAATGCGCATAATCATCACGGGAGCTAGCAGTGGACTTGGTGAAGCATTGGCCCTTCATTATGCAACAAAAGAGAATCAGCTTGTTTTGCTTGCGCGTAGGGAAGATCGGCTTAATGATGTAGCCGCAAGATGTATAGCGATGGGAGCAAAGGTCGAAACCATTATTGCAGATGTAAATAACGTTGATTTGATGCAAAATATTGGAAAGCAGTTGGCAAATACTCACATCGATCGAGTTATTCTTAATGCGGGTGTTTCTATGGGGCATTCAGGCGGTGTGACACCGTTTGAGGATTTTCATCGTCTGTTTCAAACCAATTTTTTGAGTCTTCACGCATTATTGGAATCAATAATTCCTAAGCTTATTGCGCAAAAATCGGGTGAGGTTGTCTTTATCTCTTCACTTGCCTCACTTATTTCCATGCCGACTTCCGTAGCGTACAGTGCATCCAAGCGGGCAATGAATGCGTATGCAGAAGGATTACGCTATCAGTTAAAACCTTATGGTATTGACGTCATGACAATATTGCCGGGATTCATTGATTCGGAGATGACACGAAAAAATAGATTTAAAATGCCTTTTTTGTTGAGTACAGAGCAAGGAGTTAAGAGAATTACCAATGCGATTGCTGCAAAAAAATACTTTTACCCATTTCCGTTTAGATTTTACTTAATGATTCGATTTGTATTGCTACTTCCGCACTCCTTAAGAGACAAAATAATATACTTCACTAATTTTAAAAAGGGTAGTTAGCCCCCTAAGGAAGTTTTATGGTCATCGACAGCGTTTGTACCTATTGTGGTGTGGGATGCGATATTTCCGCTGAGGTCGAGGACAACAAAATTCAGAAGATTTTTGCCAAAGAAGAGGGGCTCGTTTCCCAAGGGCGACTTTGTATCAAAGGAAAGCAGGGATGGGATTTTGTAACTCACCCAAAACGCCTTCGCAATGCTCGTGTCCGTAAGGCATTTTTAAATGCCAATTCTGCATTGTTTGCAGATTTGGATATGGATTATCTTGAACCCATTGACCATGATTTTTATGAGATTAGTTATGAGAGTGCTTACGAGTTGGCGGCACGAAAGCTAAAATCAATTGTTAATGAGCATGGTTCACACTCTTTTGCCTCTATTGGCGGAGCACGGACGAGCTGTGAGAGTTCGTATTTGTTTCAGCACTTTACCCGTCATGTTGTCGGTTCTCCCCACGTTGATAATTGTGCACGCGTGTGTCACTCTCCTTCACTTAAAGGGATGCGTACTACCATCGGTGAAGGTGCTGTGACAAATCCGTTTGATGATATTTATGAGACTGAGTTTATGGTAGTTATGGGGTCTAATACCACGGAGGGACACCCCATCGTTGCAAATCGTATGCTTGATGTGATCAAAGATAAAGGGATTGAGCTTGCCGTCCTTGATGTGCGCAAACTTCAGCTTTCCAAATCTGCCACACATCATTTGAGTATTCCGTATGAAGCAAATTTGATGATGCTGAATATGATGGCATATATTATTATAAACGAAGATTTGGTCAATAGTGATTTTATCGCATCACGGACAAATGGCTATGAAGAGTACAAACAAACCATTTTAAATGACCCCTATGCAAACCCTGAATTTCTCCTCAAAATTCCCGGATATGAATCTCTCGTTGAAGAGATTCGTATGGTGGCCCGTAAATACGCAACGCGCAAAAGCCTCTTTTTCTGGGGCTTGGGAATTACGGAGCACTTAGACGGTTCGTATGCGGTTATGGCGATTACCCATCTTTCATTGATTACCGGAAATATCGGTAAACGAGGAGCTGGATTGATGCCTCTTCGCGGTCAAAACAACGTGCAGGGAACGTGTGATGTCGGGATGCTGCCGTATTATGCCCCCGATTATCAGCCACCCAAAGAAGTCGGGATGATGACCCCTGATTTGATTAATGCCATGGTTGAGGGGAAAATTAAAGGACTTTTTAACATTGGTGAAGACATCGCTCACATTCATCCCAACCAAAACAAAATCCATGCTGCCCTTAAAAATCTTGATTTGCTGATTGTCAATGAGCTTTTTGACAATGAAATCACCAAATTTGCTGATATTATTTTCGGGGTTAAAAGTGCTTACGAAAAAACGGGTGTTTATGTCAATGCGGAACGCAGACTCCATCTCTCTCAACCACTGATTCATGTTACGATGCCCGATGACTGGGAAGTGATTTCGGAGATTTCTAAACGGTATGGGACAGATTTTGGTTTTAAGAACTCAAAAGATGTATGGGAAGCCGTCCGTGTCGATGCGCCCATACGTTTTGGCGGGGCAAGTTATGAAAAACTGGAAGCCAATCGCTTACGCGGATTGCAATGGCCGGTGCAAGAGGAAGATACCCCCGTGTTGCATCTTCATGATTTCCGTACCAAAGATGGGTTAGGATCGTTTCACTATAAGCAGTATGAGCCGCGCGGTCAAGTACAGGAACTTTTAAATGCACCGTCATACGAGGGATATTATCTCACAACGGGACGGGTATTGGTTCACTATAACAATGCCGCCCAAACCAACGCCTGTGAAAAACTCAGTCGCTCTCATAGTGAAGATACGTTGCTGGTGAGTGTGGAGGATGAAGAATTTTTTGAGTACAAAGATTTTGTCGTGCTCAAAAGCGAATATGGTCAAAGTGCTCCTTTGCGGGTAAAAGTGAGCACAACGGTTAAAAAAGGGACCCTTTTTACGACATTTCACCATGCCAAAAGCCGTATCAACTTTTTGTTTGGAGATGAGCACGATGAGCTTATCAAAACTGCACGGTTTAAATCGATTAAAGTAGAAATACTTAAACCCGATTATTTGGATTAGGTAATGCACACCAAGGCAAAAGGAAATATTGCCGAAGAGAGGGGATGTGAGTTTTTACGTTCCCGTGGGTGCAGAATCATTGACCGAAACGTTTATAACCGTTTTGGTGAGATTGATATTATTGCTCTCAAAGATAACGTGTTACGCTTCGTTGAAGTCAAAAGTGCTCAAAGCTACGAACAGGCTGTCAACAATATTACCCCCTCAAAACTTCAAAAACTCAATCGTACCATCCAAACGTATCTTCAGAAAAAAAAGTTTTCATTAGATTATTGTGTTGATGCACTTATCGTTACGGATGATGGAATTGAGTGGATTGAGAATATCACTCTGTAACACTTTTGCTTAGAAAAGTGATGAAAATTCTATAATAAGACGTTTTAAAGAAAGGGGCGTTATAATTGCTCATCATAACAAACTCAAGGAAATAAAATGGGTAAATACATCGAATTAACAGCATCAAATTTCGCTGATACGACAAAAGAGGGCGTTGCTCTTGTAGACTTCTGGGCACCATGGTGTGGACCGTGTCGTATGATCGCTCCGGTTATCGAAGAGTTGGCAAATGATTTTGAAGGAA
The DNA here is from genome assembly GCA_028714915.1 of Sulfuricurvum sp. GTDB lineage: Bacteria > Campylobacterota > Campylobacteria > Campylobacterales > Sulfurimonadaceae > Sulfuricurvum. The sequence continues at coordinate 259,568 of JAQTLL010000004.1, forward strand.
TTGCTAAAATCTGTAAAGTAAACACAGACGAAGAACAAGACATTGCCGTAAAATACGGTATCCGTTCAATTCCTACTATTCTTTTCTTCAAAAATGGCGAAATGGTTGATCAAATGGTTGGTGCGGCTTCCAAGCAAGCGTTCACTGACAAAATTAACTCACTGTTATAATAAAATACCAAAGGGATATATCCCTTTGGCTGCTCTAGTACTTCCTCTTCTTTCTTAATTAGCCTGAAAGTTTTCTAAAACCATTTTTCTTTTTATCAATTTGTAGCACTCTTTAACAGCAATAGAGTACCATACGTACAGCTTAGAATGAGTCAAATTATTGAGGTGTTAAGTATGTTGGATTGTGCAATTATCGGGGGAGGACCTGCAGGTTTAACGGCAGGTTTGTATACGACACGCGGTGGCTTGGATAATGTTGTAATGTTTGAGAAGGGGATGCCCGGTGGACAGATTACGATGAGTTCCGAGATTGAGAACTATCCGGGTGCTACGACTCATAATTTGAGCGGAATGGATTTTATGTCCCCGTGGCCTGAGCAGTGTCAGCGTTTTGGATTGAAACACGAAATGTCCGAAGTAACACGTGTTTCTTGCAATGAGGATGGAACGTTTACGATTCATAAATCAGATGGAAAAACCGATACAGCTAAAAGTGTCATTGTAGGGACGGGATCGACCCCGAAACGTGCAGGATTTATCGGTGAAGATAAATATTTTGGTCGTGGTGTGAGTACGTGTGCAACGTGTGATGGTTTTTTCTATAAAGGTAAAGAAGTTGTGGTGATTGGTGGCGGTGATACGGCACTTGAAGAGGCTCTTTATTTGGCAAAAATCTGTTCTAAAGTGTATCTAATCCACCGTCGTGATACGTTTCGTTCAGCACCTAGTACGATTGAACGAATCAACAATACGGAAAATATAGAGCTTATCCTCAATGCTGCTCCTGAAGAAGTACTGGGTGATGCTATGGGTGTGACAGGAATTCGTGTTGCGTTTAAAGATGCTTCTACTCGTCAAATTGATGCTCCCGGAGTGTTTATTTTCATCGGCAATAATGTCAATAACCAAGTGTTAATTCAAGAAGACGGTAGTTTTTTATGCGATATGAGTCCCTCTGGTGAGGTCATTGTGGATTTGAGTATGAAAACATCCGTTGCGGGATTGTACGCTGTGGGTGATATGCGAATTGCGGCACCTAAGCAAGTGGTCAGTGCTGCTGGGGATGGTGCAGTTGCAGCGCTTCAGGCAATTTCGTATGTGGATGAACATTTTCATTAATCTATACGCTATCGGAATACATCCCGATTGGCTACGTTAACACTGGGTTTACTTCAGCAGTAAGCTCAAGTAGATTTGTGTCCTTTTAAAGTCTAAGACGATACAATTCGTTTTTACCATTGTGAACGGGAGATGACCATGATTAGAGTAGGTGTATTTGGTGCAGGCGGACGTGTCGGAAAGTTGATTATTGAAGATTTGCGTCAGGCAAGTGACATATCACTGGGTGCTGTCTATGTGCGCAATGAGCTTAACTTTTCGATTGATCCGTCTGTCCTTGTGACTAATGATATGAATGTGTTGCTCAAAAGTTCTGATGTTATCATTGATTTTTCACTTCCCGAAGCGACACAAGCCCTTTTAGAGTGTGCGATGGAACATCCAAAGCCTCTCGTTATCGGGACAACGGGGATGGATGCTCATCAGCTTAATCTACTCAAAAATGCGAGCGAATCAATGCCGATTTTGTATGCAACCAATATGTCACTGGGAGTAGCACTGCTTAACAAGCTTGTGTACGCCGCTTCAAAAACCCTCAAAGAGTTTGACATTGAGATTGTAGAACAGCATCATCGTCACAAAAAAGATGCTCCAAGCGGTACCGCATTGACGCTGGCACACTCAGCGGCACTTGCGCGAGGTTTGGATTTGGATAAGGTTCGTATCAGTGGTCGTGATGGCAATATCGGTGAGCGTTCCAAAGATGAAATTGCCGTGATGGCATTGCGAGGCGGTGACATCGTGGGACGTCATACCGTTGGTTTTTACAATGAGGGGGAGTTTGTCGAGCTTCACCATACGGCGACCAGTCGCAATACGTTTTCAAAAGGGTCAATCCGTGCTGCCAAATGGTTGGTGGGCCAAGAGAATGGATTGTATAATATCAGTGATTGTTTGGAATTAGGAGAATAAATGCGTAGTATGAATGAAAAATGTGCGGTTGTTGGTATTTTCGATCATCCGCAAGCCTCAAAATTAGCCTATTTCTCTCTTCATGCCCAACAGCATCGAGGTCAAGAAGCGGCAGGGATCAGCACCAGCAATGGTGAAAAGCTCTATACGATTAAAGATCGAGGGCTTGTAACGCAGGTTTTTGATAATCAAAAACTCGCAACCCTAAAAGGGGAGATGGCAATTGGGCATACGCGCTATTCAACTGCTGGAGATGACTCTATTCTTGATGCCCAGCCGGTATTTGCCCGCTATGATCTAGGGGAGATGGCGATTGTTCACAACGGTAATCTCACCAATGCCAAAGAGGTACGGGATGCCCTTATTAAAAAAGGGGCGATTTTTCAAACCTATATGGATACTGAAAATCTTATCCATCTTATCGCTAAAAGTGACCAGCATCATCTCACTGATCGTATCATCGATGCGGTTAAAAAAATCGAGGGGGCGTATTCCCTCGTTTTTTTGAGCCGTTCTAAGATGTTTGCAATGCGTGACCGTTTCGGATTCCGTCCCTTAAGCCTTGGGCGTGTGGGTGATGGCTATGTGGTAGCGTCTGAAACGTGTGCATTTGATCTTATCGGTGCAGAATATATTCGTGATGTAGAGCCGGGTGAGTTATTGATTTTTGAAAAAGGGAAAGCTCCTCAATCAATTAAAGTGTTTGATGCCACACCAAAACATTGTATTTTTGAATACGTTTATTTTGCCCGTCCTGACTCCAATGTGTATAAACAAAACGTCTACGAGATGCGTAAAGCAATGGGTAAAAAATTAGCCCAAGAGCAGCCTATAATCGCTGACATGGTTGTTCCTGTCCCTGATGGCGGTGTTCCGGCGGCGATAGGATATTCACAAGAGAGCGGGATTCCTTTTGAAATGGCGATTATGCGTAATCACTATATCGGACGGACATTTATCGAGCCGACGCAAGAGATGCGCGATTTAAAAGTCAAGATGAAACTCTCTCCGATAGAGCATCTTATCAAGGGAAAACGTTTGATCGTTGTTGATGACTCCATTGTACGCGGAACAACAAGCCGTCAGATCGTCCGAATGCTCAAAGCTGCGGGTGCTCTTGAAGTACACATGCGTATTTCGAGCCCTCCGACAACCGATCCTTGTTTTTACGGTGTCGATACACCGGATAAAGATAAGCTGATTGCTGCAAACATGACCAATGCAGAGATTTGTGCTTTTATTGAAGCTGATTCTCTTGGCTATTTGAGTAATGACGGATTGTTGCTGAGTGTAAACGGCAAAGAAGAAAACTATTGTACGGCGTGTTTTACCGGCAATTATATTATTTAAAACAATTTAGATGCGCGAACAAATTTTTACATTCGGACAATATTTGAGTGAAAAATTTGGGTGCAAAGTCTCTAAAGTTCCTGTTTCCATCTCAGGATTTACTTGCCCAAATATTGATGGAAGTGTTGCAAAGGGGGGGTGTACTTTTTGCGAAAATGACTCCTTTAGTCCAAGTCTGGACAAAGCAAAGCCTCTTAAGGGTTTCTTTCTTAATCTTGAATCACGTGAAAATCCTTATTTAGAAAAACAGCTTGAACAGCTCCAGTGGCAATTTGATGCGCTCTCCAAAAAATTAAGTCTCCAAAACGGTACGCAAAAATATCTCGTCTATTTTCAAAGTTTTACCAATACGTATGCCCCGCTAGAAACACTCAAAGCACTGTATGAAAAAGCTCTTAGTTTTGAAAATGTAGTAGGTCTTAGTATTGGAACGCGCTCGGACAGTATCAGCGATGAGGTGTTTGAGTATTTGTGCGAGCTTTCCCAGAAAACAGAACTATGGATTGAGTTTGGGATTCAATCGATTTTTGATAAGACACTGGAAAAAATCAATCGTGGACATGATGCACAAAGTGTTAAAGAAGCAATACTTAAAGCCAAAAAATATGGATTAAATGTATGCGGGCATCTTATATTCGGACTCCCTGGAGAAGATAAAGAGATGATGCTTCAAACGGCGCAGGCGGCATACGATTTAGGAGTAGATTCTCTGAAATACCATCCTCTTTATGTAGTGAAGCGGACCGCATTGGCAAATGAATACGGACGCGGTGAGTTTACTCCGATCACGGAAGAGCTTTATTTAGATGTGTTGAGTGAAGCATTAAAAATGAAGCCACGCACTATTAGCGTTCAGCGTCTTACAGCGGGAATAAATGATGAATCGCTCCTAGCACCGGAATGGTGCCGAGATAAAAATACGCAACTGCGAGCCATTAACAATGCTCTTAAAGCAGTAGGATTAAAATACTAATTTTTTTCACTGACCATAGGCTCTAACGTAGCTTGTATACCCTTTAAAATAAGTAGGGTGTCGCATAATAATCCGGAAATCTTTTCGTTGCCCAGGTTTGAGATTGGTGGCGACTACTTCGGTCACAATTAGATACGAGGGCTTGACTCTCCCATCCCCGATAAGTTCTGCAAATGCATTTGACTGATAGGAAGGTTTTCCTTTTAAAGCGGCACTGTCTTTGTTGACAATTTTAATTTCTACACTCACTTCACCGATGGTATAATTACCAGAATTTCGTACTGAACCTGTAAAAAATATTTTTTCTGTAGGAAGAAAACGATAGTCATCCACATTTGATAAGGTTATTTTTTTGGTATAACTATCAATGATTAAAAGTGCACCAAATACAAATCCCAGTGCAACAATGGTATAAGTGAAAATAATAGAAGCTTTTGAAGTTAAGTTGGATTGTCGAAGTGTTGAGATGATAAGAGTGATGAGTCCTAAAGTGATAAGGGTGACAGCACCGTAGTGCCAAAAGGTAAAATAGGTATTCATTATCTACAGATTCCCCATGCGGTAACACTGAATTTTTTTGGATAGCTGAAGGGTTCAATTAAGAGTTTAAATGTTTCACCGCTGTTTGGTTTAACCGGTTGTGTGAGGGTGAGCGTTTGACGACGAAAAGGGAGATAAGGGTAAATCTTATCATTGAGTATTTTGATGGAAGAGACTTTGGATACCCCAAAATAAAGGGTGCATTCTTTAAAGGTCTGTTGTGAGGTATTGTTAATGTCTCCTTTGAGAACCAACGCTTCGGTATATTCGAGATCTTGTACGGTAGAGAGGGTAATAGTGTGTTTGTAGAGGTATTTATGCAGCAGCATATAGCCTCCAAAGGGTCCCCCGATAAGAAGAAGAAAAGCAGTCAATACAAGTGTAATGGCAAGGGTGAGTTTGTGATGCAATAAAACTGCCAAAATAAGAAAAAGAAAAAAGAAAAAAAGGATTCCCCCAAAAAGGAGGTAATCGTAAAGAGCTAGCGTATCAATAAAGTGAAGCAGTTGAGTTTTCATTTGTCCCTAGAGTTTTTCTCGGCGATCCCGCTTACTCCCGACCGTCGGGCAAGCTCTTGTTTGATACGATCGGGAGAGATATTTTTGTGTCCCAGTGCAACCAAGACATGATAGACTAAATCGGCACATTCATAAATAATTTCATCTTCATTATCATCTTTGATTGCAAAGGCGAATTCGCCCGCTTCTTCGACCACTTTTTTGAGTATTGTATTATCTCCACTACTGAGGAGTTTGGCCGTCCATGAGGTTGTCGGGTCACTATTTTTTCTTTGGAGAATGGTGTGGTACAGTTCATCAATAATTCCATAGGTAGCAACAGTATCGATTGTAGGCTCCCCAATGATTGCACCCGACTCGATGTCGGTAAAAAAACAGGATTTGCGTCCAGTATGACACGCAACCCCTTCTTGGCGTACCATTATGAGGAGCGTATCGTTATCACAGTCAAGTAAAAAGCGTTCAATATGCTGGAAATGACCGCTGCTTTCACCTTTTTTCCATAAGCGTTGTTTTGAACGTGAAAAATAATGTGCCACTTTCGTAGAGAGGGAGAGTTCCAGGGATTCACGGTTCATGTACGCCATCATCAGCACTTCCAGTGTTGTGGAGTCTTGGACGATGACGGGGAGCAGCTCAGACTTTGCCCAGTCGATTTGATTAAGGTTCATCGATTAGTTACCCGTAGAACTTATTTTTTGATTATCACCGCTTTTGGTATCAAGCCAAATGTTAGGTGTCGAACCACCAGGGGTGAGAAAAATTTTTGCATCTTTGTTTTCTTTAAGGGCATCATTAAATTTGCCTTGCACCTTGATTTGCTCAAGTTTGAGCAATCCCGGTGTAAGTGATTGGGCTACGAGATGGTTGGCTTTTGCTTGAGCAATCGCTTCAATAGTGACTGCATTGGCAGTTCCTTGTGCTTCTGTCTCTTTTTTGAACGCTTCTTGTTTGGCACGTTCGACATCTTGCTGTGCTTTTTCTACTTCTTGTTTGGCGACTTGAACCCGCTCGATTTGATCTTTTACTTTTTGAGGAAGTCCAATCTCACGCAGTTGAATCGATTCGAGATCTGCTGGGCCATTTTTCTGACGATTAACATTATCACGAATACCTGCTTCGATTTTTTGGGCGATTGCATTGCGCATAATCGGCAATGTTTCTGCATCGTATTGCCCGATAACGTTACGAACAACATCCCGTGCTACAGGGTCGATGATTTTATCTTCCCAGCTAAAGCCCCAGTTAGAGATGGTTTGCGCTGCAAGTTGTGCATTAAGGCGATACTGGACTGTCATGTCGATCGATACCGGAAGCCCCCGTTTATCCAAAACCGTGATAGCAGGTTTGAGCAAAATCCCGTCTCCTGCGGTAGAAGCACGGTCAATCTTGTCGGCATAGTTGATAATACGTACTTTGGTATCAACGATATAAACATTTTGGATAACAGGGAGGAGGAAATGAAGCCCCGGCATTAATGCGTGATCGCTGTATTTACCGTTAGTGGAGAGGATTCCCCTTTCCCCCTCGTTAATGATAATAAAAGGTTTTGCCAAAAAGAGGAGTACTGCAAATCCCCCTATCAGCCAAAGCATACCTACTTTTTGCGGATTCATATTAAAATCAATTTTAGGAGGTTTTTTGGGAGTAAATCCTCCATCGCTCTTCTTTTCTTCATTTTTTTTCTTATTAAAATAATCGTTCATATCAGTTGCCACGAGTTGAGCCTTTTTGTTATTTAATAAACACCATCAGAATACATCCTGATTGGCTACGATAATGCTAAGTTTACCCGCAAGGGGCACAATGTCCCTCTGGCAGGAAACTCAGCAACATTTTTAATCTATATACGTCAAGTAGTGGTCGTAATCAGGATTTCGACCGTAAACGATGTCAAAATAGCTGCTTTGGAGTTTCTCAGTAATTGGTCCACGTCCTCCTGCACCCAACACGCGTGCATCTACTTCACGAACAGGGGTGAGTTCTGCGGCAGTTCCTGTGAGGAATGCTTCATCAGCAACATAAATTTCTTCACGAGTGATTTTTCGACGAGTTACTTTCATCCCCATTTTTTCTGCCATTTCGATGACCGTTTTTTGGGTGATGGATACGAGAGAGTTATCATTTGGAGGAGTGATAATTTCACCATCTTTTATCATGAAAAATGACGCTCCGCTAGCTTCCGCGACATAACCTTCATCATCCAGAAGAAGAGCTTCGTCGTATCCCGCTTCTACTGCTTCAAATTTTGCCATTTGAGAGTTGAGATAGTTGGCGACTGCTTTGGCTTTCCCCATATTGGATTTGTTATTTGGTCGGCTAAATGATGAGATTTTAAGGCGAATACCCCGCTTCATCCCCTCTTCACCTAAATAGGCTCCCCATTCCCAAGCACAAACGGCAACTTCGACCGGTGCTTCTTTATGATAGATTCCCATAACACCATAGCCTAGATAGACAATAGGGCGGAGATAGATATTTTCACCCGTAAAATCGTTAGATTTAATGAGATCAATTTGTGCTTGATTGAGTTCTTCAATAGTATAAGGGACGGTGATGAGTGTCATTTTGGCCGATTCGATCAGACGTTTTGTGTGGTCGTTTAGACGAAAAATAGCATACCCTTTTGGGGTTTTATACACTTTTGTCCCCTCGATAGCACCGTTACCGTAGTGGAGCGTGTGAGAAAGGACGTGAATCTTCGCGTCATTCCAAGGTACTAATTTGCCGTTCATCCAAATATTTTTGGCTTCGTTCATACTGAAAATCTCCAAAATAAAAATTAGATGATTTTAGCGCAGATGCCATTTAACATTGATTAAGAGGTATAATTCTCTAAAAAGAGGTGTTTTAATGATGTTGCGAATCGTCATATTGTCAATTTTATTGAGCGTATTGAGCTTTGCTGAAACCTCTTCGATGGATACTTTTCGTTCAAAAATTATGACCTCGGCTGTATCCCTCTATTTTAGTTCAAAAGGATATGGAAAAGTTGAAAATGTGACGGTGGATACAGCAAAAAGAACCCTTAACTTCATTTTGCTTCCTGAGGGCGAGACACAAAAGCTCACGATTGCAATTGGCTATTATCACACGGAAGTGATTGATAAAGAAGATACGTTAGTCTTGCAAAAAATTCAAACGAACCGTATTTGGTTAACGCGCTTTTTTGCAGATCACATGGAAGGGGGGATAAAAGTCCCTCTTGGCGTTGCCTCCAAGGGCTTTAGTGGTCTTTTACTGAATTTGTAATATTTAGAACGTTGGAGTATTAATCATCCAAATAGAGAAAATATCCGTATAGTCCCAAAACGACTGAATATATTCAGGATTAACCCCTTCATTTTCAAGAACAGGGAGCAAAACGGCATAAAACTCAAGCCATCGGCGACGAGCTTGCTCATCAATACGAAACGGTGCATGACGTCCGACCATACGAGGTTCACCCCGTGTTTGAGCGAAATAATCGGGTCCTCCGCAGATTTGGATGAAAAAATCAGCCGCATGTTTTTTGGCGGTACTAAAATCTTCTTCGTCATTCACCGGAAATAAGAAGGCAATATCACTGGTACGGATCATTTCATAATGATCGTCAACCAGTTTTCGGAAGCGTTCTTCACCTACTTGGAAAAAAAATCCCGGATGGGGTTTCGTAACTGGGGGGCGTATCCCTAAAACACCGTCAGTTATGGTCAAATTCATTATTATTCCTTTGGTAAATATGAAGATATTCTAAAACATATCCAACAAAAAACGCCTTAAAGGGAACCCTTCTTTCTCTTTTTAGGTGATGATTTGTATAATAAAAGAATAATTTACCGATGAGGCTGATGTATGGATGCACATATTTGGATGGGATCAGAAGAAATCAAACGCGATAATATGCTAGAACGTTTAAGCCCATACAATGGACGGCTTGTGTCACGTTTTTCAGTATGCGATGAGGATGATGCTTTACGTGCATTAGAGATTGCTTCAATAGCAGCAAAAAATGCTAAAAAATCTCCTTTGCATCAACGATGCGCATGGTTACTGGATGTTGCTTCAAAACTTAAAGAAGAGAGAGAAGTATTTGCAAAAGTACTGTGTGATGAGGTAGGAAAACCGATTGCCTATGCCCGTATCGAAGTGGATCGCTGTATTGAAACAATTACTCTCTCTGCCGAAACAATGCGGATGCTGCATGGAGAGACAATTATCACCGACGCAATGCCAAGCGGACGTAAAGCGCATGCGTATTGGCGTAGAGAGCCGTGTGGAGTTGTGGTAGCGATTACCCCGTTTAATTTTCCGCTTAATCTTGTTGCCCATAAACTCGCTCCTGCATTGGTAGCAGGGAATTCCGTGGTGCTAAAACCAACCCCAGAAGCTCCTCTTTGTGCCTACAAGCTGGCAAAACTTTTTATTGAAAGCCCCTATGCAACGAAAGATGCACTGAGTGTCATTTACGGTGATGCCCAAGTGGGAAGTGCGTTGGTGGGAAGTGATATTCCCCGTGTGATTAGTTTTACAGGTTCCGTTGGGGTAGGAAATATCATTACCAAAAGTGCAGGGATTAAAAAAGTTTCTTTAGAGCTTGGGGGCAATGCTGCGACGTACATTGACGACAGTGCTGATTTGGATTATGCCGCATCACGTTGTGCCATCGGAGCGTTTGTCAACTCAGGTCAGGTGTGTATCTCACTTCAGCGTATTTATGTAGATAGCTCGATTTATGATGAATTTGCTGTTCGGATAGCAGAGGCGACATCCACATTGGTTGTCGGTTCTCCCTATAATGAAGATACTTTTCTAGGGCCGCTTATCAATGATGAAGCAGCACTGCGGGCAATGAGTTGGGTAGAAAGCGCCATTGCAGAAGGTGCACGTACATTGACGCCGCCACGCTGTGAGGAACGTATTTTTTATCCGTGTGTAATGGCGGATGTGACTGAAAAGATGAAAATTGTCTGCGAAGAGGTTTTTGCCCCAATCGTGAGCTTGGTTCGGGTAGATGGAATTGATGATGCAATACAGCGGATGAATAACTCACCGTACGGATTGCAGTTTTCTGTGTTTACGAACAATTTGGCACATGCGACCCAAGCGATAGAAGAACTCGATGCAGGGGGTGTTGTGATTAACGATATGCCTACTCTTCGTTTTGACATTCAGCCCTATGGCGGAGTGAAACTCAGTGGTGTCGGGCGTGAAGGTCCACGTTTCGCCATCGAAGAAATGACAGAGATTAAATCAATCGTAATTTTATAAAAAAGGCAAATAAATGTTAGAATTAGAAAGTACCGCCCCCGATTTTTGTTTAAGTAACCAAGATGACGTAGAGATTTGTTTACGCGATTTGCGTGGAAAATGGATTGTCCTCTATTTTTACCCCAAAGATTCTACTCCCGGATGTACGACTGAAGCATGTGAGTTTACCGCGTCTGTGGATGAGTATGATGATATGGGAGCTATTGTTTTGGGTGTGAGTGCTGACAGCACCAAAGCTCACCGTAATTTCATCGAGAAACAAAATCTAGGTATTACTTTGCTCAGTGATCCGACAACGGTGATGATGCAAAGTTACGGTGTATGGGCAATGAAAAAAAACTATGGCAAAGAATATATGGGAATTGTCCGCTCAACGTATATCATCGATCCAAAAGGGGTTGTAAAAGCGGTATGGACGAATGTCAAAGTAAAAGATCATGTACTGAAAGTCAAAGAAGAGTTGGTGAGATTACAAGGATAATAAAATTCGTCATACCGTGCTTGACACGGTATGACGACGGAAAAGGTTAGAATTTATAACGAATGTAGGCACGAATGTCTTGAGCATGATCAACAACTTGGCTACTAACCGTTGATCCGTATGCTCTAGCTTGATCCATACTCATCGGAGTTCCGCTTGTACTTCCAAAGAATCCATTGCTTCCACTATAATCATAATTTATATAGGTATAACGAAGTTGGAAGGTTAGAATATCATCGACTAATGGTTCTGTAAAATAGAGTTCGTATGCATCTCCGCGAGCTGCAATTTTCGATCCGATTAAAGTATCTTCGCCGTAGGTGATTGGACGCCAGTATTGTGAACCATGGTTAAACTCTGCTCCCCATCGACCCTCATCACTGATAAGCGATGGAAATTGTGTCCCGATCCAGTAGCTATAACCTGTCTGACTATCGGTTGAACCGAGCATTCCGCCCTTTCCATTCGCATAAGGATCGGTTTTTGACATTGCACCACTTACAAAAATGGTTGTGTCATCCAGAAAATCACTCCACTTATCACCGATACCATTTGCCATTACAAATGCAGTCGCAGTATGGAGACCGCCAACTGTTTTCATACTGTAATCTACCCCAGGATTAGCAAGATCAATTAAATTATTTGCATACGTATACTGCATTCCAACACTGTATTGTTTGTCATCATAGGGGACAAGGATAAGTCCTGCCATATCAATATTATTAGTGACTGATTTTTCACCTGCATACGGAGCTGAAGATCCCATTCGTGGTTCTGCTTCACTCATCCCGCGTCCTGCACAGAGTTTGAAATATGAGCCATCGAGCCCAGTAATCTCTTCCATTCCAAATTTGGCACTGGCACCGTCAAACTCTACATTGACAGTGTGGGCAAGGGGTGAAGAAGCTTTGACATCATCACGAAGGTTGATAAGGTGTCCCTCGGTGGAGGGGCGGCGACCGATACTGACTGTCCATGGAACATCAAGTCCTGCGAGCTTATTGTCTTGATAAAAGAAGTATGCCGAGCGGACACGAAGGGTATCATTGTACGCTGCCTCACTGCTGATCCAGTCAAAGCCTTCCATACCTGAAGACGCAGTCGTTGCAGCACGTTGCCCAAACGTTTTATTATAAGCAAGCTGTCCGGTGAAGCTGAGCTTTTTTGTTGCCGCATAATTCATATTGAGCCACAAGCGGTTACTAAATAAAGCATCATTTTTTTGTTTGCTTCCATCGGCCATTTTATATTGAAGGTTATCAACGCTGGTTCGGAAATCGACGCCGAATTTGAGATTATTTCCATTCGTTTTTCTATTGATATTACTTAGCTGATCTTTGATGTCATCAATTTCTTTAGCAACATCCGCATTGGAAGTGACAACTGTTTTATCAACAGGGGCTGCAATAATGGTTGTTTTTTGAGCAGATTCGGCTTTTTGGGCTTTGAGTGTGTTTAGCTCTGCTTTGAGAGCTGCCATCTCTTTTTCCATTTTATCAAACCGTTGCATGAGGGTATCATCGGCTATCGCCGCAGTAGAGAGGAGAGCTGCAGCGACGATGGATCCTAAAAACCGTTGTTTCATTTCGACTCCTTAAGTCTTTGTTTGGGTATACCTGAATTTAATGCTCGTGCATTGCTGTTGATGATATTAGCAAAAATTATATAAAAGCAATTTGAAAGCATTTATATTTCGTGATAAAAGTGTGACGAAACTGCAAATAATAGTAAATACAGCTAATATTAAGAGGATTCCAAGTAGAATTCGCCCGATTTTCTCTCCTCTTAATGACGTGAGTAAAAATTCGCAAGCGCTTCAAATGTTCTCGTGCATCCGATGTTTCGTCGGCTCTGTTGATGATCGCCCAAGTAAACGAAGAACAAATATTTTAATACAGGAGTTACTCATGGTAACTATGAAAGACCTTTTAGAGTGCGGTGTACATTTCGGTCACCAAACACGTCGTTGGAATCCAAAGATGAAAAAATACATTTTTGGTGTTCGTAAAAACATCTATATTATCGATCTACAAAAAACATTGCGTTTTTTCCGTAGCGCATATCAGCAAGTTCTTGATGCTGCGGCTGAGGGACAAACGGTTCTTTTCGTAGGAACAAAAAAACAAGCACGTGTAGCCATCCGTGATGCAGCACTTTCATGTGGTATGCCATACGTTGACAACCGCTGGTTGGGTGGAATGTTGACAAACTTCCCAACAATCCAAAAATCAATCCGTAAGCTTGAAATCATCGAAGAGATGCAAGCAAACGGTCAAATGGGTCTTTTAACAAAAAAAGAAGCGTTGATGATGGGTCGTCAAAAAGATAAACTGATCGCATACCTTGGCGGTATCCGTAACATGAAAACATTGCCGGATATGATGTTCGTTATTGATGCAGTAAAAGAAAATATTGCAGTTCTTGAAGCGCGTCACCTCGGTATCCGTGTTGTTGCCCCTCTTGATACCAACTGTGATCCGGACGTAATCGACATTCCCATCCCTGGAAATGACGATGCTATCCGTTCAATTCAACTTTTCTGTAAAGAAATGGCAGAAGCGATCAATGAAGGTAAAGCACTTCGTAACGGCGGAAACGACGAAGAAGTAACTGAAGAAGAGATGGCTCCGGAAGCAGCGGCTGTTGAAGCACCTGTTGCAGTAGCAGCAGAAGAAGCGTAATCATGGCAGACGTAACAGCAGCAATGGTCAAAGACCTTCGTACGGCGACTGATGCGCCTATGATGGATTGTAAAAAAGCACTTACTGAGTGTGATGGCGACATGGAAAAAGCAAAAGAGTTTTTGCGTGACCGTGGTATGGCACAAACCGCTAAAAAAGCGGATCGTGTAGCAGCAGAGGGACTTTTGGGTCTTAAAGTTTCTGAAACGTTTACGTCTGCTTCTTTGGTAGAAATTAACTCTGAAACTGATTTTGTTGCAAAAAATGACGGCTTTATCGCTCTTGTCGGCAATACAGCCGCACACGTCTTTACAACGGGTGTCAGTTCAGTAGAAGAATTGAATGAAACATCGTATGAAACAGGAACTTTTTCAGAGTACTTTACCTCTCAAGTTGCTCGTATCGGTGAAAAAATTGTAACTCGTCGTTTCGTAACTCTCAATGCAGGAGAAAATGGATGTGTAAACGGTTATGTTCATACAAACGGCCGTGTCGGTGTTTTGGTAGCAATCACATGTGATTCTCAAAAAACAGCGGATGCATTGGCTCCAATGGTACGTAACATTGCGATGCACGCATCTGCAATGAAACCTACAACTATGAGTTATAATGATTTTGATCCTGTATATGTTCAAGAAGAAACAATTGGTCGTATCGAAGCGATCAAAACAGAGAACGAAGAGCTTGCACGTTTGAAAAAACCTCTCAAAAATGTTCCTCAGTATATTTCTATGTCCCAGTTGACTCCTGAAGTTATGGCTGCGGCTGAAGAAGTGATCAAAGCGAAGTTGCTAGCAGATGGCAAACCTGAAAAAATTTGGGCAAACATCATCCCTGGACAATTGGCTCGTTTCGTAGCAGACAATACAACTTTGGATAAAGAACTTGCATTGTTGGATCAAAACTACGTTATGGACGATTCTATGACCGTAGCGCAAGCACTGACAAAAGAAGCTGCCGCTCACGGCGGTACAGCTAGCATCGTTGAATTCGTTAAATACGAAGTAGGCGAAGGCTTAGAGAAAAAAGTCGATAACTTCGCAGAAGAAGTCGCTGCTCAAATGGCGTAAATAAACCTTCGGTTTGATTTACACCATTTTCGCTTTTCATTATTTAACGCTAATCGGAACACGTCCCGAATAGCTATGTCAACACTGGGTTCTCTTCGGCAGAGAGCCCAAGCGCAGTTACCGCGCTTTTTTTTTACTCTCCTTAAACATTTTTCTCCTATAATTCCTTTATGATACTTTTAAAAGCAACCTCACTCTCTCATCGTTTTGATTATCCACTTTTTGACAATATTTCTTTAGAATTGCATGCCCGTGAATCGATTGCCATTGTCGGTGTGAGCGGCAGCGGTAAATCAACACTCTTGCATATTCTCTCCTCGCTTTTGAAACCAAACAGCGGAGACGTTGAACTTTTTGGAAAAAATATTTATAATTTAGATGATAAACAGTTAGTACAGCTTCGCCGCCATGATTTGGGGCTTATTTACCAAAGCCATTATCTTTTCAAAGGATTTAGTGCTTATGAAAACCTTGAAGTTGCGGCAATTTTAGCAGGAGAAACCATTGACCCTTCCTTGTTGGTCAGCCTCGGAATACAGCAGGTGATAGGGCAAAAAGTGACGGAACTCTCCGGCGGTCAGCAGCAGCGGGTCTCTATTGCTCGGATTCTCTCCAAAAAACCGCGTCTTATTTTTGCCGATGAACCGACGGGAAATCTCGATCATGCTACCGCTACAGAAGTAATGGATCTTTTTATGGACTATTTACGCCAGCATGATGCAGGGTTAGTCCTTGTAACGCATGATGAAGCATTGGCGGCGCGTTGTAATCATATCTATCGAATGGTGGACGGTTCTTTGGTGAGAGGTAACTAAAGAATGGAGTGGGCTGAGATTTTTAGTGAAGGGCGGACGGCTGCTTTTATTCTTCTGTACGTTCGTTTTAGTGCTTTATTTATGGCAGTACCCATTTTTTCGCATGCTAATATCCCGATGTCGGTGAAAGCTGCTATGGCATTCTTCTTTACGGTTTTCTTTTTTGGTGCATTGCCGCCGTTGCAAATCCATTTGGATGCTGCCAGTTTAACCGTAGCAATTTTGGGCGAGATGCTGTTTGGGTTAACGGTAGGGATCATATTGCAGCTTGCGTATCATGTTATTACCTTTGCAGGGGGGCAAATATCGTTTATGATGGGATTTTCACTGGCTTCGGCTATTGATCCTCAATCGGGTGTTTCGATGCCGATTATCGGACAGTTTTTGGCATTGCTCTCGTTGATGGTATTGCTCTCTCTTGATATGCATCATTGGATTTTACTGTTTGCCTCTGAATCCATTGCATCCGTTCCGTTGGGCGGTTTTATGGTGACTCCTGAGCTTTTTAAATACATCATGCATGCCATGCTTAACATGTTTGTCGTGGGTTTTATGATCGCGTTTCCCATTACGGCACTTTCGATGCTTGCGGATGTCATTTTTGGGATGCTTATGAAGACGATGCCTCAGTTTAACTTGCTTGTTATTGGTATGCCGATTAAAATCGGTGTCGCATTTGTGGTGCTGATGGTGACACTTGGTGCGACCATGATGATTGTCAGTTCACAGATGCAAAGCGCATTTGAGGTTTTGGGAAAATTATTTTAAATACGCTTTTGAGCGTGTCAGAATTCGGTTCATATTTTGGTGTATTGCATTAATGAGATCGGGTTCGTCACTGCACAGTGCATTCTGACTTTTTTGTGAAAGCTCCTCTTCGCTTAACCCTCCTGACAGATGGCACACTACGCTATTATCCATCAAAATCAATGTATCACTTAGAGGACGTGCACGGTAAAGATAAAGATCAACCCCGCTGTAGGCAACGAGTTGTAATGGGTCATTGGAAGGATTTTGAGTAATCAAAGTAAGTTTGGCTCCCTTAGAGAGGGATTGAATAAGTTGGCGACGTAACACAGGATGATTGAGTGCGGGGGTGAGGAGGACAATGTGTGTATGTGCTTTTTTGAGATGGGTCATCAGTACATGTTCAAAGTTGCTTTTTTCATCGGGGAGAAGATAGGGGAGTGTTTGACCGTTTGCCATACTTAATGTCAAAAAGAAGGGGAGAAGTTTTATCATTTTATTCTTTTTTGGTTACAATGATACCATTTAGCTGACACAACATCAAGAAGGCAGTATTTATTATGAGAATTTTATTATTAAATGATAATCCAGTTGTACGAAAATTGGTTGCCCTAAGTGCGCAGAAAACCAAAGATGATTTGAATGTTATTTGGTCTGTTGATGAGATTGAGCATGACGTATATGACTTATTAATTGTGGATGATGCGTATTACAGTGATGAGATAATGGCTGCATTGGGTCAGAAAATCACCTATAAAACAAGCCTTTTGATGGCTACGCGGGGAAATGCTGTTCCGGCAGGCTTTGATAAAGTGATTAATAAACCTTTTTTACCAACCGATTTGGTCGAACTTTTTGCAAATATTGAAAAAAATTTACTGATTACAGTAAAAAAAGAGGAGATTAAACCAATAAATTTATCAAGAGCTGAAGTGGATGTATCTGATAATGAGTTGTTGGGATTTGAAGATGAGATAGACTTTGATCAAGAAAAAGAAGAAGATTTAGTAGACATTGAGGCTTTGGATGATCTTAATAATGCTTTTTCTGAAGAAATAAAGACAAATATTCTCGATCACGAAGAGGTACAAGAGCTTCAAGATCTTTTAGAGGATACGGATACCTTTGATAATGAGTTTAGCCTTGAAGATTTGGATCTGGATGATGAAGAAATGGTAGCAGATCATACACCGACGATCGAAAAAATGGATGAGCTAAAATTGGATACATTGGAGGAGGATGAATTTGATGAGATCATCGATGGGCTCGAAATGGATGAAAATCCAGAAGATGAAGTGATTGATGATTCGTTTCTCGATGATTTAATGATGGATGAA
The DNA here is from genome assembly GCA_028714915.1 of Sulfuricurvum sp. Lineage (GTDB taxonomy): Bacteria > Campylobacterota > Campylobacteria > Campylobacterales > Sulfurimonadaceae > Sulfuricurvum. The sequence continues at coordinate 277,531 of JAQTLL010000004.1, forward strand.
ATGGATGCGCTTAAATCAGAAGAGATACCGGAAAGTCTTGAAACACTTATTCCAAGTGAAGACATCGGGGTAGAAGAGAATCTTGAAGATTTGCCGTTTATAGATGAGGATGAGACTCAAGAGATTGAGAGTGATTTATTAAGTGATGATGAGTTTGATGATCTTGAACAACAAATACAAGAGGCTGTGGGCGAGCTGAACTTAGATGATTTGGAGTCTACACTGGATGATGCAGGGTTAGAAGAGTTTGGACTTGATGAATTGAGCTCTTTTGATGGGATTGATGACTTGGACGGACTTGATGAACGAGAGATTAAGCTCGCAATCGGAGAAAGTGTAGAAGAAGAGCTGAGTGTTCGTGTCGGAGAAGGAGAGCATTCATCATTGGATGCCGAAGCGCTAAGTGAAGCCATGGGAGAATCCTCCAAAATGGATATAGAAAGTAAGCGGGATGTGCCTATTTTAGCGACAGAGAAAAAAAACTCTCCCTCTGAGGGAATGGAAGCGTTGCAAGCTCTTTTGAAGGCACTCTCGAATGATGATGTTGCAGCATCGCTCAAAGGGCTTAACATTAGCATTAATATCAATTTTGGAAATGAGAAGTGAATCAAATAAGTGGCGCAATTTTAGTTCTTTCAGGTCCTAGCGGGGCAGGTAAAAGTTCCCTTATCAATAAGATTTTTAATGATATTGGTTCTACATATTTCTCTATATCGACTACGACACGCTCTAAACGAGAGGGAGAGGTAGAAGGTGTTCACTATCATTTCGTCTCCCAAGAAGAGTTCAAGCGTGAAATTGAGGAAGAGATGTTTTTGGAATATGCTCTGGTGCATGGAAATTATTATGGAACATCACTAAGTCCTGTCAAAAAAGCGCTCAAAGAGGGAAAATTGGTCATTTTTGACATTGATGTTCAAGGTCACGATGCGGTACAAAATCGCTTGGCGGATATTACAACCTCAGTTTTTATCACAACTCCTACCCTGGATGAATTAAAAAAACGTCTTCTAAATCGCTCTACTGATAGTGAGGAGATTATTGCAAAACGTCTTGATATGGCGACACGTGAAGTTCAGCGTATTAGTGAATACGATTTTTTAATTGTCAATGATAATCTTGATACGGCAGCAGCAGTACTTATCTCTATTGCTAAAGCAGCTCGAATGAAGATTCCGATACAGCAGATAAATGAATTTGTCCAAATGTGGGCAGTTTAAGAGTAAGAACGTATAAGGGCAGTTACAGCAATGAGCCGTTATACTGCTCGAATGTATTTTATATAAAAGGAAATGTATCTATGGGTAGTTTTAGCACAAGTCATTGGTTAATAGTTCTTGCGATTGTTGTTTTATTATTTGGGGCAAAAAAAATCCCAGAGCTTGCAAAAGGTCTGGGTCAAGGGATTAAAAATTTCAAAAAAGAGATGAAAGACGATCAGCCTGATGAGTCTGAAGCTAAGATTGTTGAAACTCCTAAGCAAGTAGAAACGTCTACAGCTGCAAGTGTTGAAGCTCCAAAAACACCAACACAAGCGTAACCCTTGAAACAACGAGTCAGCGCGCTTTTGCGCGATAAATTTAACTGCGACGTACTTCTCGAGAAGCCGAAAGATCGTGCTTTCGGACATTTTTCTACCCCTATTGCTTTTTCTCTTTCCAGAGAGCTCCGTAAATCACCGATGATTATTGCCGAAGAGATTGCGAATTCTTTTGGGGATGAATCGATGTTTGGTGCGGTTGAATCGGTTAAGGGATACATCAACTTTCGTCTCTCTGAAACTTTTTTGGACGAGTATGCTTCGTGGGCACTTTCTCATGGCGAACAGTTTGGAAGTGATGATAAAAAAGGGACAATCCTTTTAGAGTTTGTCAGTGCAAATCCAACAGGACCGCTTCATATCGGACATGCCCGTGGTGCGGTGTATGGTGATACACTGCTTCGTCTTGGTCGTCATTTGGGCTATGATATCACGGCTGAGTATTATGTCAATGATGCAGGAAATCAAATCGATTTACTGGGAACATCATTACAGCTTGAAGGACGCAGTGCGTTGTTGGGCGAAGAGGTTCAATGGCCTGAAAAATATTATCGCGGCGAGTATTTGAGTGCTTTAGCAAAAGAAGTTCAGTCTCAATTCGGAGATGATGCTTTACGTGACGAAAGTCGTCAAAAAGAGTTGGCGCTTTGGGCAAAAGATAAAATCTTAGAACTTATTGTTGATGATTTAAAAGCGATTAACGTTCATTTTGATACCTTTGTCGGTGAAGCGTCACTGTACGATGAGTGGGATCGAGTTATGGCTAAAATGGGTGACGGGGTATACGTAGATGAGGGAAAAACCTTTATCCGCTCATCCGGCTTAGGCGATGATCATGACCGTGTGGTTGTACGTGATGATGGTCGTCCGACGTACCTTGCAGGTGACATCATCTATCACAACCAAAAGTTTGAGCGTGGATACGAGCACTATATCAATATTTGGGGAGCTGACCATCATGGCTACATTGCTCGCGTTAAAGCGGCAATAAAGTTCTTGGGCTACAATCCTGAAAAGCTCGAAGTACAACTCTCTCAAATGGTGAGCTTGCTCAAAGACGGTGAACCGTTTAAGATGTCTAAACGTGCGGGAACCGTTATTCAAATGAGCGATGTGGTTGAAGAGATCGGTGCGGATGCATTACGCTTTATGTTTGCAAGCAAAAAATGCGATACCGCATTGGAGTTTGACATCGAAGAACTTAAGCGTCAAGACAGCTCCAACCCGATTTATTATGTCCAATATGCTCATGCCCGTATTCAAACGCTTGTCTCTAAAAGTGAGATGAGTTTAGAAGATATTATGAACTCACGTCTTATTGGATTAAGTGCGGATGCGGATGGGTTATTATTTGAGGCCTTGGTATTGCCTGAAGTCATTGAGGATGCCTTTGAATCTCGTCAAGCACAAAAGCTCCCCGATTATCTCAAAGCCCTTGCTGCAAAATTGCATAAATTTTATTATGATACCCGCGTTATTGGACACGAGGACGAGACGAAATTGCTTAAACTTCTTCTTGTTGTTGCCCTCTCTCTTAAAACAGGACTCTCACTTTTGGGAATCGAAGCTAAAGACCGGATGTAAATTATCCCAGCAATTGAGCAATATTTTGACGTAATGCGTCATTTTGATGGGCAATGGCAATTTGGGAGATATTCAGCTTCAAAGTACTTTGTTGATACTCTTGGATTACTTTTGTCATATCGGTATCGGCGATTTGACTGCGTGCTGCAGAAGCCGTGGCTATTTGCCCTAGTAATGCATTGGATGTACTGATAAGCCCGTTACTCATCGAACCTACATCACTTTGTGTTTGAGATACGCTTTGAGCGTATTTTGAAATATTTTCTTGACTATCGATAGAAAGTCCATTCGTTGACATATCTCCCAAAGAGATACTCGATGAACCAAAAGTATGGGTTGTGTTAAATAAACTTTGTCCATTGTAGCTTGCGCTTTGGACGGCTTGATTCATTGACTCTACTGTTTTGTTAAATTCTTGGGTAAGCCCTTGCTTTTGGCTTTCGTTGAGTGAAGCACTGTTATAGCGAACACTTAAATCACTTAATGTTTGCGTTTGGTTACTGAGAGAACTTAATGACCCACTAGCAATTTGCATCATAGAAATGGAATCATTGGTATTCATAAGCTCTTGGGTGAAAGTGCTAATATCATTTTGCATCACGGAAGCGATGGAGCGTGATGCGCTGTCTTCAAGTTTGAGTTCAACAGCCGTTGCGATCTTTTCGAGTGTTTTGTCTCGTTTGATGCTTTGCTCATTCATTTGAGGCAGAGCTTGATACTGTGTACTGAGTTGCATAATAAGCCCCTTTTTTTGACATGTTTATTATTATAGAATACCACGTAATGTTTTAATATTTTATAAGCACTGAGTTATAATTTTAGGATGAAGAGATAGGAGTTTCCAATGGTCAAAGTAGCCGCGATACAAATGCAGATGGTGCGTGAAAAATCTGAAAATATTGCCAAAGCGGAAAGTATGGTACGTCAAGCTGCTGCTGAGGGGGCACATATTATCTTATTGCCCGAATTATTCGAGGGGTATTATTTCTGTAAAGATATGGACAAAAAGTATTTTTTATGGGCGCAGGAGCGTGAAGGACACCCGATGATTGCACGTTTTAGCGCATTGGCTCGCGAGCTTGGTGTAGTATTGCCCATCAGCTATTTTGAACGTAACGGAGAGCGGTATTTTAACTCATTGGTGATGATCGATGCGGATGGTACTGTTATGGAAAACTACCGCAAAACCCATATTCCTGATGGTCCGGGATACGAAGAGAAGTTTTATTTTGAACCCGGAGACAGTGGATTTAAAGTGTGGAAAACTGCATTCGGGAATATTGGGGTAGGAATTTGCTGGGATCAGTGGTTTCCAGAGACGGCACGCTGTTTGACACTTATGGGAGCAGATATGATTTTTTATCCTACAGCAATCGGAAGCGAGCCTGAAATCGGAGTGGATTCGGCATCGCATTGGCAGCGTGTCCAGATGGGGCACTCTGCTGCGAATATTATCCCTGTGATTGCCGCAAACCGCATCGGCGAGGAAGTAGGGGAAAGCTGTACTCTCACATTTTACGGCAGTTCATTTATCACCGATTATACGGGAGAAAAAGTAGCAGAAGCATCCCGCGATAAAGAAGAAATTTTATACAGTGAATTTGACCCCGTATCCATCCGCGAGCACCGTCACTATTGGGGGCTAATTCGTGACCGTCGACCTGAGTGTTACGGGAAAATGGTGGAATAATTTTTGCTTTGATTGATGTAATAATGTCATAACGGGGGTATCCGTGAGAGTCGTTTTACGCAACAATGCTATTTTCGTTCAAGGGAGTCCCAATACCCTCGAAGAGCCGTGGATGGAAGAGTTCTTTGATCATCATATACACAATACCCTCTTTTTAGATAATGGGATTTTGGTTCTTAACAATGAAAACTCATTGGAACAAAAAGAAGATTTTCTCGATTCTCTAACCGATCGTTATACCAAAGCCAATGACCTTTCCAGCCCGTTTTATCGACGATCTCTTCGTAAATGCAGAAGTGCTGCTGTACGCATTGAGATACCGTATCGCAAAGCTGAAAGAGTTGATGTTGAGCTTTATGCGTTTGGTCCCAGTCGTGTTCGGATAACTTTTTTGAGCGATAACCGTTGGGTGATGCGCTATCTCAAGCAACAGCTCTCTTCATTGGTCATGAGCAGTACTTCCAATCAAATTTACATTGATGTTTCAACATTGAGCGCCAAATCACGTTTGGAAAAAGCTCTTAATCGCCGTGAAGTGCTTCATTATGTGATTAATTACAGCTATGATGATGAGTTTATGAGTAAGCTTTATGGACACTATAGCGGCTGGGGAGAGGGGAGTGATGCTATCGATAAGATGATTCGCTACCATGCAGTTTTTGAACTTCCCATTGGCAGTAAACCTGAAGATTTAAAACAGCGTTATCGGCAGTTGGCAAAACGGTATCATCCTGATCGCTTTCATACAAAAAGCCCTGAAGTGATTAATAAATACACTGAAAAATTTAAACTTCTTCAAGAAGCATATGATGCCCTGCGGGCAGCAAGCTGACTCCCTTTAAAGAGAAGCGAGTATAGCTGATATTTTTTTAAGTGTTTCATCTACCATCAGGTTATAACTGATTATTTTATCACGATATATTTGTGTGAGAGGCTCCCCCTCTTCGAGTTCTTCTAACACTACGATCATGGTCTGTAAAAAATCACGATGTTCAGCACATTGATGACATACGGTGGTGTTTATACACATTCCTTCGTTCATGGCTATGTAGGCAGCTTGAGTTGCTTCGCTGAGTTGCGCAAAATAAGAACTGTCGGTTGATTCAGTTGTATTGAGCAGGGTATGAACTGCTTGGAATTTTGAGTATGTATCACTGATGATGCTGAACATTATTTTCTCCATATTTCTTAAATAAAATCAATCTATTATAACGATTTTTGTAAGAATAAAACTAGATATAGATCAACTCGCTACAATATCAAAAAGTTCTCAGGAGTATTTATGGAGTACCGTTATATTGGGTGCAGTGGTTTACGCGTTTCCCCAATTTGTCTGGGAACAATGACGTTTGGAAGTCAATGCGATGAAAAAAATGCATTTACTATTATGGATAAAGCGTATGATGCAGGGGTGAATTTTTTCGATACTGCAGAACTATATCCTGTTCCTCCCAGTTCTGAACTCTCAGGACTCACCGAGGAGATGGTGGGAAAATGGCTTAAAACAAAACCGCGTGACAGTCTGATTTTGGCAACCAAGGTAGCCGGTGCGGCATCAGGATGGTTTGTCCCGCCGATACGTCATGGATATACGGCTGTTGACAGATTTCATATTGAGCGGGCTATTGAGGGTTCACTCAAGCGTCTTGGGACGGATTATATCGATCTGTATCAAATGCATTGGCCTGATCCCATTGTCCCTATCGAAGAAACATTGCGGGCATTTGATTCACTGGTGCAAAGTGGAAAAGTTCGCTATATCGGAACGTCAAATGATACGGCGCACGGGACGATGAAAGCATTGATGACCTCAAAATATGAAAAATTGGCCCGTTTTGAATCAGTACAAAATAATTTTTCGCTCCTCAACCGTCGTGATTTGGATGGAATCAATGCTGTATGTAAAAGTGAAAACATCTCTTTATTACCGTATTCTCCTCTTGGCGGTGGAGTATTGAGTGGAAAATACAATCAATCGAGCGTTGCACAGGGACGTTTTAGTGATTATGTAAATTCAACGAATAAGCGTCAAAGATTGATGGCGGCACGATTTTTAAATGATAAAACACTGAGCTCGACGCAAGAATATTTGCGTATTGCCCATGAGGCAGGGATGGACATTGTTACGATGGTGATTGCGTGGAGCAAGCAGTTTGATTTTGTTGCTTCCACCATCATTGGAGCAACCACGCCTCAACAGCTCGATGCGAGTTTGGCAGCGATGAACGTCACTCTGTCTCCTGAAATAAATCATGCTTTGGATGCGGTACATGCAAAAATACTTTATCCTATGGGTTAGTGTGTTCGCCCTCCTAACAGGAGGATGCGCAACCAAACACTACTCCATAAGTACCCCTAAAATGATTGTTATTAAAAGCCCCAAGCTAAAATACGCCGATATGGGATACCTCCGTTATGAGGGTGATGCAGTTGAAATGGAACTTTTTACCGCAGGCGTAGCAGTGGAGAAAATATCCATCGATGAGCAGGTGTGTGTGAGTGCCGGATGTATGAGTGAAGAGGCGTTTGTATGCGAATATCTCTATAAGGATTATCCAAGCGATACGATGCGCCGTGTATTGCAGGGTGAGCCGATTTTTAGTGGAGCTGGTGTCAGCGAGTCGTGCGGCGGGGTGAAGTTTCAGTACATTCGTAATGATGATATGGACATTGTCTATCGCCGCTCTCCCACAGAAACGTATTTTAAAGACCGATTGAATGGGTTGATGATTAAAATAAGTGACCTGCATGACACCAAGGAGACTCAGTAAGTGTACTTGCAAGCTATGTTAAAATAGCGCAATTAAAAATAGGAAACCATTATGTCTAAATACGTCGGAGCACACGTCTCCGCTTCGGGTGGAGTATTTAATGCTCCCCTTAATGCGATGAAAATCGGAGCGAAAGCGTTTGCCCTTTTTACGAAAAATCAAAAACAATGGGCAGCCAAACCACTTGAGGATGAGACGATTGGATTGTTTAAAGACAATCTTGCCAAAAGCGGTATACAACTCTGTCATATTTTACCCCACGATTCGTATCTCATTAATTTGGGTCATCCCGAAGAGGAGAAGCGAGAGAAATCATTGGAAGCATTTATCGATGAGCTACAGCGTTGTTCGCAATTAGGGCTTGATAGATTGAACTTTCATCCCGGCAGTCACCTCAAACAAATCAGCGAAGAAGAGTGTATTGACAAAATCGCAATGAGTATGAATGAGGCGATTAAAACGGTGGAAGGTGTCAATCTTACTATCGAAAATACCGCAGGGCAGGGGAGCAATCTGGGATGGAAGTTCGAGCATATTGCTGCGATTATTGAGCGGATTGAAGACAAGTCGCGCGTTGGAGTGTGTATTGATACGTGTCATATGTTTACGGCAGGATACGATATTCGTACCCGTGAAGCGTATGATGCGACGTGGGCTGAATTTGAGCGTATTATTGGATTTCAATATCTCAAAGGGATGCACATCAACGACTCAAAACCTGATCTTGGAAGTCATGTGGATCGACATGATTCGCTAGGACATGGTAAAATCGGACTGGATGCGTTTCGTTTCCTCATGAACGACCCTCGAATGGACGATATACCCTTAGTGCTTGAGACAATCGATGAGACGATTTGGGCTCAGGAAATCGAACTTTTATATTCAATGCAGGAGTAGAAAATGAAAATTGTTGTAATTTCAGCGGTTGCGTCAGCGACACTTATGGCAGGGGGATACGCTATCCCTGAGAGTTCGATTAATGCAACGGCACTGAGTGCGGCATATATAGCCAATGCTCATGGAGCGGATGCGGCATACTATAACCCTGCGGCGATGGTCTACAATGAGGATGCCGAATTGCTCGAAGTGGATACGACCTATATTGGACTTTCAAAAATTAATTACACATCAACGAGTGGAACAACAAATATCGATTCTAAAAGTGAATCATTTTTTGTACCGTCGTTTCATTATACCTCCAAAAAATTAGGGGAAAGCGGTGCGCGTGTCGGGTTTAGTATCGTCTCTCCGGCGGGATTATCGAAGCGGTGGGGTACACAGCCAGCAAGATCGACAGCTGAAGAGTTTACCTTGAAAACAGTTGAATTCAATCCATCTGTTGCGGTGCCGCTGAGTGATACGGTGAGTTTTGGTCTTGGTTTTCGAGTGATTAGCACAGAGGGCGTTGTCAAAAGTAATGCGGTTCCGACACCCGTTTCACGGGATATGAGCGGTGATGCAATCAATTATGGCTATAACGTAGCATTAATGTACAAACCGTCATCAGCTTTGAGTTTAGCTGCAACGTATCGTTCTAAAATTAATCTGAATATTGACGGAAATGCTGATTTAAATTTTTTAGGGACTCTTTATAGTGGTCCGGCCAGTGTAACAGTTGTTCTTCCTGCTGTATTCAATTTGGCAGCAGCATATACATTTGAGAGTGGTACGACACTTGAGGCAGTATATGCGCGGACCGGTTGGTCAGCATACAAACAGTTAGATTTTAATTACGGAGGGACTCCTAATGCTGCAACGAGTTATTTTGGAGCACCTTTGAATAAGTACTGGAAAAACACCAACACCTACCGCCTCGGTTTGACGCAGAAGTACGATAAATGGACAGCAATGGCAGGTATTGCATACGATGAGACTCCCGTTCCTGAATCAACCCTCGGATATGAGCTTCCCGATGCAAATGCATTAATCGCTTCTCTGGGAGGACGTTACCAAATCAACAAATCATGGAACATCGGGCTTGCCGGATTGGTGGATATGAAGCAAAATCGTGAGGTACATAATACCTCCATCAATGGCGAATTTTCCAATGCCCGTGCGTATCTCGTTACAGCAGGAATCGAGTATCGCTTTTGATTCACTACCCGTTTGAAAACTTTTATGAAATGCTTACTTCTGTCGTGGAGGAGAAGGCTCATAAAAAAGCACTTTTTATCAACAAGGAGAGTTATACCTACGGACAACTGCTCGATAAAGTCGATCAGCTTGCGCAATTCCTTCATACATTGAGAGTAGGTCATGGGGATCGGGTTGCCCTTATTTGTCCTAACAGCATTGAGTTTGTTGTGAGTATTTTTGCTGCCAATAAAATAGGGGCAGTGATTGTTCCCATCAATACGATGTTGAAAAATGAAGAGTATCGCTATATCCTCCAAGATTGCCGTGCCAAAGTATTGATTACGGGATACAAGCTTAAAGCCCAGACACAAACGTTGGAAAAAGAGATTCCAAGTCTCAAAGCTACGATTTGGATCGATCAATCTCCGATCCACTCCTCAGAGCATTTTGTGATGAGCCAATTGCCATTAGAAGCTGAGATTTCTGAATATGAACCGCTTGGGTTGGAGGATACGGCAGTAATTTTTTACACATCAGGGACGACTGGGAATCCCAAGGGGGCGATGATCAGCAATCGTAATTTATTTTCCAATCTTTTGGCTGGACAAGAACGGTTTGATCTAAATAGTCATGACCGCTTTATTGTTTATTTGCCGATGTTTCACTCGTTTACATTTTCGATTATGGTGATGCTGCCTTTATTTCTACAAGGCTCTTTGGTAGTTGTTCCTTCGATTTTGCCCTTTAGCAATATTATTAAGCAAGCACTGTTCAAACAAGTAACCGTCTTTATGGGAGTTCCTGATATTTATAATGCCCTTCTTCGTGCAAAATTACCATGGTATTTTTTATGGTTTAATCGTATTCGCTGTTTTATTTCCGGCGGTTCTGCTCTGAGCGAGGATACACTTAACCGTTTTCGCATCATATTTAAACACGCCACGATGCTGGAGGGGTATGGTCTAAGCGAATGTTCCCCTGCGGTGGCGATTAATCCGCTTGAGAAACAAAAACCCCTTTCTGTCGGATTGCCTTTGGCGGGTTATGAAGTGAAAATTGTGAATGAGGAAATGGTTGAATTACCTCATGGTGAGGTAGGAGAGTTGATTGTTCGTGGTGATTGTGTAATGCAAGGATACCTCAATGATACTGTTGAGACAGAGAAGGTGATTCAAAATGGCTGGCTTCGTACGGGAGATATGGCAAAAATCGATGAAGAAGGATATATTTATATTGTTGATCGGATCAAAGATTTGATTATTTCAAAAGGGATTAATATCTATCCGCGTCAGATTGAAGAGTCCCTTATGTTATTGCCCAGCGTAAAACTAGCTGTCGTGATTGCACAGAAAGATTCCCATAGCGGTGAAGTTCCTATTGCTTTTATTGAGCTTGAAGAGGGGTTTGAGTATATGACTGCATTCCAAATAAAATCCGAACTCAAAGAGCATTTAGCATTGTTTAAAATTCCAAAAACCATAACTGTGGTAGAATCATTACCGAAAACTGCTACAGGCAAAGTACTAAAACGGGTACTAAAAGAAGGATTGAATTGAAATATCTGATTGATTTCTTAGAAAATAAAACCATAGAAAAGAGCCATATTTTTGCTCAGCTCAAATGCACCGTAGAAGAGGCAAAAATTTTACAGCTTTTAACCCGTAAATTTTTACAGTCCCAAGAGGATGTTGCTGTTTTTGAACTGCTTCAAGAGATTTACGGAGCAGAAAGTTATGATTATTTGGCTCATTTTGGAGAAGTAAAAACTCTGCTGGAACTTGGATGGATTACCCACCACTCTTTTACTCCGATTAAAATCAGCGAACTGTCTCAGCTGGAGCTTTTTAATACCCCGGTAGCTTTGACATCAATTTTTATGAAACTCCTTGAAGAAGGTTCGTTGGAGATGACACTCCCTGAGATTAAACCCTACGCCGATCATTTGGAGTATCTCCAAGATCAGTTTTTTCGTATCGAGCTGTACCAAAAAATGTCGATTGTCCGTAACAGCGGAAATGACCACTCTTTAGGAGTAAATCGTATCCAAAGCAAGCTCGATTTGCTGGAAAAACGGATTGATGAGAGGATTGCCCAAACCTCTCAAGACGTTGTTTTAGACCGTTTTTTCAAACAAAAAAAACTTGAACCCAAAGAGCAGGTGATTTTTTTGGCATTGCTCAAAGAGGAGTACAGTGCGACTGAGGGAAATTTGCGTGAGATGAATACCCTTATCGATCTTATCAGTTTCGATGATTATGAACGGATTAAAAATCGTGCTTTACTCGAAGACGGCGCACGGCTCATTAACGATGATGTAATCGATTATGAAGAGATGCTCAACCCTTTTGGGGGGATAAGCCGGGCTTTTTACATCGTTGATGAGGTTCTTCAAGGTATTATGCATCCGCAAAAAAAGAAAAAAGCCAGCAAGCTCAAGCTCGATATGCTTATCAAAGAGCAAGAAATTTTTGAGCTGATCGAGCCGGTAACTTCGCTAGAAAATGTCGTCCTTAATTCCTCTACGGAAAAAACGCTCCAAAACCTCATGCGTCAACTGGATAAAGAGGTCATTACCCGTTTGCATCAGTGGGGAGTCAAGGACAAAAAAGCAGGGATAGATGCACGGATTATTTTCTACGGTCCTCCGGGTACGGGTAAAACACTCACTGCTCATTCACTTTCACGTTCACTAAAACGTCAAGTATTGAGTTTTGATTGTTCCAAAATTCTTTCGATGTATATTGGAGAGTCGGAAAAAAATGTCCGTAAAATCTTTGATACCTACTCAGATTTGACCGCTCAAACGAAAACGGAACCAATCTTGCTCCTCAATGAAGCCGATCAATTTCTGGCATCACGTTCAAGCGGTGTCGGCTCATCCGCCGATCAGATGCATAATCAGATGCAAAATATTTTCTTAGAGCAAATCGAGAAATTTCAAGGGATTTTGATTGCCACGACAAACTTGCTCGAAAATATTGACAAAGCCTTCTCTCGCCGATTCAACTACAAAATTGAGTTTAAAAAACCGGATCAACAACAACGCTTAGAGCTTTGGAAAAGGATGCTTCCCAAAAATGCTCCGTTTGAAAGTGGATTTGTAGTCGATTCACTGAGCTCTCATCCATTGACCGGGGGACAAATCAACCTAATCGTGAAAAATACTGCTTACAACGTTGCGGCACGCGATAATGCAGTCTTTATGTTGAGTGATTTTGAAGAGGAAATCCGCAAAGAGAAACAAGGAAGTTTTGATAGTGAAAAATCGGTAGGTTTTTTGAATCGATAGAATCAATATGTTCCATTTAGTAACACTTTTTTGGGAGTGCTACTAATCTCTCTTAAAAATCCAGCTATTTATCCCTTTAGCACGTATGTGTGTCATAAAGTCAGTCTATTGTGTGGAATAAATACACATTATTGTTACATAATATAACAATTATCGGTGAGTATAAAACAAAGGTGTTTACAAAAGTAACAGGGTCAAAATAAGTTCTTTTGTATAAGGGTTTGTTTAATTCACTTTTGGTTATAGTGCAATAATTGTTTATTTCAGGCATGTAAAAATGCAGGTATACCATAATACAAAAAGGTCGGACTCATGGAGCACTACAACGTAGCAAATCCTTATTTTGGGGTATTTGTGCTGTTTGTACTTACGTTTGGGGCATTTTATGCGACAACGGTACTTGCACGCTTAGCCAGTCGCGCGTTAGCGGCTAAAGACACGGAAAAAATAAAACTCTCTCCGTACGAGTGCGGACCTGAGATCAGTAAGCAGCCAAACCGCATTTCAACGCAGTTTTATCTGTTTGCGTTGTTATTTTTATTGTTTGATGTCGAGATTATTTTTATGTTTCCGTGGGCGATTGATTTTAAATTGCTTGGCTGGTTTGGTTTTGCTGAGATGATGATGTTTATTCTCCTCTTGGCTATCGGATTTGTTTATGCGTGGAAGAAAGGAGCCCTTGAATGGCACAACATCAAGTAAATTATTTAAAAGACGGCGGTCTTCCCGTTGCATTGACGACGATTGATAAGGTCGTCAACTGGGGTCGTTCCAATTCATTGTGGGCATTGACGTACGGATTGGCATGTTGCGGTATTGAAATGATGGCTTCGGGTGCATCACGTTATGACTTTGACCGTTTCGGTACGATTTTTCGTGCTTCTCCGCGTCAAGCAGAGTTGATGGTAGTTGCAGGGACATTGACTAAAAAACATGCGGAATTTATCCGCCGTTTGTATGACCAAATGACAGAACCAAAATGGGTTATCTCCATGGGTTCATGCGCAAATACGGGCGGGATGTTTAATACCTACTCTACGGTTCAGGGAGTAGACCGTGTTATCCCTGTTGATTTGTATCTTCCAGGATGTGCACCACGTCCTGAGACATTGCAATATGGCGTAATGATGCTTCAACAAAAAATTCGTCGTGAGAGTGCATCTCGTGCTCAAAAGCCAAAAAGGTTGATGTAATGAGAGCCTATACTCCCAAAGACAACGTACAAAAGAAGCCGTATTATACCGATCGTTATTGGGTCGCTCCGCAAGTTGCGAAACATGATGTGAGCAGTGATGAAGTGTTTGCAGCCGACCTTGAAGCAATCAAAGCAAAATTTGAGGTTTTGGATGCGTATATCCAAGTTGAGCAAATGGTAGTTGTCATCAATGCGCACGATAATTTCGCCGTTATTGAAATGCTCAAAAATGAGCGCCAATACAATCAGCTCTCCGAAATGAGTGCGATTGATTGGCTGGCATCCGAAGGAAAATTTGAGATTTTTTATCAAATGTTGAGTATGTCCAAACGTAAACGCCTCCGCATCAAATGTAAAATCAGCGAAAAAGAGTCAATTCAAAGCGTTGAAAAGCTCTTCCGAAGTGCCGATTGGTCAGAGCGTGAAATGTACGATATGTTCGGTGTAGTGGTTAATAACCATCCGTTTATGAAACGTATTTTAATGCCCGATGACTGGGAAGGATTCCCGTTACGTAAAACCTATCCGCTTCAAGGGGATGAGTTTGCGGCATGGTATGAAGTCGATAAAATTTTCGGTAAAGAGGCCCGTGAAATTATCGGGCCTGAAAACCGAGATCCTGCCCGAATTGACCGTTACGATACGGAGCGTTTCGCACGTCTTGGTCACGAAGTTCCACGCGGTACGGATATTACTCATGGTGAGCCGGATACTCCACTCGTGTATCAAGAAAATGAAGGTGTATTTATGATCGAAAAATTTGATGCGCAGAAGAGTGTTGTAATCTCTGATCGCCACCGTTAAGGAGCTATGAATGCAACAATCCAATCGCCTTAGACCCTTTTTTGAAAACATTACGTTTGATCGCGTCGATAATGAGATGATCCTTAACTTCGGACCTCAACATCCCTCGGCCCACGGACAATTGCGCCTTATGCTTCACATGCAGCAAGAGCAAATTACCAAAGCGCATCCGGACATCGGATACCTTCACCGTGGTATGGAGAAGATGGCTGAGAATATGATTTACAATGAGTTTATGCCGACCACTGACCGTATGGACTACATCGCATCCAGCTCAAATAACTACGGTTTTGCCCTTGCAGTTGAGCGTTTAATCGGTCTTGAAGTACCGCGTCGTGCGAAGGTTATCCGTATGATGTTGCTCGAAACCAACCGTCTTATGTCGCATCTTTTTTGGTTGGCAACGACGGCTTTGGATATTGGAGCAATGACCGTATTCTTGTTCGCATTCCGTGAGCGCGAGTATTTGATGGATTTGATTGAAGATTATTGTGGTGCACGTTTGACCCACTCTGCGGTTCGTATCGGTGGAGTTCCATTGGATTTGCCGGATAATTTTATCGGTGATTTGCGTAAATTTTTGGATAAATTGCCTGAAAATATCAAAGACTACGAAGACTTACTCGATACCAACCGTATTTGGTTGATGCGTATGGAAAATGTGGGAGTTATCTCTAAAGAGATGGCATTGAGTTGGGGATGTTCAGGGGTAATGCTCCGTGCTTCAGGTGTGGAGTGGGATATTCGTAAAGAAGAGCCGTACGAATTGTACGACGAAGTAGAGTTTAATGTTCCTGTTTCTGACAAAGGGGACAACTACGCCCGTTATAAACTCTACATGGCAGAAATGCGTGAATCGGCAAAAATTCTCTATCAGGTACTGGATATGTACCCGGATACCGAACCTGCATTGATGGCCCATGCCCCGCAATATATCTCAGCACCAAAACTGGATATTATGACTCAAAACTACTCATTGATGCAGCACTTTGTTCTTGTGACACAGGGGATGCGTCCGCCGGTAGGTGAGGTCTATATTCCAACCGAATCACCAAAAGGGGAGCTTGGATATTACATCAATAGCCAAGGTGGAGCCTATCCGTATCGTCTCAAACTTCGTGCTCCATCGTTTTGGCACACAGGTATTTTGACAGATTTGTTACCGGGGCATTATATCCCTGACGTAGTATCCATCATCGGGACGACCAATATCGTCTTCGGTGAAGTTGACCGTTAAAAAGGACCTTTATGAAACGTTATGACCTTCGTCACCTCAAAGGTGCTTTTGATAACCGTATGGTTGAGATTATGAAAGAGGAGAAAGACCCGAAAGAGGTTTTGATTTTCTTATTTGAGATTGGTGATTTTTCACCCATACAGCGCAGTGCTGACGTGGTCAAAGAAAATGGCTATGAGATGACAAATTCATTGAAATTCAATGAAGCCGATTGGACCATCGTGGTCAAGCGTAAGGACTAAAAGTGAGTAAAGTCTATTTCTCCACATGGCGCGGAGAGCAGATCAACAACATCGGTAAACCCGAATCAGAGTGGGAAGTTTCTGCGTATAATCTGCCTGAGCAGTACAATGAGCACTCTCATTCGAAAGCGTTTATCGGTTGGGACGGTCTTGCCCTTTTTAACCCTGATGTCGATGTTGTTCGTTTGGCTACGGAATATGCAGCGCAATATCAAGTCTATTCAGAAGCGTGCGGTCGCTGTGCACCGGGGCGATGGGGTGGACGTATTTTGTACGATCTCCTTGATAAAATTGCTCGCGGTGAGGGTGCTATATCGGATATGGAACACCTCAAAGAGGTTTCACGTACAATGCAAGAAACCTCTAAATGTGAGATTGGGAAAACCGTTCCGACTCCATTGCTGGACTTGATGAACCATTTTGAAGCCGAATTTATGGCATGCATAGTAGAGCAAAAAGCATCTAAGCATTACCATATGGAAGATACCAATTATATTGCAAAGATTACAGCACCGTGTATGGATGCGTGCCCTGCGCATGTTGATATTCCCGCATACATCGAAGGTGTACGTGATTTGCGTTTTGATGATTCGTTGATGGCAACACGTCAGACGATGCCACTCGCACACACATGCGGACGTGTTTGCCCTCATCCGTGTGAGACGGAGTGCCGCCGTACGAATTTGGATGAACCGATTTCGATTATGGAGCTCAAACGCCTGGGTGCCGATTATGAGACCGATCACGGATTCGGCTTTTTCCATCCGTATGAGCAAAAGCCTTCAATCGGTAAAAAAGTTGCCGTCATCGGGTCAGGTCCGGCAGGACTTACGGGTGCGTATTATCTTGCACTGGATGGAATTGATGTGGATGTGTACGAAGAGCTTCCTGTTTTAGGCGGAGAAGTTGCAGTCGGAGTACCAGAATACCGTATGCCGGTTGACAAATACAATCAAGACATTAAAGCGGTACGTGATCTTGGGGTAAATTTTATCACCAATACGAAAGTAACGGCGGATATGATGCGTCAGTATGAGAACGATTATGACGCAATTTTGGTTGCAACGGGTACACGTATCTCGAAAAAAGTCTATTGTGAAAACGAACGTGCCGATATTCAAGGATATTGGGGAGCAATTGATTTTCTTGATAAAGTCAATCTCGAAGTCAAATACGGAATTATGGTTCCCGAAGCAGATCAAAAAAGACACATGCTGGATAAAGATTATGTTGATTTGACTGGTAAAACAGTTGTCTGTGTCGGAGGCGGATTTACCTCTATGGACGTAGTGCGCTGTTCGATCCGTGCGAATGCAGCAAAAGTGGTAATGATCTATCGACGTGATGAGAGAACGATTATCAATAATACGACCTATGAAGAGTATCATGAAGCAGTTGAAGAGGGAGTCGAATTTATTTTCCACTCGGCAGTTGCTGAAATGCGCGATGAAAACAATGTTTTAAAATCGTTGTTGATTGATAGATTTGAGCTAGTGCCTAATCCCGACGGCGGTCGCCCTACGTTGGAAAAAATTGAGGGTGCATCGTTTGAAATGGCGTGTGATTATCTTATCCCTGCTGTTTCTCAAAGTGCCGATTTGAAGCTTATACCCGAAGAGTGGGAGATTGAGCGCACATCATGGGCAACGATTAAAACCAATGGGAAAGATTATATGACCTCGCGCAAAGGTATCTTTGCGGCGGGTGACTGTGAATACGGTCCGATGACGATAGTCAATGCGGTTGGGCAAGCAAAACGTGCCGCATCCGTGATGTCAAGATATGTAGTGAACGGTGAAATTACCCTTGCGGATAATGAGATTATGGAAGACCATCTTCGTAAGCTCAAAGTCTATGATAAAAAAGAGAAGATCCAAGGGTGGCTTCCGGGTTTACCGCGTCAACACAGTGAAGTGCTCACCGTGGAGGAGCGTCGTGATAATAATCGTGAAGTGAAATATGCCCTTACCCAAGAAGAAGCGATGTCTGAGGCTCAGCGCTGTATGCGTTGTTATTACATAGCAATGGTCGCACACTAATGGAGGGCGGGATGATAGAATTTACGATAAACAACCAACCCGTAACGGCAAAAAAAGGTGAAACAATTCTTCAAGCGGCACGTAAAGCAGGATTTTATATCCCGACGATGTGTTATATTGAGAAAACGACTCCGTGCGCATCGTGCCGTTTGTGTGTTGTTGAGACTGATAAAACCGATGGATTGATTCTAAGCTGTCAAACTCCTCCGACGCAAGGGCTGGCAGTAACAATCGATTCTGAGAGATTACAGACTGAGCGCACCAATATTATGCGTATGTACGATGTTAATCACCCCTTAGAGTGCGGTGTGTGTGACAAATCAGGTGCATGTGATCTCCAAAATAAAACATTGGAATTTGGGGTATCGACACAACATTTCAGTGCCAAAGAACAACATCGTAAAATCGAGCATTGGGGATTGATTAATTACGATCCGTCTTTATGTATTTTATGTGAAAAATGTGTTCACGTCTGTAATGAGATTATCGGAGATGATGCGATTGAACTTCAGTTTGGCGGCTATAAATCGGCGGTCATTCCTAAAAACAGTGAGACTCTTGATTGTACTTTCTGTGGTGAATGTATTGCTGTGTGTCCCGTGGGGGCATTGGTGAGCTCGAAGTTTCAATACAGTGCAAATGCATGGGAATTAACACAAATACCGGCAACATGCGCCCATTGTTCAGCAGGATGTTCACTGACCTATGAAGTGCGCCATACCTCGAACTTACTTGGGGCAAAGCAAAAAATCTACCGTGTTACGAATAATTTTGAAGTAGCAACGTTGTGCGGGGCAGGACGTTTCGGATTTGATTTTGATATTCAAGCAGCCAAAGAGGAAAGCGTATTTGAAAAAGCAGTTTCGGCGTTTAAAAATGCAAAAGCAATCCGTTTTAGCTCATTGATTACCAATGAAGAGACCTTGATTTTACAACGTCTCAAAGAAAAACTGGGTGTTAAACTGTTCAACGAAGAGGCTAGAGCATATCAATCATTTATGGACGCTTACAGCTCTATGAGTGGCAAGAGTGCGTTTAGCGGAACATTGGATGCCGTTGCTCAAAGTGACGCGATTATCGTACTGGGCGGACGTATCAGTACGGATAACCCTGCCGTTCGTTACGCGATGACCACTGCTGCACGCCATAACGGTGCAAAGATTATTTACATGCACCCGCTCGAAGATGTGCTCTTGCAAAACGTTGTGACTCAGAATGTACGCTATGAAGCGGGTTCTGAAGAGGGCGTTATAGCAATGCTCACACAAACTCTTTTAGAAGGGTGTGATGTAGACAATGCGATAAAAGCCTTTTTAGAGAGTTTGGACGAGGGGTACTTGTGCGCCGAGTCCAATGTGGGGAATGAAGAGTTTGCTCAAATTTTAAAATCATTACGCCGTGCACAACGTAAAACGCTCATTATTGGGTCGGATGTTTTGAGCCATAAACGGGCAGATAATATTGCCCGTTTGTGTGCCTTGATTGAAATGCATACCGATTTTTCACTGATCGTACTTCCTCAAACGGTCAATACGGTAGGGGTATCGCTTATCTGTGATTTGGATAGGGATGAAGAGAGTGCCGATGTTGTGGGTTACAATGCGCAAGGAGATTTTGTGATCGGCTCCATGGGTGAATGTGTATTGGCAATGCCGTCTTTGAACCAGCAAGAAGGGACATTTGTAAGTATTAATTATCAACTTCTCTCCACCAATGTCGCAGTGGCTTTTGAAGGGTATTGTCTTAATGATATTGCTTCATCACTTGGAGTAAAAGCTCTTAATACTATCGATTATACGGTGCAATTACCGATTCAAAAAGGATTTAAAGCAATAGGATTTGATGCTTTAGGTAATTTTTACGGAGGATTGGGTGAAGATAATCGCGGATACATGCTTGAGACAATGGATGTTGCAGTAGAAGGGGAACTGGAAGCCATTGATGATTTGCCGGAGTTTAATGGAACGGTTGTGTATCGCTGTAATCCGGTTAATCAGTTTAATGCTTATACTGCGCGGACATCTCAACTAGAGATGGATACATCACTGCGCGGTTCGGTGCAGTTTGCGACAGCAGCTCGCATCAGTGATGGAGACAGCGTCACTATCGAGGGATATGCGGGGGCAAGAGTATTTGTGCTTGATGAGACACTCAAAGGGACCATCGCCCTTTTCCCTACCTATGATATTGCTTTTGGCGGAGCGCATGAGAATTACCGATTTGAGAAAATAAAACTTAAAAGGATGGGGAGTTAAATCATGAATGAAATAACGATAACCATAGACGGCAAACAGGTACAGACGCAAGAGGGGGAAACTATCCTCAATACGGCGCGCGCCAATGGGATATTTATCCCTGCTATCTGTTATCTAACGCGCTGCTCACCAACCTTGGCGTGTCGTATTTGTTTGGTAGAAGCAGATGGAAAACAAGTCTATGCGTGCAATGCAAAAGCAAGAGAGGGAATGGAGATCAACACCAGTACCGATACGATTGAAACAGAAAAACGTGCCATCATGGAAGTATATGACGTTAATCATCCTTTAGAGTGCGGCGTATGTGACCAATCGGGAGAGTGTGAACTTCAAAACTATACTTTAGAGATGGGTGTGGATAAGCAACATTTCTCTATTGCCGATATACACAGACCTGCACAAGATTGGGGTCTTGTCCATTATGATCCTTCCTTGTGTATTGTCTGTGAACGATGTGTTACTGTGTGTAAAGATATGATAGGCGATGCTGCCCTTTCTACGGTTGCTCGCGGTGGCGATGCGATTGATGCGACATTTAAAGAATCGATGCCTAAAGATGCTTATGCAATGTGGAATAAGCTCAATAAATCGCTTATTGCTCCAAATGCAGGAACTACGCTTGATTGTACGGACTGTGGTGAATGTATTGCCGTCTGTCCGGTTGGAGCTTTGGTGAGCAGTGATTATCAGTACACTTCGAATGCGTGGGAGCATACCCAAATCCCAGCAACATGCGCCCATTGCAGTGCGGGTTGTCAGATTAGTTATGACATTAAACATACTGATATTGCCAATCATGATGCTAAGATTTACCGCGTTAAAAATGAGTGGAACTATGTTTCGCTGTGCGGTGCCGGACGTTATGGATACGATTTCCAAAATGCGAATGCTACCAAAAATGTCACTGCATTTAATGCAGCAATTGAAGCCTTCAAAAAAGCAGATACGATTGCGTTTACCTCAACGATTACCAACGAAGAGGCGATGATTTTACAACGTCTCAAAGAGAAGCTTGGAGTCAAACTCGTCAATGATGAAGCACGTGTGTTTAAAAACTTCCTTGATGGTTATGGTTGCATCACCGGACGATCACTTTACAGCGGTAACCTCAAAGAGATACATGAGTCTGATTTTGTTGTATCTATTGGATCAGCCCTAAAAACTGACAACCCTAATGCCCGTTTTGCGATGAACAATGCCCTCTCTATGAACAAAGGTGCGGGATTGTATTTTCACCCGATGAATGACCCTGTTATCCAAGATATGTCCAAAAACGTAACGCAAATCAATCACGCACCGATGATGGAAGAAGCAGCATTGTATTTGATGCTTGATTTATTCGGCGATAAAGCCGCAATGCCATTGACCGTTACTGAGTATCTGTCAACCTTTCATTCGATGAAAACGGTTACGGTTGAAGAGACCGTTGATGAAAAAGTGACCGAAACAGTCATTAAAAAAGTTCTTAATGAAGAGACAGGTGTTGAGGAAGAGGAAAGCGTTGAGGTCACAAAAACTGTAAAGAAAAAAGTTTCAAAAGAAGTTCAAGTGGATGATAACGCTCTCTTGGGACTTTTGAATGCACCGGCTAACTTTACCGAAATACTCACAAAATATTTAGCAAAAAAAGAGAAATTTTCTCTTATGGTGGGAGCAGATCTTTATACTCACCCTAATGCGCAAAATTGTGCACGACTGGTTGCGTTGATTGAGAAGTATACGGCGTTTAATGTAACCATGATTCCCAATCTTGCGAATACCCTAGGAGTTGCTCTTATTTGTAACCTTGATGAGAAGGCGGGTGAATACACAATTGGTTATAATACAGCAGGAGATTTCACCTTAAGTGCATTGGGAAATGGTGATTTGGATATGCCGGCTCTCAACCAACAAGAAGGGACGTTGACGAGCATCGATAAACGTGTTAATCCAACCAATGTGGCACTTGCCTTTGGTGGATATACTCTTAATGACATTGCTTCTGCCCTTGGGGTAAGCAGAGCTTTGACCGTTGATTATACTGTACAGCTTCCTGTAAGTGCAGGATTTAAAGCCGTTGAATTTGATACCTTGCCAAATCATTACAGCAATGCGGGTGAAGAAGTTCGCGGATATGTGCTTGATACACAATCTGTCGCTATTGGTGAAGATGAAAATGTTCAAGCATTTGATGAAAAAGTGGCTATGAGAACTTCGGTTGTCTATCTTGCCAACCCCGTGTTGCAGTTTACACCGTTTACGGCGCGTACACATCAATTGGCACAAGAGGGTGGGTTATACGCATCGAGTGAGTTTATGAGCAGCAATGGTTTGAGCTCAGGCGATAACGTACGTGTCAAAACCCCTAAAGGTGAGATAATTGTTGCCGTTGTTAGCGATTCAAAAATTAACGGAGATATAACGTATCTCCCGACGTTTGATACAAAAATTAATTCCAGTGCATTGTTTGGCGGTTATCGCTTTAGTAATGTAACGATTGAAAAGGTGTAGAAGATGGATATGGCATTTATCATCGAAACGATTGTCAAAATCGTCGTTATTTTATTAGTGTTCTCGGCACTTGCTGGGTTGGGTACCTATTTTGAGCGTAAAGTATTGGCATTTATGCAGCGTCGTCTTGGACCGATGCACGTCGGGCCTTTTGGATTGCTCCAAGTAGCGGCGGATGGGATTAAACTTTTTACCAAAGAAGACATCATTCCTCAAAATGTAGTGAAGCCTATCTTTAAAATTGCTCCTGTTATTACAGCGGCAACGGCGTTTATGGCATCAGCTGCTATCCCATTTTGGCCTCAGTTTACCGCATTCGGGTATACCGTTCACCCTATTGTTGCGGATGTCAATATCGGTATTTTGTACGTATTGGGTGTGATGGCTATCGGGTTATATGGTCCGTTGCTGGGCGGTATGGCATCGGCGAATAAATTTTCATTGATTTCAGCAGCGCGCAGTGCAGCTGTATTTATTTCATACGAAGTAATCAGCGGACTTTCATTACTTGCACCTTTGATGATGGTAGGGTCGTTGTCGCTTGTAGACATTAATAACTATCAAGCAGGCGGAATCGGCAATTGGATAGTCTGGTCGCAGCCGGTCGCATTTATTCTCTTTTGGATTGCAGCGTTTGCTGAGACAGGACGAACGCCGTTTCACTTAGTTGCTAATGACCACGAGATTATTGACGGATTTGGAACTGAGTATTCAGGTATGCGATGGGGTCTTTTCTTCATTGGCGAGTATGCAAATATGTTCTTTATCTCGTTTGTAATCGCAATCATTTTCTTGGGCGGTTTTGGTGATGGGACGATTGCAGGGGCATTTCAACTGCTTCTAAAAGTTGCATTTTTCTTCTTCTTTTTCCTCTGGACGCGTGCCGCATGGCCAGATGTTCGACCGGATCAGTTGATGTGGTTGTGCTGGAAAGTATTAATGCCAATAGCCGTGATCAATGTCGTGATCACCGGTCTTGTGATGATGTTTTAAGGAGGGATGGATGCATAGTGAACCATTGAATGATCGTAACGTAAGTGAGCAAAGTCCTTATTATTATGTTGATATTGAAGAGTATCCAACCACAGGATGGGATAAGTTTAAACAAGTAGTCAAGCGTACCTTTAGAGGTGAATTGTTTGTCGGTTTATGGGTAGTTATGCGTGAGTTGGTTAAATTTAATATTCATACGGTTAAATACCCGCTTGAAAAACTCCCTATCGGTCCACGCTACCGTGCGGTGCATAAACTGTTGCGTTTGTGGGAATCAGGATATGAGCGTTGTATCGGATGCGGATTATGTGAAAAAATTTGTATCTCTGATTGTATCCGTATGGACACAAAAATCGATGAAAACAGCCGTAAAGAGGTGACCGAGTACAGTATTAACCTTGGTCGTTGTATCTTTTGCGGTTATTGTGCGGAAGTGTGTCCTGAACTGGCTATCGTTCATGGACAACGGTACGAAAACGGTTCCGAACAACGTTCCCATTTCGTGATTAAAGACGATATGCTCACCCCGCTTGATTTCTTAACATCCGGTCAGCAAACAGAGTATCCAGGCTTTGGTTCCATTAACCCTAACGAGAGCGTTACTAAAACGCCTCTTGCGTATTAAGGAGACACTATGTTTGAAGCTATCGCTTTTTATCTGTTTGCGACGCTTATCACGGTGATGTTTACCATTACGGTGATGACCTCTCAAGCACTGTATGCCTTGACTGCAATGGCAGCAGGGATGATTTTTATTTCAGCCTTTTTCTTTATTTTGGGTGCTGACTTTTTGGGTGCGATCCAGATCATCGTTTACACCGGTGCCGTTATGGCAATCTATGCGTTTGGTATGATGTTCTTTGACACAACCCGCAATGTGATTGAAAAGCGCTCCAATCCACGTTTTGTGATAGTTCTTGGAGCTTTTGCAGCAGTATTGGTTGTGTTTATCGTTCTAGCACCTATTGTTACGACGAATTTGGAAGCTCATTATCCGATTGACTTAGCTGTTGGAAATACACAAGCTATAGGAATGGTGCTGTTTACAAAATATTTAGTCCCTTTCGAGTTGGCAGCTATTATGTTATTGGTTGCAATGATTGCGGGTATTGTTTTGGCCGGTAAAAAAATGGACAAATCATTGACGCTTATGGCAGAAGAAGAAATTGCATTAATGCATGCTTCATCAGTAAGTGAAACATTAGAAGAAGGGGCGCACTAATGGAAATTACACTAACGCACTATTTGGTTCTATCAACCCTCTTGTTCGCTATTGGTTTGATTGGGGTGATGCGCCGTAAAAATTTGCTGATGCTCTTTTTTTCGACGGAAATTTTATTGAATGCAGTTAATATCGGCATGGCAGCAATTTCCCATTATCGCGGGGATTATACAGGACAGATGTTTGCATTCTTCATTATTGCAATCGCAGCATCTGAAGTAGCCGTAGGTTTGGGTCTTCTTATCGTATGGTACAAACGTACCGGTAAGATTGATCTTGATCAAATGACATCGATGAGAGGATAGGACACATGGAAGTTTATTTATACATTGCACTGTTTGCTCCGTTGGTGGGTTCACTGTTTGCAGCACTTTTTGGTGCATCACCTAAAACAGTCATTACGGGTCTTGTTACCTCCGGACTTCTTTTTATCTCATTTGTGAGCAGTGCATTTTTGCTCAGTTATGTTATGTCAGGTCATACGGTTCATGTTGAGATGATGACATGGATAGCCGCAGGAGATTTGTATATTCCTTTTGGTTTTGTTGTCGATCAGGTGAGCGTTACCATGATGATGGTTGTTACCATTGTCTCTACGGTCGTTCACATCTACTCGATTGGTTATATGGATCATGACAAAGGGTTTAACCGCTTCTTCTCGTATCTCTCCGCTTTCGTTTTCTCGATGATGATACTCGTTATGAGTGACAACTTTTTGGGACTCTTTATCGGATGGGAAGGGGTTGGTTTATGTTCTTGGCTCCTTATTGGTTTTTGGTATCATAAAGAATCAGCATCATGGGCAGCCAATGAAGCCTTTATTATGAACCGTATTGCCGACTTGGCAATGTTAATCGGTATCTTTATGCTGTATTGGAATCTTGGATCATTACAGTACGATGTGGTTTTTGCCAATATTGGAACTCTTCCAATGCATATCATCACATGGATTGGTATTTTCCTCTTTATCGGTGCGATGGGTAAATCGGCACAATTTCCGCTCCATACATGGCTTGCGGATGCGATGGAAGGACCTACTCCTGTTTCGGCACTTATCCACGCCGCAACAATGGTTACGGCAGGAGTTTATCTCGTGGTTCGTGCTAATCCGATTTATAGTTTGATTCCGGAAGTGGGAACCGCGATTGCATCATTGGGGGCATTTGTCGCAATGTTTGCAGCGACCATGGCATTGGTTAACCGCGATATGAAACGTATTATTGCCTACTCAACTCTTTCACAACTGGGGTATATGTTTGTAGCGGCTGGGTTGGGTGCGTATTGGGTGGCATTATTTCATTTGATGGCTCACGCGTTTTTCAAAGCATTATTGTTCTTGGGTGCGGGTAACGTTATGCACGCGATGCACGATGAGCTTGATCCTTTTAAAATGGGCGGTTTGAAAAAATCGATGAAATGGACATGGATACTTATGACGTTGGCATCGGTTGCACTGGCAGGCATTTATCCATTGGCAGGTTTCTTCTCTAAAGATCTTATTTTAGAAGTGGCATTTGTAGAACACCACTATGTTCTTTATACGGTATTGTTGCTCACGGCGGGCTTGACGGCATTTTATTCATTCCGTCTTGTAGCATTGATTTTCCATGGTAATGAAAGACATTTAGAGCACGGTATTCATCCCCATGAAGCTTACACTTTTGTGTTGTACGCTATGGCACCGTTGGCAGTCTTGGCAGTCATTGCCGGTATGGCATTTAAAACTCCGTATTATCTGATGGTAACCCATCTTTTGCCAGCTGTGACGTACCATATACATAATCACACGACGTTTTGGATTATGACAATCGGTACACAACTGTTTGTTATCCTTGCGATTGCGTATGCGTATAAAAAGTATGCCAAAGCGGTTAAAGTGGATAAAAAAGTTGAATCAGGGTTCTTCTATCAACTGCTTTATAACCAATATTTTATCCCTAAAATTTATGATGAAGTGTTTTCAAAACCATATTTAAAACTCTCTAAACTTGCATGGAAAGAAATTGATCTTAAAATCGTCGATGCAACCGTGGATGGAATCGCAAATATGATTTACCAAACAGGTGAGAAAACACATACAATGCAAAACGGTAATCTCTCAAGCATGCTTCGTTGGATGGTTATTGGTTTAGTGGTTTTATTGGTACTTGCTGTGGCGTTTACTGCGGGTTATAACGCAGTCAACCTGCAGGCAATGTAAGGAGAATTTGATGCAAGAACATATTTTATCGATTTTGATTTTCTTCCCGGCATTGGCAGCAATGTTAGGATTTGTAGTACACAAAGATAGTGCGCGCGCGTACGGAATTACCGTAGCGGCAATCGAATTTTTTCTATCGCTGTGGTTGTGGAGTTTGTATGACCCGATGACCTCAGGGATGCAATTTATGGAGATGGCACCGCTTGTATCGGCGTTTGGTATCAGCTATTTAGTGGGTATTGATGGTATTTCCCTCTTTATTATTATCTTATCCGCGTTCTTTACGTTGATTGGTATCGCTTCGTTAACAGAGAAACGTCGTGTAAAAGATTTGATTATTACGTTGCTCTTTTTAGAGATGACGATGATAGGGGTATTCTCCGCACTTGATGCAATTGTCTTTTACGTTTTTTGGGAATTATCGCTTATTCCGATGTTGTATATCATCGGTGCATGGGGCGGACCTCTTCGTATTTATGCGTCGATCAAATTTTTCCTCTATACGTTTACAGGTTCATTGATAATGCTCGTGGGAATGCTGTTTATGGCATACTTTTACTATCAGGCAACCGGTCAATGGAGCTTCTCGCTCTTAGAGTGGTATCGCTTGATTCTCCCGGTCAATTTTCAAATGTGGCTGTTTGCAGCCTTCTTTTTCGGATTTGCAATCAAAGTCCCTATGTTTCCATTTCATACGTGGCTCCCGTATGCACACGGTCAAGCACCAACCATCGGTTCGGTAATTCTTGCGGCTATTTTGCTTAAAATGGGAACGTATGCTTTCGTCCGTTTTTCACTGCCGCTCTTTCCGGATGCATCGGTAGCCTTTATGTTTCCGATTGCTATCCTTGCGATTGTGATGATTGTCTATACGGCGATGGTCGCCTACGCACAAGAAGATATTAAACAAGTGGTTGCATACAGTTCTGTATCGCACATGGGTGTTATTATTCTGGGAATCTTTGCAATGAACGTAGAGGGAATTACCGGTTCGGTTTTCTTGATGATTGCACACGGGGTTGTTTCTGGGGCTTTGTTCTTGCTTGTCGGAGTCATTTACGATCGCCGTCATACGAAGCTCATGTCTGAATTTGGCGGATTGGCATCGGTTATGCCCCGCTATGCGACCATCTTTGGTATTATGATGATGGCATCAGTAGGATTGCCGCTTACCATCAACTTCGTGGGTGAATTTTTGAGCTTGCTTGGTTTTTACAAGCAGTCTCATTCATACACTTTAGTAGCAGGTACGGCGATTATCGTGGGTGCTATTTATATGCTCAGTGCGTATAAAAAAGCATTTTTTGGAACCGTAACCAAAGAAGAGAATAAAAACCTTAAAGATGTCAATCGTACTGAATTGCTCGGTCTTGTTCCATTGGTAATAGTAGCAATATGGTTGGGTGTCTATCCAAAACCGCTTCTTGTGCCGATTAACAACAGTGTTGAAGCTATTGTGCAATTGATGCACGATAAAGCGCAAACTGCAGAAGCAAAACAGCGAATCCCTGATCTTGCCCATTCGGCGGGATTGAATTCAACGCAGGAGGCACACTAATGTTAGCGCCAATTTCTATTTCTCTAGCGTCGCTTCATGTTACAACAATGGCTCCAATGCTTATAGCTATTGCGGGTGCGTTGGCTATTTTATGTATTGATTTAATGAAAGAGGGACTCCACAAGTCTCTCTATGTTATGGTAAGTTTGCTTTTCTTATTGCTTGATTTGGGAGCCGTTATTGATTTTGGAAATATTTTCCTCAAAAACGGCAGTGTTCTTGGAATGTTTGACATGATGCTTATTGACGGTCTCTCAATTTTGTCTCAAATTATTATCGTTGCAGGTTCTATGCTTTTTATTCCGTTAGCAATGACGTCTAAACGGTTTCATGAGTACAACTATCCGGAGTATTTTGCCCTCTTCTTGTTCATGATTGCAGGTTTCCAATTTATGGTTGCCAGTGATAATTTGATTTTGATTTTTGTGGGACTTGAAACAGCTTCTTTAGCATTGTATACCCTCATTGCTCTTCATAACCGATCTAAATCATTTGAAGCGGCTGTCAAATACTTCACTATGGGTGCATTGGCAGCAGGCTTTTTTGCGTTTGGTTCGATGATTTTTTACGCGATCACAGGATCGGTTGAGATTAATCAAATTGCCCTTGCCCTTGCAAAAGATGAGTATGTCAATATCGGTTTCGTCCTTATTGCGGTTGTCTTTTTGTTGGCGGCTATCGGGTTTAAACTCTCTATGGTCCCTTTTCATACATGGACTCCTGATGTCTATGAAGGTTCTTCTGCAGCATTGGCGGGATATATGTCGATTGTCCCTAAAGTTGCCGGGTTTGTTATTGCAATGCGCCTATTTGAATTTTTAGTGCACAGTGGTGTTGTTTGGCTTCAAGTTGTCCTTTATGTTGCCGTTGTGGTGACGATGACTGCATCCAACATCTGGGCCTTGGTACAAAACGATGTTAAGCGGATGTTGGCGTACAGTTCGATTTCCCATGCCGGTTTTGTTATGGCGGCGATTTTAATTGGAACGACTCAAGCG
Source organism: Sulfuricurvum sp. (assembly GCA_028714915.1). Taxonomy (GTDB): domain Bacteria; phylum Campylobacterota; class Campylobacteria; order Campylobacterales; family Sulfurimonadaceae; genus Sulfuricurvum. The sequence continues at coordinate 307,714 of JAQTLL010000004.1, forward strand.
AACACGGCACTTTTCTTGTACTGGGCACTGTTTAGTTTTACCAACTTGGGTGCATTTTCGATGTTGTGGGTAAGCCGTCAAAAGAATCTTATTCCTGGGCAGAGTTCGGATCATCCGTATGAAAAGTTTGCAGGACTTGTTAAAACTATGCCGATGGCAGCTGTTATGATTGCGTTGTTTATGCTCTCACTTGCGGGGATACCTCCCTTTGGACTCTTTTGGGGTAAAATATACATGATAGGTTCAGCCGTAAGCGGCGGATATACCGTCCTTGCACTTATTATGGCGTTAAACTCAGCAATTGCAGCGTATTATTATCTTAAACTCATCGTATTTATGTTTATGAAAGAGCCTATTGCCGAATACCAGAAATATTATTTGATGAACGCATCCCTTTCTCTTAAAACGATTATCGGTATTGCTGCGATTGGAACTATCTTTGCAGTATTTGCGGTTAATCCATTGTTAAAAGTCATTACATTATTCGTGTATAATAGCGGATATTAAAGATTACATGGAGGCTTAATGATACGATGGCTCTTGCTGCTATTCATTTGGCTTCCATTAAATGCTTTAGAGCTTTCAATCCAAAGCGGTAGAGAGGCATCTGAAAACTACAGTATTTTACATCTAAGGGATAAAAAGCCCTTTCAATGCAGTACAGATCGAAATGATTTTGATGAGATTGTCCGCATTGAGTGCAATGCTACAAAACTGCGGTCAATCCCCTTGCTTGCAAACAGCCATTTTAACTTCACGCAAACACCTACCTCGATTATTATCACGCCAAAAACGAAAATAGCCCTTTTCCCTATCGGATTTGATCTTCGCTATGACCCTCAAGTGTATATATCTGAGCTGAAACCCGTCAACCACTGGACGATCATTGGATACGCCAAGACTTTACCTATGCTTCCAAACGTTAAAGCCAATCCAGACGCTATTAATATTCCCATGAAAATAGCCAAAGAGAGTTACCCTTTTGTGGGAGGACTTGATCTGCAAGGCAATCCTATCAAAATGAAGAGCGTTCAGGATGTGAATGACTACATGGAGCTCAAAAAAGCGTATAAAGTAAAAGATTATTCCAAGGTTTTGTTTGTCGCACGTGATACATTAAAAAAATATCCTGCTACGATTTTTGCCAATGAATTGATCCTGTATCAAATTCGTGCTTTGCATTATTTGGGAGAGTATGAACAATTGCTTGCCCTTTCTAAACAGTTTATCCGTCAATACTCAAGTGATCCTAATATTGCTGAAGTGTTGGCGTACAGTGCAAATGCCTACGGCCAATTGGGTCAGAATATCGATTCAGATTATTTTTATGACCGATTGTTTACCGAACACGAAGAGGATCCTTTTGCCGCACAAGGAATGTATTTTAAGGCAAAACATTTAGAAATTCAGGGAAGCTCAAAAAAAGCAATCAAATATTATGGTGAAGCATTGTCTCGTACCAAAGATGTGAATCTAGCCTCTGCCTGTGCGTTTGAATTGGCACGCCTATCTATAGGAGGGGAATATCCCCAGAAGACAAAAGAGTACATTGATAAAATAGTGCGTGTTAATCCTGAATATTTTAGTGAAGTGCGTCCCGAAGCTCTAAAAATGATTGATATTTTGGAAAGTCATAAAGATCCTCTTAGTGCGGCAAAAATCACACAAAGCCTTATTAAAGGTGTCCCTTATAAATCAGTAGAACATCAAGCACTGCTCAAAAATTTGGGAGTATTGTATGCTCAAGGTGATAAAAAAGCTCAGGCCCTTGATACTTTCAATGAATATATTAAACTTTTTCCTTACGGTGAAGCAATTACAGAAGTGCGACGGGCTAAAGATAGTCTATTTTTTGAAAAAGAGGAACCAAGTGGAGAAAAAGGGCTAAAAAAATATGAGGATCTCATTGAACGCTACGGGAATGATTCCATAGGTCAAAAAGCGCTGTATAAAAAAGCACAGCTTTTGTTCAAAGAGGGAAAATTTGAGGCAATACTGGAGATGGAAAATGATCTCTATAAACTTGATACTACCGCATATCCTGAAAGCAATACGTTAATCTCTAAAAGTGCCATTGAGAGTACCAAGAAAAAACTCCAAGATGGAAAATGCGCTGAAGCACTTTCTATGCAAAAAATGTATCGAATTAAACTGTTACCGCAGTGGGATGGATTAACGTTTGATTGTGCACTGAATATGGGCAACTTTTCGGTTGCCAAGGCTTTGGCACAAAAACATGGTAAGTCAGAATCTATACCAGAGCGTCAGGTATGGCTGAGTCGATTGGTAAAAACTCATTTTTCATTGGGGGAATATGCTGAAGCTTTGCGAGGGGGAAAAGATCTTATAGCTTTGCTTGAAATAGAAAAGAATCCTCCGCTCAATGATATTTATCGTACGATGTTTGACAGTGCACAGCGCAGTTCGGATGATGTCGGTATGATAAAATATATCAAGGGGTGTGAAAGTGCATTTGGAGCTGATTTTAATGACATAGAGCGTTATTCGCAGATGGTCTCTTTGGGATTAAAGAGAAAAGACGATGTAATGGTACAGAGTTATTCTAATAAAGTCATAGCATTGCAAATAAGAACATCAACCACTACGCAATCTCCATTTATTGAGTTTACTTTGGCGCAATCGTTGATGAATCAGGAAAAAAACAAAGAGGCTTTGAGTATACTCAAGGGATTAAATACTCTGAAAATGAATCCCGAAAAAAAATCTCGTCAGCAGTATCTTATCGGCTCATTGGCAATGAAAATGGGAAATAACAGTGAAGCAAAAGCAGCATTCAGTGCCAGTATTAAAGCCGATAAAGCTTCAGCATGGGGGAAACTGGCTAAGGATGCGTTAGGATTGTTGTAGGTATAAAAAATGAAATAAGCTACTATAGGCTACAATGAATTAATTCATTTGCAGGTAATGCTACATACATATTCAACAATGATTGGAAAACTCTTTCTCAATTATCAAAAGCAGAAATTTTGGCAGAAAACTTACAGGAACATAGGTTTATTTATAAAAAATACTGGAAAAGAAGTATGAAAGACATCCTGAACACTCTCGAGTACGCAAGAGTAGAGAGTGTATAGTAAATAAAAAGAATCGACTAAAATTACTTGCAAATATTTATATAAGTTTCTATATAATTAATCATTAATGGATAAGGTTGAAAAATGGAGACAATAAAAAACTATATCAACAAAATAGAAGGACATTTTGGTTGGTTAATTACCATAATTATATCACTTTCTATTATTAGCTATTTACTGGGGCTATACCTAAGTACCTTTAAGATTCAAGTAATCGAATCTTTAGCTTCCCTTTTCAAAATGCTTGGTTCCGCTGGAGTAACCGCTGCAATTTTTCAAGTGATAATCAAATCTACTGCTTTTATGAATGTTTTAAAAGATACACTTGATGTAGATCAGAGAAATTGGAGAAAATATAGTGACAATAAAATCAAAGATGTTCTCAAGGCTATACAGGAAGCAAAGAATTTTGTTAGCATATCTTACAATGATGATAAGACAGTTTCAATTAAATTAGCAAAAAAAGCTTTAATAACGCAACAAAAAGAAGTTAATAAAATATTAGCATCTGATAGAACACTAGAACAAAGTAATATTTTGGAAAAAAATTACTTTGTAGAGGAAAGTAGAATAACTCAAACTATTGTTAAAAATGGTAGTGAAATTAGTACTTTTGAACTTGATATTAGATTTTTTAAAAAGGGAAAGTTTGTTTTTAGAACAGAAACTTGGACTGAGAGCCAAAATATCAAATACCCAAAATTTGAGTATTTTAAAAATAATGGTCCTGATAAAAGATTTTCTGATTATTCTTTTTCTTCAATATATTTTAATTTAACCAAAAAAGGCAAGCCAGTACAAGAAAATAGATATGCTCCTCTTAACGTGATAGATAGTGACTATGATGATGAAAAAGGTTTTAAAGTATGCTTCACAATAGATGATACTTTTGATGAAAATGATTTTTTAACCTTATCTTTTTCAACCACTACAAAAGATACATACAGTGATGAAAATATTCAACGAATCAAAGATAATATTGACCCTAAACCTTACTCGACTACAGTTGCTCCGGTAGGTGTGCGTATAATAACAATTCAAGAAGAAGTATATGGGAATGGTATAGATAAATCTAAAATTAGGCCAACATTAAACATAGATAGTGATACTATTGATCCTACAATTGAAACTCAATCTATATTTTATAAAAAATATCAATGGACGATATACTATAAAGATCATCAATATGAAAAAATTGAATACAGTGTAATTTGAGAATAGAACTTGTACATAGAATTACATTTTAGTAAGGATTAGATATGAAGAATAATATCAAAGGTGATTTCTAAAAACAAACGATGAAAAATATATTAGTAATTATATTTTTCATGCTATAATGCTGTCGATTATTTAGAAAGTGCATAAGTTTTTTATGTGCTATGTTCTTTGTTTTGTGGCTTTCAGCTAACACTACAAATTGATAACTTGTATATTGTATTTTTTATGATAGAATACTTCGTGTTCAAAAATTGTTAAAAATACTTAATTACGTAAAGGTTGAATTATGTGTAACAATATTAAAGGTGATTTCTAAAATATTATTTTAGAAATAATGGTTACTAAATTTAACTATTTTGTTAAATTTGTAGTTGCTTAATGAAAATATAAGCAGGATAGTTAAAATTATCCAACGCAGTCTTCTTTACCTTCCCCTATCTGTATTACATTATTGTTAGCTGCTTAATAAGCACTAACGATAATGTTACAAGACCATCCCATTCAAAACTTTACAAAATAACAATGATGTTATTCCTTTTGATTTTGGCTTGTTTTTTTATAGTGTGCTAGTTATTCAAAAATCCGATTCGCTGCTTTTCCCAGCTCATCTACACTACCACTTATTTGAAGTTCAAACTGATTGCTGTTAAAGGTTTGCTGACGTTTAGCAAGCTGTCCGGTATGGGTTGAAATCTCTTCGATCAGGGTTCGCTTGTCTATTTTCCCATCCAGAAATTCCAATGTTTCGACTATTCCAATCGCTTTCATACTATTGGGCGATCTTCCATAAAGCCGCTCAAGTTCTGCCACTTCGTCAATCAATCCCTCTTGCACCATTTTTTGCGTCCGTAAGGCTATGTTCTCTCGCAAAAGGGGGCGATCAATATTGATATTGAGAATAGGGCAATGGGTGATGATGCTCTTGGGCGGATGTGCCTCAAACCATTGTGAGGGGGGTGTTGAGGTTTGAAGAGTGAGATGGAGCATTTTTTCGATACGATAGGAATCATTAGGGGTAATTTTAGACATAGTGACAGGATCAATTTTGGATAAAAAACGGTGTGCTTCTTCGAGATTATGCAACATTTCAGCAGCGGTAGATTTGGTTTCATCGGTAATGTCAGGGATGTACGATAACCCATCAATCATACTTTTAAGATAAAAGCTGCTTCCCCCGACAAGGATAAGGTTTTTTTCTTGTAATGCTGCAGCTTCAGAGGCACGGTGATATTCATCGATAAAGGTAAAAACTGTTGCTGTTTCATTGGGCGCGAGGCAATTGATACCAAAATGTTCAACGCTTATAAGCTCATCATGAAAGGGTTTAGCTGAGGCAATATCAATCTCTTTGTAGATACTCAAGGAGTCGATGGAAAGAATAAGAGCATTGTGCTCCTGTGCAAGGGATAGGGCAAGAGCACTTTTTCCTGATGCAGTAGAGCCGATGAGTGCGAGTTGTTTCATAAGACGTATTATACCCTGAAGTCTTTTTACGATAAAATAAATAAAACAGATAAAGGGTATGAGTGAAGAGGATCGCTAAACGTTTACGAGATTTTAATGAATTGGTGATGTTTCAGCACTCCGTTTTTTCTCTCCCCTTTATCTTTATTGCAATGGTAGTTTCAGCGGATGGATGGTTTGGATTCAAACTTCTTATCTTGGGGGCATTAGCAGCAATCAGTGCACGCAATACGGCAATGGGATTTAACCGCTATGTTGACAGAGCGTATGACATTCATAATCCTCGCACTGCTAATCGTCCTAGTGTCGATGGACGGCTTGATGGTTCATCTATTGCCATTTTTACGGCAGTAAACGCAGTAGTATTTGTGGCTGTAGCGTATATGGTCAATGAGTTGGCATTTGCGGTGAGTATTCCTGTCCTTATCGTTTTACTGAGCTACTCCTATTTTAAACGTTTCAGTTCCATGGCGCATATCGTGCTGGGTATCTCTTTGGGACTTGCCCCAATGGCGGGAGCAATTGCTGTGAGTGCATTCGTGCCATTGTGGTCGATATATCTCAGCATAGGGGTAATGTTCTGGGTAGCAGGATTTGACTTGCTGTACTCCTTACAGGATATGGAATTCGATATAACCAACAAACTTCACTCAATCCCCTCGCGGTACGGCAGTCGAGTGACATTAAATCTCTCTTTATATTTTCATTTTTTAACCATTCTATTTTGGGGGCTGTTTGTTCATGAAGCCAATTTAGGAAGTGTTGCGCAATTGGGCGTACTTTTGTCAATTCTTATGTTAGGATATGAACATTATTTGGTTCGCAAAGATTTTAATACGATTGACCGGGCTTTTTTTACGGTTAACGGGTATTTAGGATTTGTCTTTTTTGGATGTGTAATTTTAGATAAGGTGATACGATGAGCAACATACGATTAGTCGAAGCTTCTTTGGAGATAGTGTATGATTTTTTGGAAGTCAATAGTGATGAGTTTGAAAAAGAGTTTAACGGTATCAGTGAGCATGACGATGATGCAATAGGACAATGGCTTAGAAGTGCCAAAGTCAAAGGTGAGACCAGTGAGAGCGATCCTGCTGTGTTGCATCTGATTGTTGAACTGTACCGAAAAATGGATCGTTTGGAAAATCTTATTCTGGGCAATGCTCCTAAACGTCTCCCCCTTGGGATGAATGCAACAATTGAGAAGATTGGATTAGAGCACTTTGAGCTCTCTCAGCCACTTTTGGAGACTTCAAAGCTTTATTATGGACGGGTTGAATTGCCGGTTCTTCCACGCCGTGAGACTCCGCTGTATTTTGAAGCCCTTTCACCAACATTGGCAAAAATTACCCGAATGCATGTTAAAGATGTCAACGAATGGGCGGTTTACATGACAGCCCGTGAGCGCAGTATGATTCGCCATTTAAAAGGACTTGAATGACATTTGGGATCGAATTAGTACTGATTGCTCTGGCTGCTTTGGTTCTTGGGCTTATTTATTATTCGGTGACTAAAGAGAATGAAACCAACAGTAAATTTCGCTCCATCGCTCATGCTGTCGAAGAGCTGCACCGTGAAGTGTACAAAATAGAAAAGCGACTCTCCGCTGAAGTGGAGATACTTACTTCTCTTCAAGAGAGTGTTCCTGCAACCACCAAAAGAGCACAGGAACAGCGCGGTCATGATATGAATGAGCTGTCAATACCGATCATGGAGTCATTAGGACACATTGAGGGAGCTTTTGGTGCATATAAAGAAAAAACAGAAAATCGTTTGCATTATTTAGAAGAGCGAATTCGTAATCTATCGCTACCGACATCGATAAGCGGTTTGGATGATGAAAAGGTAATCGGTCGCTATAATCAAGGGTTAGAGGTGGATGTGATTGCCAAAGAGCTACGATTGTCAAAAGCTGAGGTTGAGTTTGTGTTAAAAATAAATCAGTTGAGATGATTTTTTTGTAGTTTAGTTGTTTATATAAACAATTTTTAAAATAGAATCTTTTTAGGAATTGTGACTAATTATTATGTGATTTATCATTTGGAAGCGGCATAGGAGTAAATATAATATTTTTATATACAATAGTATAATAACTGCTTTAATTATTGATAAGGTTCATTCATGAAACTCTCGTCCCTTCAAAAAGAGCTTCTTTTAACGTTTGTTTTGCCTGTAATAGCTCCTTTTGGTACATTAATAGTGCAAACACTTATGTGGGATTACTTTCAACCTTTTGTCTGGTTTTTATTCTATCCGACTGTTTTTTTTATGGCATGGATCGGAGGAATGCGAGGGGCATTAATTTCATCGCTTATAAGCGCATTAATCGTATTATGGTTTTTTATTCCGCCAGCTTATTCTTTTAATAAAACAAATATTGCTTCTTATTTATCGGTATTGGTGTTTATTTTTTTGGGTTATGCATTTGGTTTAGTGCAGCAAAAATTGAAAAATGCCAATAGTGAACTTTCTAAATTTAATGATAAACTCAAAGAGATGGATCGACTTAAAACTGAATTTTTCTCAAATATTTCACATGAGTTTAGAACTCCACTGACCCTGATGCTCACTCCTGCCGAAGAGCTACTTTCCAAACCTCAAAATCTCGAATCCAATAAAATTACATCCAATATTGAGATCATTCATCGAAATGCTTTACGGTTACTAAAACTGGTCAATATATTACTCGATTTTTCCCGTATCGAGGCTGGGCGTGCTAAAGCTGCGTATGAGGCGACAGATCTATCGGCACTGACAGCTGATCTGGCAAGTAATTTTTCATCCGCTTCCGAACTTTCAGATCTAAAATTAATTATTGATTGTCCTCCAATGAGTGAATGGGTTGAAGTTGATCGGGATATGTGGGAAAAAATTGTCTTGAATCTTCTCTCTAATGCATTTAAATTTACACACCATGGAACGATTCGAGTATCAACTCGATCAGAGGCTGGAAAAGCGGTACTAAGAGTGGAAGATACCGGAATCGGTATTCCAGAAGAGGCACATTCGAAATTATTTGAGCGCTTTTACAGAGTTGAGAATTCACAAGGACGATCGTATGAAGGGACCGGAATCGGGCTTTCTTTGGTTCAAGAGCTTGTAAAACTTCAAAATGGAACTATAGAAGTAACCAGCAAAGTGGGTGAAGGGACGATATTTACTGTCTATATGCCGTTGGGTATTAAGCCCTCATTTTCTGAAAAAAAGCAATCCGAGAGTATAGAATCGAAAAAATTGCCACAGCATGTCCAAACGTATATGGCGGAAGCAACACTCTGGAGCAGTGAAAATAAAAAAGATAAATCAGTAGAAATAAAAAAGAATATTAAGGGGCATATCCTCATAGCCGATGATAACGCGGATATGCGGGAATTTATCAAAAGATTGCTTGAAGATGCCGGATACAGTGTATCTTTGGCAGTTGATGGAGAGGATGCTTGGGAGATGTGTCAAAAAAATCTGCCTGATCTTGTGCTCAGTGATGTGATGATGCCTAAGCTCAACGGATTTGAATTTTTGAAAAAAATTCGTTCCGCTGAATATACCTATTCTCTTCCAATCATTTTGATTTCTGCGAGGGCAGGAGAAGTCGACAAGGTTGAAGGGTTGATGTCCGGTGCGGATGATTATCTCTCAAAACCGTTTTACAGTGGTGAACTAATCGCAAGGGTTGAAGGTGCGGTGAAACTCGGAAAATACCGTAAACAGGCGTATGAACAGCTGTTGTCAGTGACAAATCATATTGCAAAAATCGGCGGATGGAGTTTTGATGTCGCAACGCTGATGGGTGAATGGACTGATGAACTGATCCGTATTCATGATCTCCCTCCGAATACGCCAATCGATGTAAATAAAGGACTTAATTTTTACACCCAACAGTCACGTCCTATCATCGAAAAAGCAGTACAGGACGTGATTAATTTTGGAAAACCTTACGATTTACAGCTTGAAATTATTACGGCTATCGGTGCTCATAAATGGGTACGAACAGTAGGTGCTCCGGTTATAGAAGATGGAAAGGTGGTAAAAGTTCAAGGGGTTATGCAAGATATTACGGAATTAAAACTTTCCGAAATAGAATCCCAACGAAATATGATGAAATATCAAAAGCTTTTTGAGAGCTCTTTAGATGCGCTTATGACTTATTTTCCTTCTACGGGAAAGTTCACCAAAGCCAATAAGGCAACACTCAAACTATTCGGTGCTGCATCTGAGGCAGAATTTCTTGCAGTCGGTCCTGCCAATGTATCGCCTCCGCTTCAGTCGGATGGACGTCCATCTGATGAAAAAGTACGCGAAATGATAGCAATTGCAGTAGAAGAGGGAAGCAACTTTTTTGAGTGGACACATATGCGATTAAATGGTGAAGTTTTTGATGCGGATGTACAATTAACCCGTGTAAATATAGAGGGAGAAGAACCTTTTGTGCAAGCAACGGTACGTGATATAACCAAACGTAAGCAAATGGAACTTAAACTGCTCAAACATAAAACGATATTTGAAAACATTGCTGAAGGGGTCTATGCAGTGGATATCCATGGTCGATGTACCTATATTAATAATGCAGGGTTAAAGTTGCTCGGTTTTAATGAAAATGAGGTAGTAGGATATATTCCTCATGATGTATTTCATTACAGACATAATAATGATGGACCGTATTTTATTAATGAATGCCCAATCAATTTTGCTGTACTAGCAGGTAAGACTACACGTTTGGAAGAATATTTCATACGTAAAGACGGTTCGGCATTTCCAGTCTATGTTACGGTATCCCCGATAGTTCAAGAAGACACTGTCATAGGATCAGTTATTACGTTTGAAGACATCGCACAGCAAAAAGAAGATCAAAATAAAATCATCATTGAAAAAGAGCGATTTGATCATTTAGCACATTATGATGAATTGACTGAATTACCCAATCGTCTTAGTCTCAACGAATTTATGGAGATTAGATTTTCTGAAAATAATTCATTAGCCTTTATGTTTCTCGATTTGGATGGATTCAAAGAGATCAACGACTCTTATGGTCATGGATTTGGTGACAAGCTTTTAGTTGAAGTGTCAAAGATGCTTTCAGATACGTTTCCTAAAAATTCATACATTGTCCGTACGGGTGGAGATGAGTTTGTTATTGTTGTTCCGTGTCAGGGAGATAAAAGTCTGATTGATACAACGATGGAGAATATTTCTGGTATGTTTAACAATCCTTTTTCAATTAACGAAAAAGATATATATGTGACGGCTAGTATCGGTATCGCAATGTATCCTTATGATGCACAATCAACTGAAGAGTTGTTGAAATGTGCGGATGCAGCTATGTATAATGCTAAAAAGTTGGGAAAAAATACGTTCAGCTTTTACAACAGTGCGTTGACCGAACAGGTGCTTTATCGGATGACAATTACGACCAACCTCAAAAAAGCACTCTCCAATCATGAATTGGAACTCTACTTTCAGCCTCAAGTTAACCCAAATAGTGGATTGATTGTTGGAACTGAAGCGTTGCTGAGATGGTTTTCTCCACAAGGTTCAATCTCACCGACCGATTTTATTCCGATTGCTGAAGAGAGTGGGCTAATCCTTGAAATCGGTGAATTTGTATTGATTGAGAGTTTTAAAACAGCAAAACGCTGGTTTGACTCTAATTTGTTAATGGGGCGAATAGCAGTAAATATCTCAGCACATCAGATTACTCATAGTAATTTTGTAGCATTGCTTGAGCGAATATTAAAAGAGACTCAATGTCAACCGAAATGGATAGAGCTTGAAATTACGGAAAGATTTATTTTATCAGATCCTGAAAAAGTGATTTTGCTTTTAGGGGAACTGTGTGCTAAAGGATTCCATGTCTCAATTGATGATTTTGGTACAGGATATTCTTCACTATCGTATCTTAAAAATCTTCCGGTTAATAAATTGAAAATTGATATATCTTTTATACGTAATATTACCAATGAACCTAAAAATCAAACAATTGTAAAAGCAATTATCGCATTGGCAAAAGGGTTAGAGATGGAAGTGTTGGCTGAAGGGGTAGAAAGCTCTGAGGAGATGGAGTTTTTACGAATGAACGGGATAGATTCGATCCAAGGATACTATTATTATAAACCATTATCCATAGAAATTATAGAAAATTTACCGTTAAATTTTTAAGTGATTTTAGTTGAGAAAAGTTCATTATTGTGAGATTTACTAGATGGTGCGCCCGAAGGAATTCGAATCCCTGACCGCCGGTACCGCAAACCGGTGCTCTATCCAGCTGAGCTACGGACGCACATTAAAGAGAACGAAATTATAGCTTAAAAAGCTTAAGAGTTGCTTTTTAGGGCTTACTCTTTATTCTTTCGTGCAGCAACATCTTTTAGGAAGCTTTCCAAGTCGTATTTTAGACGGTATTGTGGGGTCAAAATGTGAATAAGAATATCACCCAAATCAATAGCGACCCAATCGCCGCTTTCATCAACGTACAAAAACTGCTCTTCAGGTTTAAGCCCTCTTTTGAGGTGATCTAAAAGAGCGATAGTGTGACGCTCACCCAATGATGATGCGAGGACAACGTAGTCAGCAAAATAATCACTTCCTATGAGTTCAAATACTTCGATATTTTCTGCTTTGTTCATATCAAGAATAGAACTGATTTTTTCAATTCGTGGGTTCATAATGTTCCTTATAGTAGTGTGTAATATCATTTTCGATTTTCTCATCCAGCCCAAGAGAGCCAAAAGATGACCGAAAATCAGTTGAGTTCACACTCTCATTGACGCTAAGAGTGATCATTTCATTGGGAATAGGAATTCCATCTCGTGTGGCAATGACAAGCGTTACCATAGTGCGCAGAGTATCAACTTCATGCCATTTGTCAAGTGTCGCTAAATTATCGGCTCCGATGATCAGATAGAGCTTGTTATATATTTTGGCGTAATGGCGTACGGTTTCAATCGTAGTGACACTTCTCTTTTGGTCAATCTCGAAGGAGCTTATCTCAATTTTTGGATATGCTTGGAATATCTGCTTTAACCATTGCAGCCGTTGCGTGCCATTGACACTTGCAGAGGGCTTAAAAGGGTTTTTAAATGCCGGAACGATAATAAGCTTATCAATCTCCAGTACTTCAAGCGCTTTAAGTGCTACGCGCACATGCCCTATATGAGGAGGATCAAAACTGCCGCCATAAAGCGCGATGTTCATGCACAACTTCTTTTAAACGAAATTATAACCGATTTTTGGTAAAATCCCCTTATTATGGTAATAAGGGAAATAGTTTTATGGCGTTAAAAATCGCTATCAATGGATTTGGTCGAATAGGGCGCTGTGTTACCCGCCTTATTGCATCGCGTGATGATGTGGAGTTGGTCGCAATTAATGATATGGCATCCATAGAGATGATGTGTTATCTTTTGCAAAATGATTCCGTTCATGGGCAGTTTGATGCAGTGTCTGTGACGGATGGAGATCATCTTAAAATCGGATCCAACCGTGTTAAGGTATTCTGTGAAAAAGATCCTGAAAATCTCGATTTTGGAGCATGCGGTGCGGACGTGGTGCTTGAATGCAGCGGATTGTTTCTAACGGGTGATATAACTCGTCATCATCTGCGCAAAGGGGTCAAAAAAGTGATTCTCTCTGCTCCAACGCAAGATTCCGCTATTCCGACGTTTGTTTTGGGTGTTAATGAGCATTTGTACAAGGGTGAGGATATACTTTCCAATGCTTCCTGTACCACAAACTGTTTGGGTCCCATTGCACGAATTTTGGATGAAGCGTTTGGAATTGAAAAAGGGCTGATGACGACGATTCATGCATATACGAATGGGCAAGCGATTATTGATACCGCACATGCTCAAGATAAACGCCGTTCACGTGCCGCTGGGGTGAATATGGTTCCGACAACGACAGGTGCAGCCAAAGCAATTAGCTTGGTTCTCCCTAATTTGGAAGGTAAATTGCACGGTCAAAGTGTCCGTGTTCCGACACCGGATGTGTCAATGGTTGATTTGAATGTGGTTGTTTCTCATAAAACGACCAAAGAGGAGATCAGTGCTCTTTTTAAATCCTATGCCAATGGTAAAATGCGTGGGATTTTAGAGGTTGATGAGCGTTATCGTGTATCACAAGATTTTGTAGGATCATCTTTTAGTGCCTCCGTGGCGGATGATTTGATTCAGGTTATCGATGGAGATTTGATCAAAATTATGGCATGGTACGATAACGAATGGGGTTATTCAAATCGCCTTATAGAAATGGCACATTATATTATCAATTATAAAGGAGAAAAATGAAACTGCTAAGCGTTAAAGAGTGTGATTTATTTCAAAAAAAAGTATTTATTCGATGCGATTTTAATGTTCCGACGGATGAGTTTGGAAATATCACCGATGATCGCCGTATCCGCTCGGCACTCTCAACCATAAAATATTGTCTTGATCAAGAGTGCTCGATTATCTTGGCATCCCATTTCGGTCGTCCAAAGGCAGGGGTATTTAGTACAGAAGATTCCCTCTCGTGCGTATCGCGACGTTTACATCAGTTGTTAAAAATGGAGATACAATTTGCTTCGGATGTTGTCGGTGAAAGTGCAAAAACGTTGGCAAAAGGATTAAAGAGCGGTGAGATATTATTACTCGAAAATCTCCGTTTTGAAGCAGGTGAGACCAAGAATGACCCTGAGTTTAGTGCTGCTTTGGCATCGTTTGCCGATGTGTATATCAACGATGCATTTGGGGTGAGTCACCGTGCCCATGCATCTGTAGCAGGGATTACGGAACATTTTGATATGGCTCATAAAGCGGCAGGATTTTTGCTTCTCAAAGAGATTGAATTTTTTGATACTCTTCTTGAACGCCCCGTTCGCCCATTTGCGGCTATTGTTGGGGGGAGTAAAGTTTCGGGAAAACTTGAAGCACTCGTTAATCTTTTACCTCGAGTAGACAAAGTTCTCATCGGCGGCGGTATGGCGTTTACCTTTTTAAAAGCGTTGGGACACGATGTTGGGAACTCATTGGTCGAAGATGATTTGATTGATGAAGCGGGAAAAATCATTGAAGAGGCTGCGCGATTGGGGGTAAAATTTTATCTTCCGGTAGATGTTGTTGCAGCTGAAAAATTCAGTGCTGATTCCCATACACGAATGGTGAGTTCTCAAGAGATTCCCTCGGGATGGATGGGATTGGACATCGGGATAGCAACTGTTGAGCTTTATCGTGAAGTTCTCGAAGATGTCAAAACCGTCCTTTGGAATGGTCCAATGGGGGTTTTTGAGATGGAAAAATTCGCCAAAGGTTCAAATAAAATTGCTCACATTGTCGCTGAACTGGATGCAACTACGGTTGTCGGCGGCGGAGATACGGCTGATTTGGTACAACGCATCGGTATGGATGATGCTATGAGTTTTATCTCAACCGGTGGTGGTGCATCGTTAGAACTATTAGAGGGTAAAGTGCTTCCAGGCGTGAAACCTTTGATGAAATAAAAGGAAACTGTCATGATACTTTGTGCCAATTTTAAAGCCAACAAAACTCGACAAGAGACCCGTTCTTACATGGCAGTTGTTGAATCGTTTGTCTCTGCCAATAATATTGAGGATACGATTATTGTTTTTCCCCCTTTTACCGCATTGGAACATACTCCTCGAAATGTTTTAATCGGGGTTCAAAATGCCTATCCTGTCTCTAATGGAGCGTTTACGGGTGAAATTGCTCTTGAGCAACTTGAAGAGTTTGATATTAAAACGATTCTCATCGGTCACAGTGAACGTCGTCATATTTTGGGTGAAACGCAAGAGCACATTGCAGCAAAATTTCGTTTTTTTGCTGAGAGAGGCTTTGTGATTGTTTATTGTGTCGGTGAACCGCTTACTATCAGAGAGCAAGGAAACGAAGCATTGATGAGCTATATTGAGGCACAATTTGATGGGATTGATTTGAGTTATCCTGATCTTATTCTCGCATACGAGCCGGTATGGGCTATCGGAAGTGGATTAACCCCTAGTAATGCAGAAATTGAAGCCGTCCATACAAGTCTGCGTCTTAAATCAACAGCTCCGCTTCTTTATGGCGGGAGTGTCAAAGTAGACAATGCAGGTGAGATTATGGCACTTACGAATGTAGACGGTGTTTTGGTGGGTTCAGCATCCCTGAGCGCCCATGATTTTTGCGAAATGATTGCTCAAGCAGCAGAGTTAAATACAGATATAGGAGAATAATAGATGATAATGCAAGGTAAAAAAGGTCTAATCGTAGGATTAGCAAACGATAAATCAATCGCATACGGTATTGCGCAAGCACTTCATGCACAAGGTGCGCAAATGGCATTTACCTATCTTAATGATGCGTTAAAAAAACGGGTAGAGCCGATTGCCGTGAGTTTTAACAACTCTCCTGTGTATAAACTTGATGTTTCCGATGAGAACGATATGGATGCAATTGCTGCTTTGGTGGCACGCGATTTTGGTCAAATCGACTTTTTGGTTCACTCGGTTGCGTTTGCTCCCAAAGAAGCATTGACCGAAGGGTTTATGAAAACCACCAAATCTGCGTTTCAAATCGCGATGGATATTTCAGTCTATTCCTTTATCGATTTGACCAATCGTCTTGAGAGCGTTTTGGCACCCAAAGCGTCGATTATTACTCTAAGCTATTTAGGCGGACCAAAATATATCCCGAACTACAACGTCATGGGGGTTGCAAAAGCAGCACTCGAATCAAGTGTCCGTTATATGGCGGTAGAATTGGGTGCATCTAAAGGTCAGCGTGTGAATGCCATCAGTGCAGGCCCTATCAAAACTCTTGCAGCAAGCGGTATCGGCGATTTCAAACAAATCCTAAACTGGAACGAATCAAACGCACCGTTGCGTAAAAATGTTACCATCGAAGAGGTTGGAAATTCGGCGATGTATTTGCTCAGTGATCTCGCAAGCGGTGTGAGCGGTGAAGTTCATTATGTCGATGCAGGGTACAGTATTATGGCAATGCCCGCTGTAGAGAAAAATGAAGAGGGCAAGACAGTTTTTGTGTGGGAGAATAGAGAGTAACGTTTCGTAACGTTACTTTCCTATAACCGGCATTTTCTGTAGATTTTCAATATTGGAAGGCTCTTTTGGCTTCCCTTCATTCATCTTGGTTTTATTTTCTTGATACGTTTTCCATTTATCGGCATATTTTTGTAAGGTGTAAGACGTGTTATCTTCCTCTTTTCCGGGTGCAACAACTGCAGATTGAACACTATTTCCGCCATTTTCAGATTTTATTTGAGGATTTGTCCCCTCATTTTGAGAGGGTGTTGTTGTGAGCGGTACCCACTCTTCTTTCAACCAGCTATCAAGTGAACGCTGCATCGCCCCCCCCTCAGACACCGCGGTACTACTAGGTGAAATGGCTTGTAAATTAGTGTTTTGAGACGGAGTGACACCCGTAGTATTAGCTGCACATCCGCTTAAGATAAGGGCAGAGAGTGTAATGTAGAGGTAAGTTTTAGCATTCATAAGAGGATTTCCTTTGTGTAATGATCATTTTCGACTAAATCAAACTATACCACAAAGTGACATATAATCATTCATTTAACAGCTTAAAATAAAATGCGACAGTAATGTAATATCCCTAAAATAGCCATTTTGA
This sequence comes from Sulfuricurvum sp., assembly GCA_028714915.1. Taxonomy (GTDB): domain Bacteria; phylum Campylobacterota; class Campylobacteria; order Campylobacterales; family Sulfurimonadaceae; genus Sulfuricurvum. The sequence goes on from JAQTLL010000004.1 coordinate 325,103, forward strand.
GTGTGGTAAATGAACAGTCAATGTATTTTAGTTATTACAGCATAAATTAAGATTTTGAGCGTTACAATTAACACCGACGAAACAAAACAGGGGTAATTCCCAAAGTCAAGCTTTATTTAAGGAGAATCGATGAAATTAGTTAAAATGAGCCTAGTGGCTGCAATGGTCATGGGTGCGAGTGCATTTGCAATCGACAATGTAAAAGTAGATGGTGATGCAAAACTTTACTATATTACAAACAATGCTGGTGCGAACAATCTATTCAGTAAAAATGGAACTGCAAGTTCAGCTGATACTGCACTTCGTCTTGGTGTGACGGGCGATTTGATGAAAGGTGTCTCTTTCGGTGTAACCGGTTATGCGGTAAGTACGCTTGGTCTTGAAAATAACCTTGTAAGCAATACTTTTACGGGTGGTCGTAATGGTGTAGCTGACAATGCATGGTTGGGCGAAGCATGGTTGGCTACTACTATGGGTAAAACAACAGCAAAAGTGGGTCGTATGTCATTGGATACTCCTCTTGCGTTCAGTGAAACATGGTCAGTGGTTCCAAATACATTTGAAGCTGCTGTATTGATTAACCAAGACATTCCTGATACTACACTTGTAGGCGCATGGGTTGGCAAAGGTAATGGATATAATGTTGGTCAAGGCACATTTGCTAATGCTGGTCATCCAAGTGGTCTTGGTTATGCAAATAGTCCTACTCCAATTGGTATTGATGGAATTATGGGTAAAAGTGCTGCATTCGGAACATTTGCAGATGGAGGTGCGTATGCGGTAGCAGCAGTGAATAATTCATTGAAATTTTTGACTGCGCAAGCATGGTACTACAATGTTGTAAATGTTGCGGATGCTTATTGGTTGCAAGCGGATTGGGATTGCCAATTGGTTAAAAATGCAAAAGTTGGTGTTCAATACGCAGATATTTCACCAAAAGGTCTTTTGAATGGAGTTAAAGATTCTTCAGCTTATGCAGCTAAAGTCGGATATGAGGGTGTTAAAAATCTAAAAGTATCGGCTGCTTACTCTAAAGCAGATCAAGATGGTGCTATAAAAATTGCAAACGTTGCAACTAATAACCTACAGGTCGCTCAATCTAAATTGTATACGGAAGCATTTTGGAACTACGGCTATGTAGGTAATCCTGATGCGCGTACTTATGCGCTTGCAGGTGAATACAATGCTGGTATTGCAAATGTAGGTGCTCAATATACGGATGTATCAATCGGTACAAGTAATACTACAAGTATTACAGCAGTAGGCGGTAAAGCAGCTGATACTAAAATGAAAGAAGCAGCAGTGTATGCGTCTAAAGATTTTGGGCCATTAAATGCAACTTTGGCGTATTTTAGTACAAAAGCGACAGATCAAGATGCTAATAAGCGTTATGACAGCGTTCTTGCAATGTTTAAAGTTAAGTTTTAATTTTTACTCTTCTCTCTTTCACCCCTTTCTTGGGGTGAATCTTTTTTCTTGACTCCCTATCACCCTTGCGTTATAATCAATCTATGAAATATTTACTTCGTTCTCTCTCTTATACTCTTCTAATGCTCTTTCTTATTTCACTTATATCCTTTGGTGCAATGCACGCAGCACCCAACAGCTTTATGGGGGGTGAACTTAATCCCAATATGACTCCTGAGCATATTGCGCAACTCAAAGCAATTTACGGTTTGGATAAACCCTTGGGTGAACAATATGCAAGCTGGGTCTTGAACCTCTCCCATCTCAATTTTGGAATCTCGCTGACGAGTGGTGCGCAGGTAAGTGAGGTAGTAATCCAACGGCTTCCTGTGACGCTGTGGATGAATATGATTGCCCTAGTGGTGACATTTGTTGTTTCATTATGGATGGGGATACGTGCAGCGTTGCGTTATGAAAAGCTTGGCGATCATACCATTACACAGCTCTCATTGTTAAGCTTTGCTATGCCTTCGTATTATTTGGCATTGGTGTTGATGATGATGTTTAGTGTGACGTTGGGATGGTTTCCTATTGCGGGATTGCATTCACTTGAGCCGCCTGTTGGGTTTGGGTATATTATCGATATGGCATGGCATTTGACACTGCCCATATCGGTGATGGTTCTGACGGGAATAGGGAGTTTGGCATTGTATATCCGCTCTCTTACGCTGGAAATTTTAAAAAGTGATTACGTTTATTTTGCCCGCTCACGTGGGATGAGCGAGAGGATAGTCATCCGTTACTATATCCTCCCCAATTTATTACCTCCGATTGTGACGATGCTTGGGCTATCATTACCGGGTCTTATTGGCGGATCGGTGATTTTGGAGTCGATTTTTGGTATTGAGGGGATGGGACAGCTTTTTTATGCCAGTGCTATGAGTCGGGATTATCCGGTGATTATGGGGATTTTGATGATGAGTGCATTTTTGACACTGATCGGCAATCAAATTGCCGACGCGGTACTGTTGAAGCTTAATCCATTTGTGAAGAGGTAAAAGTAAGTGAATAAAATAAGCGCGGTTGACTGCGCGTGGGCTCTCTGCCGAAGAGAATTCAGCGTTAGCGTAGCCAAGGGGGCTTTGCTCCCTTGGCGTGTCTAATTACCAAATAGTGCTTCGAGTGAGCTAAGACCCTCTTTTTTCTCTTCTGACGCGGTTGCGCTATCCCCTTGCTCTTTGAGCTCGATGATGTAACCCGTTAGCATGGATGCAAGGCGGATATTGATACCGCTTTTACCGATAGCTTTGGACTTTTGGTCACTTGGGAGGGTAACAATAGCTTTTCGCTCACCGTTTTCGTCTTCCGTAACACTTACGGCACTGATAATAGCAGGGCTCATGGCACGAGAGATGAACAGCTCAGGTGATGCGCTGTACTCGATACAGTCGATATTTTCACCGCAAAGCTCTTCGCTTACTGCGTTGATACGTACCCCTCTCACACCGACGGTTGCACCGATAGGATCGATTTGAGGTCGGTTGGTGTAGAGGGCAATTTTGGCACGCTCACCGGGGATACGGGCACATTTCTCGACAACAACGATACCGTCTTTGATCTCAGGAACTTCCAATGCAAGGAGTTCTTCAAGAAATTTAGGAGCGGTACGGGAGAGTTCCATGGAGATACCCACAATTTTATCCACATTGACACGACGGACAAGTGCGCTGACAACATCGCCCACTTTGAATTTTTCACCTTTAATACGGCTTTTCATTGGCAATACGGCACGAATTTCATCAATCTCAATGGTGGTGTTCTGATCGTTGTCAACGCGTGTCACACGACCCGATACAATGGTATTGATTTTATTTTTGTATTTATCGTAGAGTTCATTCTCGACAAGGCGCTGAATATGAAACTCGATTTCGCGGTGCAGTGTTGCGAAGGCACTTCGACCGTAGGTTTCAAGCTCATGCTCCATCTGAAGCTGATCGCCGATCTCGGCTTCATCGTCGATCTCTTTTGCTGCGGTTATGCTCATATAGGCACCGGCAAGAGATCCTTCTAACTCAGGGGATTCATCCGCGATGACGGTAATGACTTGACGAAGTTTTACTTGTTTGGTTTTCTCATCCACATCGGCTTCAAACGCAAAAGTGGGGTTGATAAGACGTTTAGCCGTTTGGACAAATGAGGTTTTGATAGCCTCAGTCACATTTTCACGGTTTAGCCCTTTTTCGCTGGCAATTGAATCGATAATATCTAACATATTTTCCATAGGAACATCCTCATCTTTGGGTAGATCATAAAAAATAAAGTGTGATAAAGGGAGCTTTTTTATGAAGAACAAACAGTATACAAAAAAAACGCTTAATAGGATATTTATTGAAACACCGATATAATCCAAAATCATATAAAGAACTCTATTAAAGGGATAAACCAATGGAACTGAAATTTGCACGCACTGAGCTTGACGCAAAACCAAAAAAAGTTGATTTGAAAAAAATTACTGAAATGGTCGAAAAAAATAACTCGCTTATTCTTTATTTTGACCGTGAAAATTCACACAAAGATCTTCTTGCATTGCAAGATCACTTCGAGGGTGAAGGGAAAAGTTTTTACATGCGTGAAGTGAAGTTCGGACTTTCTGCAAGCGAATACATGTATGAGGTTCACATTTTATAATGTCTAAAAAACTTTTTATTGAGACGCTTGGGTGTGCGATGAACGTGCGTGATTCTGAGCATATGATTGCGGAGCTTAATGCGCGTGAGGGGTATGAACTTACCACCAATGCACGTGAAGCGGATCTTATCCTCATTAACACCTGTTCAGTTCGTGAGAAGCCTGTTCACAAGCTTTTTTCAGAACTTGGGGTATTTAAGAGATTAAAAAAAGCGGATGCCAAAATCGGTGTTTGCGGATGTACGGCGTCTCATTTGGGCAAAGAGATACTAAAAAGAGCTCCCTACGTCAATTTCGTCCTTGGTGCTCGAAATGTCTCAAAAATCGGTGACATTATTCATAAAGACAAAGCCGTTGAGGTTGAGATTGACTATGACGAATCTCAGTTTGCGTTTAAAGATTTTCGGGCTACTTCGTATAAAGCGTATATCAATATCTCTATCGGATGCGATAAGCAGTGTACTTTTTGTATTGTCCCAAAAACGCGCGGGGATGAAATCTCTATTCCTGCGGATTTAATCGTTGGTGAAGCACGTCGTGCGGTTGAAAACGGGGCAAAAGAGGTCTTTTTACTGGGGCAAAACGTCAACAATTACGGTCGTCGTTTCTCAGGCGGACAGGAGAAAGTAAACTTTACCGAGCTTCTTCGTCGTGTCAGTGCACTCGAGGGGTTGGAGCGCATTCGTTTTACCTCTCCTCATCCGCTTCATATGGATGATGAGTTTATCGAAGAGTTTGCCCGTAATCCCAAAATTTGCAAATCAATGCACATGCCATTGCAAAGCGGCTCAACGGAAATACTCAAGGCGATGAAGCGCGGATACTCCAAAGAATGGTTCTTGAACCGCGCGGCAAAGCTTCGTGAAATGGTCCCTAATGTGAGTATCAGTACTGACATTATTGTGGCATTTCCCGGTGAGAGCGATGAAGACTTTGCCCAAACGATGGAGGTCTTATCTGCGGTTCGTTTTGAGCAGGTGTTTAGTTTTAAATACTCTCCGCGTCCTCACACAGAAGCTGAAGTATTTACAAATGCTGTAGACTCAGAGGTGGCATCGGACAGGTTGCATACGTTGCAAGCGCATCACGATACCATTCTCGATGAAATTGCCCTTCGTAATAAAGGTAATATTGTCGAAGTCTATTTCGAAGAACTTCGCAGTGATGGTTATATCGCAGGACGTACCGATAATAATATCGGGGTCAAAGTCAAGGGGAGTGAAGAGTGGCTGGGTAAAATAGCCCGAGTAAAAATAACGGAGGTTTCCAGAGCAGTTCAATACGGGGAAATTATTGCGTAAAAGAATTCTCCGTAGACTTTCTCTTTGGATTGTCCCTCTTGTTGGGGCTCTCCTTATCCGCTTCATTTATCTAACCTCCCGTAAATATTTTCATCTCCCCCAAGTTATCCCATCCGAGAGCGTTATTTTTGCGTGCTGGCATGGTGATTTGCTGATGCAGCCGTATCTTTATTATCAATTTCGCTCGATTCCCAAAGCAAAAGTTCTTATCAGTGAACATTTTGACGGTCAGGTTATTGCAGGTATTATCCGCTTTTTTAAACTTGGTACGATTCATGGTTCAACTACAAGGGGTGGAGCTAAAGTGCTGATACAAGGGTTGAAGGCACTCTCTGATGGATACGACATAGGGATTACTCCTGATGGCCCAAAAGGGCCACGATACAGTGTCAGTGATGGCGTGGTCATTATGGCGCAAAAGCGTCATGCCAAGGTGGTTGTTTTTCATTGTCACCCTTCGCGTTATTGGCAACTCCCAAGCTGGGATCGTTTTGTGGTTCCCAAACCGTTTGGAGTGCTTGATTTTTATGCTTCCGAACCCATTGATGTAGAGGGTCTTGATATGGAGCAGGCCAAGGGTATTATCAAAGAAAATTTAATGAAATACGCATTATGATTACCTCCTCATTGTATCAGGATAAAGAGGAATTTTTAAAATACCTTGATGGGATGAGGGGATATTCTCCCCTGACGATAATTAGTTACAATGATTCTATCAATCAGATGTTGGATAAGGCTAATATTCACGAAGAAGGGGGGATAATGAAGATTAATCTTACTCCTCTTCGCCTTCTTATCGCCCCCTTAAAAGCCAAAACAATTTCCGCTAAACTCAGTGCCATACGCAGTTTTGTTAAATATTTACACTCAATAGGCAAAACAATCGAGTTGCGAGGCGATGAGAGCATAAAGATCCCTAAAACTCTTCCAAAACCGATTTCCCATGAACATATTATGAGTGCATTAGAGCATGCAAGTTCATTTGAGAAGTTGATTATCCTACTGTTGTATTCGATGGGATTGCGTATTTCTGAGCTTTCCAATCTCAAAATTGCCAATATTGGGGAAGAGTGGTGTCGTGTTTTGGGCAAGGGAAACAAAGAACGGGATATTCCCATGTTACACGAAGTGTATGCATTGTTTAGGGAAGCGCAAGATTCTGTTCCTTGTAAAGAGTATGTTTTTGAGGAAAGAGGAGAAAAATTAAGCGAAAATAGTCTAAGATATACCCTTACCAAGGCATTTGCAGGGGTGGGGCTGAAAGTAACTCCCCATCAGCTCAGACATGCCTACGCAACGGAGTTGTTAAATAATGGCGCTCGAATCGCCGATGTTAGTGAATTGCTTGGTCATGAAAGCATGGCAACGACACAGATTTATACACAATTGGGGAATGCACTAAAGATGGAAAATTATTTACATTCGCACCCCTTGTGTACTAAAACCGAGGATTCTTGAGTGCTAGAACGACTGTTTCAAAAGATATTTGTGGCTATTGTTTCCGAGAAAGGCGGGTATGATGTACAAAGTTTGGTGGTCAAAAATAAAAAAATACTTTTTAAAGAGTCGCGCCATTTTGAAGGGGACGTCCCTTCTCCTGTCATCATTCGTTATATTGAAGATATTACTGATCCCTCGCCTTTTTTTTACATAAGCACATTGAATCTTCATACCAATCAAGGGGCATATGTCGGGTGTTCCAAACCCGCAGACTCTCTCCAAAATGAAGATGCAGTCGGGATTCAGACACTTTGCCGCGATACACAGTGGACACAGTATGCCTCACAGGATGCCCTTTATCAATTGCGTGCCCATTACAGTGCGGTTGGGATTGATTTTATCTTTTCCCCTTTTTCGATGATTGAACACTATTTTGCCGATAAAATTAAAACTTCTTTTGCTTTGTATGCCTTTGGTATGCCGGAGCTTTTTAGTGTTGCAATCTTTGATGGCGGAAAGCTTGAATATGCACATCATTATGCCCGTGGAAGTTCTAAGAGTATTGATGAAGAAGTTTCCACGATGGAATTCACCTCCCCTTTGTTGGAAGATGAGGGGTCAGAGGGAGCTATTTTATTGGATGACATCGAGGATCTTGAAGATCTTGATTTACTGGATGATTTGGACGCATTGGGTGATATTGCTGATTTGGATACGCTGGATGAAGTGAATGAGTTTAGTGAAGATACCCCTACCGCAGAAGAAAAACGGTTAGAACGAGATCGTAACAGTGAAGCGGTTAAAAGTGAACTTGATGCTTCAAGTGAAGAGTATCAGCGTTTTGAATTTATCCAAAAAACATTAGCCCGTTTTTATGCGAGTACGCACTGCCATAACCGTTTTATTGAAACGGTATGTATCGCCGATTCAAGTAAAGGCGGCGATGAGTTAAAGCGTTATTTGGAAGAAGAGCTATTTTTAAATGTATTGATTCGTAAAGTGGATGTGTGTGAAGGTATTAATGCCCTTGCACAGCTTGAGGTGGAGGGGTTATGAAGTATAGCTTTATTGCTCCGCGCTCCAAGCGAATTATCAGTGGTGAAATGCGGTTAGCACTTTTTTTCTTTGGTGTTAATATTGCGATGATGAGCATTGCATATCTCTTTTTAGCGTATAAAACAGGAGTGTTTAAAGAAAAGCATGCTTCCTTTGCTACTAATATACAACAGCTCAATCATTCTGCACGCACATTGGAAGAAAAAATACTCACGATTGAAACAGAAGTCAAAAAGCATGAGCAAATTTCAACCGATAATACCGTTATGGCGGAGAGTATCCGTAATATTTTTGATTTAGCTCCTGACAGTATCACATTAATGCGTGCCGAATTGGATGAAAAATCGCTTATACTGTATGGAATTTCTCCTAATAAGGATACGTATAATTTTATGCTTGAAGCCCCTTTAAAATCAATTTTTCATCGAACCTATACAAGTTTTTATCCGATTGAAAACGGATGGTATCGGTTTGTTTCGACAAATTATTTGGATGATGAGAGCGCTGTGGAGGTAAGTGAATGAATGTACGCATTTATTATCGAACGTTTTATCTAATCCTTCTTTCCATGCTATTGCTGGTTAGTATTATTGCTTTTTCTTTTTTTGTTTTGATTCCAAAGGGGAAGGAATATCGCTCATTACGGCTTGAAAATAAAAAAGAGCAGAGAGTGATGGACACCGCACGTGAACATTATGACACGATGGAAGGGAAGCTACAAAAACTCCAGGAGAAGAACAAAGAGACTATTAAGGCATACCGAACGGTTTTTAATCCTGAGAAGTTTACACGGCTTAACCGTTCCCAGCTGCAAGATCTATTTTTGACCGAGATTCATATTGCCGACCAAAATAAGTCATTTAAAGTCTATGAGGTCAATGCAACAACAAAAATTACTTCACCTGAAGTATTTTATCACTTTTTGGAAAAGGTTAATCATAGCGGATGGATTATCGGGGTTCATTTTCCGGTTCATTTTGAACGCGATAAAGATCTAATCAAACTCTCTTTTACAATGAAAGTACATCATTTGTCAGAGGAAAAAAAAGAAGAATAGTTCTTTTTATTTCATCTCTTGAGCACGGGCATATGCCGCTTGTATTGCTTGCATGCATCCCTGGCGTACGCCACTTTTTTCTAACGCTCCATAACCCGCAGCAGTAGTGCCCCCCGGACTCATCACGTTATCTTTCAAGAGTGCCGGATGAATGGTTTGGATAAGTTCCCCGAAGCCTTTAAAAAGACCGCGCATCAGAACCATCGCATCATCACGTTTGAGCCCTTCACGTACCGCTCCATCGCTCAGAGCTTCTGCAATAAGGGCTAGATAGGCAGGACCGCTTCCGCTGAGTGCAGTTGCAATATCAAGCTCTTTTTCACTGGAAAGCCATAAAGCATTACCAATTGCCTCAAAGATAGTCAATGCAAAAGGTTTTAATTCATTGTCACCAACCAATGCCGTCATTGACAGCCCTTTTTCGGCGGCGAGATTGGGCATAGCACGAACGTAGCGATATGCGTCAATAGCGTGGAGGGATTCGAGTGATGTCCCTGCAAGTACCGAATAAAGTGCATCGGCTTTGCCTTTTAGTAGTGGGGCAATTTCTGTGAGATTGGAGGGTTTTACGCAAAGAATAATATTTTTACCATGAATAGCTGCATTAGTGTAAAGAGTTTTTTCAATTTCTATCCCCAGCTGTGCTTCAAAAGCCTCTAGCTTTTTTGTATTTCGTCCGATAACCTCGAGGGCATAGTTCTCTTTTAATCCTTGTGCGAGCGCGAGCGCCATTTTTCCATTTCCGATAAGGGTGATGGATGTTTTAGTCATTGGTTCGATCTTGGAGGTAGTTTTTGATAGGCTCTGCAATACTAAACTCAGAACTGTTATCAATGATAATTTGTGCCATTTGTCCGTTGTCGGTATTAAAAATCAATGGGGCGGCAAAGTTAATTTTTGAGTTTTCGATAGGTGTTGTAAGAATAACAATCGCATAGATAAGGAGATTGCTGCTCTCATTGATTTCCATAAGGGCTTGCAGTGAAGTAGGAATATCAAAGACATACTCACGTAAAACAAACGGATTAATAAGGGTGAAAGAAGGACCCTCTCCGACACTCTCCAAACGCATAAAAATATCATCAATTTTTTTGAGTTCCATTTGTTTGATGGACTCAAATCCAAGAAGGGGGAGCTTTAATTCAAATTGCATCATTACCTCTATAGTTTAGAAATTAGTTTGATTTTAACACAAAAAAGGTTCAACAATGTAGTATTAATCTCTTTTTGGTAAAATTGTCACTACTTTAATAAAAAACGGACAAGTGATGAAGATGATTCGAGGCGTGATAGCAACAGTTGCAGTAATTCTTTTTATGAGTGGATGCGGCGGCAAAGAGTTGGATGAGTACAATAAGCCTGCTGATTATTGGTATGCAAAAATGATTACGGCGGTATCAAATGGCAGTCTTGAAAAAGCAGACAGCTATTTTAGCTCATTGCAAAGCGAACATATAGGTTCACCGCTGCTTGTGGAAGCAACCTTGATTATGGCGCAGGCACACATGGCGTACGAAGAGTATTTGTTGAGCGAGCATTTTTTGGATGAATATAATCGTCGTTATGCTTCACGCGAGGGTCGTGAATACTCGGAATTTTTGAAGATAAAATCAAAATTTTTAGCGCTGCCTAATCCGGGGCGGGATCAAGGGCTGATTGATGAGACGTTGAAAGGGGTAAATGTGTTTAAAACAAGTTATCCCCATTCAACCTATATGCCACTTGTCAATACTATGGAGACTCAATTACAGCTCGCACGCGGGACATTGAATAATCAAATTGCTCAACTCTATAACCGATTGGGAAAACCAAAAGGTGCTGATTACTACTCGAACATTGCCCCTGTGACATGGATTGATAGTGCAGATATTGTTCCCGCAAATATTACTTGGTATCGAAAGATGTTTGAGGGGGATGGATCAAGCAGTTGGTATGCGTTTATGATCCCGCAAACACGTAGCGTTATTTCTATGGATGATAACCAGAGTAAATAAGTCCCAATGACACTTAAACTATTTAACTAGGATTTTTTTATGCAACTAAGTAACTATGCAGCTTTCCCGACTACTTTGCCGGTAATTGCTGAGGATGAGCTTTTTTTATACCCTTTTATGATTTCTCCCCTCTTTTTGAGTGATGAAAAAAACATTGCAGCTGCTGCTGAGGCGATTGAAAACAATTCGTTAATAATTGTGTGTCCAGTAAAACCGGAACACGAAGGGTCACGCGAAGCAGATTCAATCTACGATGCAGGGGTAATCGGCTCGATTATGCGTAAAGTCGTTCTCCCGGATGGGCGTATTAAAGTGTTGTTTCAGGGGTTGGCTCGCGGACATATTACGGAGATAATCCACAATAACCCATTACGTGCGCATGTTGATCTTATCCAGTCATTGAGTTTTAATGCTCTAAAAATGGACGCGATTTTAGAGATTTTACGTGAAAAAGTACGTGCCTTATCTCAAGTGAGTAACTATTTTCCTCCTGATTTACTCCGCACGATCGAGGAAAATCACGAATACAACCGCATTGTTGATTTGATTTCCAGCTCTATTAAAATGAAAAAAGAGAATGCGTATAAACTTTTTGTCGAACGTGATCCTGAAAAACGGTTTTTGATGCTCATTGATGAGCTCATCGAAGAGACGGAAGCCAACAAGCTCCAAAAAGAGATCCGCTCTAAAGTCCATACGCGAATTGAAAAAGTAAACAAAGAATACTTCCTCAAAGAGCAGCTCAAACAGATTCAAAAAGAGCTTGGTACGGATACTCACCGTGAAGAAGAGATTGAAGAGTTCCGTAAAAAGCTTGAAGCCAAAAAAGACAAAATGCATGCAGATGCGTATAAAGAGACTTCTAAACAGCTTGAGCGCTTCGCTCGCATGCATCCTGATAGCGGGGATGCTGGGATGTTGCAAACGTATTTGGAATACGTTCTTGAAATCCCTTTTGGGGAAGAGGCGAAAAAAGCACTTAATGTACATGATGTCGAAACACAGCTCAACAAAGACCATTTTTCACTTAAAAAGCCTAAGCAGCGAATTTTAGAATATTTTTCGGTAAAAGAGCTGCTTGAACTGCGTGGACAGGCAGACAAAGAGGGGCGCGGGGCAATTTTGTGTTTTGCGGGTCCTCCAGGTGTGGGTAAAACGTCACTTGCCAACTCCATCGCAACTGCGCTTAAGCGACCGCTTGTGAGAATTGCATTGGGCGGATTAGAAGATGTCAACGAGCTTAGAGGTCATCGTCGCACCTATGTGGGTGCGATGCCGGGACGTATTGTCCAAGGGGTTATTGAAGCCAAAAAGATGAATCCTATCATCGTCCTTGATGAAATCGACAAAGTGGCAAAATCGCATCGCGGTGATCCAACAGCGGTATTGCTAGAGATTTTAGATCCTGAGCAAAATACCCATTTTAGAGATTATTATCTCAATTTTAATCTCGATTTGAGCAAAGCTATCTTTATTGCTACGGCAAATGATGTGGGGCAAATTCCGGGGCCGTTGCGTGATCGTATGGAATTTATCCCTGTGAGCTCATACACGCCTCAGGAGAAATATGAGATTGCTAAGCAGTATCTCATTCCTCAAGAGCTGAAAAAACATGGGCTTAAACCCTCGGAGCTTTCCATTTCTAAAACAGCATTGTTTGATGTGATCGAAAAGCACACACGCGAAGCGGGGGTGCGAAATCTGCGCCGACGTATAGCTGATATTGTTCGTAAAACAGCCAAAAAGATTCTTGAAGATCCAAATACACTCAAAGTCAGTGTAACGCTTAAGAATCTTAAAGACTTTTTGGAAAAAACGGTATTTGAAATCGAAAAAACCGACCATATTAACCGTATCGGTGTGGTAAACGGTTTGGCATGGACGGCGGTTGGCGGTGATGTACTGAAAATCGAAGCCATCCGAATCAACGGCAAGGGGATATTGCAACTCACGGGAAGTTTGGGCGATGTGATGAAAGAATCAGCACGTATCGCCCTTTCGGTGGTTAAAACTCTGATTGACAGTGGCAAAATTACCGTTGATCACTCGATTATTCCTCTTAGTGCCACAGAGCGTGAGAGTGCTATTCCCGTAGATGCGAGTGAAGTGTACAAGCGCTTTGATCTGCACATTCACGTCCCCGATGGAGCAACGCCCAAAGATGGTCCAAGTGCGGGAATTGCAATGTGTACAGTTATCGCCTCTATTTTGACGGAGAAAAAAGTACGTGCTGACATTGCAATGACGGGGGAAGTATCTTTGACCGGAAATGTCCTCCCTATCGGCGGACTCAAAGAGAAGCTGATTGCGGCTCACCGCGCAGGGATGAAGCTCGCTCTCATTCCGCAAAAAAACTATGAGCGTGATCTTGCAGACATTCCCGATGAAGTAAAAAGTGTCCTTGAAATCCGTGGAGTCAGTCGTATTGAAGAGGTTTTAGAGGCTCTTTTAATCGACGTATAGCAGTATATGCTTCAGGAGAACCATATAAAAATCCCCGTAACTTCGGGTCTATTTTAAGTTTTCTGCACTCTTCTTTGAACCCTTTATCCATAATGACATTAGGATGATAGGGGGAAATAAACGTCATAGTTTCTTCTATGGATACGACGTATTTACGTGAAATAACACAACTTTTATCTTTTTTCAAATGCTCTTTTTCACTGCTGCTCATCAGTATCCCCAGAGACTTTAGATACTGATCGATTCCGTATATAAGAGAGCGCACACTGCTGGGATTATTTACCCAAGATAATTCCCCACATATTTGAAAATCAGTTTTTTCAATAAGGGTCTCATTGTCCTCTTCTAAATAGCAAAAGCTTCGTCGCAGGGCATCAGTGTGTTCACGCATGAGGGGAGTACTGAATTGTTGGCGAAAACGGTTTCGAGTGTATTTTTCATCATGGTTGCTCTCATCGATAAAATGAGAGAGTTGATTCTCGCTCAAATATGATTCAATCTCTTGACGATCATGTTGGAGGAGAGGACGTATAAGGGTAATATCCCCTCGTCTATCTATCGATCTGATGCCGAGCAACTCAGGCAGTCCTGAACCGCGACATAACTGCATCATCAGCCACTCCAAGCGGTCGTTTAGCTGATGGGCGGTGAGGAGATAGGTGTAGTGGTGCTTTTTCATAAGATATTCAAAAAATTGATACCGTTGGATACGTGCTTGGTGTTCAAAATTACTGCCGCTTAAATGACAAGAGTGGTTGTAGCAATGTAAGCTGTGTGATTGTGCGAGCTGTTTGGCACTGAGTGCTTCATGGTCACTGGTGGGACGGGTATGGTAGTTGACGTGGGCAATATCAAAGGCAATAGAATTTTTGAGCAAAAGATGAAAGAGGGCAGTAGAATCGACTCCGCCTGAGAAGGCTAAGAGAACTTTCCCCTCTTTTAGGCGGTCAAGGTGTAAAAGTTCACGCATTTAGAAATCTTAATAAATTGTTTTTGAATTGTCCCACATCTGTTTGTTTCTTTGAGATTAAGAAGTTAAAAACATCCTCTTTTGTTTTTATTTTTTCTCGAATAACTACTTTGTATAATGTTTTTTCTTTTGCTGATTGTAAATTATATTTCTTCATTTCTTCGGGAGTAAAGATTATGAATGTTTCTTCTTTAAAAGACTTAAATAAATCTTTTTCAATACTTTCAAAGGGTAAAAATAAAATATTCTCTTTTCCAAAATGAATATTTTTAACATCCCCATCCAAAATACTCATCACATTTTCTGATTTACCAAGTACTTGTTTTATATGATTTCTTTCCATAAGTTTTACAACATTATCAGCTCCACCTATTGGTAAAATGATATATTTTGCAAAAATCTTTTCATCTTTGAAAATATGTTCTATAAACTCTTTTAACACTTCGTCTTCTACTAAAAGATATTTATCATAATCCACAAATCCATACAAGAGGCTTTTGATGTAGTTGTACGATTTATTTTCTAATGTGCACATTCCATTTTCAAGCTCCATATAGAAGATCTCATCATTTTGCAGCGTTTTCATTAATCCTAGGGAGTGAGTTGTAAATACAAGATTTATCTCATATTGAGAAGTCATATCTCTTAATTTTTCTATTAGCCGTACTTGTGCCATTGCATCAAGTGATATGTCTATCTCATCAATTGCTATAAGCTTGCAACGACTTTGAATAAGTTTGTAAATACTAATAATGAAATATTCGCCAGAACTTAAATAGTCTTCTCGTATATAGTAATTATCAGCCAAAATAATTGCATAATATTTTTTATTTCGTAGCTCAATTTCTACAAGATTATCAAATCTATCGGTATCATAGATAAAATTTAACAGTATTATGAGTTCATCTGGCTTATTAAACTGGTTAGAGATGATTCCTTTTCTTATGTCTTGGTCAATTTCACTAAATCTCTGAAATTGTCTAAAGCGTTCTCCAAAAGGGATTGGTAGTTCAATACTAATATTATCTTTAATAGATTTTTCAACATCACCCTTAAAATCTATTGTTTCAACGAGCGGGTTATAGTTGAAAATATATTCATTATTATGGTTGATTGCATATATAATTTGACTATTTTCATGAAAAATATGTTTATTTGAAGTATTGGCAAAGGTATTAGAGGTGATAAGATTTTGAATTGCTTTAAATAAAAGGGTTTTGCCGACCCCATTTTTACCTACAATTGCGATTAATTTATTTTTACTCAAGTCTAACTCAAAAGTAAAATTTTTAATATGTTGAATATTTTCTATTGTTACTTTAAAATTAAACATTGTAAATATCCCTATGAATAAACGAATTGACTATAAAACTTCCATATTTCTTTTTTAATTTAGCTATGTAATAGCTATCAATAGAATTTATATGGCTTAGTAGCCCTGAAATTTTGTCAATATTTGATGAGAATTTTTTTAAAAAGTAATCTCTAAATTTTTCTTTATCTGTCAAGTAAAAATGCAAAAGTATTTCTACTTCATTCTTTAAGTTTTTATCTACAGTTACATAACCTTGTGGAGTTATGACAAGACCCAAAAGTACTATCTTGCTACCTTGTTGCTGAATTTTTGTTTTTGATTCATTTAGTTGAAAAGCATCAAATCCTAAACTAACAAAAATATCACTAATAACGGGAAGAACTTTTTCGAGAGGTTCTCTTGTCCCAGATGAAAAAATAAAATCATCAGAATATCTTGTATAAATGATTTCATTTTGAAGACAATAATTTTGTAAAGCATTATCCAAGTCAAAAAGATAGCCATTGCTAATAGCAGGGGAGGTTGGAGCACCAACAGGTAAAATACCGTTGTAGGTCGTTATATTCATAATAGCATCAATGTATTTTTCTATATCAATAGGAACGATTAAAAAGTTATTTTTATTGTTCAGAATAAGTTTTTTTAATTTATTTGTATCTATACTTGCAAAAAAAGATTTGATGTCAGTGCTTAAAATATATTTGCTATTTTTATGAGGTGAAATGGCATCTTGCGCATTTACTCCTTTCCGATATGAAAAAACAATATCGTGATTAATCGGCAATGATTCAAAAATAAAAAGGTTTAGGAATTTTTGAAAGTCTTTTAGTTTTTTTGATGGAGAAAATGTATTCTTGGAGTAAAAAATCTCTGTATAATGCTCATTTGTATGTATTGATAAAAAGTCATCGAATAGATAGTGTTCATGGAAGTAGGAGACGAAAGCATTTTGAAGAGAGACTTGATTCACAGAGCACCTTTTACAAAGGGCCAATCGTGCCCTTGTAGGAGTAAATAAAGCACTTTAGAGGATTAAGCATGCAGACTGAAGATACTTCAGTCACCTAATCATAAAGGCAATTATATCTTCTTTTATCTTATATTCATAATTCTAAATATGACAATATTACGCATCGCCTGTGATGGTTGCCAGTAGATGTGTTCCGGAAAGTTCTGTGATGCGGGCACGGTACATTTTCCCGTACGTCAGCTCATTGTCAATCTCACGGTCATTGACATAGATTTCACCATCCACATCGGGGGTCCAGTTCAGCGCTCGTGCACTCAGGAGAAATTCGTGTTCGTCACTCTCTCCGTCGATGACGAGGAAAATTTCAGTGCCAATGAGTTTTTGAAGACTTTCGATTTCAACCTTGGAAGCAATTTTTCCCAGTTTTTTGGCGCGGGCATTGATAACTTTAGTTGGGATTTTATCTTCAAAGGTATAGGCGCTTGTCCCCTCTTCATCGGAATAGCTAAAGACATTGAGACGGTCAAATCCAAAAGAAGCGGCAAATTCTGTCATCTCCTCGAACATTGCCTCGGTTTCAAGAGGATGCCCGACGATAAAGCTGGTGCGGATGAACGCGTTTGGCAATGCTTTCATCGCATTGAGAAGTTCAAGTGTTTTTTCTTTTCCAAAACCGCGCTTCATGATGCGCAGCATATCGTCGTTGATGTGTTGGATAGGCATATCAAAATAGTTGTGAAACAGCTTGGAATCACCGATAGTTTTGATGAGTTTTAGTGTCGTGGTTGAGGGGTAAAGGTACAAAATACGCGCACTTTTGACACCGTCGATAAGTTCGATCCGCTTGATAAGATGGATTAGCCCATCACTGATGTTTTGATCCCGCAAATACGAACTGGAGTCTTGGGAGACGAAACTGAAATCATAGTATCCTTTTGCAACAAGTCCTTCGACTTCACGTGCGACACTCTCCAAGTCTCTGGAATTGAGCTTCCCTTTAAATGACGGGATGGCGCAAAAACTGCATTGCTGATTGCACCCCTCGGAGAGCTTGATGTAGGCATGATAGGTCGAACCTGTCACAACACGTTCAGCTCCGTCAATGAGATACACTTCGGGAGAAAAACGACTCTGTTTGAGTGCCAAAAGTTCATCGATTTTATCGTAATCACCGACACCCGTGAAAATATCAACCTCTTTGAGCTCTTTTGCCAAATCGTCTTTGTACCGCTCACTCAAACATCCTGCCATTACCAGTACGGACTCTTTTTTACGTCCCGCATTGAGGTTGAAAACAGTATTAAGTGACTCTTGTTTTGCGGCATCGATGAATCCGCAGGTATTGACGATGATAACATCGGCATCTGTACCGTCGTCGGTCATGGTGTAATTTTGGAGTCGCCCTAGCATTACCTCGGTGTCAACGAGATTTTTGGTACAACCCAGTGATACGATGTGAAGTTTTTTGGACATTACAAGCCTTGATAAAATATTGCCGTCATTATATCAAAGTCAGTTTTGGATAGACTTTTGTTATGAAAATTAACTATGATGTTCTTATTTTAGGAGCCGGTGCAAGCGGATTGATGTGCGCGGCACAATCGTATGAGAAAACCTTTTTGAAAATTGCTCTTATCGAGGGAAATAGCCGTCCTGCACTCAAGCTCAAAGCTTCTGGCGGAGGAAAATGCAATCTTACAAATGTGGAAGTGGATGCGAGCCATTTTCTAGGGAATGAGTCATTGGTATCAAATGCGCTGAGTGCTTTTTCCAAAGAGGCACTGCTCAACTATTTTCATAGCGGTGGATTGCGTCCTGTGATTCGTAAAGAGCGGTATTATTTTTGTCCGAAAAGCTCCGATGAGGTGATTTCGATTTTAGTGGGGCGCTCTTCAGGCTGTGAGATGCTTTTTGGGCATAAAATTTTGAGTGTTGAAGGAAGCAGCCCTTTTGTAGTGACGACTGATAAGGGAAAATTCAGTGCCTCCAATATCGTTGTTGCAACGGGAGGTGCGAGTTACAAAGAACTGGGTGCAAGTGATATAGGTCTTCAAATAGCACAGAGCTACGGGCATAAAATCATCCCTTTTGCCCCTGCATTGGTGGGCTTGACGCTGCAACCCAAAGAATTTTGGATGAAAGAACTTAGCGGAATCAGTTTTCCTGTCCGTATCCGTGTGGGGCAAAAAATATTGGATGAGGATTTACTCTTTGCACACAAGGGTATCAGCGGTCCTGTTGTCCTTTCGGCATCGTTGTATTGGCATAAAGGAGAAATTAAACTCGATTTTTGCCCCGATTTAGAGTTAGAAGAACTTTTTAAAGAGAAAAAATTGCTTAGTACTGCCCTCCCTTTACCCAAACGGTTTATCAAAGCGTTTTTAGAGGCGATTGCGCTGGAAGATAAGCCGTGTAATCGTCTAAGTTTAGAGGAACGTGCAAAAGTATCAAAAATTCAAAATTACACCATGGCACCCTCTGGGACATTCGGACTCACCAAAGCCGAAGTATGCCGTGGCGGTGTAGCGCACGAGGAGATTGATCCGCTCACAATGGAGAGCCGTACCGTAAAAGGTCTTTATTTTATCGGTGAAACGGTGGATGTTACCGGAGAGCTTGGGGGATACAATTTTCAATGGGCGTTTAGTTCGGCAGTTGTTTGCATGAGGGGAATTATTAATAACTATTTGAAATAAAGATACAATAAATTTAAAAGCTTTTTTGCAAGGGATATTTTATGCAGCGCAAACGTGTCATTATCGTCGGTGGTGGATATGCGGGAGTGCAAGCGCTGAAAGTATTGGCAGATTCAGGACTTTGCGATGTCGTGCTCATTGATCAGCATCCGTATCATTATCTCCAAACGGAAACGTATGAACTCATCGCCAATGAGTGTTCAATGACGCGCGTTACTATCGATTTGGTTGCTTTGTGTTTGAGTTATGGAGAGCATGTCACCTATATCAAAGACACGGTTCGCGGGATTGATTTTGAGTCCAAATGTATCTCTGGAGAGAATACCTGTCATTTGTATGATTATGCGTTGTTATGTGCTGGGAGCCGTACGGCGTATAATGGATCAATCACAGGATTGCGTGAGTATTCACACGGTGTCAAAACTTTACCCAGTGCCTTGGCATTTAAACAGCAATTTGAACAGCGTTTGTACCGCCGC
Organism: Sulfuricurvum sp.; assembly: GCA_028714915.1. Classification (GTDB taxonomy): domain Bacteria; phylum Campylobacterota; class Campylobacteria; order Campylobacterales; family Sulfurimonadaceae; genus Sulfuricurvum. The sequence goes on from JAQTLL010000004.1 coordinate 344,939, forward strand.
ATGGAAAGTGAGGGGGGGTGGTGCAGTGAACCTTTTAATGTTGTTATCGGCGGAGGGGGTTTAAGCGGTGTTGAAATCGCTGCTGAAATGGCGCACTACATACGTATATTTCATGAGGATAATACCCTTACGTGTGACAATATTCATATTTTTTTAGTTATTCCACATGAGCGTGTTCTTGAGGGTATGGAAGAGTATTTGATTACCAAAGCCACCAAGCGACTCCTGAAACTTGGAGTAAAAATCATCAACCATTCTCGTATTACTTCGGTTGAAGAACATGCCTTGACAGTGAATGGAACGAATAAGATTTGTTTTGATTTTATGATTTTTACGGGCGGAATCGTAGCATCGACCTTCACGGGTAGATTAGAGGTAGAAAAAAATAAAAAATCGCAATTGATTGTCGATAAATTTTTACGTATTCCTCTCTATGATTGCATTTTTGCGGCAGGGGATATTGCCGAACTTCGTGATCTTACGGGTAAATTACTCCCTCCGACAGCGCAATTGGCGGAACAAAGCGGTATGTGTGCGGCGAATAATATTCTAGCGTTACTGCAAGGACGAGCGATGAAGGTATCCAATATACAAATGCAAGGGACGATGATAGCCCTTGGGGGCAATTATGCGAGTGTATCGCTCTTGGGATGGATCAAAATCAGTGGAGGAATAGGTCACGTTATCAGAACAATTATTATGCGTAGCTATCGCTATAGGCTTCATATACAGTGTGCGAAAGGGGTTAATAAAACGGCTAAATCCAGAAGTCGTTGTGGATTTTAATCTTATCTCGAGTAAAATGCATCATTAAACCTAAAGAGTGGAGCTTGCGTATGATACTTCTAGCTGGACCCTGTGTCATTGAGAGCGAAGAATCGATATTTAAAATTGCTAAAAGCTTAGAGCGTTATCACAATGATCCGCGATTTGATTTTTATTTTAAATCGAGTTTTGATAAGGCAAACCGTACGTCACTGGACAGCTACCGTGGACCGGGTCTTGAAGAGGGTTTGCGAATTTTGCAAAAAGTCAAAGATGATTTCGGGTACAAGATCGTGACCGATGTCCATGAGAGCTACCAAGTCCCCATTGCTGCAGAAGTGATCGATATGATTCAAATTCCTGCTTTTTTGTGCCGTCAAACCGATTTGCTCGTAGCGGCTGCAAAAACGGATAAAATCGTTAATATCAAAAAAGGGCAGTTCATGACCCCAAGCGATATGCAGTATTCGGTCGCCAAAGTGCTTAAAACGCGCGGATGTGATGAGGTCAGCTATGAAGCGTCTGTCAAGAATGGTGTATTGTTGTGTGAACGCGGTTCGACGTTCGGATACGGAAATCTTGTCGTTGATATGCGTTCTATTCCTATTATGCGTCAATTTGCTCCGGTCATTTTTGACGCGACCCATTCGGTTCAGATGCCGGGAACTGGAACGGGTAAAACGGGCGGTGACAGCTCGATGGTTCCTCATCTCGCACGCGCTGCCGCAGCAGTCGGAGTGGATGGATTTTTCTTTGAAACCCATTTTGATCCGATTTGTGCTTTGAGTGATGGACCAAATATGCTAAAATTAGAACAATTAGAAGAACTGGCTGAGAAATTGGTGCAGTTGGATGCGATAAAGTAATTTGTTTGTCATCCCGTACTTGATACGGGATCCATATTTTTTGTGGATTCCGTGTCGTAGCACGGAATGACGGTAATAGTGATAAAAAACAAAACCCACAAAGGAAAAAGATGAAACTTATTGAAGGTAAACTTAGTGTTATAAACGGCAAAAAAGTGGCAATCGTTAGTACACGATGGAATCATTTTATCGTAGACAGACTCGTTGAGGGGGCAAAAGATGCTTTTGCACGACATGGCGGAAATGATGA
>JAQTLL010000005.1:0-191679 GCA_028714915.1 Sulfuricurvum sp.
TCCGTGTTGCCGTCAGCTGTCTCACCTAGAGCCGCACGATCCGTACCTACCGTCTCATCCACATTCACCGCCAATGCCGCAGCTTTCGCAACCTCACCAACTACACTCAAGGTCGGACCGTCATCATTAATCTCTATCACCAAATTTGCCGGTGCCGTACTGTCTCCATCATCATCAGTAACTACCATCGAGAACGGAATTTCCGGATACTGATCGGCTGCACCCGTATGATTAGGATCCGTGTGCGGTGCATTATCATTTAATGTGTAAGTCCAACTGTACACACCTCCACTTACCGTAACCACTAAATCACCGTAAGTGCCATGTACAGTGCCACCATTGGTCACGTCTACAGTATTGATTACCACACCGCCTACGGTATTAATGGTATCACCTCCCGTCGTGATGTTGAGTGTACCACCTGTGCTGAGATTACCTCCTAGATTACCCTCTGGGATTAATCCACCTTCATTTACTACTGCGACATTGCCTTCGGCCAATACCCAATCTGCCGTCGGCGTACTGTCTTGTAGCAAATTCACCGGTGTTTCAGGAACTGTTGCCCCTAATATATTCGGTGCTGTCACACGCAAATCGGTCGTTACATCGGTAACCAGACCGTCACGTGCCGCAAACGTATCGGCCAATCGTGCTGTATCTACCACAATATCACCCGCTGCTGTCTCATCTCCGGCTGTTGTTTTATCTCCGGCTTCCGTCCCATCAGAGGGCTGCTGGTGTGTTACACCTTGTGCTTCGGTTCCTGCTGCTGCCATCGCCAGTGCATCTTTGACCGAATTGACATACACCACCGCATCATGATGACTGAAGATACCATTTAACAACGAACTGTCAAACTGCAACGCTCCATTAGCTGAGAGAACCACATCACCGGCTCCCTCGAGCAATACATCAATTACGATATTGGCACTTGCCCCGTTATTCGCGGCCCCATACACATGATCACCCTCATTGATTGTCTCACCTACTTTAAGCTGATGAATACTCCCCTTACTATCTTTGACATAAAAAGTACCGTTTAAAAACGATTTTACTACTCCGATTGCGCGTGCCATGTGATGCCTCCATTTTGAAGTTTATACGGTCATTGTAACGCAGAAAAAAATATAAATCTATTGTACCAAGGTACTAATTGTGTAAAAAAGTTCTCTTTTTTTACTAGATAATAAGAAATAAGAAAGTTGGTTATCTCGAGGATTTACCGAAGTGCAAGACGAATAGCACGAATAAACTGTGCTATTCTAAAAGAAAGAGAAAATCGTATCAAATTACAGGAATATCTGTCTCCACTCTGACCATTACAGTTGGATCGCCAACACTGGTGTACTCATTAAACATATAAGAAGTCCCGTTGACATCGTATGAGACGGCTGTTCCGGTTTGACTCCACTCTCCCGAATTGAGGAATCCAACCTGATCGGCACCATCCCCCAAAATATAAATATTACTATTTCCGCTCTCTGTCATATTTACAACATCGGCAAATGTAATGCTGGTCAGGTCATGGTCTCCGCTGGTTAGATCAATAACCTCAATATTATTGACATTACTGACCAAGGTATGGAAATCAATATTGGAGTTTCCAATCAGAACCAAGGTATCGGTACCTGTTCCTCCATCGATGGTTATATCATGGCTATCATACACCAACGCATCATTTCCCCCTTCACCATGGAGAGAATCAGATCCGATCCCGCCGATTAAAATATCATCTCCGCCACCGCCGCTTAGTGAATCATTACCTTCTCTTCCGTCAATCGAGTCATTTCCAGCTGATCCGACAATGGTATTGTCTCCGTAGACACCGACGTATGCCGTTGCACTGCTGCCATCGGATTCGGTGGAGGTTAATGACGCTATAATACTGCTATCTTGCGGCAATTCTTTATCCATCGTCAAAGTCCATGAGGTAAAATCGGTATCTGATCCGAACGTCACCACTCCGCTTTGTGGAACGGTCATATCGTCATACACATCATGGGTAAGAATGGCCCCGGCTGGAAGCCCAGTAACGATAACATCTCCAAGGACTTCAGTCGAATCGGTCAGAGTGGCATCGATAATATTAAGAGGATATTGATAAGAAACCATATCAGCATTAATGCTTTCTACCTTAAATTCACTGTTTATATTCTCTGCATTAACAAAGTTTTGAACCTCAAGTGCATAAAACGGGGTATCAATAGAAATAGTTACAGGCTGATTATGAGGATCGGCATCATTGAATAAGCTATCAATATTGATTGTTTCGATAACTTTCCCCTCATGATCTTTTAATAATATTTGCCCATCATCTACGTCTGTTTTATAACTTTTCAATCCAATCGTAACCGATGTAGCACTGCCATCAAATTTAATATCACCTGTTGTGCTATTGTGTGTATGCAAATTATAACCTTTTGCATCTGCATTACTATTTACTGGAGTAACTAATTGCGTTGGTTCACCCAGTGCAACATCTAATGTTGGAGCACTGGCTTCCACCACCGGAGGAGGTGGTGGCGGAGGTGTTACTAGCGGCTCTGTCACAGCCAACAAAGTTGTTTCCATAGATGAAGCCGTTGTTTCTGCCGCATTTGGTGTAGTTGTCCGTAAATCAGTCGTTACATCGGTAATTGCACCGTCACGGGCGGCAAACGTATCAGTCATCCGTTCCGTATCCGTGACGGTATTACCCGCTGCCGTTTCATCTCCGGCTTCGGTCACATCAGCTGCTGCTATTTTCTCTTCTGATGCAGAGTGCATTTGAGCTTCTGCCGCTGCAGAAAGAGCCAAAGCGTCGCTGAGGGAATTGATATGAATAACCGCATCATGATGGCTGAATATATTTGCGAGTAAAGCGCTCTCAAATTGCAACGCACCGTCTCCTGCAAGGATCACATCACCGGCTCCGTCAAGCAATACGTCGATAACAATCTTCGCATCTGCTGTATTACCGTATGCACCATATACATGGTCACCCTCATTGATCGTTTCACCCGCTTTTAACTGATGGACATTACCTTTTATATCTCTGACGTAAAAAGTACCGTTTTCAAAAGATTTAATGTAACCTATTGCACGAGCCATGTGAACTCCTCTGAGAAATTTTATACTCTCATTCTAACGCAGAAAAAATTCAAAATCTATTGTACCAAGGTACTAATTGTATAAAAAACTACGTATGCAGAAGAATAGAGAGAGCAAGGCGATCTTTGACATCGAGTTTTTGATAAATTGAAGTAGCATGTGCTTTAACGGTTCGTACCGTAATATCCAGAGCATCGGCAATTGCCTGATGTGTTGTACCATTTCCGAGCATCAACGCCACTTCTTGTTCCCGCTTACTCAAACTATCCAACAGAGCTAACGACTTTTCTTCTGCCTTATTTTTGTCTCGTATTTGGGAAATCATCATACCAATGAAATCAGGATGGAGCCAAACTTTTCCCTCTTCAAGTGCCTGATACGCTGATTGAAGATGATATTCATGCATCATAGCATTGCCGTATCCCATAGCTCCTAATTGCAAAAACTTTTGCGCTTCTGCAAAACTAGGGGTCATCGACAAAATCATGACACGATGTTCAAAAAGTTTTTCCAATATACTTTGGCTTGCCCCAACTATTACTTTATCCAGTATCAGAACGATAGAGTGCAATTTGATTTCAGACGGTATTTGGAAAAAAGAGACTGGATGCCAATCTATGAGGACATTTTTCCATCGTTCCATCACGCGTGTATCATCCGCAATCAAATACAGTTTCATTTATCTCTCCGAAAAAGTATACTGCTTTGCTTTAAATATCGGTTTAAGGATATATTGCAAAATGGTTTTTTTCCCTGTAACAATATCAACATTGACCATCATACCCGGTAAAATTTTAAGCGGTTTTTCTTCACTCCCCAAAAATTTTTTATCTGTTTTAATTTTGACCACATAATAAACATTGTCATTTTTATCGGTAACAGTATCGGGACTGATTGTCACCACTTTTCCGCGTAGTGAACCGTATATGGAAAAATCATATGCAGTTACTTTGACTGTCGCACTTTGTCCAGGATAAATAAATGCGATATCGGCTGGTTTGACTTTAGCTTCGACGAGAAGCCCCCCCTCTGTAGGAACAATCTCAATCAGATTATCACCCGGTTTGATAACGCCGCCAACCGTGTTTATATACAGTTTTTGGACAATCCCGCTGATCGGTGATTTGATTGATGTGCGGGTTACTTGGTCGGCAAATGCTGAACTCTCGACACCTACTCGCTTGTATTCCGTCTCTGCTTCATTGAGATCCATCTGTGCTTTCATCCGAAATTCAGATCGTGTTTCTTGTATCTTGCTGCTGATTTGATTCATTTCCGCATTAAGTCTCGGGATGGAAGCTAGATACGCATTGTACCGCTGAGAAATTTCACTCATTTCACGCTGCAATTTTAAAAATTCAACCTTGGGTTTAATCCCCTGAGCAACCATTGGTTCGGTGATAGCCACCTCTTCTTTAATCAATACAAGAGCCCGTTTTTGCTCCATAATCCGTCCCTGAATTTCCAGTTTTTCATTTTGTTTTTGAGCATATTGGTCATTTAATCCCTCTACCTGAGATCGGAGACGGTCTTGATTTGATACATACAGATTTCTCTCTTCGGCTATTTGCATCGGAATTTTTGCCATGTCATCAGCTGTTGGAGAAAATGAACTACCCGTCGCTTCGGCACGAAGACGGATGATCTTGGAACGTAATTCTGCCCATTTAAATTGGGAACTCTCATAATTGGCGGTCGATTTAATATTTTCGATTTTCAAAAGGACATCATCTACTTTGACTCTTTGTCCCTCTTTAACCAATATTGCATTGACCATTCCCCCTTCCAGATGCTGGATCATCTGATTTTCTCCGCTGGGGATAACTTTGCCGCTTCCGCGAACAAGTTCATCGATCGGGGCAAACGCCGCCCATAACAATAATAAGGAAACGGTAATCAACCAAAAAAGAAGGATGAAACGAAGTTTTCTCGGAGAATCTTCCAAAACTGCCGAGGAGAGACTCCGCATAAATTCAAAGTCATGATCATCAAATGAAAAACGTTTATCGAAACTCATATCGAGCCTCCTGAAAGTTTGGCGATCACTTGATCTTTCGGACCATCCAGATAAATTTGTCCTTCATTCATCACAATAATACGATCTACTACAGAGAGAATAGTATTCTTCTGTGTGATAAAAATAGCGGTTTTGTCTTCTACATACGTTTTCAAATTGCCTATTAAACGATTTTCACTCATTTGATCCATGGAGGCTGAGGGTTCATCCATAATCACGATCGGCGATTCGAATAGAATCGCCCGAGCGATTCCAATACTCTGTCGCTGACCTCCGGAAAGACCCATTCCTCTCTCTCCAATAGGCATTTCATACCCTTGAGGATGTTTTCGGATAAATTCATCGGCCCCAGAAATAACAGATGCCCGAATCATCTGTTCATCGCTCACATGACTAGAACGGTAAGTAATGTTATCTTTGGCATTGCCTTTAAACAATGAAATATCCTGAGAGACATAGGAGATATTTTTGCGCAGATCCGCCGGATCAATCTGCTGAATATCGATTCCATCAAGCAAGATCGATCCGCTTTGCGGTTCGTAGAGATGCAACAACAACTTGGCAATCGTACTTTTCCCTGATCCCATTCTCCCGATGATAGCCACCTTCTCACCGGCTTTGATACTGAAAGAGATATGGTTTAATGCGTTATGATCCGATTCATCGTAGGCAAAACTCACATCTACAAATTCAATTTGCCCTTTCAACTGCGGACGAGTAATAAATTTATGACCGTGGGGACGTTCCATAGGCTGCGAAATAATATTATTCAGAACATCGTACGCCGATCTGGCATCCGAATAGTTAGCGATTAAAGCCGCTGCCTGTCCCATCGGAGCAACAGCACGGGATCCGACGATAACAACGGCAATCAGCCCCCCCATCGTCAATTCGTGTTCACCGATCAAGTAAACACCGACAATGATCGACAAAATCGTTGTTAATTGCATCATAAAACCGGTCATCGTTGAAATCGATGCAGAAATCATGCGCGATTTAAGGCTCTTTTGGGCAATCTCACCCGTTGCCTCTTCCCAAGCCCACTGTACCTGTCCCGTCGCACCGAGAGTTTTGAGGGTTTCAATATTTTGCAGTGCTTCAACCAAAATAGAGTTTTTAGCCGCTGCAGCTTTATGTGTTTCTTCTATACTTTCGCTTAAAGGAGTACGAATGACAAGTGCATAAATCAGGATCAATAACATCATCACAATGGGAACCAAAACGATCCATCCACCGATATATCCGATCAGCAACAAAAATAAAATCGCAAACGGAAAATCAACCACTGCCGTCAAAGTGGCATTCGTCAAAAAAGAGCGGATCGCATCAAAATCCTTAAGATTACTGGCAAAAGAACCTACCGATTTTGGGTGTGCTGCCATTTTTAAATCAAGTACCCTCTCAAAAATCACCGACGACATGATGATATCGCTTTTTTTACCGGCATTCTCCAGCAAAATCGCCCGCGTGAATTTCAAAAATGTGTCCAGTAAATAGACGATCAAGACTCCAACAGCAAAAACCCATAATGTTTCTTTGGCATTATTCGGTATGACACGGTCGTATACGCTCATCGTAAACATAGGACTTGCCAAAACAAATAAGTTGATCAGTACCGTTGCGTAAATAACGTCACGATAAATGTTAGCTGAAAGCTTGAGTGTATCCCAGAACCAATGCTTACTTTTCACATTGAGCGTCAACGTATCATTTTCGTTATAGACAAAGGGTTTTTTGATTAAAAAGGCAAAGCCGGTGTACTCTTCTTCCAATTTTTCAACCGAAACAGTCTCTTCTACTGCTTCGTCTGCTGGAAGTACCACTTTATACATTTTGCGGTCTTCCGAAATGGAGTCCAAAATGCAGGCATTGGAATTGTTCAATAGCAAGATCATCGGCAGCTGTAATGGCGATATATCTGAAAGTTTTCGGCTGACAAGGGTACTTTTTAACCCAGCAATACTAGCAGCTCGGGAAAAAAGGGCTTTAGAGGATTTTAAACTGTAAAGATGAGTCCTATCGCTTTTAGGATCAAGCGGTAATCCGGCGATCAACGCTTCAGCGGTATAGGGCTTATGATACAGTTTCGTGAACAATACCAGACATTGGAGTAACGGATCGACTCCGAATGCCACCCCTTCCGGGTCAGCAATTTTGGCTTTCATTGTCTCACTCATACTCTCTGCCCTTTATTCGAAAAATTTATTCTCTCCCTGCTGCCGGTAGAACAACAGGTTTTTCTTCTTTAGTCTCATCTTCTTTATCACGCTTGTATGGATCGTTTTGGCGATCGGCAAAAATAAGCGTATCGATACGCTTATCATTGTCCAGACGGTTATCCAAAACCTTTAACCCAACTTTTTGGGTATACGATTCTGTTTTGGATCCCAATACGTTTTGTACCATCGACCCCATCGCATCATAAATACGGTAATACGAAAATAGAAGATTGTTTTGGGCAACGACAATCTGGGATTCAGCTGCAATGTAATCGTTTTGGGCAACCAAAAGATCCAACAATGTCCGACGACCCAAATCGTACTCTTTTTGATACAGTTCGAGCGTCTTGGCACTGGTTTGATCATATCGTTGAAGATGTACTAGCTGCTCGGTCAAATGCGTTTTAGCTGACCATGAGAGCTCTCCTTGTTCATCCAATTTACGTACCGTTTCACGTTTATTTTCGCTTTCCTGATAGACTTTGCTCAAATTTTTCTGGATTTGTGACTCATCCGCACCCCCACGGTACAAATTATACGAAAGCGTCAAGCCCAGAGCGCTTCGAGTATCTTTTCCGTCAATTCCACTAAGATCATTGCCCCATGATTGACGGGCAAAGGCATCAATTTTCGGATAATAGTTTTTATAGGATAGCTCTTTTTGTGCTTTTGCCGCTTTGATATTGTAATCTCTGACCAAAACTGACGGATTGTGCACTTTGGCATAAGCTTTCATTTCCTCTAATGTAGCAGGAACATCGCCACTAAACTGGATGTCCTTCACTTCCTCTACCGGTACATGACGCCCAAGTACCCGTTCAAGATTAAAAAGAGCATCATCCAAATTATTTTTGGCAACAACATAGTTAGACTTTGAAAGTGAGAGCGAGGTATCCGCTTTTTCCGATTCCGAACGGGTTGTCATTCCTGCTGTATAAAGTTTATTGACTTTAGTATAAATCTCTTCATTAAACTTAACGTTAGCTTCTGCGATACATAAGAGATCGCGGGTTTTCAGAACATTAATATAAGTGCTTACGAATTGGTAAGCGGCATCATTGGCATTTTCAATATAATAATTTGCTGAAGCCAAAATTCGTGCTTTATTATAATCAACTTCATAGACCGTTCCAAAACCGTTAAAAAGGTTTTGCGTCAGTTGCAGTGAATGCTGATAGCTTGTCAAAGATACGCTTTGAAACCCGGTATTACGATTATCGGTTCGTTCTCTGGCAATCGTACCGGCATAATCCAAACTCGGAAGATACTGTGCTTCGGTTGTACGCAAATCTTCGAGGGTTGCACGATAGTTATGCAATCTTTCCATCACAACGGGATGGGTTGATAAAACTTCATCAACCCCCTCTTGCAATGTCAACGCATTTAATGCAGAAGCGGCGCACAACGACAATGTAAATGTAACGGCTACTTTTGAAAATGGAATTTTATAGTACCACATCTTAGTCAACTCCTTTTACCATCTGTATTTTTGAACATAGGAGTATCTTACATCACTTTCCTCAAAAATAATCTTAAATTTAACTAAAGAAAATATTTACTATTAATATGATACAAAAATAAAAATTCTTGTGCTACAATGCATTTAGGCGAACAGTACTAATAAAAAAAGGATTGTAGATGAAACAGATGACAAGAAGCGTCGTATGCGCACTCGTGCTAGGTATAGGTCTCAATGGTTACGCTCAAAGTGAGCAAACAACAGTGTCGTATTTTAACGGTAAAGAAAACAAAACAATGAATGTTCAAGCAACCCAGTTTGCTCCTGCCCATCCTGCTGCGTGTGCAGAAAAAAAACCTGCCCCAATAGTAGAAGCACCAAAACCGGTGGTAGCCATAATCCCTAAAGCTGAAGGGGATGCTGATAAAGACGGTGTGGTCGATACGCTGGATAAATGTCCCAATACGCCCCATGGCTATAAAGTTGATCCGACAGGATGTCCTGTCAGTGTAACCCTTCACATCAATTTTGCCTTTAATTCCAGTGTCATTCCCCCTTCTAATTATGGTGATGTTACCAAATTGACCAGAGTTATGAACGAGAATCCTCCGGCAAGAGCTATTATTGTCGGTCACACTGATTATACGGGGACAGACGAATACAACCAAAAACTCTCAGAAAGACGAAGCAAAGCACTTGCCGATAAACTTATTGCAAACGGTATCGATCCCAAAAGAATCAGCGCTTCAGGCAAAGGGGAAAAAGAACCTATTGCTACCAATGCCACCTCTGCAGGGCGTGCCCAAAACCGCCGTATTGAAGTGGAACTTCAATAACAAAAACCCCGAACACAATTATCCCCATTATGGGGATAATTAAAATCTACTTTATCAATTCCAACCGTATAAATTATATACGACCATTATTTTATAATAAGCACCTTGTATTGATCCTACCCCTGATGAATAACGTGTCTCAAATGCTAAGCGGTCTGCTCCGAAAAGGATTCCTCCGATTCCTCCGACAACACTGTATCCTAAACCAGATTCAGAGTTATAAACTATATCGGTATTAAAATAAAGACGCCACTTTCGCTCATACATTAAAGATCATTCTTGACACTTTGTGGCAGTATAGTTATCTCTTTTCGGATGATTTTTCCCCACCCTTTACGCCAAAATTGAAATGTAGCAATAAATCGCTCAATAGTCATTAATTGTCGATATCCAATAGATTCTAAAATTCCAAAGAATGATAGTTTAAAAAGATCTTTAGTATTGGAATAGCGTTTGTGAATAAAATTATCTAAAAAAATTGAACTTAACGTGATATATACTCCCCAAGTAAACGCAAATAAAAAGATATAAATTCCGATTTGTCGATCAATCAGACCAAAAAAATAAAAAATAAAAAAGCTTATATATCCAACTAATTCAATTGTCGGTCCTAACGCTTCAACAAATAAAAAGTAAGTCATGCCTAATGTTCCTACTTTCCCATATTTTGGATTAAAAATCATAATTTTGTTATACCAAAGAACATCTATCAATCCACGATGCCAACGATTTCGTTGTTTCATTAACGAGATCCAATCATCAGGAACTTGTGTCCAACAGATTGGATCCGGAATAGAAAGAATTTTATATGGAATTGCGTTATCTATACAATGACGGTGAATTCGTACGACTAAATCCATATCTTCACCTACTGTATGACGATATCCACCTATTTTAAGAACAATATCTTTTCTAAAAATACCAAAAGCTCCTGAGATTATCAATAATGCATCAAAAAGATTCCATGCTGATCTTCCGGCTAAAAAACCGCGTGTATATTCAACAGATTGAAATAGTTCGATCCACTTTCGAGGCGTTTTGATTGTAATTACTTGACCATTGAGTATCTCACATCCATTGAGAGGACGTACAGTTCCACCCACAGCAACTACTTCTTTATCGTGAGCAAACATTGAGCCTGCACGTAAAAGACTATCATATTCAAGCAATGAATCAGCATCAACAACACAGAATAACGGGTAGTTACACACATTAATACCGCAATTAATAGCATCAAATTTTCCACCATTATTTTTATCGATAAGCCATAGGTTAGGGTTTTGTAAAGAGATATAAATTTGTTGGATTTGTTGATGATCTATTTCCAATTTAATCGGTTTTTCAATAGGTATAAAATCAAAAGCATCAATTAGTCGTTTAACAGTCTCATCATTAGAACCATCATTAACAATAATAATTTCAAATTCAGGGTAATGTAGTGCAAGTTGAGAACGGATACTACTGACAATCGTCGCTTGTTCATTGTAAGCAGGCACAATCAACGAAATTGGTCGATAAAAAGAAGTTGACAAAGTTTGTTGCAAGCGAAAACGACTACTATGTACTTCACGTCTAATGATGTCACTTAAAGCAAAAAAAGTAAAAAGAGTATAAGTACTGTTTAGGATTAAAAAATAAATAAAAATAATTAATTGGACAATGATAATAATGATAAATAGAAGATCATACATTTAAATTTTCCATAAGACGTATTGTATATAAAGCACTTTGCTGGGCATACATATCTACCGATGTGGATGCTATATCATGTAAATAATCAATGCCTTTCGGAAGATGAATAAGAGAACGAGAAATATTATACCGTACATAGAACGAGTCATCAAATAGATGTAGTGCAGCGCTATAGGTTAAATCATCAGATGTATACGCAGCAATACTTTTTGAAGCAACGATCCGTAAAATTTCATTGCTACTTTTTAGTGCATCACGATAAAGCTCTTTTTCAGAAATTTTACCTAACACTCCCAATGTTCTTACAATAGTAATCTTTAAACTTGTATGAGATGTTGTAAAGTATAAAGAGACTATTTCAGGAATAATAGGTCTGTATCCGATAACTGCAATTGCTTCGATAAAAGATTTTAGCGAAAGAGGATTATTTTGAATACATAACCAATGAAAAGTAGATTGTATTACTTCGTATTCTTCTAAATAAATAAGTCTGTGAATGAGATTTCCTAAGACAAATTCAGAAAATTTTCCAGATGTATCAATGTGAATAAGAATAGAAAGGAGAAGTGGACAATCTTCCGGATTTAGAATAAAACTTAGCCCTATTATGGCACTTTGGCGTACAGCATCATCTGTTTTAGGATTATCAATGAGTGTTAAAAAAAAATCTTGATTCTTATCATAATGAGTCATTGCTAAGCGATCAACAGCATCCAATCGAGCATTACTACTATGGGTTTTTGAAGCGACCGATAGATAGTATTGAAGTATACCGTAATGAATAAGATAGTGATGAAGAACGGCTTTGTATATGGGGTCATTAAATGTTTCTAATAACTCAATCACAATATCGCTAAATGCTTTAAACTCAATAGGTTGAGTTAATGGAGCCAAAGACATATTTTGCTGATCATTATCAAATAGAGAAATGGTTAATATTTCTCGATATTGATTTTTTAAAAGCTCAAGTTTATTTGTTTTAATTTCAAGAATAATTTTGTGAAAAAACATCGTAATCATTGTAATTAAAGACATATATGCAAAAAAGAGAATACATTTGATAAGAGCATGTCGAAAAAAATCTGAGATATTAGCAGAAGATAACAAAGCGACAGAAGTAGTATTTTTTATTTCAGCCTTTATTTTTGTATTAAGTAAAGAAGGCTTAGATAATAAAAAGTTTTGTTCTTTGATATTGGTTGGCGATAACACAATATGTTCAGTTTTAAGGTGTAAAGGTGTCGTGGGAATAATAGCAGCATGAGAAAATCCCATACTATAAAAAGCAGATAAATCATCTTTTAATACTTCCTGTGTAGACGTCTTCCCATATTGGGCTGTAATATAAGAACCCACACGAAATAGTGATGTTCCCTTCTGATATTCTTGAGATAGCGGCTTTAATTCTTCCTGTGCAGAAGAGATGGTAGAAACAGAAAATAATCTTATTGTATAGACACGTTCTTTTTTCGACTTTTCTATAGTATTCGCGTATAGTAAAATTGGTAATAGGAGAAGAGCTAAAAAAAAGCTAAAAAAATAAGATCTTAAGAAAAAAAGTTGCATTTACCAAAAATATTTGAGGAAAACTTCTCCCCCTGTTCTTCTGTAAAGATTCGATCTCCGTCCATCTGTTATTGCCGTTCCGATTGACCATGATGGTTTAAATCGCCATGAACCGCCAAGTGCTTGTGAAAAAGTCTGTGTATGCAGAAGTGGGTCAACCCCTGTAACTTCATATCCGTTACCAAGGGTAAGAGCATAGTAAATATGTGTATATTCCGTAGGGTTATACGCAAAAGTTGAAACAGCCGCATAGGAATGTGTTTTAGGTACGAAATAAAGTTCTTCAGTTAAGCTTGTTGCATTAATAAATGGTAAGGGAATTGTAATAGAAGGTTTATAAATATCGACAGAAGTATCTTTAAACATCATACGTCGACACACGAATCCAATTTCGCTATCTTGAAATATTCCTTGATATACTCCGGCAGAATAATCATACTTTGGTAAAAAAGAAGGGCTTGGCGATTGGTATAATGAGAGGTATCCCCATCGACGAGCCTCTTTTTCCCCAAGACCGCTGTAAACCTCCATTCCATTTTGATGATCGGAAAGGGCATATCTATGTAAAGAGGCTATACTTCCTATCCATGTTATTCCATTTTTGTGTAATCCGGCCTGCAATAAAACATCCTGTTCGGAATGACGATTAGACCCATAACTGTAGGCTTCACCCTTTAACATAATAAAATTTTTTTTCTGAGTTGTTTGATCATACCTGTAAGCATTAGATACATCGCGAATATTTTCTAAGTAAGATGCATTTTTTGTTAAGCGGTAAAGAGTTTCATAATACGTTATAGATTCAAAATATTGGTGTGTCCAGTAATGCAAAGAAGCCAATAACTCAATAACTTGGATATTTTTAGGATATTGCTGATCCATTCTTATAAGAGTAGGGATAGCTTCTTCAAAAGCATTTTTTGCAATAAGTAAAGAAACGGCTTGAATAGTTTCATCATAATTATCTATAGAAATGGCTAAAGGGGCAGAAGATATTTCGGCATGCATAAGAGGAATATAAAAAGAGAGTGTGATAAGAATAGAAATAAATAAATGTTTAAGATTAAGCATAGGATGCTTTTGTATTTGAAAGTGCAGATTGTATGGTCAGTAAAAGTTGTGAAGTATTAACAGGTTTAGTTAAATAATTGTAGACATTTTTCAATTCGATTCGTTCTTTATTATTTACTTGAGAAAGGGCGCTCAGGATAATAATAGGAATATTTTTTAAGAAAGGATCATTAGCAGCGGCTAAAGCAACATCAAAGCCGGTAAGTTTTGGCATATTGATATCTAATAATGTAAGATCCGGTTGATATTTTCTCATTTTATCAAGACCTTCAAGACCATCATATGCAGTAACTGTTTGAAAACCATTTCGAGACAATAAAGCGACGAGAAATAAAATAATAGTTTTATTATCATCTATACACAAAATTAAA
The DNA here is from genome assembly GCA_028714915.1 of Sulfuricurvum sp. Classification (GTDB taxonomy): domain Bacteria; phylum Campylobacterota; class Campylobacteria; order Campylobacterales; family Sulfurimonadaceae; genus Sulfuricurvum. Next base: position 14,322 of record JAQTLL010000005.1, read on the forward strand.
GGAGGATTCCTCATTGATATTTATTCACTTTATTTAATTTTTCGTATTGTACACAAAATTACAATTATTACCTAGAATCATAAGCAATTACAATTCATCTAAACTGTGAAATACAAACCCTCTAAAAGAATGATACGGAATATCAAGCGTAAGAACGGCTTTCAATTTATCATGTTGTCCAAAAAAAGAAATTCTTGGCGCATTTTCATTTTGATTAGGGGCTAGTTCAATTCCCAAATAGATATCTTTATGAATAATGTCTGCATACGCTAACTCATGAGCAGCCGTTTGTAAGAATTCATTAGGTTCAGTCCGATAGGTCATTATAATAACTTCATCGGCAATATCAATGACCTGATCACATAATGGACGATTATTGATATTAATTGTATCTAACCAAAATGGAATAGCGACTGACAACTTAAATCCTTTAGTGTGAAGCTCATGGGCAGCAATAGTTAATGTTTGAAGATAACGATTCCATATTTTTGTCATAGATTGCTGAGTATAATCTGAGCGGGTATAAGGTTCAATATCCAGATGAAGACCTTGAAGTATAATATTCTCTTGTTTTGCGTTATCTAAAATAGACATATTATAAGTCAAAAAGGAAAGATCGTCAATCGATGTATTATTACCATCAAGCAACCAGACCGTATAGTTATTTTTTAGCTGCTGTACATCCTGACGAAATGCATTGTCAAGGAGATCAGTATGACGCTGTAAATAAATAGTTTTAATCGAATATAGTGTTGTTTTTTGAAGATTTTCTAAGCGATTCCATGCCCAAACACCGTAAACTTTATTTGTAGGGGTCTGAGCTACTGATTCTAAAGAATGTGTCTCTAACGAACTGCATCCCATTATTATCAAAGTCGAAGTGACTATGATTAGGAGATAAAAAACACGGAGTATAATCAATGTTGAATCTCAAATTTCCATAAATTTTTTCCTGAATGTACATTTACGACCAGTTTGTGATTTTTAATGAATGCGTTTGAATTTCCCATATACAATCGAAGATTATGATTTAGAGTAAATGTTAGACCGTTGTATGCAATAGGAGATTGAACACTAAGAATTAGACGATTATCACGTAATTCATAATTCCATTGAATTGTGTCTCTATAATGCCAAAAATATCCGGCTTGCTTCATTGTTGTTCTCCAGACATCATTCGGTAATGTATCTAAAAATTTTGCTTCAAACTCTAAATCAAAATATTTAAGATTCCACCATGTACAATCAGGATGAATAAGTAAAACAAAAACCGCTCCATTACAATAAAGTTGTTGAAACAGCTTGGTTGCTTTATTGATGCGAAAAATAAGGGGTGGAAATGCCTCATCTTCATAACTTAGTGGAAACTCAAAAATATCGCTTTCGTGATCGACTTTAAATTTATCATATGGATAGCGATAAGGAAAATAAGAAAGAACATCTTCAGCTGAAAAGTCAGATCCCTGTTTAAAACCAAGTCGCTCCATCACATTAGGAAGATATTGGTTATATAATAAATTCCCACTTCGAAATGATAGTATTTCCCCCGAATTAGACCCTTCAAGCAACTCCTTACTAACTTTCAATTCTCCACACACCGTTGGGTTGTTTCGATCTTCTTTATTATTAAAACTAAAAGGTTTATAAACAGGATACGATTCGGTACACGTGCCGAGTGGGAGTTTATTAAAATTTTTTGTATGGACAACAGTATGAGAACCTACTTCAAAACCATGTTTATTCAACCAAGGTAAAATTTGAGAGGTATGGAGCGTGAAAAATGCTTCATCCTTATCATCTGTGAGATATTTTGTTTGGATAAAATAAGTAGCCGGTGTATGATAACGCAATTCCAGTTCAGCAAATTTTCGAATACCTTCCTCCATAGAATATTTATAATCTACATCATGAGTAATAATCAATGTCGATTGGTAACCGTGAGGAGCGGTATGTAGGGTCAATCCATCAGGATATATTTTTTCATACATTCCCTTAATAAAAAGTGGTAAAAAGTCTGATAAGGGTTCAAATTCATTACAGTAGTGACGGTTTGCATTGTAATCTCTTCCAACCAAATTACGTAGGCGCAAATCATATGATGAAACACCTATTAAAGTAATATTTCCTTGTCCGAGATGATAGTTTAATGAAGCGATACTACCATCTTCGTAGGTTGCAATAACACAATCGTTCGTATGTAAACCAATAGATGTACTATAAGGACCATCATCTTTGATTCCTGAAAGTGTATATTTTTGCTCGTTTGGATCTTCTAAATAACGATCCCAAGAATTAGGATGTATTTTTAAAAATTTATGCTCACGAGTGGAAGTGAGAGTACGTGTTCCAATTAATAAAGAAATTTTTTTAGAGAGATCATTATTGACACCCACAATAAGCAAGTGACCACCACGATTAATAAACTGTTTTAGCATTAGTACATGTTCTGTTGTAAACCATGTAGAAGTTAAGGACCCTACATCAAGATACGCAAATTTTCCATTAAAAGTATTTAAATCATTTGTTAAAACAAAAGGTACTCCAGAAATACGTGCAATTCGTTCTATTACAGTCGAAGATGACGATTGACAAAGAAATGCAACAGAAGTTGATGTTGTATTAAGAGGATTAAATTGGTCGATTAAAACTTGATGGGATAAAACTATAGAATGTATAGGTAAATTATCTACCCGCTCTCTGGGTTCTTTGAGCAAGAAAGAACGTATCATTATAGAAAAAACTAGTAACGGAACCAAAATAATGAGTATAATTCGTGTTGAAAACATTCAGGTATTCTTTTTTTAATTGATATTATAACAACAAGTATGTTATTTATTATTTGAAGATATTGCAGTAATATTAAAGTTAAGGTATATCATTGAAAAATAAACCCTCAATATTACAATTTATTCAGAAGAGACTTAGTGCACTCATCCCTATTGGTATTGCATTAACAGTTGCTGGAATAATACTCTTTCAGCTTTTTGCTTTCTTTGAACCCTATTTATACCCCTTACACTGGCTACAAGCAAAGACAAGAGTTGTCTCAACAAATATCATTGTTGGGGCATATCCTAGAGAAACAGACCTTGACACTCTTAAAAACAAACTCCATATTACTACAGTAATTTCATTGTTAAATACGCCAGAGCTTCCTCAAGAAAAATCTTTATTTGAAGTTGAAAAAAAGAACTGTCAAGCAAGCAATTTAAAAGTATTAAACTATCCCTTAAACTCTGATGAGTTAGACAGTAAAAAAACAAAATGGCAAATTAATAATATTATCAAATATATAGATACACATAAAACTGAAAGATTTTACATCCATTGCTATCTTGGTAAACATCGTGCCGTTGAAGTTGAAAATGCATTAATATCCTCACATCATTTGCCGCCAAAAAACTTCTAAATCAGCTATTCCCATCTTGAGAATTTTGGCATAAAAAAATGTCTAGCAGTTGGAGGTCATTCCAACTTGGGTCTGAATTAATCAATTAAGATGTTTGTACCGAAAAATACCAAGAAAGTGACCGCAAACGTTGATAAATTCGCTCAAAATCGGTTGAATAAACACGAGTATGGGCGATGGAAGTAATAAAGTTGGTATCTCTTTCCCATCTCGGAACGAGATGCAGATGAATATGTTCTGCGATCCCTGCTCCCCCTGCACGTCCAAGATTCATCCCTATATTGACCCCATGCGCCCCAAAGGATTCCTTGAGCATTCTAACCCCATTTTGCGCTAATGCCGTTATGTGCAGCCATACATCCGGGTCAAGTGATTCAAGTGCGTCAGTATGATGATGAGGGATAATCATAAAATGACCCGGAGTATACGGATAGCGGTTCATCACAATAAAGCAGTATTCATCACGATACAGCACATGATGCTCTTCATCTAACTCAGGGGTTTCGCTGATATTACAAAAAACGCACCCTTCCACTTTTGCTCCGGCTATGTACTCATTGCGCCAGGGGGCGTATAAAATATTTTCCATTAAATAAAGTTTGGTGCATCGTTGGCAAAGAGAATGATGTCTCCTGCACGTGTCACTTCTCCGAGAGTTTTAACCATTTGAGCTTTATTGCTTAACATTATCACTTCCGCTACTCTTAACTCTTTTTCAAACTGCACCGCATTGAGAGCACCCGTAATAATGGCAATATCAAATACATGATTAATCGCCTCAATCAATTCAGAGTTTAACTCATCCGTACTCTCTACAAGTCCCGGAGTCACAATGACTTTACGCCCGGTATGAAGGGAACACAAACGCACCCCCTCAAGCATTCCGTCAATATTGCCGTTATAACCATCATCAAGGATAATTTTACCCCCTGCATCGATACGTTCCAATCGGTGCTCAACGCTTTTAAGATTTTTAACTGCTTTAACCATCTCTTCCGCACTCATCCCCATCTCATCCGCGATTAAAAGGGCGGCATTAATGTTCATCGTCTGAAAGCCACCCAATACTGACGTATGAAAATGGTGTGACTGATTATCTAACAGCAAATCAAAATCTGTTCCCTCTAACGTCGCGTTAAGATTTAAAATCCCTTCACCGAAAAAAGTTACTTTTTCATGCGGTACATCAGTTACGGAAGTATGTATGAATGCCCGTTTCAGTCGGTTAGAGTGGATAATTTCCAGTTTGGTTTGCTGGATTCGCTCCAACGTTTTAAAATACTCTAAATGTTGAGGTCCGACTTTACCCACAACGACGATTTGAGGATTAAGGAGCTGTGTAATCGCATAAATATCACCGATTTCACGCGCCCCTGCTTCACACACATAAATTTGTGTATCAAAAGGCAAGAATTCATTCACATCACGAATAATACCGCCAAGGGTATTGACACTGCGTGGTGTAGCGTAGACGTTAAATTTGGATGCCAGTATCTGTGCAATAAAATTTTTCATGGACGTTTTGCCATAGCTTCCCGTTACACATATAATAGTGAGCTCCGGCATAGACGCTATTTTTTTCTTCGCTTCTCGTTTATATGCCTCAAATAAAAACTTTTCGGTTACCCATGAGAGCACATAGGCTAAAAATAAGGGGAAGAATACACTGTACGTCTGCGAAATTCCTTTTAAGGTACACAGTATGTTTAAAAAGAGGGTAATCGAAAAAAGGAGAATTAAAAATCGCTTTACACGCCATGTCATGACAAGCTTTTTATCGAGTTTAAAGTGCCATAGCGCCAACAAAGGGAGATAAGCAACCAAAATTAGCGGAGCATATATTCCAAGTGCATAGTAGAGGATAAAAGGGATAACAAAATAAAGGGCATGCCACCATGATTTATGATGACGAAGCACCACGCGCTCAATACGATAATCATACCACTGAAGATTGGTAATCAAATACCATCCCAATGCCATTACGAAAATAGTATTACTCACAAAAGCGATTAGCTGTGTATTATCCATTATTTATTCCTCCCATACTTTTCTCAATCTCATCTGCAATTGCTCTTCCCTCTTGAAAAAGAAAATAGTGATCCCCCTCAAATGCAACCAATCGCGAATCTGCAATCAATGTATTTATCACTTCACCCGTCCATAAAGGCGTTGCCGTATCCGTCTTTCCAAAACATAAAAGAGCTTTATTTTTAAATGCTTTAAAGTGGTCACTAAAATCTTCATTGACAACATTTTTAAACGTTTGATACATTGCCTCGGACATTCCTGCCGCATCAGGAGCAACGAAAAAGCGACGTAATGACGTAAGTCCTGTAAATTTTAGAATTTTAAAGAGAGCGATTTTTGCACGGACTTTAAACGGTTTGGGGACTAAAATCCCTGCTGAAGCTACGAGTACCAAAAGATTAGGGTTAAGGAGTGTAGCGACTTTTCCCCCGAAGGAATGTCCTAAAACAATCTCTTTAGAAGCACCAATTTCACGTAAAAGAAGTTCCATAATAGCAGCATAATCATCAGTTGTAAGGGCAACATTACAACTACTCGACCCAAATCCGGGCATATCAATGTAAATATGGCGAAAAGTTGGGAGTGTTTTGGAAAAGGCTTGCTTCATGAGACTTTTAGATGAACCCCATCCGTGTAAAAAAACAATATCTCTTTTTTGTGCAGGATTAAGAATTTCATAGCTAATGGCAAATCCATTGCCCTTATAGAGGAACGATTTTACTGCCACGTTTATTTGCCTTTAGCTTGAGAGATAGAGTGAATATAATCATACTGTACTCGAATCTCTTTTTTAGCAGGGAGGGAGCCTAGAAGTTTTGTGATGGAAGCGCTAAAATCTTCAAAAAGATAGTTTGCCATCGATCCGGGGATTGGGTTGATCTCATTGAGATACACTTCTCCCTCAATTTCAAAGAAATCACAACGGATCAAAGCCCCTTCAAACAGCGGTGTATAAATCGTTTTGAATGCGGCTTGAAGCTGTTGAACAAGAGTTTCAGGAATCGATGCTTCGGCTACGGTACTGGAACGGGAAAAATCAAGGTATTTTTTCTCAAAATCCAAAAACTCTGCCTTTTGAGGCTCTTCGACGATGGAGTAGGTAATCTCACCGCGTGCACTGAATCCGGCTAAATTGTACTCTTTTACCCCGCTGATAAAGGGTTCAATTAACAATACCTCATCAAATTCAAATCCGACATCCAATGCGTATTCAAGTTCATGGGCTTCACGAACAATACTGACCCCAATAGAGCTTCCAAGACGGGCAGGTTTAACGATAAATGGATATGCAGTGGCAATAGAGTTGCGTTTATCCTTAGTAATTGCTTCAAAAGGGAGAGTTTTAATCCCTAGAGAATTTGCGAGCCATTTGGTGTAATGCTTGTCAAAACTGAGCATTGACGCCTCTTTGCGAGGTCCGATAAACGAAATACCGTAAAAATCAAGCAATGCTGCAATAGTGCCGTCTTCACCATCTCCGCCGTGAATGAGATTCAAAATAGGCATCGTGTGCATCTTGGAACCAAACATTCCCCGTTGCTCAAAACCGCCTTTAGTCAGAAAAATTTGAGGCATTTTCAGGTGTTCCCCGCGAGAGAAAGTAATCGCTTTCATCTTGGAACTTTCTACGAGATAAAAACGATGATCTTGGTCACAAAAAATAAAGCTTAAATCAAATCCCTTGAGCTTCCCTTTGACCGTAATAGCACTGACGATACTAATCTCATGCTCGAAGCTCGCTCCGCCGAATAAAATGGCTAATTTCATTATTATTAATCCTTATTAAAATTTTTGAAGTTGTTTTAACGCTTCTTTAACAAGCGTAGGGGTATCTGTACCACTGCATTTACTAAGAGCCGTGACAATCTGCTCTTTTTTAAACCCAAGAGACTCTAACGCCATCAATGCTTCGCTTGATGCACTGGTCGTAAACGACTCACCTTGAAGCAATACAGCATCAAATCCTGCCAATTCGACCATAATCCGTGCCGCACTTTTGGGTCCAATCCCCGGAACTTTTTTCAATGCATTGACATCTTTGGATGAAATAATACCCGCAAACTGCTCCGGCGTAAAGGTGGAACAAATAGCAAGTGCCGCTTTTGGTCCGATTCCATTGATTTTAAGCATCCCCTCAAAGAGTGTTTTTTCACTTTTTTGGGCAAATCCATAAAGCTGTTGTGCATCTTCACGAATAATATGGTTGATATAAAGCTTTACCTTCTCACTGTTTAAGGTAGAAAACGTATGCAAACTGATAAACACTTCATAAATAACCCCACTTACCTCTAAATGAACTTTGTTTGGTTCTTTATAGTCAATGTTTCCATTAAGTCCAACTATCATTTACTTAAAACCTTAATACTAAACTCTCCATCTTCATCAAGATGCAACCCCAAAACATTTTCATCACTGTTTTCAGAAGGAAAATAGGTAACGTCCACACGAGGATCAATCAGCTTAAAAATAACTTCATTATAGTTACGCCAACGATCATGATTAATAATACGTGCCTCAAAGATTTCATTTTGTAATGACGTATAATGACTGCTTATAAGAGAAAGGTAAGATTGCTTTTCATTGAATTCATCCCGTAGTGCATCAAGCTTACGCCGGAATTGCTGAAATTGCTGAAACTTTTCGACATATGCTGAGGGAATTTTAATATTATTGCGCTTATAGTGAACTAATTTTTGTTTAATATCCTCATATGCGCTCATATTTACTTTCATTGTTTGTTCATACTCCAAAAGCTCCTTTTCAACAATTTGAAGTGCTTTTTTTGCCTCCTTCATTTTTATCGCTTCACCCTCCAACATATCACTTGATTCATTCAAGAGAGGATCTATGGTTAAAACATTTTCCCCGCCCTGAAGTTTTTTAATCTCAATGCTCTTGGATGCAGTCAGCTTTGTATGCGAGCCTAATAATTCGATAAAAATCTCTTTGGCACGCACTTTTCCCCCAACCGCTTGGGTAATGAAAACTCTATCTCCTTCCACCTCACCGTGTTCAAGGCGAGTGATATGTATCTCTTTCCCATACGCCTTACCCTTGTGAATATTGATCGATAACTCATCGGCACTAACTATGGCACTGCTATGCACCTGTCCCTGAATCGTTGCTTTATGTGCCGTAATTTTGGCTTCGGCTCCTACGCTTCCCTCGATATTGATAATATTAACGGTTACCGCCATTCCAGTGCCGATAGCATCTTTGAGGGAATCTTTTTCTTTGACATTGATCGATACATCCGCATCAAGCTCTGTATCAATGGATCCCGTAGAGCGAAAACTGATCTCACTCACATCCATTTCCGTTTTAATATCATACATTCCCCCCTCAAAGGTTACATATCCTCCAACACATGCTCGAAATTCTATGGTTTTATCCAATTCATCACGTCTGATTTTTTCACTGATGGTAAACGTAGGCTCATTACGAACAATGGGCTCTTTTGGAATAATCAATTCTCCTCTAACATTTCGCCCTATCGTCCCCTTAATCGGTTTAATGTACTCAATCAATAAATCATTTTCAACTACGCTGACAATATATCCGCGCTTAGCATAGTTGACTCGACCCGCTTCATCCATATCCTGATGTTTTTTATCATAATGGAGAAGCAGCTTGTCATCTACAGTTAGAATCGGTTCAAAACCTTCAGCAACAACATAACGCTCTTGCGTTTCAAAATGATATGTTCCATCAATTCTAACTTTCGCAATCAAATCAGACAAGTTGGTAAGCATCATTGAATCAAAAAGTCCGATCAATAAATTTGCTCTGAGCTTTTTCTTTCTGATAAGCTCAAAAAAAGCACTCTCAAATTCCTCATCATATATTATGTAACTTCCGGCTTTAATGGTCAAATAAATTTTACACAGCGTCCCATTACCGGCAATAGAAATATCCAAAGAGTCCAGTTTGCCGCTCTCTCGTATTGTAAAAATTTCTATTTCATAAATTTGTTTGAGTTCAAATTTTGGATTCAGATACATCTGCTCAGTAATATCTTCAATCTCTTGTGAACTCACCTCAATCCAATCATCACCATCGGTAAGAAGACGAATAAAAGTTTGTGTTTCCAAGAGCCTAAAATCAAGAGTTTTAATGGATACTTTATGATTTGCAGCAACACTCATTAACTCTTTGGCAACATTGCCGGTTCGCACAACCATGGAAGGTATGCCAGAAGAAGGATTTGATGATTCCGTTTTTTTTGCAAACAATGCCATTACGAAAACTCCCTACTCTATAAATATGAGCTATTTTAATCACATATCGGTTAAACTTACGTAAATTTTAAAAAACGGTCTCGCAATCTATGTTCAAATCCATATTCTCCAACTCTTTTGGCATTCTCATTTCTCGTGTCACCGGCATGGTGCGAGACATTTTAATGACATCGGTTTTGGGTGCCAATATGTGGAGTGATATTTTTTTAATGGCATTTAAGTTTCCAAACCTCTTTCGGCGCATTTTTGCGGAAGGGTCATTCACTCAGAGCTTTATGCCTTCTTACATCGCTTCGGGGCAAAAAAGCGTTTTTGCTGTTGCTATTTTTATTCGCTTTATAGCATTTATTGTTGCTTTGTCCTTTTTAGTCACCCTGTTTCCCGAATTTTTTACGAAACTTTTGGCATGGGATTGGAATAAAGATCTTATTAGCAAAACCGCCCCCCTCACAACGATTAATTTTTGGTATTTGGATCTTATCTTTATCGTCACCTTTTTAGGGACACTGCTGCAACACAAAGAACATTTTTTTACGACAGCTTTTTCAACAGTTTGGCTTAATATTGCTATGATTACCGCTTTGCTTCTCTTCAGTAAAAGTGATCCAAAAACCATCGTCTATGCACTCAGTTTTTCGATTCTTATTGGCGGAGTATTTCAAGTAGCCACCCATCTTTATAGTATTCGTGAAAGAGGACTTTTAAAGATTCTCATCGGGGGTTGGAAATACCGAAAAACCAAAAATGTAAAAGTCGAAGAGTCCAAATTTGCCGCTCTCTTTTTCCCCTCACTTTTGGGAAACTCCACCGCACAAATTGCGTCGTTCATCGATACAAGCTTAGCCTCGTTTTTAGCGGCAGGTTCGGTATCGTATCTTTTTTATGCCAACCGAATTTTTCAGCTCCCTTTCGCCATTATTGCGTTGGCTATTACAACCGCTTTGTTCCCCACTATCGCTAAAGCAATTAAAAATGAAAATTATCCTCTTGCCTATCAAAACCTCCACAAATCATTCTGGTTGCTCAGTGCGCTGTTAGGCGTATCAGTTTTAGGGGGAATGCTGTTAGCAGAACCTATCATTTGGCTATTGTTTGAGAGAGGTAATTTTACAATTTCCGATACCCACAATACGGCAGATGTTTTGATGATGTACATGGTAGGACTGATCCCTTTTGGACTTGCAAAGCTTTTTTCATTGTACCTGTATGCCATGCATAAACACCTCAAAGCTGCCAAAATAGCCGGAGCATCCCTTATTATCAATCTCATTTTTTCTCTACTGCTTATGAAACCTATGGGGGCAGCCGGGTTAGCCTTGGCAGGGAGTATCGGAGGGGCTGTACAGCTTATTCTTACCGCCAGAGAGATAGGATGGGGGATCGTATTTAATCTCCTAAAAACCAAATACAGTCTCTATTTTATCCTCGGAGTGGGGACTTTTGGGGTATTATTTTACACTTTAAACCATTTTTTACTGAACTTAATACGATAAAAGAGAGAGTATGTTACTTTATGACAGCGTGAAAAAAACAAAATTAGAATTTAAACCTCTCATAGAGGGGAAAGTATCCCTCTACGTCTGTGGCCCCACCGTGTATGACAATGCCCATTTGGGACATGCCAAAAGTGCTCTGGTGTTTGATCTCTTGCGACGTGTTTTGGAAGCAGATGGATATGAAGTAACCTATGCACGCAACATTACCGATATCGACGATAAAATCATCAACAAAGCACGTGAACTAAATCTAAATACCACTGAAATTGCCGCCCGTTATACTGCCGCCTACACCCAAGATATGAACGCCATTGGGGTGCGTCCTCCAACCCTCGAACCCAAAGCGACCGAATCTATCGACGCAATGAGCGAAATGATTCAAAAACTCCTGACCAAAAATCATGCATATATCATCAGCAACGGCGATATTTATTTTGATACGGCAAGTGATAAAAGTTATCTCAGCCTCTCTAACCGCCAAAGCAATGAGACCATCAGCCGTGTCGAAAAAGTAAGCGAAAAACGCTGTGAAGCCGATTTTGCCCTTTGGAAAGCCGTACATGATGATAGTGTTGCATTCGACTCTCCTCTCGGTCGTGGTCGTCCGGGATGGCATTTGGAGTGTTCAGCAATGATCGAGCGCTATCTTTTTAGTGGAGAGGGAAAATATGCCATCGACATTCATGGAGGAGGTGCGGATTTACTCTTTCCCCATCATGAAAACGAAGCGGCGCAAACTCGCTGTTCCAGTGACCATGAGCTGGCAGCTTATTGGATGCACAACGGTTTTGTCACCATTGACGGCGAAAAAATGTCGAAAAGTCTGGGAAACAGTTTTTTTCTCAAAGATGCCCTCAAAGAATATGACGGTGAAGTGCTGCGTTTCTATCTCCTCAGTACCCATTACCGAGGAGATTTTAACTTTAACGAAGAAGATTTAATTGTCTCAAAAAAACGTCTTGACCGTCTCTATCGCCTCAAAAAACGGCTATTTGGACTCGATGCCCCTCAAATCAAAACAGATTTTTCAACAGCTCTTATTGAGGTTTTAAGCGATGACTTGAATGTCTCAAAAGCCTACGCCCTTATCGATGAGCTGATTGCGACCGCCAACGATGCACTCGATGCCAATCCTAAAGACAAAGCCTATCGTCAGACACTTCTCTCTTCTTTGTCCACGATTCAAACCGTATTGGGATTCGGGGGACAAAATCCATTTGAATATTTTCAATTCGGATTGGATGAAACCGCAAAAATAACCATCAATACCCTTATTGAGCAACGAAGTATTGCCAAGCAAGCAAAAGATTTCGCTGCATCCGATGCTCTGCGCGGCCAACTAACCACACTTGGGGTATCGATTATGGATACCGCTTCGGGAACTTTTTGGGAGATACGGGAGTGAAATTTCAAGAGAGTTATAAACGGTACTGGCCTTATATTAAAGGGTATAAATTCCAATACATTATGGTTTTGATCGGGATACTTCTTACAGTCACTGCAACCGCAGGAACAGCACATATTATGCAGCCTCTTATGGATAATATGTTCATCAAAAAAGAGCCGCAAATGCTCTATTTTATCCCTGCTTTATTAATCGGAATTTATACTCTAAAGTCTATAGGGCGTTATATTCAATCGGTTTTTACCACGCATATCGGCATGCATATTATCTCCCGCCTCCGCGAAGATTTACTCACTAAAATAGTCTATATGGACATGCAGTTTCTCTATACCAACCGCAGCGGCGAACTTATCTCTCGAATTACCAACGACATCGGACGGGTACAATACTTTGTCTCCAAAATGCTTCCTGAATTGGTGCAAGAGAGTTTCACGGTTATTGCGCTGGTGGGTTACGTTATTTATCTCAATGCAACGTTGGCATTTTGGGCATTGTTTGTTATGCCGGTTGTGGTATTTCCCCTCATTAAAATCACTCGACGGCTCAAACATCTCTCCCATCGTTCACAAGAGAAAAATGCCGATCTCATGACACGTCTCACCGAAGTGTTCAATAACAGTGAGATTATCAAAGCCAACGCAACCGAAGCATATGAAATGAAACGATTTAGAGATGAAAATGATCACTTTTTCAACCTCAATATGAAAGCAACCTATACCAGTGAGCTTGTATCACCGATTATGGAAATGATCGCTTCAACAGGACTTGCTGCTGTGATCTTTGTCGGTGGACAGCAGGTCTATTCAGGTGCCATGAGTGTTGGAGAATTTACCGCTTTTTTAACGGCCATTGGTCTGGTCTTTCAACCCCTTCGCCGCGTCAGTGCTATCTACAGTAAAATCCAAGATGCCCAAGCTGCCAGTGAGCGGGTATTTCATATTTTTGATTTGGAGAATGCCATTAAAGACGGTCCAATACCCTTGAATGAACCAATTACTCAGCTGAGTTTCGACCATGTCACCCTCAAATTTGGTGATAAAACTGCTTTATCCAATTTAAACTTAACTATCCATGCAGGTCAAACGGTCGCACTCGTCGGTCAAAGCGGCGGAGGGAAGAGCTCTCTCATTAACCTTCTTTTGCGCTTCTATGACCCTGATGAGGGAAATATTCTCCTCAACCATCATAATCTCAAAAACTATACTCAAACCTCGCTTCGCCATCAGATTGCAGCGGTTTCTCAACGGGTGTATATCTTCCAAGACAGCTTGGCAGCCAACGTTGCCTACGGTACCGAAATTGACGAAGAAAAAGTACTCAATGCCTTAAAAATAGCCGATGCTCTTGACTTTGCCAATGATCTCCCACAAGGGATTTATACCGTTATGCAAGAATTTGGTGTCAATCTCTCAGGTGGTCAGCGTCAACGCATTGCTATAGCCCGTGCTATCTACAAACATGCCTCATTGCTTATTTTGGATGAAGCCACCAGTGCACTCGACAACGAAAGTGAAAAGCGGATTCAAAAAGCTCTGGAGAGTTACGCTAAAGATAAAATCACCATTATTATCGCTCATCGCCTTAGTACAATCGAACATGCTGATGTAATTTTATACTTTGAATCGGGTGAGATTATAGCCGAAGGTTCTCATCGCTATCTTTTGGATAATTCAGAGGCATATCGCAGGCTTGCAGGGAAGATGAAAGCGTCTTCTTAGAGGACAAATTGGTTCATAAATGAAGTCTAACCTTTTTTTTAGTATAATCACCCTATTTCATACAATCTTTTTTAGATGAGGGCACAATGTTCGATTACGAAACGTTAAAACCATGGTTATTTAAATTTCAACCTGAAACTGCTCATACGTTAGGAGAGCTTGTATTGCGAAGCGCAAGCTATTGCCCCCCTGCATTTAATTCAATGATTGCCAGAAACTTTATTTCCCACCCCTCTCTTACTCAAGAGCTTTTTGGGCGAACGTTTCTTAATCCCGTTGGCTTAGCAGCAGGATTTGACAAAAATGCCACCATGATTCCTGGATCTTTGGCTCTAGGCTTTGGATACAGTGAAATTGGCACCCTCACCCCCAAACCTCAAGAGGGAAATCCCCGTCCGCGTCTTTGGAGACATATTGAAGAGGAATCGATTCAAAATGCCATGGGCTTTAACAACGATGGATTGTTTCGTATCAGCCACCGCCTCAAAAATATTTACCCTTTCAGCACCCCCATCGGTGTCAATATCGGTAAAAATAAAACAACGTCCGAAGAAAATGCCCTAAAAGATTACACAACACTGATTAAAGCGTTGCACGAGTACGCTGATTATATGGTCATCAACATCTCTTCGCCCAACACGCCGGGGCTTCGTGATTTACAGAACGAAACGTTTATCAGTGAACTTTTTTCCCAAGCAAAAGCGATTACATCGAAACCGATTTTACTCAAAATTGCCCCCGATATGTCCGAGAATCAAGCCGTCAGCCTGTGTGTTCATGCAGTAGAAAGCGGTGCAGATGGGATTATTGCCACCAATACCACCATTGACTACTCTCTCGTCAGTGAGCCTGAAGAGATCGGAGGGTTGAGCGGTGAAGTTTTACGAGAGCGCAGTTTTTACATTTTTGACGCCATTGCGCGTGAACTTTACGGCAAAGCCACTCTCATCAGTGTCGGCGGTATCAGCACCCCGGAAGAAGCCTATCGCCGTATCCGTGCCGGCGCTTCTTTGATTCAGATTTATACATCTCTTATTTTCAAAGGACCTGAAGTGGTCGAAGAAATTAATAACGGGCTTATCGACCTAATCGCCAACGATGGCTATACCTCAATCTCCGAAGCCATAGGTGCCGATCGCTTATGAAAATGCTTACCGCATTATTTTTTACACTAGGAACCCTTATGGCCTCATCATTGCCTCACTATGAAACCAAAACCCTTGATAATGGACTGCAAGTTGTCGCTATTCCGATGGAAAACAACTCAAATGTTATTTCAACCGATATTTTTTATAAAGTAGGAAGCCGTAACGAAGTGATGGGTAAAAGTGGAATTGCCCACATGCTCGAACACATGAATTTCAAATCCACCAAAAACCTCAAAGCAGGCGAATTTGACGAAGAGGTCAAAAGTATCGGGGGGATGAATAACGCCTCCACAGGATTTGACCACACCCACTATTACATCAAATCCAGCAGCGAAAATATGGGGAAATCCCTTACCCTATTTGCAGAGTTGATGGAGCATCTCAACCTCAAAGACGACGAGTTTCAACCGGAACGCAATGTCGTTGCCGAAGAGCGCCGCTGGAGAACCGATAACAATCCGATGGGATATTTGTATTTCCGCCTTTTTAACAGTGCCTACGTCTATCACCCATACCACTGGACACCGATTGGATTTATGAATGATATTCAAACATGGACATTAGAAGATATTCAAAAATTTCATGCCACCTATTATCAGCCTAAAAATGCCATTCTCGTTGTGACAGGCGATATTAAAGCAGCGAATGTTTTCAAAGAGGCTCAAAAACATTTCGGGTCAATTCCCAATACCGTTGATATTCCTAGCGTCAAAACCATCGAGCCTGAACAAGACGGTGCACGACGGGTCGAAGTACACAAAGAGAGCGAAGTAGAGATGATTGCCATCTCTTTTCCGATTCCTAATTTTCAACATGCGGATCAGCCTAAACTCTCCGCAATTAGCGAATTGCTAAGTTCCGGTAAAAGCTCACGATTGTACCGTACCCTTGTCGATGAAAAACGACTGGTTAACCAAATTCATGCCTATAATATGGAGACCATCGATCCGGGTGTATTTTTATTCTTAGCCATTGCCAATAAAGGGGTAAGTGCTGAAAAAATCGAAAAAGAGATATGGAAAGAGATTGCAAAACTTCAAAAAAACGGGGTAAAACAAAGCGAATTGGATAAAATAAAAATCAGTACCAAAGCCGATTTCATCTATTCACTTGAAAGCTCTACCTCTGTAGCAGAACTTTTTGGAGGATACTTGGCACGCGGAGATCTTGCCCCATTGGAGCGGTATGAAGATTCCATCAAAGCCCTCACGTCCAAAGATATTCAAGAGATGGCAAAACGTTATTTTAACCCTGCTGCATCAACAACCATTATTTTACGAAAAGGTGAAAAATGAACATTGTAACCGGTTCAACAACCGCACTCATAACGCCATTTAAAAATGGAAAATTAGACGAACAAAAATACGCAGATTTAATCAAAAGACAAATTAACAACGGCATTGATGCTGTGTGCCCTGTGGGGACAACCGGGGAGAGTGCCACATTAACGTACGATGAAGATAAAAGATGCATGGAAATCGCCGTCGAAGTGTGTCGTGGCACGAAAACAAAAGTCTTGGCAGGTGCAGGGAGCAACTCCACCGCAGAAGCAATAGAAGCAGCAAAAACGGCACAAAAATGTGGTGTTGATGCCATCTTTTCCGTAGCTCCTTATTACAATAAACCTTCTCAAGAGGGTCTTTATCAGCACTACAAAGCGATTGCCGAATCTGTTCCTGAACTCCCTTTTATGCTCTACAACGTTCCTGGACGAACTGTTGTTGACATCAGTGCCGATACTGTCATCCGACTCTTTGATGATGTAAAAAATATTTACGGTATCAAAGAGGCAACAGGGAGTTTAGAGCGTACCATCGAACTCCTTTCACGCAGACCGCAACTCAAAGTATTCTCCGGTGATGATGCTATTGATTATCCTATCCTTGCAAACGGTGGAGCCGGTATTACTTCGGTGACTTCGAACCTTTTACCTGACTTGAAAAGTCAACTGGTCATTAAAGCTTTAGCAGGTGATTTTAAAGGTTCAAAAGCAATCAATGATGCTCTTTTCCCTATCAATAAAGCGCTCTTTCTGGAATCAAATCCCGTTATGATAAAAGCAGCTATGTACATTACGGGACTCATCGATACCTTAGAATACCGCTTACCGCTTGTTCCGCCAAGCAGTGAAAATCTAAAACGACTCGAAGAAGTTATGAAAAATTACACCATCACAGGAGCATAAAAGAATGACAAATATGAAAGGCAAAACACTCGTTATCACGGGAGCCACAAAAGGTATCGGTCAAGCCATTGCTGAAAAATTTGCACAAAACGGTGTTAATGTTGCATTTACGTATAACAGCAATGGTGAAATCGCAGGTGTTTTAGCCAATGAACTTGAGAGTAAATACGGTATTAAAGCCCGAGCATATCCTCTCAATATTTTGGAAACGGATGAATTTAAACCTCTTTTTGAAGCCATTGACGCTGATTTCGACCGTGTAGACTTTTTTGTCAGCAATGCAATGATTTACGGTCGTCCGGTCGTTGGCGGATACGGTAAATTTATGCGTCTCAAACCACGCGGTCTGAACAATATTTACACTGCAACCGTGAATGCTTTTGTCGTAGGTACTCAAGAAGCGGCTAAACGGATGGAAAAAGTAGGCGGCGGTGCAGTCGTCACTATGTCCAGCACAGGCAATCTCATCTACATCGAAAACTACGCAGGTCATGGAACGAACAAAGCTGCCGTTGAAGCAATGAGCCGCTACGCAGCCGTTGAACTTGGAGAGATGAACATTCGTGTCAACGCCGTTTCCGGCGGCCCTATCGATACGGATGCCCTCAAAGCATTCACGAACTACGAAGAAGTTAAAGCGGAGACGATTAGACGCTCTGCGATGAACCGTATGGGTTCACCCGATGATATAGCAGGTGCCGTTTATTTTCTCTGTACCGAAGAAGCAAGCTGGATTACGGGTCAGACCATAGTCGTTGATGGTGGAACCACATTTAGATAACTCGTCATTCCCGACCTGATTGAGAATCCAGTTCTCACTTTATACCTCTCTCGTCATTCCGTGCCACGACACGGAATCCATCCCTTTTTTTATCCCTCTCAAAGCTAGAAATGTTAAGTTTGGGTGATCGAAAGAAACAAAAACAAACTGTATTAAAATGTAAAAACGGGGATGGATTCCGTGTCGAGCACGGTATGACAAAGCAAGCACAATATGAGGGGAAAATAATATCCTTTTGACATTATCAATCCATCTGAGTATAATAGTACATCAAAAAAGATACTAAATAAGGTACTTAATATGCAACCTATTATGGCTAATTTCACAGCAAGCATTACTGAACTCAAAAAATCACCCACTCAGATTCTCGAAAATGCAGGAGATGAAGTAGTAGCGATACTCAATCATAACGTCGCCAGTGCCTATCTCGTCCCCTCTAAAACCTATGAGAAACTTATGGAGATGTTGGATGATTATCTCCTCTCCAAAGAGGTACAAAACCGAATGAAAGAGAGCTTTACTCCGATCAAAGTTTCACTCGATGACTTATGATTTAGAATTTCATCCCGCCGCACTCAAAGTGTGGAATGATCTGGGTGCAACCATCAAAGAGCAGTTCAAAAAAAAGCTCAAACAACGGCTTGAAAATCCAAAAGTTCCGAAAGACAAACTAAGCGGATTTGAATCAGTCTATAAGATCAAACTCAAAACAGCAGGATACCGACTCGCTTACGAAGTCAAAGACGAAGCCATCGTTATTCTTGTCCTTGCAATCGGGAAAAGAGAAAATAACAGAGTGTATAATTTATTGCACTCTCGCACGTAATGTATACCCATTTTGGCTATAATCCTGCCATCTTGAGGGTAAAAAATGGTACAATTAACCAAAACTATATGAGGAGATATGATGTTGTCAATACAATTAAATAATCCCGAACTCGAAAGCTTTATTCAAGATGAATATCGTGGAGATGAAAATACCCTTATACGTCAATTTGTAGAATTTTTACAATTTCAAAAAATTAAGAATGAAGTTAAGACATCGATTGAAGAACTGGATCGTGATGAGTTTATAGGACTTGACGAAGCATTTGAGATGGCTACGGCAAAGTATGCAAAACATTAAAAGTATTGTATTTTCTAAAAAAGCCACCCATAGATTAGCCAAAATCACTGACTTTATTTACAATCAAAGCAAATCAGATATGATTACACTTGCTTATATGGCGAGATTGAAACAATACATCTTCAATATTCTTACACAATTTCCTGAGTCAGGTCGTAAAGCTGAAGAGTATGGCAAAGCGATTCGGAAACTTGTTTATCAGGGATATTCGATTCTTTACCGTATCAACGAACCTAAAGAGCGGATCGAGATCGTTAATATATTCAGAGAAAATCTTCCTTGAAAACTGTGAATAGTCTAAATTAAAAGAGAAAATAATAAAGTGTATAATTTATTACACTCTCGCACATGATGTATACCCATTTTGGCTATAATCACGATTATTAAATCTATCCATAACTAAAAGGTAATTTTTGTTCAACATCCCCAATCTTCTAGCATTCTCACGCTTCCTTATCGCTCCGGTGATGTTTTGGGTTATCCTTAATCCGCAACTTTTTACCAATCAGGGGTATCACATATCCTGGAGTTACTACACTGCGGCATTACTTTTTGTCATTGCCAGTGTTACCGATTTTTTTGATGGCTACATCGCTCGCGAACTCGATCAAATCACCATTGTCGGACAAATTCTTGACCCTCTTGCGGATAAGATGCTCACACTGGCTGCTTTTTTGGGGCTGATGATGAGCGGTGAGGCTTCGGCATGGGCGATTTATATTATTATTGTACGTGAATTGTTTATCACAAGCCTTCGGACCCTCTCCATCTCTATTGGAATTGATGTCAGTGCATCGCTTATGGGTAAACTCAAAACGGTTGTTCAGATGATTGCCATTGGATTTTTATTGATGCATTGGCAGGGTGGAGTATACCTATTGTGGGGGGCAGTCGCTATTACGCTCTACTCAGGCGGTGAATATTTAGTTGGATTTTCAAAAGCCTATAAGGAGAAAAAATGAGTTGGATTGCGGCACTTCTTGTTTTATCTCTTCTTATCTTCTTTCATGAACTGGGGCACTATAGTGCAGCACGTTTTTTTGGTGTCTATGTCGAAGTATTCAGCATCGGATTTGGAAAAAAACTGGGCTCATTTAAAGCCTTTGGCACTCTATGGCAAATTTCAGCCATTCCACTTGGCGGTTATGTCAAAATGAAAGGGCAGGATGACCTTGACCCAACTGCCATCAGCACTGATAACGACAGCTATAACTCCAAAAAACCGTGGCAGCGGATTATCATCCTTCTCGCAGGTCCACTGGCAAATTTTCTCACCGCGTGGATACTTTTTTATGCCATAGCTCTTGGAGGTCCACAAGCACTCTCTCCTATCATAGGAGTGGTAGCAAAAGACTCTCCTGCACAAAATGCGGGACTACAAAGCAATGATAAAATTATCTCCATCAACGGTACTGCTATTACCCAGTGGAATGAACTCTCTGATGCCATCAAATCTTCTACTGGAATGCTGACATTAGCCGTTGAGCGCAATGAAACACAGCTTTTCATCCCCCTCACCCCTCGCATCACGGAAGCGACTAACCTTTTTAAAGAGAAAATTCAACAACGGATGGTAGGAATTGCCCCATCAGGTGCTACACATACCCTCCATCTTAGCTTCATTGAGACATTAGCGTATGCCTCGACGCAAACTTACGACACCTCCTTTCTTATTTTTCAAAGTGTTCAAAAACTTCTTACGGGAGTCGTCCCTGCCAAAGAAGTTGGTGGAGTGGTGAGTATCGTTCAAATTACTGCCGATGCTACTGCGTATGGATGGATGAGCCTCTTTTTCTTTGCCGCCCTTATCTCGGTCAATTTGGGTGTTCTTAATCTCCTTCCCATCCCCGCCCTTGATGGCGGGCATATCGTCTTTAATCTCTATGAGCTGATTCGTCGCAAAGCCCCAAGCGAAGCAGTTATTACACAGCTCACTATCGGCGGATGGGTCATTTTATTGGGATTAATGACATTGGGACTTTATAACGATATTTCAAGGCTTATACAATGACTTCTTTAGAACAAAAACTTCACTTTGATACCATCATCGAACGGATTGAAAAAGCACGATTGCGTGTCAACGATCACCATATCGTTAAAATTGTTGCGGCTAGCAAGTACGTTGGTATTGAAGAGATACAGGCACTTTACAACATCGGTCAGCGCGCTTTTGGAGAAAATAAAGTTCAAGATATGAAGGCAAAGGTTGATGCTCTCGAAGATTTGCCGCTTGAGTGGCATTTCATCGGAACACTCCAAAAAAATAAGATCAATCAGCTCATTAGTCTCAACCCCTATATGATTCATTCCATTGATTCACTTGACCTTGCTCACGCTTTAAATGAGCGACTGATGCGTGAAGGGAAAACACTCCGAGCGCTTGTGCAAGTTAATTCTGCCTACGAAGAGAGCAAATCAGGCTTTCATCCGGATGAATTTATGCAAAGCTACGCCCAAATAGGCTCTGAATGCCCAAATCTTCAACTCATGGGGATTATGAGCATCGGAGCACACAACGATGAAACCAAAATTATCCAAAAAAGCTTTGAAATCACAAGGGCACTCTATGATCAACTTCCTCATGCAACAGTCTGTTCCATGGGGATGAGCGGTGATTTTGAACTCGCCATAGCGTGCGGATCCAATCTTGTAAGGCTAGGTTCTCTCCTTTTTAAACACATATAGCTCTTTAAGATTTATAATAAAATGTGATGATTTTATGATATAATAATTTCTATAATATTGGGTTTGAGGTGATTATTGAATAAGATTCGCAGAAGAGCAACCCTCTACGCTATGGGAATTGTTCTCATCCTTGTTGCCTATTTCGTTTATTCCATCCTTCAAGATAAAAAGCGTGTTTTGGAAGAAAAAACCCTCTCTCACCGTGAACTTCTCAAAAATGCATTTGAACTTTCTCTCCTCGATACCGAAAAAGGGCTCAATCACTACGCTTGTAAAATGCTCACCGACCATCGTATTGTCGATGCCTTTGAAGCGGGTGATCGAAAGACTCTTTATACCCTTGCCCTCCCCTATTTTAACGAAGCACACGGACGAGGAGAAGCCGATTTAACCGGTTTTATCCGCTGGGATGGAATTCATTTTCTTCGCCTGCAAGATCCCAAAAAATTTGGTGACAATATATCTAAAAAACGTCCGATGATTGCGCAAGCCATTCAAGCACGCCGTCCCCTTACCTCTCTTGATGTAACGCTCTATAATATCTCGCTTGTGAGTATATTGCCTATCTTTAAAGAGGGTCGTTTCCTTGGTATCGTTCAAGTAGCTACGAATATTAATCGAATACAAAACCGTCTCAATGCCCATTCAGGGATTAAATCAGCATTGGCTTTTGATACCAAAATCCTATACACTGTTCTTCCCTCTAAAACCAAACTCAAGCACTACTCAGACTACTCAATCATCTCCTCGAATGACTCTTTGTTTGACCGTTTACCCAACAACTATGCCTTTAGTTATTCCATGCGTCACACAATTGAAGGGCGTACCTATATCATTGCATCTCGAGAATTACGTACCTACTCCAATAAACCCATTGCACGGATGATTTGTGCCCTTGATATTACTAAAGATGAAGTCGCATATCATCGTGAAATAGTAAATTTATTAATCGTCAGTAGTGTGATGCTACTTGTCCTTGGTACCATTTTGCATATTGGTTTCAAAGCACTAATACGACGAATAAACCGTAAATCTGCTAAACTTAATGAGCAACTGCACCAACAGCTTTACACCGATTCACTCACAAAATTATCAAACAGAAAAGCACTGCTTGAAAACATACACGACCAAAAACATCTGGGTATTCTCCTGATCAATATTGATAATTTCAAAGAGGTTAATGATTTATACGGGCAGGAGATAGGTGACAAGCTTTTGCAAGTCATTGGAGAATCAATCCAAAAAATTGCACTAACATTTACCCTTTCTCTGTATAAAATGCACTCGGATGAATATGCCTTATTGCTTAGTAATACCCTTAATTCCGAAGTATTTGATGAAATGGCGCACACTATTCTTCATACTCTTAATAATACCTATTATGACATTGATGGAATCAATATATTTGCCACCGTCAGTATTGGGGCTGATTTTTGTCTCGAACCCAACTGTGATTTGATCGGACGGGCTGATATGGCACTCAAAACTGCGAAAAAACAAAGTTTGTCATTTTTAAAATATAATGAATCCCTCCTCATCAAAGAAGAGTATCTCAATAATATCTTATGGAGTAAAAAACTCAAAGATGCTATTGATACTCAGCGTTTTGTTCTTTACTATCAAGGGATACACGATGCTTCCACCCAATATATTTATGAGTATGAAGCCCTCATAAGGATCATTGATACGGATGGTTCTATTATTCCTCCCATTGCCTTTTTAGAAATTGCCAAAAAATCGCGTCTTTATCCCCATATTACCCAATTTGTTATTCGTACTATTTTTAAACAACTTCACACAACACTCCATTCCTATTCGATTAATCTCTCTGTTGCAGATATTCTAAACAGCGATACCCAAACGATGCTTTATACACTTTTGAATGAATTCAATGTCGGAAATCGACTTATTTTTGAGATTTTAGAGAGTGAGGGGATTGAAAATCACACAGAAATTTCAGCCTTTATAAGCCATGTAAAAGCGTTTGGATGTCGTATTGCTATTGATGATTTTGGAACAGGATATTCCAATTTTGCTCACATTTTGCGACTTAATATTGACTTCATCAAAATTGACGCATCCCTCATCAAACATCTCGATGTTGATCTCAGTGCGCAGGATATTGTTCGTACTATTGTTGAGTTTGCCCATCGCCTCAATATCAAAACCGTTGCAGAGTTTGTTCACTCACAAGATGTTTATGACGAGTGTCAAGAGTTAGGAATCGATTATTTGCAAGGTTATTATTTAAGCGAACCAAAACCGCTTTAAGTAAGGGTAATAACAAATCCTTTCTCTTTACCTTCAAAAAAAGAAATATCACCTCCATGCGCCTTGGCAATCTCTTTTGAAAGTACCAATCCCAATCCGTTTCCTCGTTCCTTGGTACTTTTAAACGCTTCAAAAAGCCATTTTTTATTTTCAATAGCGATACCCGAATCGGTAATCACAAAGTGATGTCTCTCATTGACATACCCATAAGTCATAACAACACGCCCCTCATCCTCATCATCCAGTTCAATCGCATCAATGGCATTAAATATAAAATTACTAAACAGCATTACCAAAAGATCCAAATCACCACTGAGCTCAAAATTCTCTTCCGGAAAGAAAAAATCAATTTTTTTAGAGTAACTGTAGTAGCCAATAGCCTGATGCAGTTCACGCTCAATGCTCTCCCATGATAAAAGACTCTTTTGCGCCTGCACCCCTTTGGAAAACATCAAGGTTGCTTTGATAATTCGTTCGATTCTGTAAAGTGATTTTTGAATCTCAGTGACAATGGGCTTGTTTTCTTCCTTGACTCTTTTCATCAATGTTGAGGTGAGTAAGGCAATGGCCCCAATGGGATTACGTATCTCGTGGCTGAGATGTGCCGCCATCTGCCCCATAGTTGCTAGATTTTCTTTTCGCTTTTGCTCCGTTATATCGGTCGCACTCAATAGGTATTTTTCATTGTGATGTGCTGATTTGATGAGATACGAATGCTCATCAAAACTCACTTCATAATCTTGTTCGTCGTATCTCAAAATATCAAACAGCTCTTCAAGAGATTTGGCTTGCGAATTTTGCAAAAAAATCTTCCCATCTTCTTCGACAATCCAAATTGCATTGGGTAAAAATTCGATTACCTGCTCAATGGTTAGTTGAAGATGGTTGTAAGAGTGGCGTAATGCCACATACTCCTCTTCAACCCGATACGTCTGATCGATAAGGGCTTTGAGTTCTTCAGGGGAGACCGTCTCAGCCATTAATATTCACCAATACTCAAAAGAATCTGTTTCAAACCATACGCATCACTCACACCCGCCAACTCTCGAATTGAATGCATCGCAAGGGTCGGTACACCCACATCAATCGTCTCAATCCCAAGTCTCGTTGCTATGATAGGGCCAATGGTTGAGCCACACCCTATATCACTGCGGGTCACAAACGTCTGTGTTTCACTTCCTATAGCCTGCGCACACTGTACAAAGCGTCCTTGGGTACGTGAACTGGTTGCATAGCGCCCATTGGCATTGATTTTGATTGCAACCCCACGATTGAGAAGCGGTGCGTGCTGGCTCTCATGTTTAGAGGGAAAATTAGGATGAAGAGCATGGGCATTGTCACACGATACCATAAGCGATTGACGCATTAAAGAAGAGAAATTATCCCCTGCAATACGACGCAAGACCTCTTCTAAAAATGTCCCCCCTGCCCCGATATGCGAATCACTCCCCACCTCTTCATGATCCATACACGCCAAAACCATCGGATTTTTACCCTCAACCAAGGCAGACAATCCCACATAACAACTCAGCAGATTATCCAACCGTGCGCAACTGATAAACTCTTCTTTAATCCCTATAAACGACCCTTTTTGAACGTCATAAAAACTAAGCTCATGCGCGAGAAGCTTCCCGCCGCTCACCCCCGCTTCCTCCATAATCCATGAGGAAAAATCAAAATCCTCTCCGCAGGCAATCATCGGGACAATATCGGTTTGAGCATTAATAGAGTGCGACGAATTCGCCTCACGGTCAAGATGAATCGCAAGTGATGAAACAATCCCTATCGGGTGTTTGAGATTTATGAGTTTCTCACAACGTTTTTTATTCTCATCCAAATAAACAATCCGCCCCGCAAGACTCAAGTCACGATCAAACCAAGGATTCAGTAACACCCCGCCATACGGTTCAACACCAAGTCGTATCACCCCTGCACTTGACGTGACGGGATTGGGTTTAAGACGCAGATGGGGAGAATCGGTATGCGCTCCCACGATGATATACCCCTTATCCGTAGAGAATGGGTAATTAAAAGCAACGATTGAGGAATCGTTTCGGGTAACGTAATATTGTTCACCCTCTATTGGCTTCCATACTTCACACTCATCAAGTTTGTGAAATCCTTTTGTATCCAAAACTTTTACCATCTGCTCCACAGCGTGAAATGGTGTCGGGGAAGCATCAATAAATTGGATTAGTTCTTCGTTAAATTTGCGCATAATTACTTCTTTTTAGTAAACTTCTTTTCGGTGAGCAATACGAATCAAGGTAATAACCAAAATATTATTTTCCTTTAAATAGACAATCCGATAATCTCCAGCTCGTTTACGGAATTTCCCTTTGTGATTACCTTTTAATGCTTTATCGCTTGTAAAAATTCCATCTTGAAGATCAAGTATTTTTTTAGTAATAAGCTCTTGAACTGTCTTTTCCAGCTTCAAAAACTCTTTTTCAGCTTCCTTATTAAAAGCCACTTTATACATTAATTCCTGCTCGTTTTAGAACCTCTTCAAGAGATACCACTTCACTTCGTCCACTTTTAATATCATCAATGCGCTTATCACTAATTATCTCATCAAGAGTATCAAAATAAGCACTCACCGCTTTTTCAATCAAATAGGTACGCGATCGATCCAGCTCTTGAGCATATTGATCCAAATCAGCAAGTAACGATTCATCCATACGCAAATTAATAGCTTTTTTCATAACACTCTCCATGTAAATCTTTGTATCTACATTATACTACAAAATTATTTCAACTCACCCCAGTGAGTCCCAATATGCATCGAGGTCTTGAGAGGGACCCGCAGTTCAAGAATATGCTCCATCACATTTACAAAACGGCTCGCGTATTCCTCAGCAATATCCTCATCCACCTCAAAAATCAGTTCATCGTGAATCTGTAACAGCATTCGAGCACGTAAACCCTCACTTCGAATCATCGTATCGATCTTGTTCATCGAAAGTTTGATGAGATCGCTGGCAGAGCCTTGGAACACCGTATTGACCAATTCACGCTCGTAGGCGGCTTTGAGCATTGGAGTCGCAGCGGCAAAGTCAAAATATCGTCGGCGATGCAATAATGTCTCGACGTATCCTATCTCTTTTGCCTGCTCGACAATACCGCTAAAATACTCTTTAACATTCGAAAAGGTTTCGAAATAGCGCTCAATTATCTCTTTTGCCTCT
The DNA here is from genome assembly GCA_028714915.1 of Sulfuricurvum sp. Lineage (GTDB taxonomy): Bacteria > Campylobacterota > Campylobacteria > Campylobacterales > Sulfurimonadaceae > Sulfuricurvum. The sequence goes on from JAQTLL010000005.1 coordinate 42,000, forward strand.
TTGGTACTAATCCCCAAGGTATCAGAGAGTTTTTTGCTTCCCATTCCATACAAAAGCCCAAAATTGACCGTTTTGGCAATATGACGTTTTGACGGAGCGTCCTCTTCTCCGAATAAGGCGATGGCGGTTTGCATATGAATATCATGACCGGCATTAAACGCGGAGACCAAGACACTATCCTCACTGAAATGAGCCAAAAGACGCAATTCAATCTGTGAGTAGTCAATTCCGATGAGTTTTTTACCCGCAGGGGCAACAAAGGCTTCACGGATTCTCATCCCCAAAGCTGTTTTAACGGGGATATTTTGAAGATTGGGGTTCTTCGAGCTGAGACGTCCCGTTGCTGTCCCTGTTTGGACAAACGACGTATAGATACGTGAATGTTTATCCAAGCGTGCCAAGACAATCAGCGGTTCGATGTACGTCGAATAAAGCTTATGATATTCACGATATTGCAACAACAAAGGAACAGCAGCATGGGCATCTTTCAATCCTTCAAGCACCTGCTCATCCGTACTGTATCCCGTTTTGGTTTTTTTACCGTGAGGAAGCCCCAGTGTTTCAAATAAAATCACCCCCAATTGCTTGGGGGAATTGAGATTAAAAACGGTTCCACACATTGCATGAATTTTTTCCGTCAAGGTTGAAAGTTCATTGGAAACTTCGATTTTAAACGTTTCAAGAATCTCAATATCCACAGCAATCCCCGCTTTTTCCATCCCCAATAACGTCAAAATAAAAGGAAACTCAACGTTCATCGCCTCTTCCAGAGTACGGTTTCCCCCTTTAAGAAGCAATTGTTCGCGCAACACCTCATAAAGACAATAGGTGATATAGGCATCTTCTCCTGCATATTTGCACGCATCTTCGATGGCAACGGAGGAAAAATTCTCTCCCCGTTTTACCGTATCTTTAAAATGAATCATCTCATGATTGAGCAATGAAGGACTCAGATTATCCAGTGAAAGGGAACGGTTGGAGTCACTAAGCCATGCCATAATAATCGTATCGGCATAGAGGGGAAGTCTCTCAACCCCTAGAAATCGTGTCACGAAATGGAGGTCAAATTTAAGATTATGACCGATAACTTTGCCTTTAAAAATTGCTCGTATCGCAACTTTTGCTGATTCTTGGGAAATTTGTTCTCCGACACCCAGATAGTTATGGTTTAGGGGAACGTAATAACCGCTTTTGCCATCCATGCTAAAACTAAATCCAACCAATGAATCGACATGAGGATTCAGTCCTGTGGTTTCTGTATCAAATGCTACAATCGTCTCCGAGGAAATGGTAGAGACCAAAGCCATAAGAGATTCATCGGTGTCAATAAGGATACTGCATCCATCTGACAAAGTACATCTATTCCCGTCATACCCAACGGGCACAAGAACCTCCCCTTCAGGGTAGACCCGAGGATCCACAACTGGATTCCCGCCTTCGCGGGAATGACGAATAGGCTGTGATTCCTCAAATAATGCTTTTGCTTTTAAAGTCCGTAAAACAGCATTCATCTCATAATGAACCAACTCATCATAAATAGGGAAAAACGGATTATCAAAATGCATTGCATAGTCATTAAAATCAAAAGACTCAAAAACATCACCACGTAATTTCACCAGCTCACGCGACCGGAAGGCATCATCACGGTAGGTCTCTAACAACCCACGAATGCGGGGAGGATTAACCTCATCAAGCTTTTCATACATCGAATCAAGTGTTCCAAATTGACTAAGAAGCTTTTGTGCTGTTACCTTACCAATTCCCTTAACTCCGGGAACATTGTCTGCCGTATCTCCGATAAGTGCTTGATAATCAATAAACTGTTTGGGATGAACTCCGTATTTTTCATCACAATGACGTTCATTCATCACTTTTTTACTGATTGCATCGACCAAGACCACCACATCATCTTCGATCAATTGATACAAGTCTTTATCATGAGAAACTACCCGAACAATATGACCTTGAAGTCGCGCATGGTGTACTACCGAAGCGATCATATCATCGGCTTCATACCCGCTCAAAAGAAGGGATTTATATCCCATTTTTTCAATCCAATTGATGGCAACAGGGAGTTGTTGAATCAGCTCTTCAGGAGCTGGTGAGCGATTGGCTTTATAATTTGGATCAATTTCAGCACGAAAACTAGGTCCCTTGGCATCAAGGGCAAAAATGAGATAATCACTGCTGTGATCTTTGTGAAGTGAAGCAATAAAATTAATAAAACCGGTCAAAAGACCAGTAGGAAAACCATGCTTATTTCTAAGAGGAGGAAGAGCATAAAACGAGCGGAAAAAAAAACCGAACGTATCAATAATGGTAACTGTTTTTTGTCCCATTAATTAAGAAATCTGTTCCATAACAGCATCAATTGCTTTTTGCAATGCAACGGTATTTAAACCTGCTGATTCGGCTTTTTTAAGTCCTTGAATAACTGCTCTTTCTGACAATGGATTATTAATCGGCATAATTGTTTTAATAATATTCAGAACCATAGAGAACTCTTTGATTTCATCGGGTGCATTTTCAGGTGCATCGGAATGTTCAATCATCGAAACAAACTCACGATCAAAATTCCAATGGGTAAAAATAGCCGCTGCAACCTCTGCCGTAGTTGCTTCCACATAACTGCGCTCAACACTCGATATATCAATCGCCACTTCAATATCTGATTTAAAACTCGTCACCACATCTTCTTGAATAATATCGCTTGCAATAACGATTTTACCCGTCTCTTGCAAGAAAGCAGCAAGAAAAAGTTTATCCGCTTTCGCACGATCAACTTGGTTGTACCATTTTTGCGCCAAAACGGCCTGCATTGACGAAACTTCGGCAAAATGTTCTGAACTGGTTCCATACGGTTCCATATCTACGTTCAATAACTTTCGTACTGAATTACCCAAACCGATAGAACGGGTCATACTCATCCCAAAAAGAGATACAGCTTGAGCAACACTGCTAATTTCACGACGAAGGCTGTAAAGGGGAGAATTTGCCGCTTTGAGCAAATTGGCTACGATCATTGGGTCATGATCAACCGTTTTAACCAAATCACTAATCGATGAATTTGGGTCATTACACACCCTCTGCATATCAATAACCGTTTTTGGAAGCGGCGGCAAAGACTTAATGCTGTTAATCATCGAACTTTTCATTACATATTCCTCACTAAAACCAATTGTTTTGTATTATACCTTAGATAGATGGTTCTTAAGTTCAATCGCCAAATATTTTCCGGTAAAACTTCCTGTCTCTTCCCAATGTTTTGCAACACTTTCAGGATCTCCTTGCGCCACAAGCAATCCGCCTCCAGAACCCCCCTCAGGTCCTAAATCAAGTATGTAATCTGCATTTTTAATCATATCAAGATTATGTTCGATAACCAATACCGAATTTCCAAGTTCAACGAAATTATGAAGCACTCTCGTGAGACGATTAACGTCATCAAAATGCAATCCGGTTGTCGGTTCATCGAGGATATAAAGGGTTCTGCCCGTATCACGTCGACTGAGTTCTTTGGCAAGTTTAATCCGCTGTGCTTCACCCCCTGAAAGGGTAACGGCATTTTGACCCAAAGTAATATAATCCAATCCCACATCGCTTAGCGTCTGTAAAATCACTTTTATTTTTGGAATGGGGGCAAAAAATTCGAGCGCTTCACCCACACTCATATTCAAAACGTCAGAAATTGTTTTTGCTTTGTATTCCACTTGCAACGTTTGAAGATTATAACGACTGCCGTGACACGAATCACATTTGACCATAATGTCAGGCAAAAAGTGCATCTCAATCTTGATTTCACCTTCACCCTGACACTTCTCACAACGACCGCCTTTGACGTTAAAGCTAAAGCGAGATGCTGTGTATCCGCGAATCTGAGCCTCTTTTGTTTTTGTAAAAAGATTACGGATTTCATCCATTACACCCGTATAGGTTGCAGGATTGGAGCGCGGAGTTCGCCCAATGGGGCTTTGGTCGAGATAGATGACTTTGTCAAGTTTTTCAAGCCCTTCTACTTCGACCCCTGCAACACGGTTCACTTTTCGGGCATGATTGAGAATCTCACGGCTCACGGGAAGAAGCGTTTGTAAAATCAAAGAGCTTTTACCGCTTCCGCTTACCCCCGTCACACAAACAAAATTATTAAGGGGTATAGAGACACTTAAATCGTTAATATTATTGAGTGTAACATTTTTGATATGCATCCACTCTTTTTGCTCTCGTCGATAAAAATATTCGATTTTTTTACGTCCTGAGAGATATTGTGCCGTTAGAGTATCACTTTTTTTCATCTCTTCCAATGTCCCCGCAAAAACAACATTTCCCCCGAATTTTCCGGCACCAGGACCAATATCGACGATGTAATCGGCATGCTCTATCGTCTCTTTATCGTGCTCAACAACGATAACGGTATTCCCTTTTTCTTGAAGAGAGCGAAGGGTACGGATGAGCTTGAGAGTATCTCTCTCATGCAAACCAATACTGGGTTCATCGAGTACGTACATCACCCCCGTCAACCCGCTTCCGATTTGACTGGCGATACGGATACGCTGCGCTTCTCCCCCGCTGATAGTACGGGCATCACGGCTAAGCGAGAGATACCCAAGCCCAACATCGTAAAGGAAAAAGAGCCGTTCTCGGATTTCATTTAAAATGGAGGCCCCGATCATCGCATTTTGCTCACTCAGATTCTCGAAGGTTGTGGGATTGGTAAACCACGCGTAGGAATCTTTGAGCGGCATTGAGATAACGTCACCTATCCCCTGATCGGCAACTCGTACCGCAAGAGATTCCCGCTTTAGACGATGTGAATTACAAATATTACACGGTTTTTCAGACATATAATCAGCGAGATCTTTTTCATCTTTAAAAATATCATAAGCAATACGGACAATCCCAGGCCACGTTCGTGTGATGGGATGATCTTGCCACTTAAACTCAACATCGTCGATAGTGCCGTGCAAAATCGCCTTTTTATGATGCTCTTCAAGGGTATAAAACGGCTCAGTAATATTGATTCCGACGGTAGAACAAAATGCTTTTAAAAAGGTAAAGTAATACCCTTTATTGAATCCGTAAACAATTTTTATAGCACCCTTTTCAATAGGAAGTTCGGAGTCAATAATCTTCTCATAATCGAGAGAATAGCGGATACCAAGCCCATCACACTCACTGCACGCACCCTTAGGAGAGTTAAAGGAAAAAGACAACGGTTCAAGGGGATCAAAACTCACTTTACAATCAAAACACGCACTGTGTTCACTGTAATGGATCAGCTTTTCGTGCAGCCCTACTTCCTCGGAATTTTGAATCTCAATCTCCACTTCACCGTAACTCTCTTTGAGCGCTTTTTCAACATCTTGCGCCACGCGGTCATGATTGTCTTCTTTGACTACCAAACGGTCAATGACAACTTTTATGGAGTGTTTTTTTGTCTTTGAAAGCTCAATCTCTTCATCCAAACGGACCATCACCCCATCGATCATCGCACGAACATACCCTTTGTGACGTAATGATTCCAATATATCCGCAAACGACCCTTTTTTCTCCCGTACCAACGGTGCCAAAATAACAATTTTAGAGTTTTCAGGAAGCTTAAGAACTTGATCTATAATGTCTTGTGCCGACATTTTTGTAATCTTATTTCCGCATAAATGACAATGCTGAATCCCAATACGGGCATACAGCAATCTCAAATAGTCATAAATTTCTGTAATAGTTCCTACTGTTGAGCGAGGATTTTTAGAGGTAGTTTTTTGATCAATCGCAATAGCAGGCGTCAACCCTTCAATCTTGTCTACATCGGGTTTGCCGACACGATCCAAAAACTGCCGTGCATATGAGGAGAGCGACTCAATATAGCGTCGTTGCCCCTCAGCATACAGGGTATCAAAGGCAAGTGTCGATTTACCGCTTCCACTGATTCCCGTACAGACAATCAGCTTATTTTTGGGAATCTCAAGAGAAATATTTTTAAGGTTGTGCTCTCTGGCACCAATAATTTTAATTTTATCCATAGTTAACCTATCCCGCAATGAGTTTGTAAGCCGTCAGGCTGAAAATAAAAATATAAAAAACAACCAATATCTGCTTATAATGGGTAATGTGCGTTTTATGTAACAGCCAAATCCCAAGCCGAATCCCGATCAGCGATGTGAACGCCATAATAAACCCTGCATGAAGATTGACAAGACCTAGACTCACCATCGTCACAAAGGCCGAAATTGACGTAAACATGACAAAGAACAGCCCTACTGCCGAAGCCTTTTTCAGTGGGAAGCCCAGGAAACTCACCAATATCGGAGTCATCAGTATCGATCCGCCAACCCCAAGCATTCCTGAGAAAATTCCTATACCGGCACCAATCGTGATATAAAGAGGGCGGTTGACCACCTCGGTGCCTATTGGTGTCGGATTCGAAAAAGCTAATCGCCCCAGTGTAAATGCGACAATTCCCAAAAATAGCCATTCCAAAAATATTGTGTTCAGTATTTTGACCAGAATTGCCCCGATAGCAGCACCTGCAATTCCGCCAAATCCGAAATATTTTATATCTGAAATCGCATACGTTTTGTGTTTTTTGTGGAGCCACGCTGCTACAAGCGATCCGGCCACCATCTGCATAATTGAAATGCCGATTGCCTCTTTGATCCCGAATCCAAGATATAAGAGCAGCGGGACACTAACCGTCCCTCCACCTATCCCAAAAAATCCTGAGAGCGTTCCTACAACAACACCCAAGAGTGATAATTCAATTGTCATATATGCACTTTATTTTTCTAAATAGTTCGCGATTATACTCTCTTTACCTCTATTCTTTCCTTGTAAATTTACGCTATAATCAACAATAATTTAGAGTAAATTTTAAGGATGAGGTACGCATGCTGTCATTTATCATCAAAGCGGCTGAGAATTTTTGCATCCATCAAATCCGTCTACCGCATCGTATTGAACCTCAATACCCAGAAAAGAGAACACTTATTGCTTACCTTGATATAGAAGAGAGTAACGGAGAGAAACATCGAGCCTATATCGGTTGCGATGACGTTCTATTGCAATGCATTACTGAAATATTCTTGGGTGAAGAAATATCCGATAGGGAGACACTGCGCGATATGTTACTCGAAACAACCAATATGATTGTCGGAAGCGCCAAAGTACTGTATGAAGAGTATTCTAATAATCCTTTTATCATTTCAACCCCTCATTTTCACATCAATGATCATTTTACTCTCGATACAAAAGGGTGTCATACCTTTCATGTTGCAGATGGCGAAATGGGAATTGCACTAAAGGCATTATAATTATGGTTGAAACAGCCCCTTCTTTACCAGAAAATCCTACCGTAGAAAAGAAAAATGGTTTTGATTCCAAAAAAGAGCTTTCATGGATGGATTATGATGGCTTACTTGATATGGAAGTAGAGTTTGTCTCTGATTTGGGACAAACAACCCTCTCGCTGGGAGAAATTCTTAAACTTGAAAAAGGTTCAGTTATCGATTTGGGAAAACCGGCGGGTGAAAGTGTCGAATCATATGTAAACCATCGTATTATCGGCAAAGGTGAAGTAATGGTATATGAAAAAAATCTTGCCATTCGTATCAACGAAGTACTTGATTCAAGTGCTGTTCTTTATTATCTATCCAAAGAGAGACTATGAAAAAAATTGTTCTGCTTTTACTCTTAAGTACCGTTGTTTGGGGATCAAAAATTCTTAGTTATAATATTTATGATCGTCATGAGCGTGTTGACGTTATGCTTACTTTTGATACTCCTTATGAGGGAGTATTGCGCCAAAACCAACAAGGCAGTATAATTACTATCAAACTTGAGGAAGCGTCTATTGACTCCCCTCTCAATAAAAATATCAACTCCTCTTATCTTCAAAATATTACCATTACACCCATAGGTGATCAGATTCAAATTACGGCAAAAGTAAGCAATAACGTCGTTTTGCAAGCATCCAAAACATCCGATTCCTATGGACTTCGCTTACGCTTTAGCCCTTCTGCCGCTGTACCCCATATAACAGAAGAGTCAACAGAAAAATTATCTTCACTCCCTACCAAAGACGGAAGTGAATTTGAAAAAAGCTATTATGTTGTTATCGGTATTCTAGTGATCGGTATCGGTATTTTATTTTGGCTAAAACAAAATATTGCAACTCGTGCAACCGCCATTCATGCCGCTCCCAAAACACCATGGCTTTTTAATACAATAAGCAAAAACACACCGCCAATAACACCTGCACCAATAAGCAATATCGAAAGTGGTGGAGTACAAATACGGTTTCAAAAAACACTCGATCCTGCTCATTCCGTTGCGATGCTGGATTATGGGACACAGAGTTATTTGGTTTTATTGGGCAACAATACTATCTTACTTGATAAATTTCAAGACAATATTCCCATCACACAAAATGAATTTGAGACTCTTTTACGCAGTAAACATCAAGAACTTGACAGTTTTTTTCAACTGGGGACGACCCAAGATGAATCCTTCGATTCCTACAAAGAAAAAGCTTCCGGAGTCTATTAAGCGTTATTCAATGCATAGCGTGAATAAATGTCATACGCCTCTTCTCCGCCTGTTGTAGCGATGACATCACGGATAAGTTCAGCAGCTTCTTTAAAACGACCCACTTCATAATATTTCATAGCCGTAATATAGAAATCAACTACCATTATTGAAGCCTTTTTTAGGAGAGATTGTAGTAAAAATGATTAATGTTAAGCTATATGAAAAGATTTACTTTCAAAATTTCGATTCTAGCATTCACAGCTCATATCTGAAGCTTTGAACCCTTCGCCTATTTGCGTATGCGTTAAAAAGAACGCATCTACTACGTTACGAAATTCGGACGGATCATCAATGCGATTTACCGCATTACGCATTGCCGATGCCCCTTCATACCCCTTGGAGTACGTATGGACATGCTTACGAAACATAATAACCCCTCGCTCCCCGTAAAAATCAATCATACCGTCCAAATGTTCCATAATAATAGCGTGCTTAAGCATCGGATCGACACTGCTGCTGCCAGATTTAAGTTGATGAAAAATCCATGGTGCGCCCACGGCACCGCGACCAATCATCACCCCATCGCATTTGGTATGCGCCAATACCCATTGGGCTTTTTCAAACGAGTCAATATCACCATTGGCAATCACAGGAATAGAGACAGAGGCTTTAATCTCTGCTATTGCATCATAATCAACAGGAGCTTTAAATTTTCCCGCACGGGTTCGTCCATGAACTGCCAAAAAATCTGCTCCGCACGATTCAACCAACTTGGCAATTTCAATATGATTTTTTGTTTCAAATCCAAGACGAATTTTGACACTCAAAGTAGGTCTTGTAGAGGTTTTTTTGATGGTCTCAATAATACGGGCCATTCGAGGAAGATCATTAAGAAGGGCACTTCCTGATCCATGACACACGATTTTTGGTACCGGACAGCCACAATTTAAATCAATAATATCAATATAGTCTTGGGTATTGAGTATCTCTACCGCCCGACGGACAATATCCTCATCAGAACCTGCAATTTGTACTGAGTAAGGATCTTCATTCGGGCTTCGCTCCAGCATTTTAAGTGTTTTAGTTGAACCATGAACGAGAGCATTTGAACTCAGCATCTCACTCACAGTTAAATCAGCACCAAATTTTTTCACTACATTGCGAAAGGGAAGATCGGTATACCCGGCAAGAGGCGCCAGGGCATAAATGGGGGTATCAAAGGAGAGTTTTGGAGTCATTGCAAAAAATTATTTTCGTAAAAATAGGGCAATATCGTAATGTTTGTTAGCACGTTTCAAATCACGATATGCTTTAAAAATCAGATAATCATCTTTGGATGTATTGTTGAGAATTTCATTTGCGGTATCGATCATTTGCAAATCATACAAGGTATAAAAATACCCTTCCATCGCATCATCATTCATTTCACTAAGAGTCTCAAATAATCGAATACGTTGTTCCGGAACCATATTTTTTGACATAGCAATGGAGAGATTAATGTAATCTTCTGACGTGAGTTTTAATGATTTAAACAAAGAAATCAACTCATCATTACTCATTTCAATACCATTTTGAACATTATTAATACGTTGGACAAAATCACTCAGTGAGGATTGTTTAAAAAATTGCTTGTACTTCAAAACAGATCCAACCGAAGCTGTTTTAACATACAACTCATATGCTTTAGATGCCACAATATCACCATACGTATCAGCACGTGACAACACTTCATCAGCACCCAATTCTCCACGCTCTAAACGATTAAGATTATTTTCAATGGCAATAGAAGTAGAATTGGCTAAATGAAACTTTTTAATATCCACTTTTTTCTTATCTTTAACATCACGCAATAGACCCAACGCTTCATCGATTTTTTCGTTACCCACTTCTCTAAGCGTTTCATACGGAAGGATTAATGAGTTATCCACTAATTTTCCCATGAGCTTATACGCATCACTTTTGAAAACATAATTACGCTCACTTACACCCAACAGTCCATCACGGAGAGCATCAATCATTTTTTCATTATCACGATTTAATTTACGAAGTTTCAGATTTCCCAATAATGCATGAAATGCCATATGCAATACACTGACAAAATACATGAGCGCTACAGGAACAGCAACCCAAAAAGCAATAGGAAGATTAGGGAAGTGTATCCCCAATAAATCAAACGATATTGCATCATTATTGATACTGTAAGTCGCAATTCCTACTAAAAAAATAAAAATAAATGAAGCAATAGTATAACGTTTCAACTGCATTTGGTTCTCCCTTTAAACTCTATTTTTTTCAACAATCGGACGACATACGATGCAGTAACGAGCGTGTGGCTTGACTTTGAGTCGTTGAAACCCTATGTCATCTTCACACATCTCACAAATACCGTACTGCTTTGCTTTGATTTTACCCAAAGCGGTCTCAATTTCGAGTAACTCTTGAGATTGTTGTGCACCAATAGCGCTCTCTACCATATTGTCATTACTAATCGACGCATAATCGCCTTCATCATTGAGCTCACACTCACGCAGCTGCATCATTTCCGCTTCAACCCCGTTCAAATTTTTAATAATTTGTACCTTACGGGCAAGTAAAATTTCCTCGAAATAATGTAATTCATTCTCTCTCATACTGATCCTTATTTATGATAGGGGTGGTTGCTTAGTAAACTAAAAGCACGGTAAATCTGTTCCAGTAAAACCACTTTCGCGATTTTATGGCTCATTGTCATCTCTGACAGGCTAATGACACTATCACACTTTGCAACAAACGACTCCTCAAAGCCGTACGCCCCTCCTATGAAAAATTGTATCGCGATTTTATCACTTATTAGCTTACTAAATGCCAAAGAATCCATTTTTTTTCCATCAGGATGTAACGCTATCGAATAAGTTTTTCCTATCATTGGTTCTAGTAGCTTTGAGTAGGCACTTTTAGAGGCTTCGGGGCTGATGGTATGCGCTTTTACAATCTCTTTTGGGAAAAGCTCCACATCGTCAAGTTTTGCAAAACGAGAAATCATTTTCATCTGTTCTTGATAAAGAGGGTCGTAGAGAGAACGTTCTTTTTTAGCAATCGAAATGAGAGAAATAGTCATAAAAGTCCAGACCCTATAACATGATACGTAACATATTTAAAACTATCGTCAATTTTTATCCCGCCAATAGCCCCTACGGGATGCTTGGAGTGTGAAGCCAGTTCATCAAGTCTCTCACCTAAAACTTTTGCTTCACTCTTTGTTGAAGTTGCGCGGTAGGCACCCAAACCGATATAGTGTATATCAAGCCCATTTGCAATCTCAATTTCCAGTTTATTATGGGTAGAGAGTCCAATGATTTTATCATTTCCAATAGCTATTTTGAGTATTTTTATAGCACGAATCGGATCACTATCAATTGCATATAAATCTTCTTGCCCGATATGGACTCCATCACAAAATGGAATAAGTTCATAATAATCGTTAATAATCAAAAATCCATCCCATAATTGACGTATGATGATTAAATCGTTTTTAATAAGGGCAATATCATCATGCTTGTTGCGGTATTGAATGATAACAGCATTGTGTTCTTTGGCTTTTTGGATGAATTCTTCCAAAGGTATATCTCGTGAACGCAAGGCATCACGATCACACAACGCATAAAGCTGCATTAAGGAAGGAGAAGTTTGAGAAGATCAGCCAGTGTCTCTTTGAGTTCACTGCGGGGAACCACCATATCAATAGATCCTTTTTCAAGCAAGAATTCAGCACGCTGAAACCCTTCCGGAAGATCAGAACCAATGGTCTGTTTGATAACACGCTGCCCTGCAAAACCGACCAATGCACCCGGTTCAGCGATAATAATATCTCCAAGTGTTGCGAATGAGGCACTAACCCCACCCATGGTCGGATCAGTTAGAAGTGATATGTACGGAAGTTTAGCATCCGCCAAACGCGCCAGTGCTGCGGAAGTCTTGGACATCTGCATAAGGGAAAAAGTACTCTCTTGCATTCGCGCACCGCCACTGGCACTCACAATGATCAGACCCTGACGTTTTTCTAGAGCACGATTAATAGCACGAACAATTTTTTCGCCTTCAACCGATCCCAAAGATCCGCCCATAAAGTTAAAATCAAAGACCACAAGCTGTACGGGAGTATCTACTATCGTACACTCACCGCTCACAACCGATGAGTATCGTCCATTTTTCGTAAACCCTTCTTCAATACGGGCTGCATAGCTCTTTTTATCCACAAATTGGAGTGGATCTACGGGCTTTAACGAAGCATCATATTCAACAAAACTTCCCTCATCCGCAATTAATGCAAGACGCTCATTGACACCGATACGAAGGTGAAATCCACATTTAGGACAGACATGATTTTGCTTCTCCATCTCTTTGTAATACATTAAGGATTGACATGCAGAACACTTTACCCAATGCGACGGTGCTTCACTTTTGGTGGGCTGTTTCTTTTTTTCAGAATCTCCAAATAGATTAAATAGACTCAAAAATACTCCTTTTCTACAATCAAACGTATCCGCTTAAACACTTCTTTATCGGGACTTAACAGGATGTATCTCTCATCACTAAAGCTATAAAGGTGTCGGCTCAAAAATAAGCCAGCTTGAATATCAAACTTCCTCATTGTACCTAAAAATAGCACATATTTCACTAAGGGCGCATAGGCGAGCGAGAGGGCTAGCGCTCCGGGAGAGCGAAATTTAAACTTGTTACCTATCAATATCTTAATGAGATCAGGATGTTCATAAGATTTTTCAAAGAGACCGATTTTAGGATTTTGCGATGGAAGGACAGCTACTTTAAGAGTTGGATTATCTAAATAGGTTTTGTAATATTCATCAGATGTACGAATAAAAACATCCCCATTGACAAGATTACACACAATGCCCTCAGTTGTCTCCCCACTCATCTCTCTTGCAATAGAAATACCGTAATAGGGAAAAAAAGAGGAGAAATTATCACTTCCGTCAATAGGATCCGTGATAATATTCACATTGCTTTGGGGAGACATCCAGCCGCTCTCTTCGGAATAAAAAGAGCCATAAGAGTTAAGATGTTTAAAAAGAACGGATTCAGCTACAAGATCGAACCCACTGCTTATATCACCGCCATCACCTTGGGTATATAAATCAAAAAGGGTACTATCATTTGAGCCGATACACTCACGAACCTCGAGAAGTGAAAGAATCACTGCATCGATAAAACTGTTCATTACTTTAACAGTGATTTTGCAATAGCGCGTGCTGCTTCGCGTCCGTCATAAGCCGCAGTGACAACCAAATCTGCACCGCGGTAACAGTCACCACCGGCATAAATACCCGCTGTTGTCGTTTGGAATTTTTCATCGACAATTATTCCGCCCCAGCTATTGACGGAGATACCGTTTTCTGCCAAAAATCCGGGAACAACAGGGTCAAATCCAAGTGCCATAATGACAACATCGGCATTGACAGTAAAATCTCCCCCTTTGATCTCTTCCATTTTTTGGCGACCGCTCTCGTCTTTTGCACCCAAAACGGTTTTTATCATACGAACGGCAATTGCTTTGCCGTTATCTCCCAAAATCACTTCTTTAGGAGAGGCATGAAAGACAAAGTCTACCCCTTCTTCAATTGCATTTTTATACTCTTTTTGTGATCCCGGCATATTGTGTGCGTCTCGGCGGTATAAACACGTAATATTTTTAGCCCCTTCACGTTTGGCAGTACGGACACAGTCCATCGCTGTATCCCCTCCTCCAATAACAACCACTTCAAGATCTTTAAAATCAAATTGCTTATCATACGAAACGGCAAAGTTTTTACGTTGAATAGCCGTTAAATACTCCATTGCTGCATAAACATTGGATGCATTTTCTCCTGCGATCTTTGCAGCTTTGGCTTTAGTGGCACCGATACCGATAAAGACGGCATCGTGTTGATCCGCAATAACGTCAAATTCTGCATCTTTGCCTACTTCGCAATTTACCACAAGGTTTAAACCTGCTTCAACGAGAAATCCGACACGACGGTCAACAATTTTTTTATCGAGCTTGAATCCCGGAATACCATACGTCAATAATCCGCCGGCACGATCACTACGCTCATACATGGTAACTGAAATCCCTGAACGTAATAAATACGTTGCAGCAGAAAGACCCGCAGGTCCTGAACCAAGAATAGCTACTTTTTTATCTGTGGTAATCCCCGGAAAGAACGGTTTAAGCCCGTGCTTGAATCCCTCTTCGTTAATAAACGTCTCAATGGAGCCAATCGTAATTGCTCCATGTCCGTCATTAAGGGTACAGTCACCCTCGCAAAGGCGATCATGGGGGCAAATGCGTCCCATAACTTCTGGGAATGGTGATGGCTCATTCGAGAGATTGAACGCAAATTTCAGATCCTTTTCCGCCACAGCTTTGAGCCACTGAGGAATGTAGTTATGCAATGGGCATTTGTTAAGACAAAACGGATCACCGCATTGGATACAACGATCACTTTGTGACGCGGCCTCATGCTGTTCAACAGGCTCATAAATCTCACTAAAATCTTTGAGTCGTTGTACAACGCCCCGTTTAATAGGATCAATTCGTTCAATAGTTAAAAATTCTCTCATAAGTGTTAGTCCCCTTTATCAGGATTAAGTGGCAATTTGGTTAAGTTTTTAGGTCGAACTAGCCAAAAATTTCGAATCTCATTACGGAAATTATTGAGAAGAGCCTGTGCTTTTTCGCTTTGTGTTTCTGCTGTATAATCTTTTAAAAGACGTTTGAGATAATGACGCGCTTCGTCTCCGTCATCGGTATCAATACGCAATGCATCTACGAGCTCACGATTGACATTTTCGACAAAACTGTGATTTTCATCGTACACAAATGCAATACCGCCCGTCATACCCGCACCGAAGTTGATACCGGTTTGACCCAAGATGACGACGATTCCGCCTGTCATATACTCACACGCGTTATCCCCTGTCCCCTCAACGATAGCCAGTGCGCCTGAGTTACGAACCGCAAAACGCTCACCTACTGATCCGGCAATAAAGAGTTTACCGCCAGTGGCACCATAAAGACACGTATTACCGCCTGCGGCAAATGCTTCCCCTTGGTTACGTGATTTAATGACAATTTTACCGCCGTGCATCCCTTTACCGATATAATCATTTGCTACACCTTCAAGACGGATAGAGACACCATGAATCAAAAATGCCCCTAAGGCTTGACCTGCAATACCTTTTAAATCAATTCGGATAGTATCGGTTTTGAGCCCTTTGTCCCCATAATATTGAGCGATTTCACCACTCACTCGCGCACCAAAACTACGATTTAAATTACAAATATCACGTGTAATTCGAATAGGACGTTCAGGATTTTTGATGGCATCCATGGCTTCCGCTAACACATCAATTTCATATGCATTATCATCAAAAGGTTTGTTGCTTGGAGATTGGCAGGTATTTACCCCTTCTTCACGGTGTAAGATATTACTGAAATCAAACTTGCGGGCAAAATCATTATCTGTAATGTGCAGTAAATCACTGCGTCCTACTAACTCTTCCATAGTTTTATAGCCGAGTTTCGCCATTATTTGACGTACATCTTCTGCCAAATAGGTAAAATAGTTGATGAGCTGTTCCACGTTTCCTTTGAAATGCTCAGAGCGCAAGGTTTCATTTTGGGTTGCAATTCCTACTGAACATTTATTGAGATGACAGATACGAAGCATTTTACAGCCGACAATGGTAAGTGCTCCCGTACCAAATGCATAACTCTCAGCCCCTAGCATTGCGGCTTTTACAATATCCTGACCGCTTTTGAGCCCGCCATCCGTTTGAAGATGAACGAGACCTCGGAGATTATTGACTTTGAGGGCATTGTGTGCTTCAGAGAGACCTAGCTCCCATGGATTTCCTGCAAACTTAATAGACGTCAGAGGAGCCGCACCCGTACCGCCGTCTCCGCCGGAGATGATGATTTTATCGGCATACGCTTTAGCAACACCTGCTGCAATCGTCCCGACACCAGCGGCAGATACAAGCTTAACCGCTACTGTTGCAGCGGGATTTACCTGCTTCATATCAAAAATCAGCTGTGCCAAATCCTCGATTGAGTAAATATCATGGTGAGGCGGTGGCGAAATCAGGGTTACCCCTGGAGTTGTGTGACGAAGGCGTGCAATCAGTCCTGAAACTTTATGCCCCGGAAGCTGTCCTCCCTCACCCGGTTTTGCCCCTTGAGCCACTTTGATCTGAATCTCTTCAGCCGAACGCAAATAAGCAGGTGTTACACCAAAACGTCCTGATGCTACTTGCTTGATTTTAGAATTTTTTAATGTATCAAAACGAGCTGAATCTTCTCCACCCTCACCTGAGTTGCTTTGAGCTCCAATAGTATTCATAGCCACGGCTAGACACTCATGTGCTTCAGGAGAAATAGAACCCAAACTCATCGCTGCGGATGCAAAACGTTTAAAAATAAGCTCTTTTGATTCAACTTCTGAAATATCAATACTTGAACGATCTGATTGAAATTCAAAGAAATCACGGATGAATTTTTGACCACGTTTATTAACAAGTTCACTAAGACGATCAAAATCTTCTCTCTTGCCACTTTTTGAAACAGCATGGATGGCATGAATAACATCCGGATTAAAAGCATGATATTCTTGATCATTATAAAATTTATAAAATCCGCCAATTTTAAGTGGAAAAATACGGTTAAATCCATTTAGTTCAAAGGCTTCTTTATGGTTTTTACTCAAACGCTCGTCAATATCTTCGTATGTGAGTCCCGGAATAAGAACATGAGAGTCTCCAAAACACTCATCAACCATTTCACGGCTCAGTCCGATAATATCAAAAAGTCCTGAATTACGATATGAACCGATGGTTGCAATTCCCATTTTTGACATAATTTTGAGCAATCCGCCATTCAGAGAATGGAGTGCTTGCTTAAATGCTTCTGCACAGTTTTCTTCGCTTTCATTGGCTTGTTTCACACGCGCGGCAATGGTTGTAAACAAAAGACTCGGATAGATTGAACTGGCTCCGTATGCAATAAGGGTTGCCGCACCGTGAGAATCAACCACTTCACTCGTACTGGCTACTATCGAACCTAAATGACGTATTTTTGCTTCCAATAATGCACGGCTAATCCGTCCTACTGCCATGAGCATCGGAATAGTTTTATGGTCACTGTCAAATCCGCTGTCATCAAGGATAATGATTCGGGTACCCTCTTCTTTGACCGCTTTTATAACGTCTACGACTAATGCATCAAGTGCCTCACGTAAACTTCCTTTATAGGCAGTTGAAAAAACTTCATTCGTATACGAAGGGTGAAAACGGGGTGATTTTTTATCTCCAAATGATTTAAGCACTTCGAGTTTTTCTTTGAGCATAATCGGTGAAATTGCTTTTAAACGGTTAGCATGTGTCGGGATTTCATCCAAAATATTGTGTATTTCACCAAATCCTGTATTTAAGCTCATTACCACTTTTTCACGGATCGGATCAATCGGAGGATTGGTGACTTGTGCAAAGCGTTGCTTGAAAAAATCACTAAAATTACGTTGAACGGTACTAAAAGCAGCAAGCGGAGTATCATCCCCCATCGAACCGACTGCCTCTTTACCATCACGCATCATTGGCTCAATTACTTGCTCGACAATCTCTTGAGTGATATTGAAATAACGCTGACGTGTCACCAAATCTTCTGCTGAACAGTCACATTTTGTTTCATATTGGTGCTCTACGTGCTCTTGCAAATAGGTCATGTGCTCGTTCAACCAGCTCATATACGGATTAGAGGTTTTTAGATATTCATTAATATCTTCATCTTTAAGCACTTTACCGAACTTCAAATCAAGTCCTATCATCTGCCCTGACTGAAGTCGTCCACGCTCTTTTATCATCTCTTCTGGAATATCGATAACCCCATACTCACTTGCAATAAGAAGCGTGTCATCATGGGTGATAATGTACTTTGAGGGACGCAATCCATTACGGTCAAGGACACATCCGATGTAACGGCCATCAGTGAGTGAAAATGCGGCAGGACCATCCCATGCTTCAAAAACTGTCGAGTGATACTCATAAAACGCACGCAACTGCGGATCCATGTGCGGAGCATTTTGCCACGGTGCAGGAATAATTGCACGCGCCGCTTTAAAGAAATCCATCCCATTGGCAATCAAAAATTCAAAGAAATTATCGGCACTCGCACTGTCCGAACCATGGGGTTGAAGAATCGGAAGAAGACGTGCAATCTCTTCATCGGTAAATACTTCACTCTTAATAGATTCAGATTTCACTGCCACATTAAAACGGTTTGCTTCGACGGAGTTAATCTCACCGTTGTGCGCAACCGAGCGAAACGGTTGAGCCAAACGCCATTTAGGGAGAGTATTGGTCGAAAAACGTTGGTGAAAGAGTGAAAAAGAGATTTTGAAATTCTCGTTTTGGAAATCAGTATAAAATTCCTTGATATGCGTAGGCATAATCAAGCCCTTATACGAAATAACACGTGAGCTCATCGAAGGGATATAAAAATCCTGATCCTCAACCAACGCATGCTCGGTTTCTTTTCGGCTCAAATACAACAATGCATCAAAACGTTGTGATGCCATCAATGAGTTAGGGGTAATAAAGATATGATAAATTTCAGGAAGGCTCGCAAGCGCCTGTTCACCCAAGGCATTGGTATCGAGTGGAACTACACGCTTTAATACCACTTTTAAATCATTGTTGGCACACGTACGTTCCAATAAATCCAGCTGAGCAGTATCGCGCGTAAAGACAACGGCAATCGCATACATTTCAGGTAATTCAATACCGTTTTCTAATGCCTTTGAGCGCATAAACTCATGAGGAATCGAGAGGAGCAATCCGCTTCCGTCTCCCGTCTTGCCGTCGGCAGCAACTGCACCACGGTGCATCATTCGTTCAAGCGCGGTAATTGCGTTTTCAAGCGTCTCATGAGAAGGACGGTTTTTAATATTGGCGATCAAACCAAATCCGCAGTTATCTTTAAATGATCGTAATAAATCTTGGTATTCCACTGATATATCACCTTGTGTCATCGGAAAATTCCGGAAATTATTTCTATTTAATCTCTTTTTAAACATAAGTAGTCTAAAGAGGATGGAAATTTCTTAATTTTACCAGTTATTAGGTTAAAAAGTTTTAAAATGAGGAGACTTTTAGAAAATAAAATAAACAAATGTGCGGTGAAGTAACAAAATATGCAGGGATTTATCATCAAACTCAGCCGGGTGAAAGACGAAGATATGATTGTGACTATCATATCCGAGGATTGCTTAACAACCCTTTATCGCTTCTATGGTGCTCGACACAGTCCTATCAATCTTGGCTTTAAAATCGATTTTGAAGCCGAAACCTCACTCAAAAGCTCTATTCCCCGAATGCGAGATGTTATTCATCTTGGCTTTCCTTGGATGGGGGAATACAACCGTATTCGACTTTGGCAACAATTTATTGCCCTCTTTCATCCCCATCTGCAACATTCGGATGAGATTGGAAGTTTTTATTTTGAACTCTTAGAATCAGCTGCCCAGCATTGGAAAAATCAAAATCCCAAACGGCTTGCCATCGAAGCCTACGTTCAACTTCTCGAACACGAAGGGAGATTGCACCGTGAACTCAACTGCTTTTTTTGCGACGATCCAATATATACCGATGTTTCTCTTATACGTGCATTTCTACCCGCACACAAAGAGTGTTCCCATACGCTATCCATAAACGCCAAAGGTCTCTCATGGCTGTATGACCATTATTCAACACTTTTTTTGGATGATTTTGAGGTTGAGCGTCTTTGGCATATTATTAATGAGGGGCTGTAAAGGTATAGCTTTTTTCACTGTCTATCTCTCTGCATTCCCAACGAGGACGTTGGGAACGAGGGATACTTTTATTGATTAGCGTTGTTGCAAATAGTAAAGTGGATCACGCCCGACCGTAGCAGCAGCTTTTACTTTTTCATAAAACGCCTTCGGCAGCCAGATTGTATGAGCATAGTCTTCCGGCACCTGTCGTTCACTGTCTTTACGACTATCTTTCCGAATATCCTCAGTAATCACATATTGATCAATACCCAATGCTTCCATCCGTGGATGATTAAATTCCCCATTGGAGTTAGATTGAAGAGTCAAAAGATCAAGCCCCTCTGCCCATTCTGCTTCATAACGCCATTCAAGAAGGAGGGCTATTGGCCATCCCTTTTTCTCTTTAGTTACGCCTAGCAATCCAAAAATATTCCCCCAATCAGGATGAACATACGGATTTCCAAAATGGGGCATTTTTCCGGGAGGAAGTTGATACTCTCCTTTTCTATAACGCTGACCACGAGTGGCGCGTTCATTATTTCGTCCTGATGCAATATGCCATCCCGCATTATCCCAGCTTCCGTCAAAAAACTTCACTTCCGGATTGGCAGCCGGAAGATTGAGGTCCGAACGCAAAAAGATATCGAACCGAAGTTCTTTATCCCCCGCACACTCCTTTTTCCCGTCGATGATCGCGCATCGGTCTATAAGTCCTGTGCGGGTGCTCATTTTAAACGCAATCGCTTCGGCTCCCTTAAGTTCTTCATCCACAAACTCCGGCGGCATGCAAAACCGCTTCGCGAACTCGAGAGTGACCACCCAAATGTATTTGTCGTTGGAAAAGTTCTTACGCCCATCACGCGGCCCAGTATAGTATCCATCCCTACAACTCTCTTCCTGTGGAATTTGCCCGGCAAAAATAGGGTTAATCCCTATTATGACAAAGCATAAAAATAATGATCGTATTATCAAAGGTTTCATACCACCCTCCTTCCATCAAAGTTATTTATTAGAATCTTCATTTTTGTACATTTCCTTGATTGGATTGATTGAGGGCCAACGCATAATTCCCTCCGGTCTGGATAAACCCAAGCCGTCGCAAGAATTTATCGGTCTTGTCGATATGGGTACCGCTGTTGACTCCGGCTGAAAGTTCCACCGCTCCACGGTTTTCTGCCCACTTACGAAAGGCGCTCATTGGCAGAATAGTTTTGAATATCGGTACCGTCGATCCATCTCCGTCCATCAGTCGGCTGATAAAACCCCTGTAGTATTTTGGCAAAGCATAAAAAAAATAGTAATACAGAAAGGCTACTTTTAATAGACTTCTTGCATAACTAACTTTTTAAAAAGAGCTGGATTCCCGCCTTCGCGGGAATGACAGAGTCTCGTCATCCTCGGGCTTGACCCGGGGATCCATCTTTAGAAGGTTATGCAAGAAGTCTAATAAACATAAAGATCTTCCTTATACTTAAAAAATTATTTTTGATTATATCTAATTAACAATCAATTTTATTTTAGATGATTCTGTGTTTAAATGGCTCATAAATTAATAGTTTATTGACAATAATATCCTATATGACTATAATGTACTCATTGACAACAAGGAGCCATTATGACAACAAGAATGAGTGTGCGTGATTTAACGCGAAGCGGATCAGCCCTTTTTGATTATGATTACATTGACATTGAAGATAAAAAAGCCAATGAGTATAAAGGTGTTTTTATTCCCCGTCAGTTTGCCGATGATGTTAAAGCATTTTTAAACACTAAACTCTCTCAAGAGCGAAAAGCCAATGTAGATGCGATAATGAAATTCAGTGGAATTTTAAACGGTGAAACGAGTAACTCCTCCATTCAAGAACTTAAAGCAACCGCACAATGAAAGTATTTTTAGATACCAATATCATCTTAGATTTTTTGGATCTTAAACGCCCAACGCATCAAGAAGCTGAAAAAATAGTCCAATTTTTAGTCGTTAATAATATAGACGTTTTTTTGAGTGAAGATATGCTCACAACAATCTACTATATTAGCAAAAATAAAACGCAGGTACTTGATTTTTTTACAACAGTGAGCCGATTATGGAACGTCGTTTCATTCGGGCAAACCATTATTCATGAGGCAATCAAGGTATGTCAACAAAACAATACAATTGATTTTGAAGATACTCTCCAGTGTTTGTGTGCCAAAGCCAATGAATGCACCCTTTTAATAACGAATGATAAAGCATTTTACCGTTGTGGAATCGATGTTGTAACATCCAATGAATTTTTAGCTTCATTAAATTCTAAAAAATAGTTCCAGATCGTCTTTATATAACAAGAACATCACTATCGGAACATTTCTTGCTTGTTATTTTATAACTATATACAAAAAGTATCATTATGAGTAAAAATAATATTCGAGAAGCGCTTTTAGCACAATTTATCGATCCGCCAAAAGTTAATTCTTATGCTTCAAGCAGAATACTCCCTGCAACACGAAAGGGGAAAACATTGGCCGATTTTTATACAGAAGTTTTTAAAAGCAGTAAACCGCTTTATGAGACCAAAAGTGCCAAAGAGCTTGAGATAATGATGATGCAAAATCGCAAACTCATTGAAGCAAAAAATAAAAGACATTAAAAATATCGTTTAAATATCGTAGTGATGCGGCTGATATGCGTGATCAAGATCAGAAAGTTTTGAGGCAAAAAGAGCACGCATTTTTTCTTCTACCTCTTTCCAATAGTATTCCAAAATCAAACTTGATCCCACATTTCCATCAATCTTATAAAATGGTCCTTCAAGTGCTTCCACAATCTCTATCACCTCTATTTCATGCGGCTGACGGGCGAGTCTGTAGCCGCCAGATGCACCCCGTGTACTGACGACAAGATTGGCTCTGCGCAAAATTGAGAGAAGTTGTTCTAAATATCCATGCGAAATTTGGGTCATTGCCGAAATTTCACGTACTTGCATAGAGCGAGAACGCGGTGCATGTGAGAGAACGTGCATTGCAGCCAGTCCATATACTGCTTTTGTTGAAAGAGCAGACATTACAGGAAACCCTTAGGATAGATTTTTTTGGCGGCACTGTAGACTTTGCACGCGATACAATAATTAAAAAACAAATCCAAAAGAACACAGCTTATAAATATCCCTGCAACACTCCACACCCCTGGAATCCATCCGCCAAAATCAGCAATCAGCATACTAATCATAAAAATAAGACCAAAAAAAGCAGCCAACCGTTTCGCCCCAGCATCCTCAAAATGGGTAGGAAGTTTAAAAATATTTTGAAAACTATTGGCAAATTGAAACACTGGGCTAAGTGTTTTATAACCGCTAAGCCGAACAATAAAATCAAGTATCAAAAAGACTAAAATCCATTTTTGCATGGTTATCAGATAGACAATAACACTGCTCATAACAACAGCTGCACTGATTTTACTAATGGTTGCATCAATCTGTCGAAACAGTAAAGGGCATGCTTGTGACATAAAACAACTCCTACTAATTTTCTGCCATTTTAAAACCATAGTATAAAAAAGTCAAGTATCCGTACCAAGTTACTACTATATAAGAATCTATAATATATCTTTCCTCGTTTGTATAATTTTTAGTCACTCATTGCCTGATGTATGCATACCCTATAGGGTACAAGAACCTCTTCGAGGTTCCCAACGAGGGAAGCTGGATTCCCGCCTTCGCGGGAATAACGGGGGAATTATCTTCGGATAACGTCACTCTCTTTTACCCAAAAATCTTCATCCGCAGATTGCCAGACACGATTCACAAAATATCCTGTAATTTTTACCCAGCCTTCATGTGATGTTCCGGAGGTAAATGATCTTCCAGCTTCCCATGTATCAACTTTTGCTCCATTAGGTGCATTGTAAATAGAAGCTGTAGATGCCATACGATAAGCGGATGGTGAACTTTTTTTAGTTACAAAGGCAGGGATACTTTTTTTACGCTCTGCCTCCAATGCCAACTTATCTGCTTGACGGCGCTTTTGCTCATCCATTGCTTTAGTGTCAATAATGTGTTGTTTAACCGGTTGTTGTTTGATTGCTTCGGCTTTTAAAAGTGTTTTAGGTGTATTTTTCGGAACTTCCAACTCTTTATAGACTATTTTTTCAACAACCTTTTCTTTTACAATCGGTCTCTCTTTATAGACTACTTTTTCTACTATTTTTTCCTGCACAACGGGACGATCTTTGTACACTACTTTTTCAACAATCTTTTCTTTTTCAATCGGTCTGTCTTTATAAACCACTTTTTCTACTATTTTTTCTTGCACAACGGGACGATCTTTGTACACTACTTTTTCAATCACTTTTTCTTTAGCAGCAGGACAATCTCTGTAGAGTATTTTCTCTACTATTTTCTCTTGCGTAATAGGACGATCTCGATAAACTATTTTTTCAACTATTTTGTCTTTTGTAACTGTTTTAACTGTTGTATTTTGAAGATTGGCAATGGTTGTCTGAGCTGCAGCAAGATCATGTTG
Source organism: Sulfuricurvum sp. (assembly GCA_028714915.1). Taxonomy (GTDB): domain Bacteria; phylum Campylobacterota; class Campylobacteria; order Campylobacterales; family Sulfurimonadaceae; genus Sulfuricurvum. The sequence continues at coordinate 66,842 of JAQTLL010000005.1, forward strand.
TAAGATATTGATTTTTTCATTTGACTCAACGGTTTTGGTAACAATTTTTTCCTGTACAACGGGGCGATCTTTATATACGATTTTTACTCCACCCACTTTTTTTAACTCTTTTTGAGCAAGCAAGAGGTCTGCTTTAGCCAATTCCAAAGCACGTTTGAGAGTTTCACGCTCTTGCGCAGAGACTCTTTGCGTATGAAGCTGTGAAATTAAATTCTTATTTTGTGCCGTTGCTTCACGGTACGCGCGATCACGTGAAGTCAGCGTTTGCTCCAAACTTTTAATCACTCCATTTTTTTGAGCAATCTCTTGCATTAATGATTTATTTTTACTATTGGATTCCACCAACACGTTGGGTTCTATTCCCTGCACTGTACCCTGAGTGGCTTTACACTCTTCATACATGTGACGAAGCTTAGAAACTTCGTTTAAAATTGATTGGGGATCACTGCTTGCTGAATTCAATAAGGTTGCAAAACATAATGAGATTAAAATCGTTCTCATGACAAAACCTTTCGAGTAAGTTTTACCCCCATCTCCAGATGATGGGTATAAGGGAATTGATCAAACAGTGCCATTGTTTGAATTTCATGGCTTTGACTTAAAATCTCTAAATCTCGTAACAATGTTTCAGGATTGCAGGAGATATACAACAGATGATCAAATCGTGCAGCAAAGGTACAAGGCTCTTCCCCTAAACCGCTGCGAGGAGGGTCGACGAAAAGGGTTTTCAGAGAATAGTCACTTACTTGCAACCCCTCTAAACGGCGAAATTCACGCACGCCATCCAGTGCCAGCGTAAACTCTTCAGCACTTAGACGAATAAAATCGATGTTATCAACTCCGTTAAGCTCCATATTACGCTTTGCGGCGATGATAGAAGCTTTAGAAATTTCCGTTGCGAGCACTCGGTCAAATTTGGCAGCAAACGGGATTGTAAAATTCCCCGCACCGCAATAAAGCTCTAGTAAATCTCCTCCAATTCCTTCAAGCTGTTCAAGCGACCATGAGACCATTTTCTCATTGACAAGCGCATTTGGCTGGGTAAAACTGTTTTCAATATGGACATAACGATAATTACGATTCTTTATATGGAGTGTTTCGGTGACATAATCTTGGCTTAGCACAATTTTTTGTTTACGGCTTCGACCTATGATGTAAATTCCCAACTCCTTTTCAATAAGCCGTGCGCTCACACTCCATTGCTCATCCAATGCTTTATGATAAATCAAACTCGCCAACACTTCACCGCTGCTGCTGGTCAAAAAATCGATTCCGAAAAGCTTATGTCCCAATTCGTATTTTTTGATTTCTCTCAAAAGAGGCTGCATGATACGCACTATTTGCTCATGAACGATAGAACAATCAGTTATTTTCACTACCCCTTGCTTATCCGCACGGTTCATAGCATAAAAAGAGCCTTCATCGTCATGATATACTTTAAATTCGGCACGGGAACGATAATGATCTTCTTTAGACTCAAATATGGCCATCTTTCCACTAAAATAGGGTAAGAACTGTTCTTTTATCGTCTGAGTTTTAAAGGCTAATTGCCCCTGATACCCCTCTTCATACAACCTGCAACTGCCACAAATTCCAAAATATTCACACTGCATTAGCACCCCCCCCTACTTAACACTGGCAATGAGGTTTCCGATGAGAAGATTCCACCCATCCACCATAATAAATACCAAGATTTTAAACGGCATCGAAATCATAACCGGAGGCAGCATCATCATACCCATCGACATCAAAATCGAAGCAACCACCATATCAATAACCAAAAAGGGTAAAAAGAGTAAAAATCCGATTTCAAAGGCGGTTTTGAGCTCACTGATAACAAAAGCCGGAATGACAATCGTTAACGGCACTTCTTTGATGGATTGAGGGTTTTCCATGTGACGAATACGCAAAAAGAGTGCCAAATCTTTTTCACGGGTATTGCGCACCATAAAGTTTTTGAACGGATCGGTCGTTTTGGTAAACGCTTCATCGTAGGAGATTTTATTTTCCGTATACGGTTTTATCCCCTCATCGTATGATTTCTGAGCAACTGGTTCCATCACAAATACGGTGAGGATGAGGGCGAGCATCACAAGCAACTGTGTCGGAGGAACTTGCTGTGTTCCCAACGCCTGACGCAAAAAACCAAATACAATAACAAAACGGGTAAAGGTAGTCATTACGAGAACAAGACTGGGTGCGAGGAAGAGGACGGTAAGCATCATCAAAATGTTAAGAGAACTTACGACCTCTTTGGGAGATTCGGGGGCAGCGAGATTAAAACTCATGGCAGGCATCTGTGCATCAGCGCCCCAAAGGGCAAAGGGGATTAAAAGAAATAAGAAGAAAATACGACCCAAACCAACGCTCCTAAAATAAAGAGACGATAATACCATAGACTAAGGGCTATTCTCGATTAATTCTGATAAAATCACATGATTATTTATTACACAGGAGCATCTATGTCCAGCCCTCTTTCCATCGTTATTCTCGCCGCCGGAAAAGGGAGCCGGATGAAATCGCCCAAGGCGAAAGTACTTCATGAGATTTGCGGGCGAGAGATGCTTTACTACAGCATCAAAGCCGCGAGGGAGATTACTGATGATGTGATCGTTATTGTGGCTCACAAAAAAAATGCCGTCATCCGTGCCATGGAAAAACATTTTACAGGACTGACGTTCGTCACCCAAGATACGGAGAATTTTCCCGGTACGGGCGGGGCGATGATGGGTGTATCTGCGAAATACGATGATGTTTTGGTACTGAATGGGGATATGCCACTTATTACCAAAGCGTCTATCGATGCATTTATGAACAGTCCCAGCGATATCGTGATGTCAGTAATTGCTCTCAAAAACCCGAGCGGTTACGGACGTGTCATTATCGAAAATAGCCATGTTGTCCGTATTGTCGAAGAAAAAGATGCTACCTATGAAGAAAAAACCGTCCAAAGCGTCAATGCGGGCGTATATGCCTTCAAGCACCACGTTTTACAAACCTATCTTCCCCGCCTTTCCAATACCAATGCCCAAAGCGAATACTATCTCACCGACATTATCGCCCTTGCACGAGCTGACAATCTCACCATCACCCCCCTTTTCGTTCACGAGGCAGAATTTAAAGGGGTTAATTCCAAAAATGATCTTGCAACATCTGAGATGATTATGATGGAACGTCTGCGCCAAAATTGGATGGATGCAGGGGTAATTATGCAACTGCCTCACACGATTTATCTCGAAGAGGGGGTCAAGTTTGAGGGAGAGTGTATTATCGAAAACGGCGTACGTCTGTGCGGTGATACCCTCATTGTCAATTCCCATATCAAAGCCCATAGCGTTATCGAGGAGAGTGTTGTTCGTAACTCTGACGTAGGACCAATGGCGCATATTCGTCCGCTGAGCGTCATAGAAGGAACCCATATCGGCAATTTTGTCGAGGTGAAAAAATCGACGCTCACAGGGGTAAAAGCAGGACATTTGAGCTATCTCGGTGATGCAACTATCGATGAGGGAAGCAATATCGGAGCAGGAACCATCACCTGCAACTACGACGGGGTCAAAAAATACCAAACCATCATCGGTAAAAATGTTTTTGTGGGAAGCGATACCCAGCTCGTAGCTCCCGTAGAAATAGCTGATAATGTGATGATTGCCGCAGGAACAACGGTAACAGCAGGAAAATACGAAAGCGATATTTTGATTCTCAGCCGTACCCCCATCCGTAAAGTCGCAGGATTTTTCACCAAATTTTTCGGCAAAGGATCGTCATGCTGATTCCCACAAATTTGCTAGCGGGCAAAAAAATTCTCCTTGGTGTGACAGGTTCTATCGCAGCCTACAAATCGCTTGAACTGTTGCGTCTTTACATCAAAGCGGGTGCTGAAGTGAGCGTTGTTATGAGCCCTGCTGCCAAAAAATTTATCGCACCGCTGAGCTTCGAAGCCCTCAGCAAAAATCGTGTCCTCGATGATACTAACGAATCGTGGGCAGGGGATGATTTTAACCACATCAAACTCTCGCAAGGGTCAGACATCATGGTCATTGCTCCGGCAACTGCCAACACCATCGCCAAACTCGCCAACGGAATTGCGGACACCATCCTCACCCAATGCGCCCTCGCCTTTAGCGGGGTAAAACTCCTCGCCCCCTCTGCCAACACGCATATGATTCAAAACCCGATGATCCAAGCCTCCATGAAAATGCTTGCCATTGCCAACTACGATAGTGTTTCGACGCAAACCAAAGAGTTAGCATGCGAAACGGTAGGAGATGGGGCTATGGCGGAACCTCTTGAAATTTTCTGGAATACGGCGCGCATTTTGCTCAAAAATGATTTTTGGACCAATCGACGGGTCATCGTCACAGGTGGCGGTACGATAGAAAAGCTCGATGATGTCCGCACCATCAGCAATCGCTCAAGCGGAAAAATGGCATCCTCTCTCGCAACCGCACTTTTTTTACGTGGTGCGGATGTAAATCTCATCGCGACTCGATTTGAGGGTGATTTACCTTTGGGGATTCATACTATCGATGTCGAAAGCTCGGATGAAATGGGCGAATACCTCACCGATTCCATCCGTATTGCAAAAAAAGGGAAACTTTCCAAACCTTCCCTTATCCATGATGAACCTATATCTCTTATTCAAAAAGAGCCGTTTCTCTTTATGGCGGCGGCGGTGAGTGATTATATCCCCGTTCATCCCCAAAACGGAAAACTCAAAAAAGAACTGCTGGGAGAGAGCTGGAATATTGCAATGAAACAAAACATCGATTTGCTTGCTTCATGCACAAAAGAAGGGATAAGAACCATCGCATTTAAAGCCGAAACCGACCCTTCTGTTGCAAAAATAAATGCCCAAAAACTGCTTATCACTAAAAATGTCGATGCCGTTTGTCTCAATATTATCAACGACACAAACCCTTTTGGCAGTGACTCCAATGCTATTGATTTCATCACGGCAAACGCAACACACACGTTACCGACAAGCGACAAGCTTACCCTCTCTCTCCAACTTCTCGATCAAGCCTCTACTTTATGAATAACCTTCCCTCGCACATCGCGATCATTATGGACGGTAATGGAAGATGGGCTGAGGCTCAGGGAAAAACCCGTACCTTTGGACATGAAAAAGGGTCTGAGACTGTTCGACTCATTACCACCTATTGTGCATCAAATTCTGAAATTCAACGGCTGACTCTTTATGCGTTTAGTACCGAAAATTGGAAACGTCCGAAACTCGAAGTCGAATTTTTGATGAAACTGCTCGAAAAATATCTCAAACGGGAGATTTCAACTTATTTGGATAACAATATTCGCTTTGAACCTATCGGGGATTTATCCGCATTTTCATCCTCCTTGCAAAAAACGATTCAAAATGTTTATGATTCAACCGCCCATTGTACAGGACTCATTCAAAGCCTCGCACTCAATTACGGCGGTCGTGATGAGATACTGCGAGCTGTCCATAAACTCAATGAAAATCAAAGTGTCATTACTGCCCAATCGCTCAATAATGCCCTCGATTCTGCCAGTGATGTCGATTTGCTTATCCGTACGGGGGGAGACCACCGCATCTCTAATTTTTTACTGTGGCAAAGTGCCTATGCAGAGCTCTTTTTTACCGATACGTTGTGGCCGGAATTTAATGTCGATGAGTTGGAAAAAATCATCACACAATTTAAAAAAATTGAACGACGATTTGGAGGGGTTAATTAATGGAGTGGCTATTAGTCTTTATTTTGGGAGCGGCAATCGGCTCATTTATGAATGTGCTGATTATACGTACACCGCGTGAGGAGAGCGTCTCTTTCCCCGCATCACATTGCATGAGCTGCAATACACCTCTGCGGGCTTGGCACAACATTCCTATTTTTTCATGGCTTTTTTTACGGGGAAAATGCAGTTTTTGCGGTGCTAAAATATCTGTACAATACCCGATTATCGAAATTCTCAGTGCCTTTATTTTTCTTTTTACTGCCATGAAACTGGGAATAAACTTCCAGGCATTAGGAATAGCACTTGTTTTTACCCTTTTGCTTTCCCTCTCAATGATCGATTTTTATTACAAAATGGTTCCCGACAGTCTTAACCTCTTGGCGCTTACGTTTGCGATTTTAAGTGCGACGTCATTGGGACAATTGGGCTACAACTTTACCAATGCCCTGCTGTTTGCAGGCGGATTTACCTTGTTGCGTTTTTATCTCTCCTACGTACTTAAAAAAGAGGCTATGGGGGAAGCAGACATTATGATTGCCGCAACCATGGGTGCCGTACTTGGAGTCCAGCTTGCCCTTCTTGCTATTTTCCTCTCCGCACTGTTGGCTCTACCAGCATTGCTACTCACACGCTCTGATGATGAAGATTCAAAACAGCTCCCTTTTATCCCTTTTCTAGCCATGGCAACATGGATTGTACTGATGTTGGATACCTATGCAACAGCCTATTTGGCAGGTTTGTATGGATAAATTACGCCGCTATATCTTTTCGCACCTAAACGTACTGTTCTTTTCCATATTTATACCGCTGTTTACCATTGCGTCGGTTATTTTTATGATAAAACTGGCGACCTACACCTCGATTATTCAGCTGAATATCGGCGAAATGGGAAAACTCTATCTCTTTGTTTTGCCCGAATTATTATTTTATACTCTCCCTATTGCCTTCGTTGTAGCCGGTGCTCTCACTCTCTATCGTCTCTCCAATGATAATGAAATGGTAGTCGTTTTTTCACTGGGGATCTCCCCCTCATTTTTAGTACGGATATTAGCCCTCCCTGCATTTTTATTGACACTTGTTTTATTTGTCGATTATGTGGTCATTACCCCGTATGTCAATTCAATGTCCAAAAACTTTTTAGCCCACAAAAAAGCAGAAGCCAAATTCAACCTAAGCGCATCCGAATTCGGTCACAATTTCGGCGACTGGATGCTTTTTATCAACAAAAGTGATAATGCTTCACGCTCGTATGGAGATGTTGTCTTATTTAACAAAGACCTCAAAGAAGAAGTTCTTTTAGTAGCACATACCGCTGAACTTCTCAACGCACACGGGAATCTGCAACTTCAGCTCAATGATGGTGAAGGGTACAGCTACCATGATGAGAACTTTAAACGGATGAACTATAAACATCTCATTATAAATGACGTGATAAAAAGCGACAGTACCTTGTATACAGACACACTAACCTATTGGACCATGTCTCCCTCTGATCAAGAGTTCCGAACACGTCTGCTCATTACCAATGCCCTATTGAGTCTACTCCCCATCCTCTCACTTTTTTTAATCGTTGCTCTGGGTGTTGTCCACGCACGCCACCAAAAACGCTGGATATATTTATGGCTTTTTATCTCCATAGTCATCTTTTATTCTTGCGCAATCATTACGCAACGGTGGCTTGGATTCCATGCCCTTTGGGCGGTAGCTCTTGGCTGGCTGTTTACCACTTATTTCATCTACAGACGGCTTGTAGGTAATCGCTTTTGAATCGTGTCAAAATCACCATGAGCTACAACGGCTCGGCGTTTATGGGTTCTCAGCAACAGCCCACTACGACCAATACCGTCATCGGAACCCTCATCATCGCTTTGCGACGACTACGCATCCATACCCTTCCAAAAGGGTCAGGGAGAACCGATCGCGGTGTTCATGCAACGCACCAAGTGATGCACCTTGATTTGCCTTTATACTGGAACGATCTGCGGCGTCTCAAAGATATGCTCAACATGCAGCTACCCTCTTCCATCCGTATTGGACGCATCGAGTTTGTTGACAATGAGTTCCATGCACGCTATACGGCGCGTAAAAGGGTCTATCGTTACATCCTCAAAGAGGGAAAAACGAACCCTTTCGAAGACAATTTCATTACCTTTGTCCCCACCCTCAACCCCGAAGCCATTATCGATGCAATCACACTCTTCGAGGGGACCCACAGTTTTGAATTGTTCAAAAAAAGCGGTAATGATTTGGAACATTTCACTCGCATCATCTATCGTGCCTATGCCTACACCCACAAAGGACACCTTATCCTCTGCTTTGAGGGAAGCGGCTTTTTACGCTCCCAAATCCGTCTAATGGTCGGTTTTTTACTCCGTATCTCAGCGGGTAAATCAACCAAAGAGCAGCTGCTTGAACAGCTCAATTGTATCAAACGTCACTCCACCGACATCGCTCCGCATAATGGTCTTTACCTTACACATATCAAATACTAAATCCCGTCATTCGCGGGAATAACGAATCATTCTTTAGTCATCTACACTAAACAATCTTGATACACCTTGCATTATTACTACTATTTCGTTAAAATCACAGTTCAAAATTTTAAACCTAAAAGGAAACAGTCAAAATGGCAAAACATCAATTTCAAACTGAAGTCTCACAAATTTTACATCTTATGATCCACTCATTGTATTCAAACAAAGAGATCTTTGTTCGTGAACTTGTCTCCAACAGTTCAGATGCACTCGACAAGCTCAATATGCTCGTTCTCACCGATGAAAACTACAAAGGGATAGCCTTTAACCCACGCGTTGACATCATCATCGATAAAGAGGCAAAAACTCTCACAATTTCTGACAGCGGTATCGGGATGAACGAAGCGGATTTGGTCGAAAACCTTGGAACCATCGCAAAATCAGGGACAAAAGCGTTCTTGGAAAAACTAAGCGGTGATCAGAAAAAAGATTCCAATCTTATCGGTCAGTTCGGTGTCGGTTTCTACGCCTCATTCATGGTTGCCGATAAAGTCGAAGTTATTTCTCGTAAAGCCGGAGAAGAGCAAGCCTACAAATGGAGCTCAATGGCAGGGTCAGAGTACGATCTTGAGCCTGCAGAGCGCGACACTCACGGTACGAGCATCATCATGCACTTAAAAGACGATGAGAGCGAATTTTTAGAGACTCACCGAATTGAGAGTATCATCAAAAAATACTCAAATCACATCCCATTCCCGATCTTCATGGATAAAGAGGAGTGGGTAGCACCTGCTGAAGGCGAAGAAAAAGGTCACAACGAAACCAAAAACGTCCAAGTCAATAAAGCTAACGCGCTATGGACAATCTCTAAATCCGACATCACCGACGAAGAGTACAAAGACTTCTACTCAAGCATCGCGCATGATTCAAGCGAGCCCTTGCTATGGATGCACAATAAAGCGGAGGGAACTTTAGAGTACACCACTCTCTTTTACGTACCGTCAAAAGCACCGATGGATTTGTACCGCGTCGATTACCAAAGCGGTATCAAACTCTACATCAACCGTGTTTTCATCACCGACGATGAAAAAGAGCTTATGCCGACCTATATGCGTTTCCTTCGCGGGGTGATCGACTCTGCCGACCTTCCGTTGAACGTCAGCCGTGAAATCCTCCAAAGCAACCGCGTTATGGCGAAAATCAAAAACGCATCGGTCAAAAAAGTCCTCAGCGAACTTGCAAAAATAGCAGAGAATGACACCGAGAAATATGACGCATTCTACAAAGAGTTCGGTAATGTTCTCAAAGAGGGTCTTTACAGCGATATGGGCAACCGTGAAAAAATCTTAGAGCTTCTAAAACTCAATACTCTGAATGCTCATGAGCCGGTTATGTTCAGCAAATTTGTCGAGGGTGTCGATAGCGAAAAGAAAGAGATCTATTACATCACAGCCAAAATGTCTCTCCAAATGCTCAAAAACTCTCCGAGCCTAGAGCGTTTCAAAGCCAAAGGGATTGATGTATTAGTACTCAACGAAGAGATTGACACCATCGTATTCCCAATGGTAAGTGAGTACAAAGAGTACAAATTTATCAATGTCACCGATGCGGTTCTCGAAGAGAGCGAAGAGGAGAAAAAAGAGCACGAAGAGACAGCCAAAACGCTTGAAACATTCATCGGACAGCTCCAAAGCGCATTGGGTGAAAACGTATCGAAAGTTGAGACGACCTTTGACCTCACCGATTCTGCCGTATGTCTGAAAATTGACAAAGAAGATTCAGGCTACATGATGGCGCAGATGATGAAACAGTTCGGCAACATGGGCGGCGACATCCCGGCACCGAAACAAATTCTCCAAATCAACCCGAACCATGAGCTGATCAAAAAGCTCAGTGATTCAGCGGATATGAACCTCATTGACGATGCAGCACACGTGTTGCTCGATCAGGCGAAACTCTATGAGGGTGAGACCCTTACCGATACCGCAGGATTTATCGCACGCCTTAACCGTATTATGGCGAAAGCTTTATAGTCATTCCGTACTTGATACGGAATCTAGCCTCACACTTCCCCGTCATTCCCGACTTGATCGGGAATCCAGCTTCTTCAAACATATAAATCCATATTTTCTCGTTCCCAACGTCCTCGTTGGGAATACAGACTAATGCTATACACTCCCAAGCTAGAGCTTGGGAGCGAGAGATGATTGTTCCCACAGCAAACTCCTAGTATTCTATCGGGAAAATATAGCATTGGAACTAACACACCTGATTATGTATTAATTTCTATTGGTCAATGCTACAATACAATTATTATACTTGCAAAAGGATATTCAATGCTATCTCGTACACTCCGTTCTGTCCTCATGTTATCGTTATTGAGCATACCTCTCATTTTATCAGCAGAGCTAAAAAATGAAAATCTCCTCCAAAGCATACCGACTGGGTACAAAATCGATTACCAAATAAAACAAAAGAATCTGATTATGATGGAAATGGTTCCTGACAAACAATCGGTCAATAACTGGGATGAGATGGTGACTACTCAGATTATGCTCGGGCTTAAAAACGTAACACCCGAAACATTCCAATCATCTATGCAAAAGATGTGGTCAGATACGTGTAAAAATTCCCAGTTTGTGACTCTAAAACAAGGGAAAGAAAACAGCTATCCATTTTCCTTCTGGCTTCAACTCTGCCCGATGAATCCCTCTACGGGTAAAGCCGAGATCACATGGTTCAAAGCAATCCAAGGAAATGACAGCTTCTATGTTGTTCAAAAAGCTTTTAAATTTGAACCGTCTGAAGAACAAGTCACACAGTGGACACAATATTTGCGCTCCGTTACGGTGTGTGATACTCGACTGCCAAACAGTTTATGCCCAAAACTTCAAGATTAAGCCTATTTTCCCTTCGTTTATAACGTTTCCCACTCTCCTGAGTGGGAACGCATACCCCTTTTTGCGCTAGGAGCTAGTGGTCAGATATTCAATCTTCATTTTTTAACTAGATTCCCGCCTACGCGGGAATGACACCCTAGGTCGTCGTTCACGTTGAAAGGCACGAAGCGATTCGAATTATTTCGGCACGATATGCCAGTAAAAATGAACAAAAATTTTATGAGGAACAGCAATTAAAAAAGAATACAATTTTACAAATGCACAACAAGGTAAATTTTATATCCCACTCGAAGAGATTGAAGCTCCAATCTATCTTAAAAAAGATGTTGCCCGTTTTTCGCAGAAAAAAAAGAGACTCTTCAAAACCTTATTACTGAGCTTTTAATGCTAAAATAGCACCAATGAAACTATTTATCTCTCTTGTCAGCACTTTTATACTCTCAGTCGAATTGTTTGCCGCTCCCACGCAATGTGAAGGGCTCTATTACAGTAACGAAGCTCCCGATATTCTAAACGCCAAACTCCTCCCAAAAACCAAAGAGCTGTGTTATAGCGCCTTTGCGGTAATGCACTCAGGAATCTCCCGCACACCGTTGTGGAGTGCCGAACATCTGAGCAAAGAGGGATTGCACCATAAGACCAAAAGAACCAACGATTTTCATCCGGAAGATCAGCTAAACGCCGATGAGCGTGCCGAACTCTCCGATTACGCTCGTTCGGGCTATGACCGGGGGCACATGGCACCCTCAGCCGACATGGGCAACAAGCAATCGCAGCATGAGTGTTTTACCCTTGCCAATATGGTTCCTCAAAACGCTGAAAACAATCGGGGGGTATGGTCGGCAATCGAAGGGGCAACACGCCATTTGACCAATCAAAAAGGGGAACTCTACGTTATCACCGGACCCATCTTCAGCGGTTCACCGATCAAACGGATCGGGGGAAGAGTATTGGTTCCCTCAAAACTCTATAAAGCGATCTACGATCCCTCCAGCGGACAAGGGGCAGCCTATCTGGTCAGCAATACGCCAAGTAATGATTATGAAGTAATCAGCATCGCACAACTAGAGCAGATGGCAGGACTGCAACTATTTCCCAAGATGATTCCGTCCGACAAACAAAATGCAATGGATTTACCTGATCCGCAAGAGCGTCACGGCGGTTCCTATAATAATCTTTCGAATAAAGATATAATTCATATAATCGAAAAACTTTTGAAACGGATGTTCTAACAATGCCCACTCAACCTTTTATGGCATACGAAAATGAAGTTGATTCCCTCCAAATCAATAATATGACGGTTGAAAATCGTCTGGATCGTATCTCACTATACGGCTTCTTGGAACTTACCAAAGACCGTCAAGGGCTTGAATATGCTTTAAAACTAAAGCAAATTATTGATGCTTCGATTGATGCGCTTAAACGGGATAAAAACTTACCGGATCAGATAAAAGTTAAAAAAGCCGAGAGTATTAAAAATCCGTTTTAAATCCTCTACAGAGTTCATATTTACTCGGTTCCAACGTCCTCGTTGGGAACCTGCTTAACTTTAGGGTACGATTTCTTGAGCTTTACTATGTGCGGCTTGAGCACTTTGCGTATCTCCTGCTTTTTTGTAAATAATTGAAGCTCTATTAAAATAATCCGCATCGTTTGCATTTTTAATATCTAACATTTTTACTGCATTAGGAAAATCATTCTCATTTGCAAAACACTCTGCAATATCAAGGGCATGCCCATGTTGTGCATGCGTTTCAATACTGTAATACGCACCGTATTTATAAATTTCATTGCGCGTATCAATTGCTTGATTATATTCTGAAGCAGCATTAGAGCAGTCTCCTTCAAGAAGATATTTTTTTATACTGCTAATTTGTGATTCATATCTCATTTGAACTTTTTTTAATTTTCGGTCTTGCATTTCAGACATTATTAAAATACCGATTAATGCACCTATCGTCACTATTAGTATCAGGATCAGAAGTGCAGATATAAACTTCTTTGATTTTTTTGCTGACGTTTCCTTGATGAATTTTGCTTTGCTAACAGAGATGTCTTTCACACTCTCTATAACAGTAATTTTAGTCGCTTTTTCACCATCATATTCAAAATCAACGTCAGCACCCATTTCAAGTTTTTCCGGATTTGTACAATCACCCATAAAAAAATGGTATTTATTTTCACTTTCATCTCTTAAAAATCCACTTTTCATATTACTATTGTAATCTAATATTTTGCCCTGCATAACTGTAAAACTCCTTTCTAATCAGATTTTTCTTAGAATTTATAGCTCACGCATATAGCATACTACAGGTATTATAGCCGTGTTTAAATATTTTAAATCTCAATTTTTAGGCTATACTGATAAAAGCAATTAAAAGAGAAACATGAATAAATCAATTATTTTTATCTATGGAATATTTTCCTATATCATTGGTCTGGTGGCACAGGTATGGTTTATTTTTTATCTTGGGGAGTGGGAGTTTATGTCAACTACTATTAATTCTCAACATCCGGTGCCGCTTAGTACAGCCCTGATCATCAACCTCGCCTTGGTCTTAATATTCGGTCTGCAACACTCCGTAATGGCACGATCATTATTTAAAAAATATCTAACCAAAATTATTCCGCAAGCCTCAGAGCGGAGTACCTATGTCCTTTTCTCAGGATTGGCATTGGGTTTGATTTGTTTGTATTGGCAGCCGTTAGACGGATTTTTATGGCAAATCGACAATAAAATAGGAAAAGTGCTATTGAATGCAGGGTATTTGTTTGGCTGGCTGTTTTCACTCTTTTCGACCTTTATCATCAACCATTTTGAACTCTTCGGTCTTCAGCAGATCTATTTAAATTTACTCAATAAGCCTGAACCGTCCGTCTCTTTCAAAGAAAAACTACTATACAAGTTTGTACGTCATCCGATACAACTAGGAGTGCTGATCGGTATATGGGTGACGCCAAGCATGTCTTATTCACACTTGATGCTCTCCGTTACCTTGAGTATTTATATTTTTATCGGTCTTAAGTATGAAGAGAGAGATTTGATAGCTACGTTGGGTAATACCTATAAAGAGTATCAGCAGCGGGTTCGGATGATGCTCCCTTTTTCAAAATAACCCTGAAAAGGCCGGCAAGGAGCGTTCAATCAAAAATATCAGTACTAGAAGCACCGTTGCAATTTTTATCACTTTTCTCATAGTCGGGCTATTGGCTCTGGTCTTTGCCCGCTATCAACGCGATATTCATCAAGCACGTAAGCGTATCTCAGTGGGAAGCCAGATTGCCCAAACACCCTGCGGGCCAATCGAGTATGCAGTTGCCGGTGATGGTCCGCCGGTACTGGTTGTACATGGTGCAGGCGGCGGATATGACCAGAGTTTAGAGTTTTCTGAGGGTCTTATACAAAGCGGCTTCCGCATCATTGCCATGTCTCGTTTTGGCTATTTGCGGACGCCTATGCCTGATGATGCCTCTGTAACCGCGCAAGCAGACGCACACGCCTGTCTGCTCGATGCACTGAAGATCCCTCGTGCTGCAATTCTCGGTGCTTCAGCCGGAGCACCCTCAGCAATGCAGTTTGCGCTGCAGTATCCAAAACGCACCGCTGCACTTGTACTACTGGTTCCGACCGCCTATCCGACTCGTATCGTGCAAAAACAGGAGGGCGCTATATCGAAGCAGTCTTTGGCTACAGCAAAATTCTTAATCAATACCGCACTCAAGTCGGACTTCCTGTTTTGGGCTGCACCCAGGCTTGCACCCCAGAGTGTAATGCCGACATTACTCGCCACACCACAAACTGTACTGGAGCATGCAAGTCCTGAGGAACGTATCCGAGTCACACAAATGTTAAATTGTATGCTGCCCATAAGCCAGCGACGTCTTGGGACACTCAATGACGCATTAATCATCCCTTTTTTACCACGCTACGATTTGGAGCATATTACCGTACCTACCCTCATCCTAAGTACAGCTGATGATTTTTTCAAAACATACGAAGGCTCCCGCTACAGTGCCGAGCATATTCCGCACGCTCGCTTCATCGGCTACCCCAGCGGCGGGCATCTGTTTGTCGGACACTACAAAGAAGTTATTTCCGAGGTAGCAGGCTTCCTGAAAAAAAATAGTCTTTGATAATATATGATAAAAGAGGAGCCAGATAAATCACGTAAGAGTATGGTCAAACTCATGAAATATTTTATTGTGAGGATCTTGATGGATAAAGTAATTGGCTTCCAATAGCCGTTCACAAACCGATTCTATCGTATCCTCTTTTTTCAATACGATCAGACTCCCTCTGAGATGATAATCCGGATAAAGATTGACTAATTTTTCCAAAGCCGTTCGAGCACCGATATGGTCCACAAACGTAAATAAAACTGCTATATAATGATCATTGATTTTTTTTGCAACATCACTATGTCGTACACTGTCCATAAGATGTGCTTTATCAACATTATAATCATTGCAGGCTACTAAAGCCAAATTAGCATCAATATTGTATCTTTCATATGTATAGAGAGCCATTTTAATATCATGCTCAAGAGCCAGCTTCAAATCAATTACACTTAATTCTTTCATCTCACTCCTTTTATATTGCTGTCTCTTAGTCTGTTAAACTGATTGCTATTTTACCGAGTATCCCTATTTTTAGCAAAAATCACTGCAATACACGTATGTTACCTTGTCACTTTTTTTATGCTCTCACTTTCCCCTCGTCCCACCTTCAAAGCAGGAGTTTTCTAAAAGATTTTTTTCGCTCAAATACATAACTCACTTTTAAACTAAATACAATTACAATACCGAAATAGTCGAATCAAAATATCCTGAAGCATAATAAAAAGAGAAAAAATGAATATTAAAAAAATAAGACAAGTTTGTCGTCCGATTCGTATACTTTTAGGATCGGGACTTATTGGTTATGGATTTTACAGCGGCAATCCATGGTTTTACTTAGGAATTTTTCCGCTGATAGCTGGAATATTAAATTTTTGTCCCCTATGCAAAATAACAAAAGAATGTGACATTTTATAATAGATACAGACCGTTTTTACCAATAAAATCAAGAAGGATACCCTATCAAATCATCTTCCGCCAATAAAAAAGCACCGCAGAAAAGAGATTATTCAAAGCCTCCTCAAAACTTTCAGCGTAAGGCACCGCCGAAAAAAGAAAATATTGAAACCACTCAAAAAAATGAGATCAAAACGATGTTTATGACCTGGTTCAAATCCAGCAGAGCGCTTGAGGGTCATATTATGACCAAGCAAGATGTTATCAACGGTATTTTGAAAAAATTAGGGCCAAAACAAGATCGTCCCTTTCAAATTGCTATGGATGAGCTGAAACATGATGGTTTAATCGAAATACAAGAAGATGGAGTGACGTTGGTGTTGACGGCAAAAGGTGCCGATCTTCTGTAAGGAGTAGTACTCATAATTTTATCCGATCAGAGTAGACAGTTTTTAGAATTATTTTTTTTCTAAAAACTTTCCACATCCCTTTTCAGGTGTGCCGCCAAATTTCTTTATTTCTCTGGCTTGATTATTTTTAGCAATTTCGTTTCGTTTACATTCATCTTTTTTGATGCACTCATCATTATTACATCCTATATCATGCGGGACTTCTGCCATGATTATCCTTGTATTTTTTATTAGAAATTTTAACCTTTTTAATCTTACAGACATATATTTACATCCTTACACATTCCCAAGCCAATCTTATTTATGAGCACCTCTGGTAAAAAAGGTAACGGGCCGTTCTTTTAATACAAAGTAAAAATAGAGTAAAATTACCCTCCAACAAGAAAAAAAAGGATTATCATGGCATGGGCAACCGCAAGACATATATTAGTAGACACGGAAGAAGAGTGTAATACTCTAAAAGCAGAAATAGAAAAAGGGACGTCGTTCGAGACCGTTGCTCAAAGCCATTCCAAATGTCCCTCAGGCAGAGACGGTGGAGATTTGGGTCAATTTGGTCCGGGACAAATGGTTCCTGAGTTTGACAAAGCTGTATTTACCGGTAATGTCGGCGTTTTATACGGTCCTATCCAAACACAATTTGGTTACCATCTTTTAGAAGTAACCAGCAGAGGTTAAAACCCTTGGGAGCGAATAGGTTATAATACTAAAAAATAACCGAAGGCTTTCCTCATAATGTCAAAGCACCCTACTCTCTTACAGCAATTCCGCGCCTTCTGTTTTCAAAACAACGCCACTGATCTTGAAAAAGCGATAGAGTATTTCGCAGTTTTTGGAGGAATGGGGTGGAGTGTGGATATGTCAAAACCCTTGGATGACCTCATCGTTGAGAAGATATTGGCAAACTACGGCTATCTCCATGGGGACATCGCCAAAATCACTCAGAGCAACAAAACACACCATTCCCTTCTCACTGCACTGGCAAGCGGAGATCGGCGGGAATACTCTGCATTTAGACGCGCTAACATACCTCGAAAAGAGGGTGAAGAGTCGGCGGCTTTTTTGATTAAATTCGGATTACTGATTCGTGAAAAATCCCAAGAAGAGCCGGCAGATACCAGCGAAGAAGTCTCTGATCGACTTATATTTACCGCCCCTTTCATGCGCTTTTGGTTCTCCTGTATCTCTCCGTATTATAAAGGAGTCAAAGAGGGTGACTTCACCGAAGTCAAAGAGCGCTGGGAAAATACCAAACAGACGTTTTTTGATTCGGTCTATGAGGCTCTTGTCATAGCTCTTGTCCAAAAAAGTTTTAAAGAAGATCCCTTCAAAAAAATAGGCTCATACTGGGATAAAAACGGCGAGATCGAGATATTGGGGCAAACAAAATCGGGGAAAGTTGTAGCGGGTGCGTGCAAATACTCAAAAGCCAAAGCCAATAAAAGTGAGTTGACCAAACTCCAAGAAAGATGTCATAGCGCAAAACTAAATCCTGATATTTTTGTCATTTTCTCTAAAAACGGATTCTCAAATGAATTTAAAAAAGAAAAGAGTGAAGAAGTGAGGCTCTTCACTCTTAAAAATCTCAAAACACTGATGGATGATCTGAGCGAAAAAGATCTTCTCGTCAACACGAATAAGAAATATTAATCATTTTAGAAAATGAACCGTATCTGATATTGGTCAGGATTACTGACATCTAAGATACTCATATACGCTATAATCGCGTATGCGAAACTCCACAGAAACTTCTTTTGATCTCATTGTCGTAGGTGGTGGTGCGGCTGGTCTGATCGCTGCCATCACCGCCGCACGTCGTGGCAAAAAGACCCTTCTCCTCGAAAAACTTTCCAAAATTGCCGCAAAACTCAAAGCCACAGGAGGGGGTCGATGCAATCTGACCAATACTCTCTCAAACGGCGATTTTATGGCACGTTTTGGACGGGATGGGAAGTTTATGACTCCATCTCTAAGTGCTTTCGATCACCGTGCATTGATGGCATTTTTTGCTGAGATAGGAGTGGAGAGCCATGCCCCTGATGGGTATCGCGTTTTCCCCGTCTCTCACAGTTCGGTAAGCATTATTACCGCACTCGAAGAGGAGATGGTACGGCTTGGTGTAACGTTGATCTGTTCTGCGCGGGTAGAGAGTTTAGAACACGATGGTGTACGTGTTAGCGGAGTAAGTACGAGTGAGCAATCCTACAGTGCTCCAAATGTCATCATCGCCACCGGAGGACTTGGGTATCCACAGCTGGGAGCCGAGGGGGATGGATTTACCCTAGCTTCTACTGTGGGGCATAAAATCACCGAGCTCTACCCTGCCATGATGCCGCTTCGAACCAAAGAGACATGGGTGGCTCATTGTCGCGCCGATACGATACCCAAAGTGGAAATCCGTATTGATCTTCCCAAAGCAAAAAATATCCGGGCTCATGGAGATTTGATTTTTACCGCTAACGGTATCCGGGGTCCTGTCGTACTCGATGTCGCTCGTGAAATTACTCCGCTGATAGAAAAATACGGCGAAGTCCCCCTGCTCATCAACATGACCAAAGGGCTAAACGAAGAGCAACTCAGAGCACACATCAAAAATGAGATTTATAAAAATCCCGAGCAGTCCATATTGACTCATATCATGACGCTTCTTCCCGAGTCTGTTTCACGAGAACTGTGTACTCTAGCAGGAGCCAATCCCGATAGTGGATTCAATAAACTCGAAGGCTGCCAGCGTGACAAGCTCATCAGACTCCTTGCATGGACACCGCTCACGGTTATCGGGCATGACGGATTTAAGATGGCAATGATTACCCGTGGCGGTGTCTCACTCAAAGAGATACGCCCCGAAACGATGGAGAGTAAACTTGTAAAGGGGCTGTATTTTTGCGGTGAGGTTATGAATCTCGATGGCCCTTGCGGCGGATACAATCTACAATGGTCATTTTCCAGCGGATACACGGCGGGACATTTAGGAAAATTGACTTCTAAAAAAGAGATATAATGATTTCTATGAAAAATTTTAACTTCTTTCTTATTTCTGTTGCTGCTTTAGTAGTGTTCAATGGATGCCAAAAAGAGAGTGTACACATCTATCAAGGCTATGCAGAGGGGGAATTTGTCAACATCTCCTCCTCCCAAAGCGGTAAGCTCGATAAACTCTTTGTCAAACGGGGGGATCAGGTTTCCAAAAACTCAAACCTCTTTGCTTTGGAATGTGAAAGTGAAGTATTGGCTTTACAACAAATCTCCGCTGAACTCTCCGCTGCTCAAGCGACTTTGAATGATTATAAAAAAGGTTCTCGTCCCGAAGAGATAAACGTCATCGAAGCTCAACTCTCTCAAGCGATAGCCAATGCCGAAAATGCATCCATCCAATTAAGCCGAAACCGTCAACTTTATCCTTCCAATGCCATTTCTAAAACACAATTTGATGACTCTACCGCTTTAGCAAAAACCACTGCTGCCAAAGTCAAAGAACTTCAAAATGGACTCAATGTAGCCAAACTCGCCAAACGAACCGATCAAATTTCTGCACAAGAAGCCCGTCTCCAACAACTCCGATCTGCCGTAGCACAGGCACAATGGAAAGTCGATGAGAAAGCTCTGAAATCTCGTGGAAATGCTTTGGTTTTTGATACCCTTTACCGTGAAGGAGAGTGGGTAAACGCAGGGGGCATCATCGTGCGGCTCCTCCCGCCGGAAAATATCAAAATCCGCTTCTTTGTCCCGCAAAAGATTGCAGAAGAGCTTGGTATCGGTCAAAATATCACCGTCGTTTCACGCAGTGACGGAAAAAAACTCTCTGCCCGTGTCACCTACATCTCAACCGAAGCAGAATATACCCCTCCGATCATCTACAGCAATGAGACCAAAGAGAAACTCACCTATATGATCGAAGCCTATCCCAACCGTATCGATGCCCCGTATCTGCATCCGGGTCAGCCTGTGGAAGTCTCTCTTGATCGCTAATGATTTTGCCATCGATGTTCGAGGACTCAATAAATATTTCGGAGACAAACATGTTGTCAAAAATCTCTCACTGCAAGTGGAGCGAGGGGAAATCGTCGGATTTTTAGGCCCTAACGGCAGCGGGAAAACAACGGCTATTCGGATGATGTGCGGGCTTTTAACCCCTGATAGCGGGAAAGGTCATTGCCTTGGATATGATATTGTGACCCAAAGCGATGCAATCAAACGGGAAGTAGGATATATGACTCAAAAGTTCTCCTACTGGGAAGATTTGAGCATACGGGAAAATCTTGATTTCGTTGCGCGGGTCTATGAACTCGCCAACCGCAAAGAGATTGTCAACGAAGCATTGAAGATGCTAGGACTCACTTCACGCTCAAGCCAATTAGCAAAATCACTCTCGGGCGGATGGAAACAGCGTCTTGCCCTCGCAGCCTGTATGCTTCGTCACCCAAGATTACTCCTCCTGGATGAACCCACAGCGGGAGTTGACCCAAGTGCGCGGAGAGATTTTTGGGAAGAGCTTCATGAGCTGGCAGCAACTGGCGTTTCAGTACTCATCAGCACCCACTACATGGATGAGGCAGAGAGGTGCCACAAACTCGCTTATATTGCTTACGGAAATCTTCTGGCACAAGGGAGCGCCAAAAGTATCATAGAGAGTCAAGGGCTATCTACTTATGAAGTTACAGGCGATAGATTGATGGATATTTCTAAATTTCTCAAACAAAGCGATGCAATCGAGCAAACCGTTATTTTCGGCTCGACACTCCATGTAAGCGGAAAAAATCCTCACGCGATCGAAACGGCATTAAAAGGGGAAAATTTCAAACCGATCCCAACATCACTCGAAGATGTCTTTATTTATCTGATGAAACAGACCAAAGATAATTTTGGAGAAGAGCATGTTTAGCACCTTCAGTTTCTCACGGTGGTGGGGAATTATCATCAAAGAGTTCTTGCAGCTCAAACGCGACCGTGTCACTTTCGCAATGATGATCGGAATTCCTATTATCCAACTAACACTTTTCGGGTTTGCTATCAACACTGATCCAAAACATCTCCCCACTGCCGTCATCACCTACGATAAAAGTGAATTTACCAGAAGCATAGTATCCGCCATGCAAACATCGCAATACTATGCGATCAACACCCAATATACCACACCAAGCGAAGCACAAGAAGCGTTAAAAAAAGGGGAAGTCCTCTTTATCCTCACTATCCCCTCTGATTTTACCAAAAAACTTCTTCGCGGTGAAAAACCATCCCTGCTTCTCGAAGCCGATGCAACCGATCCAGTCACCGTCTCAACCGCTCTCTTATCGATGGAAGGGATAGCAACTCAGGTCGCTAAAAAAGATTTAACCGGTTCGCTTTCAGCGCTTTCCAATCAAAAAAAGCCTTTTGACGTACGTGTTCATCGCCTTTATAATCCCAACGGCATCAACCAATACAATATCATTCCAGGACTCATGGGGACACTCATGACGATGACACTTACGATGATGACCGCCCTTGCCATTACCCGTGAACGTGAACGCGGAACGATGGAAAATCTCCTCGCAACCCCGGCAAAACCACTCGAAATTATGACGGGAAAAATTATTCCTTATGTTTTTATCGGTCTTCTCCAAGCCACCCTTATTTTATGCGCTTCCTATTTTGTCTTTAATGTTCCGTTTAACGGTTCTATCCTTTTGGCCTACGGAGTCGCCCTTCTTTTCATTGCGGTAAATCTCACCATCGGTATTACCATCTCGTCGTTGGCACAAAATATGTTGCAAGCATTACAGCTCACTATCTTTTATTTTCTCCCCAGTATCATGCTCTCAGGCTTTATGTTTCCATTTTCGGGAATGCCTGCATGGGCACAGCATGTGGGAGAACTCCTTCCTCTCACCTATTTCAACCGTCTGATTCGAGGTGTTGTCTTAAAAGGGAATGATCTGCCGACATTATGGCCGAATATTTGGCCGCTCATGCTGATTTGCCTTGTGATGATGATTTTAGCCGTCAAGTTTTATAAAAAGACACTCGATTAAACCATGTACAAAATTTTTCTTTTACTTCTATTCGCCATAACTCCGACATTGGTGTTTGCCAAAATTAAGCACACCATCCATATCCCCGAGTTTGACGACAATGATACTTTTGAAACATTCAGTGTGGATGGGAGTATCACCAATTTTTTTCATAATCCCGGCAGTTTAAATGCACGGCCTGATTTGAGCGGAACAGCCTATAATCGCTATGATGTGGATATGGAGTTTCAGCGTGAATCTCTTTTTATGGAAGCGGATATTGCCTGTTTAACGGATAAAGATACAGCAAATTCATTCACGACACTCAGTGAAATCGATAAAGATTTCACAATAGGCTATCGTACTGATGTACTCGATTTATACGTCGAATATGAACATGATGGACCTACCAATCATACCTTGACACGCTCTTATACCGGGGTAGGCGGTCGATACACTAACGATACCTCTTTTTTAGGTTCCAAACTCAGCTGGCTCATTGATATTGAAAAAGTGATTGCCAATAACCAATACGGCTCACGACCCGACGGTACAGGTCAAGCCAATATGATTGTTGATTTTCATCTCGATCTTGATCTTCCGGATCAGTTCTCATTCTCAACCGAACAGATTGTTTATACCGATAAGCATAAATATGTGCAGGGAAGCGAGTGGGATAGGCTCTTTCAAATTAACTACCAAATTTTCTCAGATGTTATTTTATTGGTCTATCAAGAGGTGGATACCTTTTTGGACATGAGACAGCCTCGACAAGTTTTTTGGGGGGCAGGAGCCGTGTATGAATTTTAACGCTATAATGCCACCAATTTTTTTATCGAAACGACCCATATGAACACACTTTTTTTCTCCCTTATTCTCCTGTTCCAAACACTCCTCTTTGCAGATACAAACGGTATTTACGACATCCGAGGTTCATCTAAACTACTCGATACCAATATATCCCAATTTTTGAATAAATGGCGTACCGATACGATTACCCCTGTGCAAAACGGCACCTATAAAAATATTATCGTTAATGGCGATACCACCAAAAAAATCATCGCATTGAGCTTTGATGATGCGCCCGATGAGAACAATACCCATAAAATTCTCGATATTTTAAAAAAGCATGATGTCAAAGCGAGCTTTTTTATGATTGGTTCAACGATGAATGATGAGAATACCACCGCCGTAAAACGCTGTAGCGACGAAGGGCATCTCGTTTTAAACCACAGCTTTAACCACGCCCGTTTTACCAATCTAAATGAAACCGAAATCGTCGCACAGCTAGAGCTTACCTCCACACGAATTCAGACCCTTACCGGAAACTACCCCCTCCTCTTTCGCCCCCCTTATGGATCTATCAACAGTCAAGTCGTAGACACCATCAATGCGTCAGGCTCCACTATCATACTCTGGTCACTTGATTCACTTGATTGGACGCTTAAAGACCCCTACGCCGTGGCAAATAACGTCATCTCTAATGTCCGTAATGGTGATATTATCCTTATGCACCGAAATCCTACCAGTGTTGCATCGCTGGAAATGGTTATCGAAACACTTCACTCCATTGGCTATACCTTCACAACTGTCGATAAAATGCTTGGTCTCACAGCCTATAAGCAATAACTCGCTATAATTGCACCACTAAAATTGTGTCGTAAAAAAGCGGCACATTCCCTCGGATTACCGAGGCCATACTCCAAAAGGACTCTTATGTCATCTGAAATTCAACGTAAAAACCACCGTATCCACCCTTGTAACACTGAGCGCAAATCTGAGCTTCTTAATTTTTTAATTTCTCAATACCCTGAAAAGAAAATTCTCGTTGCAACGGCTAAAAATTCAAAATCAATTGAATTTTCAACCACTACAAACGTAACGGTTGTATCTGACGACGATATGAATGCTTCTGAAAAAAATCAATACGATATTCTTATCAGTTATGATCTCCCTGAAAAAGCAATCATCTATATGACCCGTTTTGCCCATGCACGAGAGATGGCGCTTGTCTTGCTTGGAGCTGAGGATCAAAAAAACCTCTACGGTATCGAAACACTTTTAGGTCGCACCATTATCCAAGAAGCCATTGCAGGATTCGAACCAAGTTTTGGAATTGCAGTAGACAATCAGCAAAAAGCCGAAGCAAAAGCACGACGCGATGCACGTGATGAGGAAGAAGCACTCAAAAAAGAACGATGGGCACGCAAAGACAAAGAAAAGCCAAAGTTTTTAGGCAAAGATGAACATGGAAAACCTGTTTTTGAGAAAAAAACCCGTGAGCGTAACCACTACATCGATGGCACTCCACGTAAAGATGAAGAAAAATCAACCAAATCTCAGTATGCCAATAAACCGGTATTTTTTGGTGAAGATAAAAAGCAGTTTAATACTCCAAAGCCTGAGGGTGAGAGAAAACCGTATGGAGACAAGAAGCCTTTTGGTGAGAAGAAACCTTATGGGGATAAAAAACCATTCGGAGATAAAAAGCCTTATGGGGATAAGAAAGAGTTTGGAGAAAAGAAACCGTTTGGTGACAAAAAGCCTTTCGGAGATAAAAAGCCATTTGGTGATAAGAAACCGTATGGAGACAAAAAGCCATTTGGGGATAAGAAGCCTTTCGGAGATAAAAAAGAGTTTGGTGAAAAGAAACCGTTTGGCGACAAAAAGCCCTTCGGAGATAAAAAACCGTATGGGGACAAGAAGCCGTATGGCGACAGAAAACCTTTTGATAAACCTGCACCAAGAGCAGAAGCAACACCCGCACGACCTCCACGCCGTATCAATGTAAAATCATTGAAGCCAAAAGAGTCTGGAGAGTAAATTCTCTCCGTTCGTGGTGAGCTTGTCGAACCATGAATTTACCCTTCGACATACCCTATAGGGCACGTGAGCTCAGGGCGAACGGAAAGCCTTTTAAATCATTCCTCCTTTTTTCACCTCCAACCGATCATACATTTTCAACATATTATGATAGTCTTGATGTAATGTCACATCGATTAAAAACGCCTCTCCTTCTAAAATCTGCAATGCCTTCTCAACTTTTTCACGTCCATAGATACTAAACAACGCCTCTTCATACTCTTCCCACACACATTCCGCTTCCCCCATTCGGATGAGTTCTGCGACAATATGTCCCATTTTATTGGTGCCAAATTCGAGCAACGAAAGGGCTTCATAGGTATTGTCTAAAAGCAAATGAATTTGTGCTTTGAACTCTTGCATCGTAAAATTAGTCGCAAAAATAACCCCAATGTATTTCTCTACATTCAGCGTCTCTTCGAGTGATTCGACGGCATCAAGAATGTCATCCCCCTCATACTCCTCGAAATTCAAAACCATATCGCGTATCCACTTGCCATTATTTTTGTTGTTAAAACTCATATCCTCTATCGGATACACTTCCGAGATACTAGGAACAATCATCTGACACGAATAAAAGCCCAAATAGCTGTATTCACGCAAATACATCTCTTTGTTCATAGATTTTAATATGTTAGTAAGATACTCAAACTCTGCTTCAGAACCCTCACCGGTATAACTCCACGGTGCATACTCAAAACTTTTTTTAGCACTCAAAAACCCAAATCCAAGCTTGCCGTTGGAATCAATAAAATGAGATTCGAGATTAAAGCTATCGGAAACTAAACTCATATCAAACGTCGGGACTTCAAAGGCATCGAGATTTTCCAATCCACGCCCTTGCATGAGTTCCGTCATAGTACGCTCTAATGAAACTTGTAAAATCGGATGTGCCCCGAAGGAGACAAACAACGTCGAGTTTTCAGGATTAATGAGTGAGATTGCCGTCACAGGAAATTTACCGCCTAACGATGCATCCAAAACTTCGACAATAAACCCGCGTTGACGCAATGCTATTACATCTTGATATACTCTCTCATATGTTTTTAGAATTTTATCAGGGTACTTTGGCAGGGCATAACCATTTTTAATAATCTCTATCTTGGCGTATCGCTCGAAAATCTCACTAAGTGACTGCACCTGTGCTTCAAGAGGAGTATTGCCCGTAGCAAGCCCGTTGCTCACATACAGATTACTGAGGATATTGAGCGGTATATAGACCTTTTCCCCCGTACTGTGCCCAATAAACGGCAAGGCAACGACCTTATCCTCATAATCACTGTTATAATCAACCCAATCTTCATCACTGAGCTCATTGTTGGGATTATAAATGGTATGCAATGCGTCGTTCAAATACCCTCCGCCAAACTCAAATGCCACTTCATCAGGATAATATTTTCTCTCAGGTAAATAAAAATCGATAAAAAAATTATTCGTTTGCAACCGCTCGATGTATTCACCCAACGCACTTGCTTTTGAGGCATCCGAGAGAATCCCTTTGCCATTAGAATAGATATGGCGGGGAGCTTCGATGGAGGCGAGATTAACCGAATAGCAATACTCCAATGGATGTTTTTCATCCGAAAATACTGCTTCACATCCAACATCGGTTAACACTGCTTTCATTTTTTTGATTGACTCTTCGAGTGGCGAGCTTTTGGATAATAGATTCATACATTTCCTTGTTGTTTTTCAATTTCATTGACGACTTGGCGCATTTTTAACAGCGAATCGGGATTGAGTGAAATCGAATCAATCCCCTCTTCCACCAAAAATCGGGTAATTTCAGGATAATCAGAGGGTGCTTGACCGCAGATGCCGATATATTTTCCCCGCTCTTTGCACGCACGTATCGCCATCGAGAGCATTCGCGTTACGGCAAGATTGCGTTCATCAAAGACCGATGATACCAATGCACTGTCACGATCGACTCCGAGGATAAGCTGGGTGAGATCGTTGGAACCGATACTGTATCCGTCAAATATTTCTAAAAACTGATCTGCCAGTATAACATTGGCGGGGATTTCACACATCGCGTACACTTCCAATCCGTTCTCACCCTGCACCAATCTAGCTTCCTTCATCACCGCAATCGCCTTACGAGCCTCATCCGGTGTACGGACAAAAGGGAGCATTACTTTGACATTCGTAAGCCCCATCTCATCACGCACTTTCTTCAACGCTTCACATTCCCATATAAACGCCTCTTTGTAGTGGGGAGAATAATAACGGCTTGCACCGCGAAATCCAATCATCGGATTCTCTTCGACCTCCTCATACACTTTTCCGCCGCTCATGTGTCGATATTCATTTGATTTAAAATCGCTGGTGCGGACAATCACCGGTCGAGGATAAAACGCTGCAGCGATCATCCCTACCCCCTCAGCAACTTTATCAATAAAAAATACTTTGGGATCATCGTATCCTCGCATTGCCGCTTTCACCGCCGCACTCTCATGAATCGTTTTACCCTGTGAGAGCTCCACCAATGCCATCGGATGAGCATTAACATAATGGGTAATGATAAACTCCATCCGCGCCAACCCTACTCCGTCATTGGGGAGTTTAGCTATTTTAAACGCAATATCGGGATTACCAACATTCATATAGAGTTTTGTCATCGTCGGAGTGAGATGACCCAGATCGATACGACTGATTTCATACTCCAGTAATCCTCCATAAATATGACCGCTTTCCCCATCGGCACAACTCACCGTTACTTCATCGCCATCGCGCAGTATTTCCGTCGCATTGATCGTCCCTACAATCGCCGGAACACCGATTTCACGTGCCACAATCGCTGCATGACACGTTCTTCCTCCTCTATTGGTGATGACGGCAGAGGCTTTTTTCATGATCGGTTCCCAATCCGGATCCGTAATGTCGGCAACAAGAACATCCCCCTCAACAAACCGTTCCCCCTCGTGGGGAGAATGGATAATTTTGACCCGACCGGAACCGATTTTCTCGCCGATGGCTTTACCGCTGAGGAGTATTTTCGGCTCCACACCCTCTTTGAGACGATATTGCTCAAAGCTGTTATCCCCCATCTTACGACTTTGTACCGTTTCAGGACGGGCTTGGACGATGTAGAGTGCTCCGTCTTGTCCGTCTTTTGCCCATTCAATATCCATCGGACGGTATTCGCCCGCAATTGCCGTATAATGCTCTTCGATGAGGAGTGCATAGTGCGCCAACGTCGCAACCTCTTTATCGGTAATCGAAAAACGGTGCTGGAGGGCTTTAGGGGTGGCGAGATTGATGGTAGTGTGGCGTTCATCATAGTGCATCGTGAGGGCTTTGGAACCGATTTGACGTTTGAGTATCGATACTTTCCCCTCTTTGAGAGTCGGTTTAAAGACGTAAAACTCATCAGGATTTACCCGTCCGCCGACGATATTTTCTCCCAATCCCCAAATCGAGTTAATGAGAATCAGATTTTCTGAGCCGTTTTCCGTATCAATCGTAAACATCACCCCGCTGCTCGCCAAGTCACTGCGTACCATTTTTTGAACCCCCACCGAGAGGGCAACGGCAAAATGGTCATAATCACGACTGTGCCGATAACTGATGGCACGATCGGTAAAGAGGGATGCAAAACAGCGTTTGACATGCTCAATGAGCATCACAACACCACGAACATTGAGATAGCTCTCCTGCTGTCCGGCGAAGCTCGCATCGGGTAAATCTTCTGCCGTCGCCGAAGAGCGCACCGCCACATCGACCGATGCCATACCATATTCCAATTCCATGATACGGTAACTCTCGGCAATTTCGGTTTTTAGAGCCTCGGGCATTTCACCCGATAGCATCAACGCTCTTATCGCTTCTCCGCAAGCATTGAGCGCTTCAATATTGCTCAAATCGACATCCGCAAAAAAGTGACGGATTTTTGGCTCGAAACGGTTGTGCTCGATAAATGCACGATACGCATCTGCCGTTACGGCAAACCCTTCGGGAACTTTCACCCCCAACACTTTGAGAGAGCCTATCATTTCCCCCAATGAAGCATTTTTACCACCCACCAAAGCAATATCGCCCAAACCAAGCGAATCCAATCGACGAACATAGCGCATACTTTCTCCCTTTTGTTTCAAACTACAATTAAAATAAGAATAGCACGAATTTGCCAATAACAATACAATTTATGTTATATTTGCATAAAAATTTATGGGTGGATCATGGCTATTATCTCAATCGCATCAACCAAGGGGGGCGTGGGCAAAACTTCCCTCGCTTTTTCTCTCGCCAAAGACCTTGGATATCGCTACGCCACCAACGATATGTCCGTCGTTCTCAACAAATACAAAAATGCACGCTATTATCCTAAAAAAATACCTCTTTACGAAGATACTGTCTACGATTTCGGAGGGTTTGATGCCGATCATGCCGATGAGATTTTACGCGCTTCAGATATTATCCTCGTTCCCACTACCAATGATTTAAACTCCATCATGAAAAGCCTTATTTTTATCAAAAACTACAAAGAAAAAACCATCCTCGTCTTTGCCAATATGATTGACAATCCCAACGATGCCACGATGATAAAAGCAAAGATACATGAGCACTTCCCCAACCTCGCCTTTACCTATCTTCGCCGTACCAAACTGCTCAAAAATGCACTGGAATCGGGTATGAGTGCGAGCGAGCTATACGAATCAAGCAAACATTCTCAGCATCTCTATAAACAAGCGTATGGAGAATACAATAAAATTCTCAAGCTCTTCACAACCGATGGACACTATTTTAGTGCATCCCAATCATGAGCAGCATTCTTCTCACTACTCTTAACTCTCGCTATGCCCACAGTGCCTTAGGACTTCGTTATCTCTATACCAACTTGCATGAGCTCCAAGACGATGCCAAAATAGTCGAATTTACCATCAATGAGCAAATCCAAACCATCGCCGAAGATATTTTAAGACATACCCCTAAAATCATCGGCATCAGTGTCTATATTTGGAATGCTTCCCAAATAGCAGAACTTATAGAGATACTCAAAAAAGTTTCTCCGGATACTGTCATTGTTCTCGGAGGACCTGAAGCCAGTCATTTGCCTCATCGGGTTGATTTATCCCGCGCGGATTACATCATTAGCGGTGAAGGAGAAGTGGTATTTTATGAGTTGTGTAAAGAGATTTTATCTCCCGTTCGCCCTGAGCTTGTCGAAGGGTTACATGGTTCGACAAGCTCACCACGAACGGTAACGGAGTTTATCAAAGCCCCCATGCTTGACCTAAAAACCATCACGCTCCCTTACCGTGCTTACAGTGACGAAGACGTAGCGCATCGCACCATCTACGTCGAAGCTTCTCGTGGATGCCCTTTTGAGTGTGAATTTTGTCTCTCGTCTATGGATGACAAAGTACGTAATTTTCCGCTGGATGAACTCATCGAAGAGTTTGAAATACTGTGGCAGCGGGGTGCGCGAAGTTTTAAATTTATCGACCGTACCTTTAATCTCAACATGACGTTTGCCAACCGTCTCTTAGACTTTTTTCTCTCCAAAGAGCCGCCTTATTTCGCCCATTTCGAAGTAATACCCGACCATTTTCCCGACGTGCTCAAAACCAAAATTGCTCTCTTCCCTCAAGGGTCATTGCAGCTGGAGATCGGTATCCAAACTCTTGATCCCATTATCGCAAAAGGGATTAACCGTCCGTTACGGCTGGAAAAAATCTATGAGAATCTCCGATTTTTAGAAAATGAGACCTCCGCACACATGCACCTCGATCTCATCGTCGGACTTCCGGGGGAGACATTAGCAGGGTTTGGGCGCAATCTTGATTTGCTTTGCACACTGACCCACAGTGAAATCCAAATCGGTATCCTCAAAAACCTCTCAGGAACGACTCTCTCTCGCCACGATAAAGAGCATGGGATGATTTACAGCGACACACCGCCGTATGATATTCTCCAAAATAACAACCTAAGTTTTGAGCAAATTCAAAAAATGAAACGGTTCGCAAGGTTTTGGGATATTTTTTACAACAGCGGAAGTTTTGAGTGTACGGTTAAATTGTTATGGACTGTTTCCGTAATTCCCGACTCGATCGGAGATCCAGTTCTTTCTCCTGTCTTTAACTCATTCTACGCCTTCAGTGAATGGATTTATACCCAAACACTCTCTACATGGAAAATATCTCTGGATCGCCAAATAACCCTCATCTATGACTATCTCATCCTAAGCCATGAGCCCCAAGTCGTACAAAAAGCACTGATGGAAGATTTATCAAAAAGACCCGAAAAAACAATCCCTTTTTTCCTACGGCAATCAACAAGCGAAAATAAAAAAAATAGTGATAAAAGTATAACACCAAAACGGCAGGCTAATCGGATTTAAAATATCACTATTTCGTCATTCCCAATCAAGTTTGGAATGACGACAGCAAGTATCTTTTTTGACCTCTATCTAAATAAAAAAACATCAATTATAAAAAAAGAATGGGATAAGAGGTGCGCCAGAGTGACGAATTCTGGCGCGAAAGCTTTATTTAAGAAGAAGAAAAAGGGCCCGAAGACCCTGAGGAGAAAGAACTTCTTAGAACTTCAAAGAAGCGATAACACGGAATGTATCCGTTGTTTTGTCGCCAGTATCAGTATTTTGAACATCTTTTTTGAACTGCGTATAGATCGCTGTCAAGTCAACTGGTCCAGCTTTAGTATTTGCAGTAACATCCCATGCTGAGAAATCACAGTTTGCTGTACTTGCGCCAACTACTGGACCTGCAGTACCGCCGTTATCCCCTGTTTTTGCCTGACCATAACTTGCAGCAAGAGCTACACCCGGAACAAGCTTAGTTGATGCACCAGTTTTCCATGCTTTAGTGTCCGGAGCTGCTGCGATCTCACCGTCAAAATAGATGCTTCCAAGTGTGGTATAGACACTTGATTTATCACCTGTTGCAACGTTAGCAAAGCCAAGAGTACCTTTGTTTACTGATGAATACGCTGCATAAAGGTTTACACCTGCTACATCTACTGCTGCTTTAACCGCAATTACATTTGTATCACGGTGATTAGCATCAGCTGCACCAAGTGTAGTTGATGTAGAATCTGGCATCATACCAGCGTATTGTGCACCAAGACTAACCATGTCCACAATTTTTGTATCCGCTTGCAACCAGTATGCAGTTGCAATATCAGGCACATTGTAATACCATGCTTGAGCTGTTGTATTCGGGATTGATTTATTGATAGCACCCGCTGCATACGCACCGCTTACACCAAATGTACTAAACGCACCATTTTGAGCTACCGTTGTACCACGCGCTGCCGTAGCAAGTAAGCCTACACCATTGTGCTTGCCTACCCATGCACCGACCAATGTTGTATCCGGTACATCATTGTTAAGCAATACAGCTGCTTCAAATGTATTTTCTACAACGTTCCATGTTTCAGTAAATGCCAATGGAGTATTCAACGCTTGGCGACCGATTTTAGCTGTTGTTTTACCAACAGTATACGCTAAGTATGCTTCTTCAACCCATGATTGGTCATTTAACGCAGAAGTTCCTCCTGCAGTTCCAGCATTGTCATATTTTGCTGCCGGAGTAGCTCCAACCAAATTATTTTCAAGACCAAGAGTTGTAAGTCCCGTCATTTTTACACCGGCACTCAAATTTTGTAACAAATCTGCTGTTGCACCAACGCTTAATTTAACATCAGCTGAAGAGTTAGTAGTTTTATTGAAAAATTTTTGTGTATCCGTCCCTGCAGCTACAGCAGCTGGTCCAGAGAACTCTGATGTTTGATACCAAAGCTTCGCTTCACCGTTTACTTTTACGTTATCAATAGCGAACACACTGGTTCCCAAAGCCATTACAGCAACTAAACTTAATTTTCCTAATTTCATTCTTTCTCCTTAGAAAAGCCGTCCTAATAAGTAATACTTATATGGATCTTGTGAGTAGTTTACCATTCATTTCTTAAAGAAATCTTTATAAAGTATTGTTTTAATACTAATATCAAGACTTTAAAGTCATATAAGATAAAAATGTGATAAACAGTGTTACCCTTCGACACGCTCACTATAAATTACCAGTTACGAATACGGATATGGCACGACGTGCACTGTTTTAACAGCTGATTATAATCTTCGAGAGCATCATCCATTCGCCCTGCATCTATCGAGGCTACCATGTCATCAGAATAAAGATGGAGCATACTCGCTGTTTTTTGAGCGAATTGATAGGCGTATTTTTGGTCTTTTGGCAAAATCCATTTAACGTCATCCCCTTCTAACGATTTTAGGGTTCCTTGGAGCTTTTTGACTCCGGCTTTCATCTCATCACTTGAACTGTAAAGCCCTCCGCGCTGAATTTGTTCCATTGATTCGAGCATAATTCGCATATCTTTCATCAACATTGATCGATGGTCTTGTTGTTGTGCCGCTTGTACAGAGAGCGCCATTAGTGCTGAGAGTGTCAATGTGGTTAGTAGTTTTTTCATCGTGTCCTCTATTAGTATTGGATTAGTTCTTTGGAAAACTCAGTCAGTTTGACCGTTTTTGCCGAAATGGAAACGAGTTTTTTTGCTTCCGCAGGTCCGTTGTAAAACTGTTTGAATTCAGGCTTGAACGATTTAAAATAGTCTTGAAATTTATCCGAACCCAAAATACCGACTGCCCAGAGGGTGTCATCTGCCGCATGTTCCAAAACAACTGCCGAGAGAGGCTGAGTCGCCGCACCGCCAAGGACTTTTGCCCCTTCGCGCACATCGTATGCTGAGAGATGAGACGAACAGACGATAATACCGCTTTTATCATACGCCATCGTTTTGGTTTTTTCGGGGACATACATGATGAAACTGTCGCTTGGAGTCGGATGCGTCAGCTGATGGGTACAAATAGCAACATACGCTACGATGGTACGATCTTTTCCGACGCCGCTTTTCCATATATACTTTTCACCGCCCTCAGCGGTCAATTCAACATCACTTGCTGTTGCCTTGGGAAGATTGATCAGCAGACACGGAGTGGATGCATACGGATAATTAAAGATATAATTGACCTCTTTTTCTAACTTAGAAGCCAAAATCGGCTTTCCATCCGCGTCCATAAGCTGTGTTTTTTCATACGCTCGATACAGTGTTCCATCGGATGCATACAAACTGCCTCGAATAAGCGATGGATTTACCGCCACAACTGTTGCACTCGCAGCAACAATTTTTAAAAAGTTTCTTCTATCCATGATGATTTCCGTGTGAATAATTTTATGTAAGCAGTCTAGCAGGTTTTTTGTAAAATAAAATTTCCATTTCTGCATTCCCAAGCTGGAGCTTGGGAACGAGAGAGGATGACGAACTTCCACCCTTCGGCTTGGGAACGAGAGACTTCCGTTCGTGGTGAGCCTGTCGAACCATGAACCCTTGGACAAGCTCAGGGCGAACGGCACTTAAACTTAACTAAACAAATCTCTCATAGCACCTTTGTACCAATCACGAGTTGCTTTACCCAATCCTGTTGAACGGAATTTATCGTTAACCGTATCCCCTTTTGGAACACTCCCTTTGCTTCCGATAACAGGACCTGCAACCATAAACTCATGATTAACCATGATCGCCTCTTCCGGATTACCATTGACCATTGAGTAACACACATTGGCACTTTTGTAGGGAAGAGCTGATGCAACACTGTACGATTTACCGTGAAGGACATATGCGATCTCTTTTGCACACTCTTTACCTGACCAGATCGCTGATTGTCCGCTTGGCGGGATCGCGTGACCTACAACGTCACCTACGGCATAGACGTTTACGTCCGTAGCTGTTTGGAAGGAGACCGGCTTTTCAGCACTTGTTGCCATTTTAACTTTTTTGAATCCGTCCGGAGTGGTTGCAACACCTGACATCTCGATGACCGGGTTAGACATATTGTGTGGGATAAAATTGAAAATACCGTATTTTTGCGTTTTAGTTGTCGCAACACCGACTGTATCGTCTTTGTTTGCAAACACAGTTTGAACGTACGTAATCACTTTTTTATCGAAATCAACGTCTACGATTTTACAATTATCATTATGCTCTACAACACCTGCATTAAGCTCTTTCCATGATTCTTTGAAAGCTGCCCCTTTGGCTACTTCAGCAGTTTCATTGAGGATAATCACTTTACCCTTGATTCCCTCTTTTTTCATAAAGTTGGCAATCATGCTCGCGCGCTCAAACGGAGCGGGAGGACATCGGTATTTACCCGCTGGAACGGTGATAACGACATCACCGTCTTCCATATT
Organism: Sulfuricurvum sp.; assembly: GCA_028714915.1. Lineage (GTDB taxonomy): Bacteria > Campylobacterota > Campylobacteria > Campylobacterales > Sulfurimonadaceae > Sulfuricurvum. The sequence goes on from JAQTLL010000005.1 coordinate 102,438, forward strand.
TTTAACCATACGATCGAGTGCGATGTGCTCACCGCCTGGAACCAATGCCGCCGGTGTCAAACGACGTGCTTTTGCAATTTTAGCCGCATCCCATGTCGGAAACTGCCCTTTATAGTTATAATCAATACCCGGTGCCATAACCAAAATATCGTAACCCACTGAACCCTTTGAAGTATAAACAATCTTCGCTGCTCTATTGATACCCGTTACAGAAGCGGTTAACATTCCATATCCGTTGGCTTCAATTGCTTGAGAATAATCATGTGTCAACGTACTAAGATTTACCCCTTCGATTCCGCCAAGATTACAGTTTGAAAACGGGCATGACATAAAGCTGTCATTTTTTTCAATAATTGCGACATCAAATTTTGGGTCAATTTTTTTCAACTCTTTGGCAACGGTCAAACCGCCAAAACCTCCACCGATAATAACAACTTGATGACGTCCCAACATTTTGTTTGCCGTGTTAAGATCTGCAACCGGTGCTGCACCTGTCGTTGCAGTACATCCTGACACAGCTGCTGCTGCAGCACTGATACCTGCGAATTTAAATAAGTCACGTCTTGAGATATTCATGGTTAAGGTTCTCCTATTACTGTTTAAAGTGCACGCATATTATTCTCGCAATCCTTAAACTATTATAAGATTAACTAAAATGAGCGTCAAACATCAGAATAAGAGTTTATTATAAATAAAAATGTGATAAATTTGTTATAATTCCCTTCCTGCAGGCTTTTTGGAGTTTTTTTATTGTTATAATGCTATCATATACGAATAATAATTTATAAGGATGTTGCTTATGAAAACTGAAGAATGTAAAAGTCTCGAAGAGCTTCGTGGCTGTATCGATACGCTGGATGACCAAATCGTAGAACTCATAGCCATGCGTAATGCTTATGTCAAACAAGCGGCACAGTTTAAACACTCTATTGATGAAATCAAGGGTAAAGAGAGAATGGAAGCGGTGATGGATCGTGTCCGAATGAGAGCAATGGAGTTTGGAGTATCCCCTAATCTTCTCACCAAACTTTATACTATTATGATTGATGAGATGGTAGAAGCTGAGATTTCCGAATTTCGGAATGCAAAATCCTTATAACAGCTCCGTCATTCCCGCGAAGGCGGGGATCCAGCTAGATTCCCGCCTTCGCGGGAATGACATAAGTTTAAAACCGCGTTACCTCATCCCCTTGTATCGCCATCATGACTCGGCCATGCAAGCTCTCATTTTTATAGAGAGAGTGGTGGTGTGTCACCTGTGTCATACCATTGGGATCAAAGAGAATTAAATCCGCAGTAAGCCCCGCTTCAATCACTCCTGCGCTCATACCAACAGTATGTGCAGGATTTTTACACGCCAGTTCTACAAGACGACTCATCGTAATCGTTTCATTTTTGATAAGATGGGTATAGCACAAGGGTAAATATTCCCCTATCGATGTTGTCCCGAAACTGGCATCGTTAAACGTAATATCTTTATGAATATCAGAATTAGGCTGATGCAAAGCGCTTAAAGAGTGAATATCTCCCCTTTGGAGCGAATGGATTAAAAACATCCGTTTTTCTTCATTTACCAAAGGAGGATTAATTTTTGCGTCCGAATCGTACCCCATACACGCTGAGTCGTTTTTCAATAGATGATGCACACCTACTTCACACTCCACATCAATTCCGGACATTCTCGCATGTGAAATCAATTCAACACTTCGAGGTTCGGTAATGCTTTTAAAAATAATTTTGATTTTGAAATGACGGGACACTTCAATCATCGATGCCACATGAACAATCTCAGAGAGGGGTGAAATACCACTAAGCCCTAGCTGTGTGGCTACTGCACCATCTGCCATAACACCGCTTTCAAATAGGCTTTTATCTACGGACTTATAGAAAAGAGGTTTATGTGTCATTTGGAGATATTGTGCAATACGGCTGATAAGATTGTAATCACACAGTGTTGATGTGGATACCGCGAGTGCACCATTTTTTAACAAAATAGCAATATTGCTAAGAGCCCCTGTATCGTTAATCGCACTGATACTGCACTCGATAGCCGAACCCTCTTTTGTACGTCGATGCTGATGGACAAATTCTAAAGTAATTTCGTTGTCAATTTTGGGTGTTACATCACTGTTAAGGACAACCGTACTCACCCCTCCTGCCAATGCGTAGCGTGCGAGAGAAACAAGATTTTTGCCGTTAAGGTGACCATCTTTAAGAGAGACATTCGTATCTACTAATCCCGGGAGAAGATAGCATCCGCTTCCGTCAATCATCTCATCATCGGTTAATAAATTGCCAATCTCAACAATCATACCCTTGTGTATTCTAACATCACTCACATATTCTGAGTGTGCATCACAAATGAGTGCATTCGCAATAACCATGGTTGCTCCTGTGTTTTGCTATAATGACGTAATTGTAATCTATGAAGGTTTAAAAAGGGGAGATATGCGCACTTTTATTTTTATTTTTATCTCTATTACTACACTCTTTGCTGAACCTTCGATGTATGATAAAGGTAAGAAACTCTATTTTGAAAAGGGGTGCAATGGGTGTCACGGTTTCTCTGCCGGCGGTACCAATTTGTACCCTCCTTTAGCGTATCGTCGTAAAGAATTTTTAATCTATAAACTCAAACGGCTTCGCTCCAAACAAGGTGACACCCAACTCTCTCAAATGATGATTCCCTTTGCTATGGCATTAAGTGACACTCAAATTGAGGCACTCACCACCTTTTTAAGTAACTATCATGAGCAGAGCAAGGAACACTATACTCCTGACAATTCAAATACTGGAGGCGGAAGTTCATGAAATTATTGGTATCCGCACTTGAACACTCAGCTAATGTTCACCTGCGCTATCTGACACAAGAGCTTGGAAATGATGTCGAGCTGTATGGAATTTTTGATGCCTCTTTGGGAAAGAGCATTATCGATTTGCGCTCAACGGCTATCATGGGATTTGTGGATGCCCTTACTAAGCTCCCGTTTTTTTTCCGTCTGAAAGACCAGATGGTAGAGCTGGCTCGTGATGCCGACAAAATTTTACTGATTGACTCTTCAGGATTTAATTTGCCGCTTGCCAAGGCTATTCGCAAACGCTATCCTACCAAAGAGATTATCTACTACATTCTCCCTCAGGCATGGGCATGGAAGAAAAAACGTATCCCCGTTTTAGAAAAAACTATCACTAAGTTGTGTTCCATCCTCCCCTTTGAACCCTCGTATTACTCCCCGAATGCTCCTATCGAATATGTTGGGCATCCTTTGCTTGATGAAATCACCGTACAAAAGCCATCACTTGAACCTACGGGGATAGTGACCTTTATGCCCGGAAGCCGTCCCGGTGAAATCAAAAAGCTGATGGAGATTTTCAAAGAGGTACGTGCTCGAATAAAGTGTAAAGCAATGCTGGTCATCCCCCCGCACTTTACACCGGAGAAAATTCAAGAGCTTTATGGTGACACTGCTGCTTTTACCATCACACATGATGCCCACACTACTCTTGCCCAATCTGATTTTGCCTTCATCTGCAGCGGAACGGCAACTCTCGAAGCGTGTCTTATCAAAACCCCTTTTGTTCTCGTTTATATTGCGAAAAAACTCGATTATATTATCGGGCGCGCTTTGATAAAACTCAAATTTGCAGGGCTTGGAAATTTGTTGTTTATGCACCGATACGGCAAACCGCTCCATCTTGAGTTTATTCAAAACGATGTAACGGTTGAAAACCTGTATAATAGCTATATTCAAATGGATAGAGAAAAATTTTTCACGGACGCTGGCGCACTGCGTCTACTTTTACAACATGGTAGTGCACAGCGTGTCAGTAAAATAATCAAGGAAACGACCAATGCTTAGACTTTTTTCATGGACTAAAACCTATTCAAAGCGTATCATGAATGACACAATCATCCCCTACGTTTTTACCCTCTCCGATGCACCTATGCTGTTTCGTGATTTGCTTAAAACCAATAAGATGTACCAAGATGGTCTGAAGCTTGAGGGAAATATCCCCGGTTTTCGTTTTAGTGTCGGAAAGAGCTATATTGTTTTTATCATTTTATGGCACATGATGATGCTTCCTCCTGCGGCACTCTTTCATGCCGAGCTGGTAAAAATCAACTGTCATCTACTTATCATTATGGCGGTATTGTTTACGGGGATGTTTTTTGCGATGTACGCAATATTTAAAGAGTATCTCATCGATTCTGTAGCGCATAAAATTCTTAAACGCGGATGGGAAAATCACTTTCCCCATTTTAACTATGAGCTTCATGCTACTGAAGTAGCCAATATCTATTCCGAAGCACTCGACAAAGAGATACCGCACAAAGAGTTGCAGCTTTATATTTTAGAGAAGCTTATTGAGAGGAAGAAGTAATAAAACTCACTCCGTTCGTGGTGAGCTTGTCGAACCATGAACAAACCCTTCGACAGGCTCAGGGCGAACGGGGGAAATTTACTTTTTAACGCTGTTTAAAATTCCCATAAATGTGGGGATATTGGCACCACCATCATGACGTTTCAACTTCTCTCCCTTGGCACTTACAAAATGAAAGGTCGGTGTACCGATGTATCCCAAGCCTGCCGGAATTTTATCTTTTTGTGTATCTATATGAACGGGAACGAATCCTTTATTGATGGTATCTTCAATCGCCGGCTCTTCAAACACAACGTCTTCCATATATTCACACCCCGGACACCCCTCTCTTGAGAGCATGACCATCACGTTTTTTTTCTCTTTTTTAGCCTGAACCAATGCCGCATCATACGACGGAGCCCACTTGATCTCTGCCAATGCACATGAGGCAATCAGGGATAGTGCCAATACTGTTTTATTCATTTTACCTCTCCTAAATGATGTAAAAATTCTTTTGGCTCTTTAAAGCCGACGATGGTTGCGTCTTCTATCTTTTGACCTTTTTCATCAAAAAATAAAATGGCCGGCGGTCCGAAAATTCCGTATTTTTTGGTAATGGCTTTGGAGGCATCGTCGTTGGCAGTTACATCCACTTGCACCAAGACATACGCATCCATCGCCCCCTTAACCATTTCGTCACTAAACGTTTTTTCTTCAAACTCTTTGCACGCGGTACACCAGTCTGCATAGAAATCGACCATCACCCGTTTCCCTTTATTTTCTGCCAAAATAGCATCCAATTCTTCGATAGAGGTAATTTTTTCAAATGTTTTATGTGCGCTTGCTGGTGCCGAAACTTCTTGTTTTGAACTCAAAAAAGGATCAAGCGGATGCAAAAGGTTTTTAGCACCCGCCATCCCTCCTCCCAGTAATGATATACCATACAGCAGTATCATAAAGCCAAGGGCTTTTACATTGGAACGGGAACTCCATGAGGGGTGTTCCCCAAGAGGTTCGAGTGCTCCCGTATTGATTGCAACAAAAATAGCCAATCCTCCCCATAATAACAAAGTCGTATTTTCATCCAAAACACGACCCATCATCCAAATAGCAATACCAAGGAGCATCACCCCGAAAATTGCCTTGATGACATCCATCCACATTCCTGGCTTGGGCATAAATCTACCCGAAGTCGTTCCGACAATAAGCAAGGGAACTCCCATTCCGATACTAAGAGAAAAGAGTGCTGCTCCACCCAGTAGCGCATCTCCTGTTTGACCGATGTAAATCAACGCACCCGCAAGCGGAGCAGCCACACACGGTCCCACAATCAGTGCCGACAAAAAGCCCATAATCGCGATACCGACAATACCGCTTCGAGCTCCGCCAAGTTTAGAGAGTCGTGATTGGATAAAATTAGGGATTTGAAGTTCATACACATCAAACATCGAGAGCGATAAAAGGACAAAGACAAGGGCGAATACGGTAATAATCCACGGCGTCTGAAACGCTGCTTGCAGATTTGCTCCAAACAGTCCCGCCAAAACTCCCGCTATCGTATAAGCTACTGCCATCGATAAAACATAGACAAGAGAGAGTAAAAATGCTTTTTTTGTCCCCATTCCCTTTCCCTGAGCAAGAATCACAGATGAGATGATGGGTATCATAGGAAAAACGCACGGGGTCAAAGAGAGAAGCAGACCAAAACCAAAGAAGCTAATAAGTATAAACCACAGACTTCCACCTTTGATGACACTGGCAATTTGATCGGTTTCAGATTCGCTTTTGGGGGCAGCAATCTCTTTTGCAGGTTTTGTCACAGCAGATGCATTAAGATGCTCAGAATCGGCAACACTAAGTTTGTCCACATTTACCATTATTTCCAAGACAGTCTCTTGCGGCTCATAACACAGTCCTGCCGAAGAACACCCTTGATAGGAAAGTTTGACACGAACCTTTTGTTCTCCACTGAGATCTTTGCTCTCACTTAAATCAATATGAGTGATTGGACTGGTTTCATAAACTGCCGCTCCCTCATGATCTACCGTTTTGGTTTCCGTAGTAATGGTGGTAAAATTAATCCCGTCTTGCGGATCGGCATCTTCGATTTTGAGCTTATCTTTATAGAGATAAATCTGATCACCCAACTCAATTTCAACGGCAATCGTATCCGCATCAACAGCTGTTATTTTAGGCTTAAACGCTTCATCGGGCTGTAAAAAACTGACTCCAAAAAGAGCCATAGAAAAAAATATTAAAACTAAAAAACGCATACTTAAACCTTTTGATTACTTAGTGTCCACTATTTTAGCATAACTTTTAAAACGTTAGTACGTGCTTACTTTGCATTACCCATTGTGTGAGCTGATCCATAGTAGAGCTAATCTCTTCACTAAAGTAAGGAGTATTTTTATACATTCCGCACCGTGCATTGCACGTTCCGCAGGCACGAACACTCACACCATGCTCGTAAAGCTTTTTCACCATATCATGCAAATCAAAATCATACATTTCAGGCTTTACACAAATACTGCGAGCCAAATCAACCGCATCGTTCATCAAGAAAATATTGAGCTCTTCACCATTTTTATGCAAATTTTTTGCCAAACGCAGGGCATTGTAGGTAATATCACTTCCATCGTAGGGGTCATGATTTAAAATTAAGGTAATCATAACAGATTTCTCCAAATATTTAGTATATTAGCTAAGTAACTAATTGAGTTGTATGGTATAATAAACAAAATAATTTGTCAAGGATTCCAATGCTCGATATGCAGCAGAAGCTCAAAATTTTTAAAGCACTGAGTAATGAAACACGATTCTTAATTTTCAAGAATGTTTTTACGGGAGGGTATACCTGCTCACTGGATAAAAAACAAACCGGTATCGAAGTCAACCCTATCGCTACGTGTGTCAGTACTGTGGCAGAGCATTTTAATTTTTCACTTCCCACCATCTCAGCCCATATCAAAGAGCTTAAAGAAGCCAAAATTATCACTGTTGAAAAAAAAGGAAACAAGGTTTACATCGAACCTAATATTGAGACAATACGAGAAATGTCTGCGTGTTTTCAAACATTGATCACCAATTTTGACAATAATCGAGAGCTTTTTTTCAATGACACTGTAACGGTTAAATAAGGATGGTAATGAAATATTCAATATCAGCTCTCGCTTTTATCCTCCCGCTATTGTTGCAAGGAGAAACACTTCACGATACTTTTGCAAACGGAAAAGTAAGCGGAGACATCCGTACATTTTGGTATGACGGGCAGCGTGATCTGCGAACCGATCGCACCGCTCTCACCGTAGGCGGAATACTAAGCTATCAGACCGCACCTCTGTATGGAATTAGAGCCAATACGTCATTTTTTTCAAGCAATGGGATTACATCACTCACCCAAATGCCCGAATCGGGACAAACAAGCAATCTCAAAAGCGATGGCAGTGCGATCAATGTTCTCGGTGAAGCTGCCCTTTCTTATACTTATGATGATACTGTGGTGAAATACGGACGACAACGGCTCAATACTCCTCTGACAAATGACTATTACAACCGTATGCTGCCGAACAGTTTTGAAGCACTCACCCTCGAAAATCGTTCAATAGCCGATGTGACACTCAAGGGAGCCTATATCACAAAATGGAAATACAAAGACTCTGACCGTTTTATCTCGCCAACTGAAAATTACGGATTTCATCGTGATATACTGATGATTGGAGCGACATCGCAAAAAGGTGGAATAAAGAATGAGGTATATGACTACTACGTCCCCGATGTAATGAACGCCCTCTATATCCAAAGCGAAACACCGAAATTTTTACCGGACAATTCCCCTTTTAATCTTTCGGGTGCGGTACAGTATCTAAAAGAAAATGGAGTGGGTGATGAACTGATCGGATTGTCTTCCACCTATCTTATCGGAACAAAATTGGGACTTCATTATGGCGATTGGAGTCTTACAGGGCTTTTTACAAAAATTGGCGACCAATCGCTTGCAGGAACAGGAGGACGTTATGCCAAGATGGGATGGGGAGGATTTATCACTTATACCGATTTTCAAATCGACGGCGAAACCGAAAATGCAGGCGCAATAGCGTATGGTACTGTTTTAACGCACCATTTTGGTAAAACGCTCGAAGCATCGCTAAAATATCTGCGCATCAACCAAAGTGATGCAAAACAAAGCAATCCCGCTTCTCTGACGGACAATCCACGTCCTGACTCGGATGAATACAATCTCGATGCCACCTATCAACCTACAAAAGAAATACGATTGAGATGTCGTTTGGCGTATATCGACTACAATCCAGAGAGTACGAATTTATATAAAAACCGTGCATACGATGAAGTTAATACTCGTATCATTGCTGATTATTTATTTTAAAATCAACAAACCGAGCTTAATGGTTAAAATAAAATAAATGTTCTGAAGGTATCAGACAAAAGAAGTTGTAAATCCTTATTTTTATTCATTTTTAAAATAATATAAAGAATTTTTGGTTATCTATTTTAAATAGGATAAAAATTATCCTATTTAAATATACTTCGTCCATAAAAATACCTCGTAAGGAAAAGATTATGAAAAAAAGTTTGCTCATCTTACTTGTTGCCACAGGCTTTGCGTATGCTTCTGATACTATTATTGAGAATAATGGCATTGTTAATTATGCTAATGAAACTAAGGATTCAGGTTCTATTTTCAAACCCTATTATCCTTTGGATTAAAAATAAAAATTTAGGAAGAGCTATTCTTCCTAAATTTTAAATTAATACTCCACTTCTTTATTTCAGCTCCTTCATAGCCTCAAATGCTACACTAAGACATTTCATTTTGGAGTCCATTATGTCCAACCGTCTCGTATTCGAAGATTCCCCCTATCTCCAACAGCATAAAGACAACCCCTTCGATTGGTATCCATGGTGTGATGAAGCATTTGAGACAGCTAAGCGTGAGCACAAAGCAATCTTTATCTCTATCGGGTACAGCAGCTGCCACTGGTGTCACGTGATGGAACATGATGTTTTTGAAAATGAAGAGATAGCGGCATTTGTCAATCAGCACTTTATTTGTATCAAAGTTGACCGTGAAGAGCGTCCCGACATCGATAAACATTTCCAAGAACTGCATGTCCTTCTCAACCGTCGAAGCGGCGGCTGGCCCCTCTCTCTCTTTTGTACTCCAGAGAATAAGCCGTTTTATGCTGCCACCTACATTCCACCCCACAATCGCGATTCAATGATGGGATTTAGTGAACTCACGGCTGTCATCGCCGATAAAGTTTCCACTAATGATGAAAAACTCTTCCAAAATGCCGATGAGATCACCGGTTTTATGAAACCCAAAAATACACCGACAGAGGCTACCCGTCTGGATGAAAAAATTATGGTGCAATTTGCTAAACAAGCAGAACATAATTTTAACAACGATAATGGCGGATTCTCTAAAGCTCCGAAGTTTCCCCATACCTCTACTCTAAAAACATTGATGAGCCAAGAGCGTCTTGAAACAGACACCTCACGTCAAAATATTATTACCCATACCCTCAATGCTATGGCGCGAGGGGGGATGAATGACCTCATCGATGGAGGATTTTGCCGATACAGCACCGAAGAGTCTTGGCTCATTCCCCATTTTGAGAAGATGACGTATGATAATGCGCTGCTGTGTGAACTGTATGCAAATGCGAGTATACAGTTTAATAATCCACACTATTTGCGATGCGCCACTGAGACAGCCGATTTTATGATAAATTTTATGAGGGAAGATAGTCTCTTTTACAGTGCAAGCGATGCAGATACCGAAGGTGTTGAGGGTAAATATTTTGTCTATTCTTACGATGAAATTTGTCAAGCTCTCCAAAATGCCGGTGTAGACAATCTCGATGAAGCGCTGCAACGGCTAAATCTCATACCTGAGGGGAATTTTGAGGGACACTGTATCGTTACCCTCCCATCACTGGAGCGTCCGAAATGGTTTGAAAATTTTGGTAAAGAGTGTCAAAAAATACGTTCAACACGACTATACCCGTTCATCGACCGTAAAGTTAATACGGCATGGAACGCAATGATGATTAAAGCCCTGTTGGTACTTGGAAAACAAATTCCATCGTATCAGCAAAATGCTATTACATCACTGGATGCACTGCTTTCTTGCATGTTCATCGATGGAATTCTTTATCACACGACACTCATTCACAAAACCCCAAAAATCGAAGCTTTTTTAGAAGACTATGCTTATCTGACTTCCGCTCTTATCGAAGGATATCAAGCCACGCTTGATGAGGTTTATCTCATTCGAGCACAACAGCTCACCAATAAAGCATTGGAACTTTTTTACGAAGAAGGAACTTGGTATTTTAGCCGAGGAACATTTCCAACCATTGCCGAACTCGATGATGGTTCGTATCCCAGTGCCATGGCAGTTATGGTCGATGTACTCTTAAGTCTTGGTTCTTTAATCGATACAAAATATCGCCATTTTGCTTTTAAAAGCTTGGAATACGTCTCGATTAAACTCATGAAAAGCCCTATCTATTATCCAAAACTCACCGAACAAACGATTCGTTATCTTAAGGGTGATCGCATTATAAAAGCTCCGCTATCCCTCTTAGAACAATGCGGGTCATTTACCTATCCATTTGTTTACCTCAAACGCGATGAATCACAGGAAAAATTTTTAATCTGTGGAGAAAACAGCTGCTTTGCTTCCACTAATGATTGTTTAAAAATAGATGGATTAATAGACGCAAGCGTATAATAAAAAAAACAAGAGGTTACCATGCATTCAAAAGGGTCAATGGTTAGAGATGAAATTACTGAAATATCACAAGTAGGAAATGTTGTTCATACAGATCGACGTAAAGATAAAAAAGAAAATGATAAAGAAAAACGTAAAAAAAATTCCAAAGAAGAGCGTCTTCCCATTTGGGTAAAAGCCAGTGTCATCAAATACGAATCTAAGCTCAAAGAACTTCAAATCGAACTCCTAAAACTTCAAAATCATGTTAAAAACAAGGGGCTTAAAGTTCTTATGATTTTTGAAGGACGTGATGCTGCCGGCAAGGGGGGGACGATCAAGCAAATCACCGAACATCTCAATCCGCGCGGTGCTCGTGTTGTCGCACTGGACAAACCCTCCGATGTCGAAAAAACCCAATGGTATTTTCAACGCTATGTGCAACATCTCCCAAGTGCCGGAGAGATGGTATTTTTTGACCGAAGCTGGTATAACCGTGCAGGTGTTGAGCCGGTCATGGGCTTTTGCAGTGAAGAAGAGCACAAAGAGTTTTTACACGAAGTGGGTGAGTACGAGCGAATGTTGGTAAACTCAGGCATTATTCTTTTTAAATTTTATTTCTCAGTCTCCAAAAATGAACAGAGCAAGCGGTTCAAAGAACGAAAAACAGATCCTCTCAAGCAATTCAAACTCTCTCCTGTCGATGCTAAATCACAAGACCTATGGGACAAATATACCATCGCAAAATATTCTATGCTTCTCGCATCACATACATTGCATGCTCCCTGGGTCATTATACGATCCGATAATAAGAAAAAGGCTCGTCTGAACTGTTTCAAATATATCCTCTCACATACTGAGTATCCAAATAAAAGCAAAGCCTCCCCTCTAAAAATATCTAAAAAATTTTTACTCGATGGAGATCACGAGCTCAAACTTATGGAATCGACTATGTCACTCAAAAAAAATATTGGGTTTAATGAAAAAGGATAATTGTGCTTCAATCAGCTAGCCTAAAATCTAACAATATCCTCAATGACTTTTGGGCTGGAACTGCTGCAATGCTCGTTGCTTTACCGGCTGCAATCGCTTTTGGAGTAACAATTTATGCCTCATTGGGAGGATATTATGCTGCATACGGAGCAATAGCCGGTATTTTAGGTGTTACGGCAATTGGAATTGTCGCCCCATTACTGGGGGGAACAAATCGGCTCATCTCTGCACCAAGTGCTCCTGCTGCAGCCGTTTTATCCGCATTTTCTCTTGAATATATCGCTCTGGGAATAAATCCCGATATTATTTTTATCATGCTGATGCTCGTAACACTGTTTGCAGGAATATTCCAAATTACTTTTGGTCTCCTTAGATTAGGACAACTTATAAAATATATGCCCTTTCCTGTTGTAAGCGGTTATTTAAGCGGGGTAGGTCTCTATATTATTGCATCACAGCTGCCGAAATTTTTGGGAGTACCTCAAGGATGGCATTTTTGGCAAACGCTTCAAAACCCTTTTGTATGGCAATGGCAAAGTATGGTGATTGGGCTGGTTACAATTATCGCTATGATGAAGGGGGATAAAGTTTTTCGCTCCATTCCAACCGTTGTCACCGCACTCATAGCAGGAATTGGAACCTATACGGTACTGGGTTTTTTTGATTCTTCACTACTCTTGCCCAATAATCCCTTTATTATTGGGGAACTTGGAACGAACGGTGAGATTAATTTTATTGGAATCTTTACGGGACGATTTCAGGAACTTTCACAACTTTCTTGGAATACCGTCACCCTCCTCTTTTTTCCTGCATTAACCCTCGCAGCACTTCTCTCCATCGATACCCTTAAAACGTGTGTTATTTTGGATTCTATCACTCACTCTTTTCATAATTCCAACCAAGAGCTTATTGCTCAAGGTTCAGGAAATATCACCGCATCCTTGATAGGGGGTATGCCCGGATCTGGAACTATGGGTCCAACCATGGTCAATCTCTCCAGCGGTGCAACTTCGAATCTTTCAGGTCTTTTCGAGGGAGTTATGTCTGTTGTTGCTTTTGTGATTTTAGGGAGCTTTATAGGATGGATTCCCGTTGCTGCACTGGCAGGGATTTTGATAGTTATTGGTCTGCGTATGATTGATAGGCACAGTATCAAGCTCCTGCGATCACGCAAAACAATCCTTGACTTTTTTATCATTGTCATCGTTACTTTAACCGCCCTTACCGTCAGCCTTATTGCTGCTTCTGGTGTAGGATTTGTATTGGCTATTGTATTGTATATAACCCAACAAATTTGGGCATCTGTTGTATACCGCCAACTTGATGGCAGAGAAATAAAAAGTAAAAGAGTACGCTCTCGAGAACAAGAAGCCATTTTATATGAAAAAGGGGGTAACTTTTCATTATATGAATTACACGGAAGCCTCTTTTTTGGAACAGCTAATCAACTTTACTCTATGCTTCAAGAAGATTTACAGCATAAAAAATACATTATTTTAGATATGAAGCGGGTACAAACCGTTGATTTAACAGCAGCCCATATTTTTCTTCAAATCAAAGATATACTCCATGAAAAAAATGGCTATTTGATTTTAACACGTTTACCTCATAAGCTTCCGACAGGAGAGGACTTAGAGAGCTATTTTAACCATGTAGGACTCTTAAAGCATCTCAGCCCCATAAAGGTATTTGATGATTTAGATGATGCCATTGAGTGGGTAGAAGACAGTATTCTTCATGAGAACCTTATCAAAGAAAAAGGGGAAATATTACTTAAATTGAGTGATTTTGATCTTTTTACAGAGCGAAATATCGATACACTCGAAGAGATAGAAAGTCTTCTTGAATGCAGATCTTACAAAAAGGGAGAGGTAATCTACTCTGAAGGTGACTCAATGGGCGAAATCTTTCTTATTCGTCGCGGTTTGGTGCGTATTATGCTTCCCCATATCGGGCGAAAAAGTATCCATCTTAGTACTCTTGGGCAAGGGAACTTTTTTGGAGAATTTTCGTTTTTGGAAGGGAGTCCCCATTACACCGATAGCATTGCGAATACTGATACCGATTTATATATGATCTCACGCGAAGCATTTGATCGCTTTTCCCAACATCACAAAAAAGCATCGTTCCATTTCATGCAAAGTCTTGCAACCGTATTAGCAGAACGACTTCGACTCACACGCTCTGAACTGGGTGATGAAGTCGATGTATAACATTAGAGGAACTTGAGTATTTCAGTCTCAATATTCTCTTTATCAATCACAGTGTCTTGAACAATGGGCTTAGAAAAAAGTCCTTGTATCATGGATGGAATAGAGATATTAGCTGTTGATGCGATGGATTTTAGTGCATCAATGTCATTTGCATCACTCTCTCCCGTAAGGGCATTCGCAATTGTAGGTGAGAACTTCGTCCACTCAGCAGTCGAATAAACAATCGTTTTAAGAGGCTTTGTCGCACAACAATCGTAGGCTTTGAAACACGTAGCCGTATGCGGATCCATCAAATAGCCACTGTCGTATGCCTCTTTGATATACCCTTTCCCCTCAGCTCCGTTACAATAATCTGCCGAGAATAGTGCTTGAAGCTTCATCGTCTCATCATCACTAAGTGCATAAAAACGCTCATTTTCCAATCCCTGCATCAACTCTTTGGTTCGCACTGTTCCAAACAGATCAAACAAAATACGCTCAACATTGCTGGAGATCAGAATATCCATCGCAGGGGATGTTGTCGGAACCACTTTGTCATTGCGTAAATCATAGTGTCCGCTATTGATAAGGCGAGTTAAAACATTGTTTTCGTTTGATGCGATGATGATTTTCTCAATAGGAAGTCCCATTTTAGTTGCGTAATAGCCACCCAAAGCATTTCCGAAATTTCCGCTTGGAACATCCAAATAAATTTTCTCATCCATGACAATAACACTTTGACGTACCAATTCAAGATAGCTGTGAATATGGTAAATAATTTGGAAAATAATACGCCCAAAGTTTACTGAATTCGCAGCGGAGAGGGAGATATTTTTGCTCTTTAGTGTCGCTTTGAACGTTACTGAGCCCAAAAGCTTCTTCAAAGCACTTTGCGCATCGTCAAAATCTCCGTGAATTCCAATAACTTTGAGATTAGGCGCATCTTCTGTCACCATCTGAAGACGCTGAACATCTGACGTTCCCCCATCAGGATAGAGACAAACGACACGAACATTAGGACGATTTTTAAACGTCTCAAGCGCGGCAGGACCCGTATCACCGCTAGTGGCAGCAAGAATCAAATACTCTTCACCCCGCTTTTGTGCGATTGAAGATAACACAACCCCAAAAGGCTGCAATGCCATATCTTTGAACGCACGGGTAGGTCCATGATAGAGTTCACTCACATACAAATCATCACGAACTTTTACCACAGGAACAGGGTTAGAAGAATCATCAAATTTGTCATACAACGATAACGCTTCATCAATAACCGACGGTTCAATATCAATCGCAAGGGTTGTGAGAAGATCTTTTGCCAATTCTTTGTACGAAGAGTTTAAATGCTTTGTGAGAAATGCAACGCCGAGATACGGAAGCTCTTTGGGAACATACAATCCGCCAAAGGATGCGATGGGGCTTAGAATCGCCTCTGAAAAAGTGACTTCGCTAGGATGAACTCCATCATTTCCGCGTGTTTCAATAAATTTCATCGTTAAATGCCCCAATGTAAAAAGTTTTCGAATTATAACAAAGCCTCTCTCAGGGTTGGCTTAGAGGGTTATCTGCGTCCCAACACCCTCAGAAGTAAAGAGTTCGAGCAAAATCGCGTGCTCAATGCGTCCATCAATAATATGCGCTTTTTGTACCCCACCATCAACCGCTTCAAGACATGAATCAACTTTAGGGACCATTCCGCCATGAATGGTTCCATCACGCTTGAGCGCTTCCACCTCTGCTTCGGTAAGGGTCGAAAAAAGTTCTTTATCATTATTCAACACACCCGAGGTATCGGTCATAAAAATGACTTTGCACGCACCGATGGCACTCGCGATTGCCGAAGCTGCGAGATCGGCATTAATGTTATATCCCGGATGTCCGATGGCTTCATCCGCTCCTATTGGTGCGATTACAGGGATAAATCCTTCACGCAACAGATTATGGATGACATCAGACTTGACACTTTCCACCCGTCCAGTGAGACCAAATTTCACCGCATCTTTGGGCTTAGCCATTAAAAAATGGGCATCTTTACCGCTGATTCCGATGGCTTTGGCACCGTGGGAATTGAGAAGTGACGTAATCTCTTTGTTAATCTCGCCGCTAAGAACCATTTCTACGATTCGCATTACCTCAGGAGTACTTACCCGCTCACCGTCGATAAACTCCGTCGGGATCTTCAAATCACTCAACAATTGGGAGATACGACTGCCTCCGCCATGAACGATGACCACTTTTACCCCAACCAGATGAAGCAACACAATATCCTGAGCAAATTTGGCTTTGAGCTCATCAGAACTTTGTGCTGAACCGCCATATTTTATGACAACAATCTCATCACGAAACTCTTTAATAAACGGCATTGCGTCCATGAGGGTTTTAACAGTTTCAATTTTTCGTAGCATAGACATAATCCTTCACGGTAGTTATTAACTCATCATCTAGCTCCAATGTGAGCTCTAAAATGGAGAGATTTAGATTAAAAGACGACATTTTAACAAAGTCTTTTGAAGTTACCAAGAGACTTGTCGCTCCTGTGCGTGCAACAATCTCTTCAAGTTCCCATTGACTGAAAAAATGGTGATCCTCAAAATAGACTTTTTCCACTATATCCGGTAAATACCCATCCAACCGCTGGGGTCGTGCAATCGCCGTTACCAGAACCATTTTGGAAGTTGGATTCTTGACAGTTACATGTCGCTTAAAAGTCTCTTCTTCACGCACTATGATGACCGATTTACTGCGCCACAGTTTTTCACGATACGCTCCGCTGGGAAGACAAAAAGTGTTAGGTGTTTTGACATCAATGACAATATCCAGTTTTTTGATACCGTGCTTGCCGTATCCGTCATCCAAAAATACCATTTCGCATCCCATAGCCAGGGCTTCAGCAATACCACGTTCACGTTTTTCACTGACAATCACTACTGCATGCGGGAGACTCGTAGCATACACCATTGCCTCATCACCGCTTTTATGGGTATCACACAAAATATCGCGATCTTTGACTACAACCATCCCTTTACTTTTTCGTCCGTATCCACGTAAAACAATGGCAGGTTTGGAAAAATGTTTGGCAAGCTCGATGACCAAAGGAGTTTTACCGCTTCCGCCAACGGTGAGGTTACCAATGCTGACAACAGGAATATCCAAATCCAAAGGGATACTTCGCGAATAACGGACATACGCAATCAGGCAATAAATCCAACTAAATGGTAAAAGGAAAGAAGAGAGTATTTTTTGAAAAGAAGAGGGGTGATAAAGATACTGTTCACCCCATAAAACAGCTAAACGCTTCAAACGCGTGTCGCGGCCACATCTAATATGGCATCACAAATCTCTTCAACCTCTGCATCACTAAGTGCCGCATAGTTAGGAATAGAGAGAACTTGACTATAATTGCGTAACGCTATAGGAAAATCGTTAATACGAAGTGAATATTTTGTTTTGTAATAACTGAGCAAATGAAGCGGAATATAATGTAATCCCGTTTCAATCCCTCGTTCTTTAAGTTCACGGGCAAAAGAGTCACGATTTTTATCAATTTTTATAATGTAAAGAGAAAAGCTATGATCTTGCTCCACAACCGGCAGCGTAATATGTGGTGCATCTACCAATCTTTCATTAAAAATTGCCGCAATCTCTTGTTGACGCTCAATAATCTCATCTTGCTTTTCAAGCTGTACCAAAATTACTGCCGCATCAAGAGGGCTAATGGTGTACTGACTTCCAATATCGGTCACATCATACACATATCCCAATGAATCATCATCGATTTCAAGGGCATGATGGCGTAACGATCGGGCTCTCTCAATAATTTCTTCATCATCACTCACCATCATACCGCCATTGCAGACATTACGACGCAAATGGGGACTAAAATCAAAGCAGGTAATATCAGCACCGGTTGAACCAATTTTTTTCCCTTTATACGTAGCCCCCAGCGCATCAGCAGCATCTTCAATAATTCTTACATCATACATCTTTGCAATTTCATAAAGACGATCCAGATCAACACTCTGTCCGGCAATATGTGATACGATGACCGCTTTAAGCTTTTTAGATTTATGCTCAAGCAAATAGGCTTCGAGTTTTTCTAAGTCAATGGTAAAAAGATCGGGATTGATGTCAATAAAAATCGGCTCTGCATCAAAATGGCGCACCACTTCAGGAACAGAGGGATAGGCATTAATCGAACACAATACCTTATCACCGCGTTTCAAATCAATCGCCAGCATCGCCAAATGAAGAGCAGACGTACCATGAGACGTTGAAAGAGCATATGTTGCCCCAATATACGCCTCAAAAGCAGATTCTAAATCTTCAATAATATTTGGAGCTTCACCGTCAAATACCTCATCTATTTTTTCACGCTCGTCTCCACCTACTTCTACTTTATAAAATGGAATACTCATTGTATGCTCCTCATTGGGTTATATCTCTGGGATAATTAAAATCATGATTAAGGGTACGGGATGTCAATTTTGCGATAATCGGCATCTTACGTTTGAACTGATTTTGATAAATTTTACGAATAATTAACTCTACTAATTCACTTTTTTCGCCACTCTCTAATAGTTCATCGCGTGTTAAGCGTGATTCAACGTACAGCTTTAACGCACGATCAAGGTCAGAGTATGGATAACCGATTTCATTTTCATCACTTTGACCTTCCCATAAATCTGCGGAGGGAGGTTTGGAAATTATCGTGTCATTCACACCTAAATAGTGTGCGAGCTCAAATACTTCGGTTTTATATAAATCACCAATAGGATTCAACGCACTTGCCAAATCTCCATAGAGTGTCCCATAGCCAAGCATCAATTCACTTTTGTTACTTGTCCCCAACACCAAAGCATTCTCACGTGCAGAAATATCAAACAGTGTCACCATTCGTAACCGTGCCGATAGATTCCCTACCCGAAGAGGTGACATATCGTCTGTCTGATACGCACGCAACATCGGCTCGATGCTCTGCGTCTCACACCGCAGTCCAAACGTTGCACACAGGGAATCTGCATCATTCAGCGAACTTTGCGATGAATAGTGTGATGGCATTTTGACACACAGCAAGTCATCTTCAAATGCTTTGTGTGCCAACACTGCCACAACAGCAGAATCCAGCCCGCCACTAAGCCCTACGACTACTTTTTTAAAGCCAGTTTTGCGAACTTCTGATTGTAAAAAACCGACCAAATAACGGCTGATTAACTCATACTTGTTCACACAAACACCTTATTGAAATTTTAACTAATTGCATTATAACTAATATTTTGCGTTAAGTTGTTAACATAAAACTAACGAAATACGTTTCAGCTCATCCGCACTAAATCCGGCAGATACTCTCGCCTCGCAGTTTATACCTACTTTGCGGGGAAAACTCTGTGGATAGTGACGCTCAATTATCTCAAAATAAACATCAGGATGGATATTTTCACGTTCACACGCAACTCTAAACCACCGATCACCTCTATAGACATGATCGATTTCCTCATCCAATATAACCTGTAATGCTTGAATTATTTTCCCAACCATTGGATTCGTTTTCAAAGGCTCAAGCTTGCTGATGATAAGCGGCGTAGCATCAAGTCCATTTGCCTCTAAATAGCGGGGAACGACCGCCATACGCTCCAACAGACTCATCGTATTGAGTGATGCTTCAAACAGTCCGTTATGAACAGAATATTCCCCATAAAAACTTCCAAATTCTTTTAGCAACGCCTCAATCATCAGAAAATGACGCACCTCATCTTCCGCCACTTTGAGCCAATCGTCATTAAACTCATCCCCAACATCACGAAATCGGTACACCGCATCCAGCGCCAAATCAATAGCACTGTATTCGATATGGGCAATCGAATGCAAAAGCTGAATTTGTCCACGTACTCCACCCAATTTTTGCCGTTTTACAATCTCTTTTGGGTCTATGACCGTACAAAAATTATGATAAGAAGAGTGGGTAAAAACCCGTATAGAGGAAGAATTCTCTTGCGTTACATCACCGCGAAGATATGCGGTATAAAAATGTTTAAAAAGTTCTATCTTCTCTGTACTCGAAGGGGCAGCTAAAATTGATTCCAGTGTTGTATAAAGTTCCATGCTTGCAATTATGCTAGAATTTGATTAAAAAAAAAGAAGTAATTAAAATGGAAATTCTAAAACAGCCCATGGGCGAATATCAGACCAACTGTTATATCGTCAAAATAGATGGCAAAGAGATTATCATCGATCCGGGTGTCGGAGCAACACAGTGGGTACTGGCAAACGTTACCAATCCCATTGCCATCCTCAATACCCACGGACATTTTGACCACGTATGGAGCAATCAAGAGCTCAAAGAAAAATTACATATTCCCCTCTATACGCCAAAAGGGGATGTTCCTCTTCTCACTGACAGTACGTTTATGCCTAATTTGCCTGCTTCTTATCCCGATATTGAAGTAGAGGGTGATGTGACGTTGGATTTAGAGGGGATTGAGGTGAAGTTTCACCATTTTCCGGGGCATTGTCCGGGGTGTTCTATGATTGAGATTGGGGATGTGATGTTTAGTGGCGATTTTTTGTTTCACAACTCCATCGGACGGTATGACTTTCCCTATTCAAGCCCGTCAGATATGAAAAAAAGTTTGGAAAAAATGAAGTTAATGAAAGAAGATAAAACCCTCTATCCGGGGCATGGAGGAAGTACAACACTCTTTAATGAGCAACGCAATGCCGATTATTGGTTGCGTATGCTATAAATCTCGAAAAACATATTTTTCGTAGCTTTAGGGGGTTGTAGGGACATTTGTCCCTGCCACTAAAACGGACGAGTTCGTTTTAGTGTGTAACATCAAATAGTGTTTATTCTTCGATATTTTTGAGCAAATCAAGACGGAGAACATGACGCTCCGTAATAACGGTTTTAAACTCTCCCTCAAATACTTTTATCTCATGAACGTATCCTTTAACACTCACGGTACGTTTACGCCCCTCTTTTTGATGCTCTATGGCTTCAAAAGTAACTTTATCTCCTATACGGACAGGGGATAAAAAGAGACAGCTTGATGAGGCTAAAACAACATTAGGCTCATTTACCGCCGCCATTGCCGCAAAATCAGCCGCACTGAAGATAAACCCTCCATGCACCAATCCTAAATCATCGGCTCTCATCACTTCAATAGTTTCAAGTACTACTTTTGCATTTCCGCGTTCAAGCTTTACTACTTCACCGCTAAAAGCACTGTTTACTTTTTCATGCGTTATTAAATTGTCTTGCTGATTATTCGCTACCTGCAATAAATTATTTTCATCTTCTTTGGCTGTAGCTGTTGCCACCGTTACCCCTTTTTAAGTCGGACATATCCCCGCACAGGTGCCGGGTATCCCTCTACCGTTTTACTATTATCGTCCGGATCAAGAAAATCTTCAAGACTTTGTGATTCAATCCAAGAAGTCTTGCGTTGTTCATCCGAAGTTGTTACCACAGTTCCCAATACCTCAAAACTTTTAAAGCCAGCACGGATACACCAATGTTCTAATGCTTTAAGAGTCGGAACAAAATAAATATTGGTGATTTTGGAATAGCCTTCACTGGGACAAAGAGCATAGGGTTCATCCCCCTCGATAATAAAGGTATCAAGATAAAGTTCACCCTCTTTTTCCAATCCTGCATACAAAGCTTTGAGCATCGCAACAGGATCACTACGGTGATACAAAACACCTAGACAAAAAATAACATCAAATTTTTCTTCATAAAACGGTAAATGTTCCACACCAAGCAACTCGTACACGATGTCACTTTGTACAAAATGATTAATCAAATCAAACTGTGATTTAAAAAGTGCCGAGGGGTCAAAACCGACCACTTTAGCCGGAGAGTCTTCAAGGAAACGAAACATATAGTAACCGTTATTGCATCCAATATCGGCTACTTTTTTATTCAGAAGATTAAAATGGGGACGCAAAAAATTGTATTTTTGATCGCTTTTCCATTCGGTATCAATAAAGAGTCCAAAAAGGTCAAACGGTCCTTTCCGCCACGGCATCATGAGGCGAGCAACTCTCTCTAATTCTACTAAATCGAGGGCTTCTTCACTGGAGAGAGCAACCGTATCTCCTAAAACAACCGTAGATTTTAGCTGAGGAAGAGAGGCTAATGCACACCGAAGCGGTGCAATATTTTTCCATGTCATCCACTTTTCACGCTCTGAGCGAACGGCTGATAAATCCATACTGTATTCCCCAATTCTAAAAGAGATAATTTTAGCAACATTAGGCTAAAATCCCACTCATGCGTATAGAAAAAAAAGCCACTCTCGTCTCCAGTTCCGTCGCCTTAGTCCTCGTCACCTTTAAACTAACAATCGGTATTATCAGCGGTTCGGTCGCCGTATTAGCCTCTGCTATCGATTCATTGCTCGATATGGTCGTCTCTGCCTTTAACTATTTTGCTCTTCACAATTCAGACAAAGAGCCTGATGATCAATTTAACTTCGGACGACGTAAACTCGAACCGCTTGCTGCCGTTATTGAGGGGACAATCATCAGTCTATCTGCCCTTTTTATTCTCTATGAAGCTATCTCAAAAATGGTTCAAAATGATCAGATAAAGCATCTTGATCTTTCTATTTTAGTGATGGTTGGATCGATAATAATAACAGCAGGATTAGTTCTTTTTCTCAACATTGTGGCAAAAAAAACTGGGAATATGGTTATAAAAGCCGATGCTTTGCACTATAAAACAGATTTATTGAGTAATGGAGCAGTTTTAATCTCTCTTATACTCATCAATTTGACCGAATACACCCTTATCGACCCTATACTCGGGATAGGAATCAGCGTTTATATGATTTATTCAGCTTTTCCTCTTATCAAAGATGGAATCATGATGCTTCTTGATGCGGCTCTTGATCCCAAAAGCGTTGCAAGAATAACCGCTATTTTAGAGAATGAAAATGATGTTAGCTCCTACCACGACCTTCGTACACGACATTCCGGGTCAGATATTTATATTAGTGTTCATGCAGTTTTCAGCGTGAGCACATCACTTTTTGATGCCCATCTTGTTGGTGATAAAATTGAACTAGCGTTAAAAAACTGCTTTCCTGACAATACTGTTCATCCCCTGATTCATCTTGACCCCTACGATGACTCAGAAGTAGAACATTAAGTTACACTGCAAACTTACCCTCTTGAAGAGCATATACCCGTCTCTCTAAGCGCTCAATTGTCTCAATTAATTTCTCTGATATTGCTTTGAGTTGATTATAATAATCTTTGGCAATTTCTTGATTCAATGAAGTTACTTTCTTACGTGTACCAAAAAACTTGGAAAAGAGGGAACGATCTTCATCACTAAAATAAATTTTAAAAATTTTCATGTAAACGTCATGCAGTTCAAAATGGAGTCTCTCAATCTCTTTAAGACAATCCATATTAGGAATCATTCCAAGAGCCTGTCCATCTCCATAAAACCATAAACCAAACTTACACTCCGTACATCCTACAGGAACTTGTTCTTTCGCAATGGGCAAACCCTCAATAAGAGCATGCGCACGCTCCACCCATGCAATATGTGCTTTCTTTGCATTTCTTAAATGAGTTAGTGTCTCTTCTTTATTCATACTGTAAATTTTCCTTTTTTGTACCAAGTGTATAAAGCTGTTTGAACTATTTGAAAAATAATAGCATTTTTATATCACATCATTATTATATTTTTCAATAAGTTAAAACAAAAATAATCTTATCGTGCAAACTCTACCGTACGGCTCTCTCGGATAACATTCACTTTTATTTCACCAGGGAATTGTACCTTACGTGTAATTTCATCCGCAATTTCTCGTGCCAATAATGCACTCTCATCATCATTAATACTCATTGCATTCACGATAACCCGTACTTCTCGTCCTGCATTGATTGCGTAGGCTTGCTTAACACCGTATTTCCCGGTAGCTATCTCTTCGATTTCACTTACCCGACGCAAAAAACTTTCCAATACTTCACGTCGTGCACCCGGACGGGCGGCTGAGAGGCTATCTGCTGCGCATACACACGCGCACTCGATACTTTTTATCTCTTCTTGACCATGATGAGCATAAATAGCATTAATTACCACAGGATCTTCACCCAAACGTCGGCATACCTCCGCACCTAGATCAACATGATTACCGCCAGCACTCTCTTGTGTAAGTGATTTGCCAATATCGTGAAGAAGTCCCGCACGTTTTGCCAATCGAACGTCTCCCCCCATCTCTGAAGCCATTAATCCTGCCAAATGCGCTACTTCGAGAGTATGCGCTAAAGCATTTTGTCCATAACTTGCACGGTAACGAAGCCGTCCTACCAATCGACAAAGCTCCGGATGCATAACACCCAGTCCCAAGTCAAAGACAATCTCTTCACCTTCATGTAAAATTGCCTCTTCAAAATCATCCACAACTTTTTGGTAAATTTCTTCAATCCGTGCGGGCTGAATCCGTCCATCTTCGACAAGAAGTCCAATCGTTTTTGTGGCAATTGCACGACGATAAAGGTTAAATGAACTTACAATAATAGTATTAGGCGTTTCATCAATGATAATATCAACACCGGTTACCATCTCTATAGCTTTGATGTTGCGTCCCTCTTTACCGATAATACGCCCTTTTAGTTCATCACTTTCGAGGTGAATCACACTAATAAGCCGTTCCGATGCAAATTCGCCGGCATATCGCGAGGTTGCTTGAGCCAATATATAATCGGCTTTGCGCTTAAGCTGTTCTTTTGTTTGTTCTTCTAATTCACGTGTTAATCGTCCCACTTCCAATCGTGCATCATTACGCACTTGATCGAACAATAAATTTTTAGCTTCTTGTACTGAGAGCATAGAGCGCCCTTCTAATACAGAAGTAACTTGTTTTGTTTTTTGGTGATATTCTTCTTTTAATTTCTCTAAAGCACGTTCACTGCGTTCCAAATTTAATCGTATGTTTTCAATTCCGCTACGCAAAACACTCATTGCAGCCGACTCCGCCAGACGAAAAGTCTCAAAATCATTCTGTAATTGAAGTACATGGGATTCTTGAGCCGTTAAATCGTTTTTGGCACGAATGTACACTTCATCATATTTACGTATCGCTTCTTTTTCAATCTCATTTGATCGTGACGTTGCACGTATCAGTAAATTTTGCGCTTCAGACTCAATGGCATTTGCTTTTGCACGCGCTTGCGCCTCATAATGTCCGAAGCTGGAACGTGATATTTTTTTAGAAATTAAAAATCCGACTATCCCGCTTAAAGTGGCTACGCCACCGCCTACGAGAAGGCTGTTTAACATGAAAATCCTTCATTCTACGCACCCCATCAGGTGTGATCAACATATCGCCTTGCACATCATAATCGTCACACAACGGCAATAGTGTATGACAACGACATGACTGCACAAAAATCGTTAACGGTTTCAACTTAAGTGTGGGAAAAAATCTATCATACATACCTTTGCCAAAACCAATTCGGCGTCCAGCTCCATCCACACCCACGACGGGGACAATAGCAATATCAATTAATTTTATATTTAAGTTTGAAATCCGAGGCTCATAAATCCCGAAGGCTTTACGCTCCAACGGCAACCTTAATGGTACCATTTTGAAACTGATGTCATCCATAAACGGCAAATATAATGATTTTTTTGAGCGTAATGCCAAAATAGTACGACGAATATCGGCTTCAAAACCAAAAGGCCAGTAAAATAAAATCCGCTTTGATTTGTGATGACGTAAAACTTTTAAAAGATAATAATTAACACGTGAATCACGATACAATTTTCCTCTTTTTGGAAGATTCCGTTGTTGTTTTAAACAGTAGTCGCGAAAATCATTTTTGGTCACTTCTAAACCTTTTTCGATATAATCACCATATTCTAGCCAATTTACAAAGGTTATCCATGCGTTTTTCCTCTTTTTTTATCTCTTTAGTTTCTATAACGCTCTTCTTTACCGGATGTGGTGACAACTCACCCGAAGAATCGATGGTCTCTACTGCCACATTCAATCTGCTTGATACTCAAGGCAAATCGTACAGTGTTGAAAAACAGGGAACCAATTTCACCCTCAGTGATAGTAAAAACAAAATTGTACTCTTTGATGTTTTTGCTACATGGTGTCCTCCATGTCGTGCTGAAGTGCGTCATTTAGGAAATTTGCAAAAAAAATACGGGGATGATTTAATCGTTATGGGGCTTACTATCGAAGATGATGTCTCCAATGATGATCTTGAAAAATTTAAACAAAAGTATGGCGGTGAATACCTTATCTCCAACAAAGCTCAAAATCAAGACCTCTCCCGTGCCATTGCATCCACCATCGGGGTGGGACAACAGTTTCCTATTCCACTCATGATTTTGTATAAAAACGGTCAATATATCACCCACTATGCAGGGGCAACTCCCGAAGAGATGATTGATAGTGATATTGCACAAGCGTTGGGTAAATAACAATGTTTAGTTTTATTAAAAAAGGGTTACAAAAGACCATTGACGCCATTAGTGCTATCATACCTGATAAAAAACCAACTATCACCAAAGAGGAACTCGAAAATATACTCCTTGAAGCTGATGTCGAATATGATCTTGTCGAAATCATCATGCGAGAACTCTACCAAAATGAGGTTTCTCGCGAACAATTACGCTCTAAACTTCTCGCAACCCTAAGCTTTGCACAAAATACCCTCCCCGATAACCCTGACAAACCTACCGTAACCCTTATTATCGGTGTCAACGGTGCCGGAAAAACGACTACGATTGCGAAACTCGCAAAACATCATCTGAATAACGGCGAACGTGTCATACTAGGAGCAGGAGACACCTTCCGTGCCGCTGCCATCGAACAACTCACCCGTTGGGCAGACAAACTCGAAATTCCCATCATTTCCTCCCGTCAAGGGCATGACCCAAGCGCCGTTGCCTACGATACCATCGAATCGGCTAAAGCACGAGGATTTGAGCAGGTCATTATCGACACTGCCGGACGCCTCCATACCCAAACCAACCTTGGCAATGAACTCAAAAAAATTGTCCGTATCTGCGATAAAGCTCACACAGGTGCACCGCACCGTAAAATTCTTATCCTTGATGGAACACAAGGAAGCTCTGCCATCGCTCAAGCTAAAGCCTTCAACGAAATGATCGGCATCGATGGAATTATTATTACCAAACTTGATGGTACAGCAAAAGGAGGTTCTGTTTTCAGTATCGCCTACGCTCTTGAACTCCCTATTCTCTTCATTGGTGTCGGAGAACAACCAGAACATTTGATACCGTTTAACAAATATGAGTTTGTGGACGGAATTTTAGATGCGATTTATGGGGAAGAAAACCAAAAATAATGGCCAAGAAAAAAACAACTCTCTTTGAATGTCAGCACTGCGGATTTACTACCCCGAAATGGATGGGAAAATGTACCAACTGCGGCAGTTGGGATAGCTTCGTTGAGCTGAATGGACAGCAGCAAGATATTATTAAAATCACCGCTTCATCATCACCCTCAGATGCCTCCAAAGCCAAAGAGATTACTAAAATCCAAGAAGAGACAACAGAGCGCTACAGCAGTGATGATTCCGAGCTTGATATGGTGTTGGGAGGTGGAATTGTTCCGGGATCATTGGTACTTATCGGAGGAAGTCCCGGTGTGGGAAAATCGACGCTATTGCTTAAAATCGGCTCAAATCTTGCTCGTCAAAATAAAAATATACTGTATGTATCAGGGGAAGAGAGTGAGGGGCAGATTAAACTACGTGCCAACCGACTGGGCGCCAATGTCGACAATCTCTATCTCCTTGCCGAAATACGGCTTGAACAAGTTTTAAGCGAACTCCATGAGAGAGCATATGAGTGCATCATCATTGATTCAATCCAAACTCTCTATTCCGAAACCATAGCTTCTGCTCCCGGATCGGTAACGCAGGTGCGACAAATCACCTTTGATCTAATGCGGATTGCCAAAGAGCGGCGTATCGCCATCTTCATCATCGGACATATCACCAAAGAGGGCTCTATCGCAGGACCTCGCGTACTCGAACACATGGTGGATGTCGTTTTATATTTCGAAGGGGATAGCAGTCATGAACTGCGCATTTTACGTGGATTTAAAAACCGTTTTGGTCCTACCAGCGAAATAGGAGTTTTTGAAATGCGCAGTGAGGGATTAATGTCAGCAAAAGACCTCTCATCGCGTTTTTTCAACCGCAGTAAATCCCAAAGCGGCTCTGCTCTCACTGTCATCATGGAGGGTTCACGACCTATCGTCCTCGAAGTACAAGCACTGGTCAGCGATACTCACGCCCCCAATCCCAAACGCCAAGCAACAGGATTTGATAACAACCGTCTCAATATGCTCTTAGCCCTTTTGGAGCGTAAACTTGAAATTCCTCTCAACAGTTACGATGTTTTTGTCAATATCACCGGCGGTATAAAAATCACCGAAACGTCTGCCGATTTAGCCATTCTCGCCGCCATCATCAGCAGTTTTCGTAACCGTGCCATCTCAAAAGAGACGGTATTTATCGGAGAAGTTTCCCTTGTCGGAGATATTCGTGAAGTCTATCAACTCGATCAGCGTCTCAAAGAAGCCCATTCACAGCAAATCACCAAAGCCCTGATACCAAAAAAACCGCTCGAAAAAACCGCTATTAAATGCTATGAAATTGACGAAGTTAGTAAGCTATTAGAGTGGTTTTAACGCTTCTTTGCTATAATAACTTTTATTAAAATATCAAGGTAACTATTATGGAAAAATCCTCTATCATTGCAGATCACAAATCTGAAGAACGATACACCAAACTCTCCCTTGCCTATTCAACACCCCAAGAAAAAAAACAAATTGAAGAAGCAATTCAAAAATGTACATCAGAGTGTTCTATTGAACCTCTTATTTATGCTGGAGATGTAACCGGCGGGATGAAAATGATTACCATTGAGTACCATGATGATTGCGACCGAGAAGGGGGAGCCATTTATGAAAATATTTTATGCACTCTTGGGATTAAAGAATGTCATTAAGCCTTAACAGTTCGGATAGAAGTGCACAACTTCTTCAGGAATTTGTCAAAGGAAATGAAACATTCCAACAAACCTATTTTAAAAAACATGAAGCACAACTTCTTAATCTCGTCCAAAATGGACAAAACCCTCCTGCTTTATTTATTGGCTGTTCTGATTCACGCGTTATCCCCGATTTGATCGTTCAGACACACCCTGGAGATTTATTCGTTGTTCGCAATGTAGGAAATTTTGTTGCCCCATATAAACCTGATGAAGATTTTCACTCAACTGCGGCAGGAATTGAATACGCTGTTGGTGTTTTGGAAGTTTCTGAAATTATCATTTGTGGGCATTCCCACTGTGGAGCGATTGCAGCCCTCTATAACCCTACTTGCAATACCTCCATGGTTCATACGGCCAAATGGCTGACACTGGGAGAAAAAGCAAAATCTATGGCAATGATAGCCTTAGGATACAATGCTCCTCGTGAAGAATTGCTTCGGGCAACTGAACAGCTTTCCGTTGTAACACAAATTGAGAATCTTCTCACTTATCCGTATGTTAAAAAATTAGCAGAAGAAGAAAAACTCTTTATTCATGGCTGGTATTACGATATTGAAACAGGCGGAATAGAGTATTATGACCCTGAGACATTTCAGTTTCGCCCACTCAGTGAGCTTGGGGAATAATTACCAATCCAAGTATAAAAATAATGATGACATAAAGTAGTTGGCAATGAAAATAGCCACTGCCGAATAAACAACGGCATAAATCGTTGATTGTCCTACTCCGCGAGCACCACCGGTGGTGTGGTATCCGATATAACTCCCTATAGCACTTACAATCCACCCAAATACTGCAGCCTTTATAACTCCGGCCATAATATCATCAAACTCTCCCAATCGCATCACCGTCTCTTGATATGCGATAGCATTAATCCCAAGTACACTGGTTGAAATAAAATATGCTGATGAAATCGCAATAAAGTCAAACCAGATAACAAGTAATGGTAATGAAATAACCGTTGCAATGATTCTTGGCACTAACAAATATTCTTTTGAATCTACCCCCAAAATATCGATAGCATCAATTTGTTCACTTACTTTCATTGTCCCAAGCTCTGCTGCCATGGCACTAATAGAGCGAGAGATAAGCATCAATGAGGCAAATACAGGTCCAAGTTCTTTGGTAATGGAGAGGAAAATAGTATATCCGATAAAACTCTCAATCCCAAATTGATGAAATCCGCTGTAAAGCTGAATTGCTTCCACCATTCCCGTAAATAATGCGGTAAGCGTTACAACACCCACACAACCAAGCCCAATAATATCTATTTGAGTCAGTAGAATCGTTAGACGCTTAAAAACTTTTGGATAAAGACGAAACAGTCTTATTTGAAATAGAATAAAAACACCAAAACGCTCAATGCTCTCAAATAGATTTAAAAAAGGACGACCAATAAATCCAAAAAATAACTCAATCATATAGCAAACCCCACTTTAATCTCACAAGTTTACTCAAATCGGGACAAATTTCAAAGGTTTCAAGGTACAATAAAGAGAATATTTACTTTCATAGGAGCAACGGATGGCCGAAAAAGAAAAAGAACACCACGAAGAAGGTGCCCCAGAGGGTGGTGAAAAGAAAAAATCAGGGAATATGTTACTGATTATTATCATCGCGGTTTTATTTCTTATTATTATCATTGGTGGAATTATTGCCTTTATGATGATGGGCAGCCATGAAGAAGAATCTGGAGCGGCAACCCATAAAGAAGCTTCCGCAAAGGGTGAAGGAAAAGCAGCTGAAAGTGAAGCTCCAGCGGCTGAGAGTGAAGGACACGGTTCATCCGCAACAGAAGTTGGTATTATGTTCCCGCTTGATCTTTTCACCGTCAATCTTCTCTCTGAGAGTGGCAGACGCTATTTAAAGGTAGAAATGAACCTTGAATTAGAAGGAGAAGAGTTAGCACTGGAACTTGAGACAAAGAAACCTGTATTACGCGATATTATTATCCGTATTCTCTCTTCTAAATCTCTCGAAGAGATCTCAACCGTAAAAGGAAAAGAAACACTCAAAGAGCAGATTGTCTCAGAACTCAATACCCGAGTCAAAGATGGGAAAATTAAAAACGTTTACTTTGTTGATTTTGTCGTCCAATAATAACGTATGATAGGAATCGATCTCATTAAAACAGCTCGGATGAAACGTCTCATAGAGCGTTTTGGTGATCATGCATTACAAAAATTTCTCTGTGCTGATGAGATTGCTCTTGTCAAAAATTATTCTACAGCCGCAGGTTTTTGGGCAGCTAAAGAGGCATGTTCAAAGGCTCTTGGGTGTGGGATTGGACATGAATGCGGGTTTCACGATATAATTCTCTCAAAGTCATCCAGAGGTGCTCCGCAAATTACCTTAACTCCTAAGGTGCAATACACTTTTGCGATTACTCATACTTCTGTATCCATTACCCACGATGGCGATTATGCTATCGCTGTCGTTGCATTACAATAAATCAAAAGGAATACTATGCGCAATAACACTCAATGTGAACTCTGTGGAGCAACAGAAAATTTAGAGATTTACAATATCGGAGACGGGAGTGACGAACAATCTTTAACTCTTTGTGAAACGTGCCGTACACAAATTGCTGATCCAAAAACCCTTGATGCTGATCACTGGCGCTGTTTAAATGATTCAATGTGGAGTGAAATACCTGCCGTTGCTGTAATGTCGTATCGTCTCCTTAAAGCATTAGGTGAGTCAGACTTAGTAGATATGATGTATTTCGAAGACGATATCAAAGCATGGGCAGATGCCGGATTATTAAAAGTCTCCAATGAAGTTGCTGAGGAAACAGTCGTTCATCGTGATAGTAACGGAACGATCTTATGCGAAGGCGATACGGTTACTCTTATCAAAGATTTAGAGGTCAAAGGGGCTGGATTTACTGCCAAACGCGGAACCATTGTCAAAAATATTCATCTCACTGATGATGCCAAATTTATCGAGGGTAAGATCAATGGCACACAAATTGTCCTTGTAGCCGAATATATGAAGAAAAGCAGCTAACCTCTAATGGAAGAACTCATTTCAATTCAAAAATATGCTGCACAAAACCGACAAAGCATTCATAATGTTATCAAAAAAACAATGAATGGAGAACTTAAAACGGTTGTCAAAGAAGAAAATGGGAAGGAAGTTACCTATATTATTGCTTCTTCCGCCGTTAATACTCCAACATTAACGGTAACTTCCTCCGAAGAGAGTGAAATTGATTACCAAAAAGAGTATGAATTACTTCACAAAAAGTACCTTATCCTCAAAACAAAATATGAGAAACTTTTAAATACTTAAGCTAAAAGAAGATGAAATATTAAAAAATAATAGTCATTTTCTAAAATAAAGAGAATTATGTATAAGAAGAAAGGTTCAAATACTATAGTATGGCAAAAGTAGCTAAAATAATTATCAATCACGAATATAATCCTATTAGTATGGATATACTGATGCAAGGAGAAGTAATTCCTTTTGATATTTATATCAAACGTTATAACAATTTTGTAGTCATTATTGAATCAGGTACAATTTTAGATGAAAATCTTATGAAAAAATTGATAAATCATGAGACAATGTATATTAAATATCATGATTCAGATAAGCTCAACGATTATATGGCTCTCCACAATTCAATTCCTCCTTTAAATCATTCTAAAAAAATAGCAGATCCGATTTCTGAAGCATTAAATATCACAGAAAAAAGTACACATATTAGTGATTTGAAACAAAAACTCTTTTTTGTCTATTCAACAACTGCCGAATTAACCCGTTATTTATTTGAAAAAAGAGATGAAAATCTTCACCATGATGCCTTATATGCGTGTGTGCGTGGAATCATTGATACCCTCAATACTAATATAAATGCAATGCCAATCATTCTAAAATTCATGCCTGAAACCTATACCACACACAATCACAGTACCAATGTAGCTTTTTTTGTAACTATTATCGGAAATAAGCTCAAGATGAGTCAAGAAGAGTTGATCGATTTGACTTATGCAGGACTGTTGCATGACATTGGAAAAATACGGATTGATTCAGTAATTTTAGATAAACCCTCCACTCTAAAAGAGGATGAATTTGAAACGGTCAAACAGCATTCAGTGGCCGGATACGAAATTTTAGTAAAAAATGGAATTATAAATCAGATTATTCTTCAAGGAGTTAAGCATCATCATGAAAGGCTTGACGGTTCTGGTTATCCTGAGCATCTCCCAGACAAAATGATCCCTAAAGCCGCTCGTATCATCGGAATGTGTGATACTTTTGATGCTCTGACAACGAAGCGGACTTTTCGAAAAAACTATACGAGTTTTGAAGCACTTCTGATGATGAAACGCGATATGAGTACACAATTTGATGAAAGTCTGGTAGATATATTAATCCAAATGCTTCGATAAAAATTATCAAAACAAAATCTCTCACCCACCCCCTACAAAATCAAGCAGTTCAATTACATCACCATCGTTCAATACAGCACTGCTCCAGCCATCTTTTTTCACAATCTGCATATTGATTGCTGCTGCCATTACTCGCTCTTCAAGAGCCAAAGAATGGATTACATCATACAGAGTTGAATTCTCGTTTATCTCGCGTATTTCACCGTTTACTTTTACTTGCATCGTTGTTCCTAACACTTTATTTTAACATTTGAGCACTATTCATATTTTTCTTTGCTACTGCAAAATCGTACGGCGTTGCGCCCTCATTATTTTTAACTTTCGGATCCGCTTTTGCTTTGAGCAAAAAATCAACCACTAAATCATTTCCGCTAAACGCTGCTTGATGCAATGGGCTGATTCCTTCATTATTGACCAAATTAACATCCGCACCGTTCATCACCACAAATGTCGTCAGTTCCAAGTTTTTTTTCTTAATTGCTAAAATCAATGGAGTATTGCCTTTAAAATCTTGAAAATTTATATCTGCTCCCTGAGAGAGCAAAAACTTCGCCATCGGAATATCACCCAGTTTAATCGCAACATGCAAAGGGCTCAAACCCGCTTGATTAGGTTCATCCACTTTATGCGTAACTGCCAAATATTTTTTTACTTTTTCACTATTTCCCTCATACACAGCATCATGCAATTGTGTTGCATTAATCGATAAAGTCCCTATTAGAAATAACAAAATAAATTTCACTTTTTACCCTTGCGTAAACCGTATCATCTTAAACCGCTCCCCCATCAGAGAAGGAGTTATGAGAATTTTAACTTTTTCGAGTTCTTGGACATAGATTTCATCACTGACATTTTCTTTGAGTATTGAGAACAAATCCAAAATTCCCATTTCAACCAATGCCACTAACTGCGTTACAAATTGAATACATTTCATCCCTTGCGCTTCAAAGGCATCTCGTACATGCGAAAAATTCACATCATAGGTAATGTCAGTCATTCCAAATACCTCATCTAAAACTAAATCTTCATCAAATAGCGGTGTTACTTGGTGCTCTTGGTAAACACGTATCGAAAAATCACTGCGCGCTTCCAATTCACCATAATCGAAACTCATAAATTCAAATTTTGGAACACTCTCGACCATTGACTGTGCAAAAGATTCGTATCCTGCCGCGATTTCCCCACGATCTTTTTTATACTTTAAAGCATGTTCGGCACACTCAGGTGATTCCATATCAAAGAGTATTTTACCCTCAAACATGCGACCTATCTTCCCTTTATAGAAAAGTTCGCACGCAAACGCATCAAAGATTTCATTGGCAATAAAAAAGGCGCATGACGTCTCTATTTCACGTACATCGTGATAATGTTCCAGTGTAACGGCAGTTCCGAAAGAGTCAGCAAAATAACGTCTCTGCTGATCTTGAAGCGGGTCAAAACGCTCAATAATACCAAAACGGAGAGTCTCCAGTAACGCAGGGCGTAGCGTATGTAGAAATTCAATAATATCGGCAAGGAGATAGCCATGATGGGCACCAATTTCACAAATAAGCGCGTCATGAGTTAAAAAGCCTTCATCAATTCGCTTAATAATATGGCCGGCAATCGCTCCTCCAAAAAATTTGGAGGTACTCACTGCGGTATAGAAGTCCCCTTTTTTACCAATTGGTCGATAGGTGCCGTAATAGCCGTTTTCCCCATACAGCCATTCATTCATATAACTGCTAAAAAGCACTTACAGATTCTCCATCGCTTTCTCTAGTCGCACAAATCCCTCATCAATATTTGCCTTAGTAATCGTAAGCGGAGGGAGAAAACGCAGCGTATTGCGCCCTGCTTTGAGAACAATCACCCCATGATTACGTGCACTATTAATGATTTTACCCAATGTATCGGCATCAACAACACGCAATCCGCGCATCAGTCCAAATCCTACATGTCCTTGGAATACGGCAGGATGTTTTTGAGCAAACGCTTCCAATGCCGTTTCAAAATAGATTAACGTCTCATCCAGTTCACCGCTGACTTTTAGTTCTTCGAGAATATCAAGAACTTCATTCGCAGCAGCCGTAGAGAGATAATTCCCCCCAAACGTTGAACCATGATCTCCAGGGGCAAAAATATCAAGGCGATTAGTCATTACGACACCGATTGGAACACCGCCGCCTAACCCTTTGGCGAGAGTAATAACATCAGGTTCAATCCCATACAAATTGGAGGCTAAAAACTCACCCGTACGGTAAATTCCCGTCTGAACTTCATCCACCATTAACAAAATATTATGCGATTTAAGCAACTTTGCCAAGACTTGTACCTTTGCCAAATCCAGCGGCTGAACTCCGCCTTCCCCTTGTACCAGCTCAATCATCACCGCAACCGTATGCTCATCCAACAGCGATTCAATCTCATCAATATTTTTAGCGTACACAAAACCATCGGGGAAAGGTCCAAAATAGTTGTGCATCAATTCTTGACCCGTTGCTTTAAGTGCGGTAATCGTACGTCCGTGAAAGGAGTGTTCGAGTGTAATAATTTTATATCGCTTGGCTTCTCCATCTACTTCTCCAAATTTGCGGGCAATTTTAATCGCCCCTTCATTTGCCTCAGCACCACTGTTACCAAAAAAACATTTCATGTTATAACCGCTAAGCTCTACAATTTTTTTGGCACACACAGCTTGCGGCTCAATGTAATACAAATTAGAGACATGAATAATTTTAGAAACTTGGTCACATATTGCTTTGGTTAGGCGATCATTGGAATGTCCCACACTGCACACCGCGATTCCTGCAGCAAAATCGATATACTCTTTCCCTTCACTGTCGACTAAAATCGCATTTTTACCTTCCACGAAACTGATAGGCTGACGACCATACGTGGGAAGGACATACTGTTCAAAATTACTTGTTATCATTTTTTTCTACCTTTATTTTAAATTCTTGATATACCGCATTTTCACCTTCAAAACTAAGAAGGCTTGGGGTCAACACATTCACTTCGGGCGTTCCTGTATAAATCAACGCACAATCATGTCGAAGTCTACTATCATAATGGACAACAAGAGAAATAGATCCTACTTTATTGCTCACTTTCACCGTTTCACCCTCATCAAATCCACATTCAGGATGCAAAAAGATCTCTTTTTCACGGTGGAATTGTGAATTTAATGACCGTAGTGATTTAGGTGTAATTAAAAATAACCCTTCATCATCTCTAAAGCTCAAATCCACCTCATCCATAAACTCAAATTCACCCGAATTGGTTGCAAATCCATCTCCATAGGGAATATTAGGACGATTTTTCTTGAGGCTAACGCCATCAATACTCTCCATTTGCTCACTTAGCATCTCTAAACACTCTTCTTCACCAGGAAGCAAGAGATTAAAATGATCACTTAACAACTTCGAGAGAGCATACTCTGAAATTCCGATTTCACTTTTGCATAATTTTGACATCTTTTGAAGAGTAAAATCACCATACGATGCACGAATATCATTTTTTTCTAAAAATGTTTTTGCCGGAATAACTAAATTCGATGCATATGAAGTTTCATTTTCATACAAACCAAAATAGATTTTAAATTCCGTATTTGCAAACTCTTCACGTACTTTAGCAGAGTTTGGCATTTGAGCAAGCGGATTTCCACCTTGGACAAATACTGTTTCAAAATTGGAAAAATTTATCGTTGGAAAAGGTACACTTTTATGCATTGAAATAAAAGGAAGGGTCAATCCCTCTTTCGATGAACCTAAAAAGCTCACACCGCACCCACGTTTACCGAATAATCCCAAAAGTGCTGCAAATCCATCAATGGCACGCACCGCATCCGAACCATTTTGATATTTTTGAACACCGACTCCTACTAAAATCACCGTCTTTTTTCCATGAATAAGTTCTAATATCGAACCAATCTGCCCCAGTGTCACGTCAATGGCATCTAAAGTTGCTTTAATCCTCACGGTTTGCGTCAGTTCATAAAATTCCTCATATTCACTTGCATGTTTTTCTAAAAATTCTTTATCGTGCATCCCTTCGATAACAGTAAACCGTGAGAGCAATAATGCTAAATGGATATCACAATGAGGCTTAATTTGGATATGAATATCAGCATTTTGCGCCAATGATGTTTTTATAGGGTCGATAACGATAATTTTCTTATTTTTTAAAAACGGCAACAAATGGGAATGCGTAGTATGAGGATTTTTTCCCCAAACTATCACTACTTCGCACTCATCAATCATGGAAGGAGAGAGCGGATAATTCACTCCGCGTCCTGCTAGAATTCCAGCCTCTCCTGCACCATCGCATAGTGAACCTCGCGTCCCTGTAGCACCCATTTGACCAAAGAAATGATCCATCGAGCGCTGCATAAGAGCTATATTTCCGCTTCCTCTATAAAAAAGTGTTTTTTCAGCTTTGGCTGTTTGTAATCTCTGCAATAGAATCTCTATCGCCTCATTCATTGTAATTATTTTTCCATTATAACGTGGCTGAGAAAGGCGTTGGAAACCATTAAAATGATTTAAATGAGGACACAAATACCCTTGCGTTACAGGATGCGTTTTATCCCCTTTAATCTTGCCATTAACGTCCACAAAAATACGACAAGCATCATAACAATCAAGCGGACAAGCAGTTGTTTGACCCATAAAATGCCCCCTTTCACTATTATTGATACTAATTTATAATTTTACAGTGATATGGCTTTAGTTTTTAGTAAAAAAAAGCTTCAGTTTAGATATGATAAACACAAGAAAATAGTTGAGGGTGAAGATGTCTCTTTTAGAACACGTAGATGGGGCCACTAACCTGGCAAAAAATAATGAAGTACAGCTTTTAATCTTTAAAATAGATGCCGCACAAACGTCTGCTTATTATGCCATTAATGTTTTTAAAACACGAGAAGTCGTTGAAGCAAAACATCACCTTCTGACACTCATCCCCTCAGCTCATCCATTATTAGAGGGAACTATCGTTTTACGCGGTCTTCAAATTCCTATTCTCAATCTCCCAAAATGGCTTGGCGCAGAACTCCCCGCCGAAAAGAAAAAACTTTCTAATCTTCTTATTTGTGATTTTAATGGAATTATTATCGGTATACGAATTATGTTTGCCTATCGCGTCATCAAGAAAAATTGGAATGAGATGCACGCCCCCGATAGTTATCGGCTTGGTGAAGATGGATTAATAATTAACGACACCCGCTTGGATGATGGCAGTTTGTGTTTGATATTGGATTACGAAAAACTTCTTGCAGATGTGATTCCGCAAGCAATGGTAAACATATCAGCATCTTCCTCAAATCTAGTCAACATACTCATTCCCGAAAAGCTAAAAAATGGAACGGTTTTAATTGCCGAAGATTCTAAAACAGCACAACGCCATTTACGTCAAGTTTTTATAAATGCCAATCTCTCCTATCAAATATTTAATAATGGTAAAGAACTTATAGATTTTGTAAATGCTCATCCAAACCCTTCTTCCATACCTGCCATTATTACCGATATCGAAATGCCGGAAATGTCAGGATTTACTGTCGTTCGTCAGCTAAAAGCTAACCCACTTACAAAAGCAATCCCTGTTATCGTCAACAGTTCTATGACGGGTGAAAACAATAAACGTGAAGCAGCGGCTTTGGGAGCGGATGGATTTATTGATAAAACAAAAAGTGAGAATATTATCCCGCTTATTATAAGCAAGATGGAAGCTACCAAGCAAGCATTACTAAATTAAATATTCTGCCTCGAAAGAGGCAAGCTTTAGTGCCTTAGCGGCAAGCGTAGCCAAACGGGGCTTTGCTCCGTTTGGCGCTCAAAAGAATGTATTTTAGTCTACGATTGCGAGAACTTGACCCGCTTCAATTTTATCATTGACTTGAACCATAACTGCACTTAAAATACCCGAACGAGGGGCTAGAACGTCGATCTCCATTTTCATCGCTTCAAGGATCATAATCTTATCTCCCGCATTGATTGGAGCACCCACTTGCGCTAAAAGTTTAAATACAGAACCCGGAAGTTCTGAACGAATAGCATTTTCATTGGCTACAGGTGCTGCTGCCACTGGAGCTGCAACTGGTGCCGCAACCGGAGCTGCCGCTGCTACTGATTGAACATTTGCGTTTCCGTCTACAATTTGTACATTGTATTGTTGTCCATCTACGATTACCGTATAAGTGCCATTTGCCATTGTAAAATTCTCCTGTTTTAATGTTGATTGAATTGATCGTGTTACTTCGTGCTCTTTCGGGCTATTTTTTCGAACATTTACGGTTGCTTCCCCTTTGAGGAATGCAATCCCTTTGACATCACATGAAGCAGCAATGAAAATGTTTTCATCACTTGCCTCAATTCCTTCCTTTTTTAATTGCTCACTCCAATACGCAATTGATTTTTTCTCATCACGGTCAGCAATATCGATTGCATTATCTACAGTAGGCTCAAGCTTGAGCTGTTCGTGGGCAATACGTACGACTTCAGCATCAGGAGCCGTTGGAGTTTTACCAAAATAGCCTAATACCATCTTGCCATATCCGGGAGCAATTTTCTTCCAGGGACCCATAAGGGCATTATTAAGCGCTTGTTGAAAATAAAACTGAGAAACAGGAGTTACAGATGTACCGTATCCCCCTTTTTCAACCACTTCACGCATCGCACGGATGACTTCAGGATAACGATCCAACATATTATTATCACGCATCATCTGAGTATTTGCTGTCAATGCACCCCCAGGCATCGGGGAGAAAGGGATTAATGGTGAAACTTGTGTTGCTTCCGGCGGTATAAAATAATCTTTCAAACAATCGCCCAATACATCTTCGTATTGTAA
This sequence comes from Sulfuricurvum sp., assembly GCA_028714915.1. Classification (GTDB taxonomy): domain Bacteria; phylum Campylobacterota; class Campylobacteria; order Campylobacterales; family Sulfurimonadaceae; genus Sulfuricurvum. The sequence goes on from JAQTLL010000005.1 coordinate 143,007, forward strand.
GATTTTTTCTAGCTCCAAACCACCTAGGTCAAAGTTCTTACCCTTGACTGCATGCAACATTGTTAAAATATCCGGTTGAGATGTACCGCCGCTCACTGGAGAAGCTGCCATATCAATACCATCAACCCCAGCATCAAGCGCCGCAAGATAACACGCAACACTTACACCTGCTGTTTCATGGGTATGAAGGCGCAAGTGTGTCCCCTCAGGAACAAGACGACGTGCCATTTGAATGGTCTCATAGACTTTTTGAGGGCTTGATGTTCCGCTCGCATCTTTGAAACAAATTGAGCTGTAAGGGATACCAGAATCCAAAATCTCTCGAAGTGTTTTTTCATAAAATGCAACATCATGCGCACCCACACACCCCGGAGGAAGATCCATCATAGTAACAACGACTTCATGCTTCAAACCGTGATGAACAATACGCTCACCTGAGTATTTAAGATTTTCAACATCATTAAGAGCATCGAAATTTCGAATCGTTGTCGTACCATGCTTTTTAAACATCTTGGCATGCAAATCAACCATCTCACGGCTGCCTGTATCGAGCATTACTGTATTGACACCACGAGCAAGTGTTTGAAGGTTTGCATCAGGACCTACGATGGCACGAAAACGGTCCATCATATCAAATGCATTTTCATTTAAATAGAAAAAAAGACTTTGAAAGCGTGCCCCGCCTCCAAACTCAAAATGTTTAATTCCCGCATGAGCAGCTGCTTCAACCGCAGGGAAAAAATCATTCATCAATACCCGTCCGCCAAAAACAGATTGAAATCCATCTCGAAACGTTGTATCCATTACGTCAATGTATTTTTTTGCCATAATCCCTACTTTTTAGTTATTTATACACCAAAGGCATTCATCCCTTTGGCTATGCTAAGGCTACTAAAGCTAGCCTCATTCGAGGCAGAAAATTTCTTATTTAGAAGATTTATTATGGTGATGGATCGCTGCGACCAGTGAAGCAAGTCCAGCCAAACCATTGTTTTTACCTGAATTTTCAAGTTCATGATGATGAAGGGCTACAGCAATAGCAGCAACTTTTGCCTTTACATCATTGCTCTCTAAAGAGTGATGATGCAGTGCAGCAGTAATTGCAGCTACTTTTGCACCCTCATGATTAGAAAACGACTCACTAACACATACTTTTAACTCTGAGAGGTTTTTAGGCTGCGACTTCGTAAAATATTTTATTACTTTATTTAGTAATTCCACGTCTATATTCCTCTACTGATATTTGGCAGGCGTGATTCTAGTATAAAGTTCATTAAATTACTTTTACTGCGATGTTTCAATATAGCTAAAAGATAATTTTGTTACAATCCGCACCAATAAAATAATAACAAAGAGGTACGCAAATGGATCTTAGTAAAATCGGATATGGCGAAAACCCAGATAAAGTTAAAGCAATTATTGAGATTGCCTGCGGATCGAACATCAAATATGAAGTTGAAAAAGAAAGCGGTGCCTTAGTCCTTGACCGTGTCATGCACTCAGCGATGTACTATCCGGCAAACTACGGCTTTGTAAATAAAACACTTTCCCAAGACGGTGATCCGGCTGACATCTTGATCCTTACTGAATATCCTATGGTAGAAGGGTGTGTTACCAACTGCCGTTTAGTGGGTGTTCTTATTATGGAAGATGAAAGTGGTATTGATGAAAAATTACTTGCTGTTCCAACATCAAAAATTGACCCTACATTCGATGAGATCCAAGATCTTGGGGATATTCCAAAACATACTTTGGCAAAAATCAAAAACTTCTTTGAAACCTACAAAATGCTGGAACCGAATAAATGGGTAAAAGTAAAAGGATTTGAAGACAAAGCTCACGCAACTAAAATCCTTGAAGATGCCATCAAAAATTATAAAGAGTAAATAAATATGATTGATTTCTCTTCACCCGAATTTTTTTCTTATGCCATCTTCGGTGTAATCCTGAATTTCATTTTTTCAATGGCATTTGGGGTTTATCTAAGTAATAATATCGGGATTGAAGAGATGATTCTTTCAAAAGGGGAAAAAGAACAACAATGGTGGCTTTCAATTTCCCTCGCTATCCCCTTTGCTAAAATGGTTATTACCCTTTATCGGATTGCCATTTTGCAATTTTACTTTCTTGATCAAGGAAAATCTCACAAAGAATTCTGGATTTATCTTACAAGTGAAGAATAATTAACACCAATAAACCTTCTTTTTTTGCTTAAAAATAGCTTAATCTTACTTTCAAACTTAAACGAAAACTAAATATATAACCATTTGCAACATTTTAAACCCATAATGTGGGCCAACCTTAATATCAACTTTCCCTATACATAGGCTCAAACAGCCGATTTTCATTACTTTTTCTTAACTAAACCATCTAAAATGATTATAGCAGTATTCAAAGCTTACGAATACCTTAAAATTTCATCACCAAAATAAGGAGGTATAAAAAATGAAATTTCTTTCATTCCTAGTTCTCTTTGTATGTGCATCATTAGCCGATAATACAAGTAATCAAATGAGTCCAAAGCAACTTAATGTTTTGCAAACAGTTCGAGACGTTGCCAAAAGTATTCCTGACAAACATGGCAAAACATATGAAAATACACTCAGTGCTATCTGTATTACAGAAAGCAGTGCCGGTAAAAATACAATAGGTGATTTTCACAATAAAAAATCAATTACAAAAGCCTCCCTTGGGCCAATGCAAGTTCGTGTATCAACCGCCAGACACGTTTCTCAAAATATTAAGAATCTAAGCTGGCTTAATAAACTCAGTGATATTCAACTTGCCGCACGACTTCTGGGGGATACCCGTCTCTCAGCAAAAGTAGCGGCCTATTACGTCGTATTGCTTCATAACCAACGCAATAGCCCTTTTAATGCGGTAAGTGGCTATAACGGAGGAATGAATAATCCAACCTACTATAATAAAGTCATGAAAAACAAAGCTGTAGTCGCGCAGCTGGTCTCAACAGGTAAACTATCCTAGAAAATAAGCTATAATATTCCCATATTTGAATGGGAGCTTATAAATGAATGATGATAAACTCAAGCTGATTCTTGCCGGACTTGGTGGATTGGTTTTTAGTCTTATTTTCATATTACTGGCTTTTATTCTCCCACTTAAAGACAACAGTATCAATGAAGAACTGCAAGCCAAACGTACACTTGAAAAAATTTCACAAGGGATTAAAGAAGGACAGCTTCGTCCCCCGCCAAAAGATCAAAGCAATCATTAATGATTAGCACAACCATCCAGTCCAAACTTTCGCTCTTACTCCCCAATCAAAATAAAGTACTCACAGAAATCATCAAATACGCATCCCCTGAACAATTAACGCATCTGTATGAGAAAAATGATCTTAAAACTTTTTTAGGGTCACTGTTTCATGATACACTCACCGATAGCAAATCAAATTCTATCCTCCTTGATATTCTAAAGAACAATCCCTCATTTAAAAATATGGGAAATGTCACCAATAATCTCAAGACCCTTCTAGCGTCATTAAAAGAAGAACCGGCACTGGCAGCAAAACTCTCTAAACTCGAGAGCTTTTTACAACCCATTCAGACAGCAAACGCCTCACTCCTCAAAGAGAAGATTGCCGACTCGGGTATTTTTATGGAATCGAAAATTGCCACCTTAGCAGAGGTATCATCTGAAGAATTAGAAGAAAATATGGGTCGTGATGTTAAATCCAATCTCTTAATACTTAAATCTGCCCTTGAAGAACTAAGTTTGCCAAATAATGAAAACCTTCAAATGCACATCGATCAACTTATCACTAACATCGATTATTATCAACTCATGTCTCATTTGGAGAGTGCTAATTCCCTTTATTTTCCATTCAAATGGGATCAGCTTCAAAAAGGAACCATTACTTTTAAAAAAGCAAAAGGAAAAAAGTTTTACTGTGAAATAAATCTCACACTCAAAGAATACGGAGAAATAGCTCTGATGATGGGACTATATGAGGAAAATCAACTCGAAATTCAAATACATACTGAAAAAACTGAGTTAAAGACCTTGATTCAAACCCATCTTGAAATCCTGCGAAATTTACTTATCGATACAGGAATCACTCTGCGCATACTTCGTGTTTATGAGAATAAGGATCTTACAACCCCCTCCTCCACAGCTTACACACCCGAAATTATTGATAAGCATTTTGGATTTGAGGCAAAAGCATGAAAAAAGCAGTTGCTCTAAGCTATGACAAAATAAAAGACAAAGCTCCAAAAGTTATTGCAAAAGGAAAAGGGAATACAGCAGAAAATATCATAAAAATCGCCCAACTGCATAATCTCCCTATTACAAAAGATGAAGATCTCGTAGAACTTCTGAGTAAAATCGAAATCGATCGTGAAATTCCTGATAAACTTTATGTTGCGGTTGCCGAAGTCTTTAAATTTCTCTATACCGTTACCCATAAAGAGCCATAGAAAAATTATGCTACACTTTCATCATGAAAAAATATACAAATCCTTTTTGGGAAACCAAACAACTCCATGAACTTTCCCATGAAGAGTGGGAAGCTCTGTGTGACGGCTGTGGACTGTGCTGTTTGCACAAACTCCAAGATGAAGAGATTGAAGACGCTCCTGTTCTTATGACGCGTGTTGTATGCCGGTGCTACGACCTCAAAGCAGGAGGATGCAGTGATTATCCCAACCGTCAGAAACATGTTGCAGAATGTACCGCTCTTACGGTGCAAAGAGCATCAGAATTTGACTGGCTCCCTCAAACCTGTGCCTACCGTTTACGCTATCACAATCTTCCACTCCCTATATGGCATCCGCTCCTTAGCAAAACACGTGAGAGTGTTCGAGCTTACGGTGTTCACGCTCTAAACCCTGTTCTTGAAACCGAAACAATTGATTTTGAAGATTATCTTATCACGAATTAAAAATTATCATAAAAAACTATAAATCAATCTTTACAATGGCATAATAACTAATTATAAAAGGTCAGGAAGGTCACATTATGACTGTTTTATTGGTAGATGACAGCAAAATTATACGAATGCTTTTAAGAAATGTTTTGACAAGAGTTTTGGGTACGGAGACTGTTTTTTTAGAAGCTGAGAATGGTGCAATTGCTCTAGAACAGATGAAATATGCTTCAGTGGATTTAATGATGCTTGATTGGAATATGCCGATCATGAGCGGAGAACAAGTCGTGGATACTGTTCGCGCCAATCCTGCCTATAAAAATACCCGCATTATTATGGCAACTACTGAGGGCGGAAAAAATGAAGTGCTTCGAATGATTAAAAAAGGGGTCAATGGGTATCTCGTCAAACCATTTAAAGAACCCAATATCTGTAAAGCAATCGAAGCGCTCCGAATGCGCTAATTGCTTATTGTGCTATACACTTTAATAGTCTAGGGTCATTTCTATTTTCTATCAGAATCCGTTTTACACGATCTTGCCATAACATTCCAAATAACTCCCGTGCTGCACCATCAGCACGACCAGAGACGATAAGAGGAAGAAGCTCTCCCATACGCCCATCGCCAGAAACAAACGAAGAATTATAGCTAAGAGCTACACGTGCACCGGTATCCACACGCTCAAATGCCATCTCACCTTCAATATCTGCATCATAAAACAACAACTGACGTCGATCAAATTTTCCCGCCAGTCCGTGAAAACCGCCTACATCAGTTGCTCCTGTAATCATCGATGCAACATTTGCGATCACTCCCACGACTCCATCACCAAGCTTACCCTTCATAAGAACTTTAATTTCTCCACGTACAGGAGTTTCATTTCCATACAGTGATTTAAGTCCCTCTTGCACCATCAAAAATGCACCGGCTACTGTAGGACAGGAATGACCCGCGAGTTTCACAACATCTCTATACGTATAATCAATGAGGCCATTACTCGCAGCTCCAAGTACTTCAGAGAGAGGATCACGCACTATTATCGGTGCAACATCATTAAAAAATTCTGGGGTTGTCATATTATATCTCCATAAAAAAAGAGATTATAGTATTTTCATCTGCTTTTCCCATTGACATGAATCAATCGTGCGATACAATCTCACGGAGAGCCCGTTCAAACGTCGGATATAAAAATTCAAATCCACCCTTCAAAAGTCTCTCCGGATAAACCTCTTTGGAATCGAGCATAACCGATGAGCCTTCACCAAAAGCAAGTTTTACCACCCATGCCGGAAGTGTGAAAAAGGTGGGACGGTGCAATACTTTTCCGATAATTTTGGTTTGAGCTTCATTACTGGTGGGATGGGGTGCTGTCAAATTCACTACCCCTGCAAAAGTAGGATTATCAATTAAAAAAGCACAAGCACGGACAAGATCTTCTAAATGAATCCATGAAACCATTTGAGTTCCTTTGCCCATTTTACCCCCAAACCCCATTTTAAACGGGAGTAACATTTTTTGTATTGCCCCGCCATTTCTCCCGCAGACAACCCCAAAGCGCATCACACATACCCGTGTTTGCTGTGCCGCTAACGCTGCTTTCTCCCAATCACGTACCAACATAGCCAAAAAATCATCGGCAAAGAGCTCAGATGTTTCAGTATGCTGATGATCTCCATCATAAATACCAACCGCAGATGCATTAATAAACGTATGGGGCGGATTTCTACACTCAGAAATTGCACGTACCAATTTGTCGGTACTTTCCAAACGACTTTGACGCAAAATTTTTTTATAACTATCACTCCAGCGCCCTAAGATATTGGCACCTGATAGGTTGATCACTACGTCCATATTATCAATACTCTCAACAATCGTCTCAATGGATGTCTCTGTACGAATACTTAAACCCTCAACTACATCAGAACGTTCTATCAAATAAGTATATAAAGCACTCCCCACAAATCCACGCATACCACAAATAATAATTTTCATAATGATCCCTATTTTAAATTATAAAAAAATTTAATTGTTCAATACCTTTTTGTTCAACTTAATCCCTTCATATCACTTCTCAATCTTTAAATTTATCTGCAATAGCGATAAACTGACTAATATTTTCCATAAACAAATCAACCAGATTTGGATCAAAATGCTTTGCGCGTCCTTCAATAATAAAATCAACAATATTTTCCATCGGCCATGCCCGCTTGTAGACGCGCTCACAACTCAAAGCATCAAACACATCAGCCAAAGCGGTGATCCGTCCGTAAACATGGATTTCCTCCCCGACAATAGCTCTTGGATATCCGGAACCATCCCATTTCTCGTGATGCTCATGAGCAATAATCGCAGCTGCCTGAAGGAGCGGGCGCTTTGAGTTTTTAAGAATATCATACCCAATAGTGCTATGCGTTTTCATTATATGATATTCTTCTGGCTCAAGTTTTGCCGGCTTTAATAAAATCCGATCCGGAATACCTATTTTACCAATATCATGCATGGGTGAAGCACTATACACAAGCTTAATTTGCTCATCTTCCAGTCCATAAAGCTCTGCTAACAGTTTCGAATACTTGGCAACTCTACGGACATGGTTCCCTGTCTCTTCAGAACGGGTTTCTCCCACTTCCCCTAAGAGAGAAAGCATCTCATGCTGGGTTTGCCAAATTTCTTCATTAAGATCAAACAGTTCGGTAATATCATAACTGATACTGATAAAATCAATAATCTCACCGAACTCATCTAAAATTGGTTTTATTGTGGTATCCGTAATATAGTGATTCCCGTCTTTTTTCAGATTTTTAATGGTTCCGTGCCACGTCTGTTTACCAAGAATTACATTCCACAGGTTTTCATAGAATTCTGAACTCATCTCAGGATGCCGAAGCAGGTTGTGTCCTTTCATAATTATTTCATCATTGCTATAGCCGCTCGTTTTACAAAATGCTTCATTGGCATACGTAATATGCCCCTGTAGATTGGTTTTTGTCACAATCATTGATATATCAACAACTTCTTTATACTGCTCTAAAAGAGTCGTCTGGTGTACCAGCTCTTGTTTTAGACTCAACGTAAACTCTTGAACTTTTCGTGCATTGTATATATTTTGAACCACTTCATAGAGGACATGAATCATCTGTTCTGTCTTCGTTGGCTTAAGGAGGAAGTGTGCTACACCCAAATTAATAAGTTCAAGCAGATGCTTAGTATCTTCACATGCGGATGTAACAATAATACTCTGCTCCGAGTTAAGTTTTTTAATGTTTTTAATCATAGCAACACCGTTCATCTCCGGCATCAAAATATCGGTTATTACCAAATCAAACAATCCATCCTGATAAAGTTTTAATCCCTCTTTACCATTGGAAGCTGTTTCTACATGAGAAAAAAATCTCGAAATAAGCGATGCGGTATTCTCTCGAATCAGTATCTCATCTTCTACATACAGTACACGCATCCCTTTAGTGTAAAAAGTAAGTTGTGCCAACGTTTCTTTGAATATCATAATACTTCCTTTTCACGTGGTATTTTAATAGTAAAAATAGCTTCTTGCCCTTTACTTCTCACCTCAATAGACCCATGGCAATGCTCTTCAATAATTGTTTTACTCATGTAAAGTCCCAGACCGGTGCCGATATTAGTATTTTTCGTTGTAAAATACGGAGTGAAGAGCCTAGCAATCACGTCAGGAGCAATCCCGCCTGCATTATCACAAATAGTAACAATCCCATACTCATCATCTTGATCAATAGAAATAGTAATAGTTCCTTCCTTAATACCCTTCTCAGTAAATGCATCCAACGAATTTTTCAAAAGTGCAATCAAAACTTGAAGCACTTCATTACGATAGGTAAAAAGATTTGGATCGTTGTTGATGATTTCCTCTCCCTTAATCCCGTGACTTTTTAGGGTATGATCGATAAGTTCGAGGGCTTGATGCACCAACAAAGAGAGGCTTACATACTCTTTAGGCTTATCAGGACGAAAAAAATCACGATAATCAGAAATTGTTTGCGAAAGATGGATACTTTGCTGTTCAATTTTCATTAGTTTCTCAATAACAAATGGATTATTTTCACCTTTCATGACTTCTTCTAACTGCAGTTGAGAGGTTATAGCATTAATAATGGCAAGAGGTTGACGCCATTGATGGGCAATCATCGAAATCATCTCTCCCATTTGTGCCTGACGAGTCTGTATTCTAAATATTTTTTCCTCTGCAAGCTTTTGTGTTATATCACGGGCAATCAAAATCAATTTGCTTGCATCACTGCCAAATCCTGAAAGAGCTACTTCAATTATTTTAATACTATCTGTCCCATTATTCATGACTAATGAACAGCGTGCAAATATAGGCTTACCCTTATACGCGATATCAAGATAAGTATTAAAATTCATATCCTCACATTGTATATTCCAAGCTGTATCAAGGATGTTTGTTCCGATGAGGGTCCCTCTGTTCATGTCAAACAATTGCAATGCCATACCGTTACAATCAACTATAATATTTTTTTCCAGAATAAAAATAGCTTCGTAGACAGATGAAAATATAGTTTTATAAAACTCTTCACTCTCACGAAGTTTTTTTTCAGCTTGACGGATATTGGTAATATCTTCCCCCGAACTTAGAATACCGATAAATTTTCCGTTTGGATCAAATAGAGATGTATTTCGCCATGCGATAAGTCGCTCTTCCCCCTGCTTGGTTAAAATAGGATTTTCATAATAGTCCGTATTATCACCACGTTCAATAAATTTGTTTGCAATCTCGTTGATTTCAATCTGAATTCGTTCAGGTAAGAAATTCTTTATCCAGTTTTTACCGATTACTTCGTTAGCAGTGTAGCCGATAATTTCACATCCTTTACGGTTTATCAGCTTGACCTTTTTATTGGTATCCACTACGACAATTATGACATCGACAATATCTAAATAGTTTTGCGCCGCCTCTTTTTCATATCGAAGTGCTTTTTCTACGTTCTTTCTATCAGAAATATCTCTGGATGAACCATAAAGATACCGTTTTCCTTCTAAAAAAATCTCTCGAGACGTAATTTCCACATCAAAAGAGGTACCGTCTTTGCGGTGGTGCCGTGTTTCGAACGTAACAGGATATTGGGTAATCGAGTTCATCATATCAAGAAGAGATTCTTTCGGTATTTGCCCTTCCCAATCAAAAATGGTTAAAGTTTGAGCTTCCTCCTCGCTGTATCCCAATGATCGGATGAAAGAGGAGCTGTACTCGACGAGCTTACCCTCGGAATCCAGAATGTGAATTCCATCGGTAGCAGATTTCAGCAAAGAGTTAAGCCATTCTCGATTTATCTCAACTTCATTTGTTTTTATCTGAATCATCTCTCGACTTCGAATGAGTGTCACAATGATAGTTAATAAGATGAAGTATAAAAACACTCCGCCTAATGTCAAAAGCACCGGATACTTACTATCCATTGCTTCATCAAATTCAGGGGTACTTGATAAATCAATAGACCATAAGCGTCCTCCGATCTTAATGGTACGATGCGCATGATGCTGTGAAACATAGAATGACGGCTTAGATGAGCGATAAAGAAGTCTGCCCTCTGATTTTTTGTTACCATCATAGACCTCAAAATTCACCAATGAATCGTTAAGAACAATAGTATTCAACAAATTTTTCATCCGAAAAGGACTGTAGATGAATCCAATAAGGGCACCACGCCGCTCTTCAATCGTATCTATTTTTTTACCTATTTTGTATAATGGCAAATACATCAAAATACCAGGCTGAATATCTGCATCAATCTCTTGAATCAATTTTACTCGTCCAGAAGTCGCTGGCAGACCAGTATCTCTCGCCCTTTGCATCGCTTCTCGTCGAATAGGCTCGCAATACATATCATATCCGATTGCTTGCAAATTACGTTTGTCTTGAGGTTCGAGATAGAGAATAGAACTGTATTGATCTCTCACTCCTCCTGGTTTGATCATAAAGCTTGGGAAACCTTCCCTCCGCATCTTTTGCTCAACCATAGCCACTTCATCCGGCCGAATCATTAATGAAAAGCCCATCCCCTGCATACCGGGATAGTATTTTTTAATTTCAAGTGTTTGAATAAATTGATGCCACTCCTGAGCAGTAACATTCTCACTTCCCTGAAAATAGGCAACGCCACTGCGCAATACATGTTCATACGTAAGAATCCGCTTCTCAAGATGATCAATATTGGTATGAACTTTGACTTCAAAAAGCTCTTGTGCACGGTTGTCAAAATAGTTTTTAGAGAGTAGCCATACAAAGCTGGCAATAACTACTGAGATGAGTACAATAAATATCAAGTTTAATTGACTAAGGATATAAGACCTTTGAATCAATCGATACCATGGAAGTTTTTTAGGCATTTTTCTTCTCTTTAAGTCATCAAAATATATACATTTCATTATTCTTTAACTCATACATATCACAAAATGACCACAATCGATCTACTATAATTCCGTTAGCAAGGTCTCATAGGCGAGGAGTGCCTCATTGATAGGTAAGTCATACTCTTTTAAAATAGTCTCAATTTTTTCAAAAGGCTCAATACTATTTAATGTAAAAAGGGTTCTTGCGCATTCTAAAATAGCACATTTTTCAGGATTTAATCCATTTGCAGGATTAAGAGAATAGCATAGAGAATCGATAAGTAAATCATCGAAATACCATAACTTAAACAATTTGGCAGCCAACTCATCACCGGATTGACCGATAATATTTTTTTCTTCTAACGAAAGTTCATGCGGTTTATATTTGCTAAAACAATATGAATATTCCTTAAACATCAGTACATACGAAGCGACTAAACGACCTATTTCAAGGATAAAAGTAAGTCCCCCTAATGATTGTAAAATCGGACGATGAGTCTTCATAAGCCAAAGATCTAAAAAGCGTTGTTGCAGTTCCATTACTTTAAACCACTTATTCACAGTAGTCCCATACGCTGTAAGATCACTAAAGGGATGGGCTTTTAATGCGGCTGTAAGGGCCATTCCTCGTATCGCACAAATACCAAAAAGTGAAATTACCTGAGTGATTGAGATAATAGTATGACTAAACCCATGATGAGGAGCATTGCAAAAATGAAGAATATCCGTATATAAAATCGGATCTGCTTCGATAACACAAGCAAGCGCTTTAAAATCGACATTCTCATTATTGCAAATAAGATTAATTTTATTAATTGATTCTCGCAATGGTGGAAATGATTCAATCGACTTAAGTACTGTGCTATTCATCAGAATCCTTTCTATAATTTCTTTAAATAAGTCAATATAACAAAATAAAACTAGTGTATTATAATCTAAAAGCATAAAAGGAATATTACGCCAAATCAAGTCTTACGCGTATTTTGTCAATAATAAAAAGCTTTGAAGTTGTGTGCGGTATAGTGTATTTGTGTGTGGTGGGTCTTGCAGGATTTGAACCTGCGACAACTCCGTTATGAGACAATCATCCCTCATTGTATTATAGTATATTAAAATGTATAAATACCTATTCTATGGAGATGTAATTGTATCTTAATTCTTTTTAATGTACCATAATCTATAAAGACACGTCCCCCATTTCGTCCCCTAAAAGGTATAAACATGGCAATTAATCCAGCAGACTATCCGATAAGGATAAAGAGTAATCTTTGGGCTGATCAAGATCACAAAAAATTTTATTATAGATTTATGCACGATGGAAAAAATAAAAAAGGCATTTTCGATTTTTCCGATAAAAGTTGGGATAAAAGAACCCGCATTTCAAAAGCGGAATTAGAACTCTTGCAGATCAAAGAAAAGCTCACAAAAGGGCTGGATGATTCAGCAACTATTGACGATATCGTCAAACTATATTTAGATACTTTACCTGAAAAAAATTATAAAAGGGATCGAAAAAGCTATTACGACAACAAGGTTAAAGGTGTCCTCGGAAAAAAGAAAGCAGCTGATGTCCTACCGAAAGATATTCAGACACTTGTAAATAACCTTGTAACCAATACAAAAGGAGGAAGCCCACGTACTGTTAAGCAAGCAATCGAAGTTTTAAGTCCATCTTTTGAGATTGCTATTGCAAATAGGCTTATTATCCATAACCCTTGTAAAGCGGTTAAACTCCAACTCCCAAAATCAAAAAAAATGGTAGTAAATGCAACCGAAAGACTAAAGGCGATTTATCAAGGGATTATGAAATTGTATGCTGCCGATCCTTACTATAGAGCTTTTTTTCTACTTGCTCTTCAGGGTCGCAGAAAAGGTGAAGTGATTAATCTGAAGTGGGAACACATCGCATTTGATTACGATTATTATGTCTTACCGGATCCAAAAAATGGAGAAGAGCAAAAGATATTCTTACCACCAAACGTGAAAGCAGCATTGGAAGAATTTCAAGAAAAAGAAGGATGGATTTTCGAGTCGCCGGTTAATCCAGGTCAGAGATTATATGATGGAACCAAGCAAACTGCTCGACTCAAAAAAGAAGTTGGGGACTGGTTCAGTTTGCATTACACGCGAAATGTAATGGTTTCGGCAATGGCAGAGCAAGGAGTAGATGCAATTTATATGAGTGGTGCATTAGGGCACTCAGATCCAAATACGATCACAAAATACCTAACAATGAATTATCTGACCGGATCTAAAATCGCAAGCAATATGATTCAGCATGAAGCTATGCAGTCAAATAGCAGAGAAGAAATTAGTTAAAAAGTCCTTATATCTTTTATTTCTAAGAACTTATTTCGTAGTAATACAGCAATGCTATGAAATAACTCAGAATTTTAAGACTTATTTAGCGTCTTGTTCAAACAAGCTATTCAATGCTTTGTCTACCTCTAAAAGATCTTCTTTTAGATAGGCATCCAGTCGATCAAAAAGTTTTTTTCTCAATGATTCAAATGTCGGCGGTTCTCTATTATCAGCGAAATATAGACTCTCATCATCCTTTTGCTCTTTCATCGTGTCGATACGATCAAGAACCCATGTCTCGTCTTTTTGTTTGTAGTCATATACGGCTGCAAATAAATCAATTTCAGAGAGTATTCCCTTCTCAAGTATTTCCGATACATCATAAAGATCACGAATTTTTATACGGTCCATCAACGCTTTGACTTTCATCTTTGATACATCGATGAGATTCAGAATGTTTATATGGCTCCCGTTGTATGCGGTACGTTCACCACTAAGGCACATTTGTGAAAACGGATCTTCCGGGAAAAAAAATTCCACCTTGACCCCGTCGATCATATAACGCATAAAGCGGGTATCAAAATCAATGCCGGAATTAATGGCGAATGCTGATGCTTTTGGATCTGGGATAAAACTCCCTCTATATCTCATAGCAAACGATTTAATGTCAAACACTGGGAGTGGTGATGTAAAAGCGAAATCGAGATCTTCGGATATTCGGTGCTCTATGTGATAACTCAGCGCGGTACCGCCGACGAAGCGAAATTCATGCTTTTGAAACAATGGGTCATTATTGATTTTGTCAAGCAATAACTTGGCGGCATTGGTCATCGGATGGTTCTCATTGAGTAGTTGACCATCCGAACGACACTCTGGTATTCAGGCAATAGTGGGAGTTTACTTCTTGACATACCAAATTCTTCAAGAATGGCTTGATAAACAGCTTTGGCGATCAATAGCACACGTCTACTGCCGAACAAACGAACCAGTAGATGCATATCGTGCAAATTCGGAGATTTGACGTATGTGCTTATAACCCCGTCGATGTTTCGAACTTTATCAATCGGCGAACTCCAAAAAAGATTATGTCTAAACATTGAGATTTGAAAAAAAAACTCTTTTTGTGTCTCCGGGATAAAAACATTTTTGTCTCGATGATTACCGCGTCTACCGCGTCGGATGCTGCTCACGGCTTTAGATATTGCTTCGGCATTTACGGTGGTGATGTTCCCACCCGCTGCGTATCGTTTAATCGTGCGCGCGCTTACTCCGCTGGTTATGGCAAGTTCATCAAAGGTGATATCTTTAGGTTTTGTGAAACGCATTTTTGCCACTCTTTCGATTGTGTCATTTATGGCACTATTATAGCATTATTTTAGGGCAATTTCGATACCCTTCATTCAAATCCGACAACAGTGTGGGCTTCCAGCCATTTTTCAACGATCTCGATGTTATATCTCACGCACCCTCCAACCTTGATAAAAGGCAACCGTTCGGTGGGTGGAAATGCCTTTGATCGCCGCTTTGCTTGCCAATCTTTTCCAAACCCAAATCGCTCTTTAAGCTCGTCTGGGGTTATAAAGCGCTTCATTCAATCCCCTTCCCTTGTTGAGCTTTAGAAGATTCATAAAATGCAATCTCAAACATCATTGGGGTAATAGAGACTCCATAATCTTGCCAGTAATCAGTCGCGATTTCTTTGCATATTTTTCGATTCTTATGCCCAAAACTGCAAAAATCACTGTACAAATCATGTATGTGTCTCGGCCATATATTCGTTATATTATGCCATTCCAAAAAATCCTTGGATTCATCCGAGTCCGGATTTTTCAGTGCGCTCAAGATTGTCTTTCTCAAGGCGATTGGGTTTTCAATCCCCTCCCCCGCCATTCTGAAAAGCAAATATTCCTCGCGCGCGTCATCCCCCATTAAATCTTTCTCTAACTCTATCTCTTTCTCTGTGTCACTTTTTGTCACCAAGGCGTCACAATGTGACGAAAGCTGTTTTTGCGAACTCTTTTTTTCCCGTAGTTTACGCATTCTTTCCGCAGAATCTCCCTCGGAACCGATCAAAACAGGCACAGAGGGCAAGAGAAACTCTTCGTCAGAAAGTGGTTCAATTAAGCCTGTAGAATTCATAAATGAAAGTGCAATTTCAACGTTAGAGACATCCTCGTCGAGAATGAGAGACAGTTCCTCTTGCAAGGTCTTTTCAATCCCTTGAAATTTAATGATACCTCCATCACAAATAGAAAGCAGCATAATTTTTTGCAAAATAATAGTATAAGTGTCACCGCCGGCTATTTTCCGAAGTTTTTTTATTTTTGGGTCGTTAAAAAAATTATCTTTCAACTTAAGCCAATAATATTTTTTTGTATTGTTATGGCTCATTCTTCCCCCTCAAAAAGGGAATTTACAGCCCGTGATGCGAGCTTACGACGCAGCTTTTTACGAGAATGATTCCCGATCACCGATCGAGCTTGCGACGGCTCACATATCACCTCTATCCACTCCGCAAAGGCTTCAGGGATTTCGATCTCCTCTCCATCATCCTCGGAGATTCTATGAGGGTCTGCCCACAAGACATCACGAAGGTCAATTACCGCCATTGAGGCGCTTCGTTCGAAGTCGCGCGCTTTCCGAAAAATCGTGGCATGGTCGTTAGCTTGCCACGCCTGACGGAGCTTCACTCGAAGTGAATCTTTGATCTCGCGCGCTGCGTAGACTTCAAACTCAACATCTGCTGCGGCCGCGACCAGACACAGCAAGTCATCGGCGCTGCCACCGGCGTTTGAGCGGCCGTCACGGCCAGAGAAAGCAGAAGCGTCTTCGTAAAGACGGTGGGCTATCGCCGTTGGATCACCTTCCCGTAAGATTGGGAACGTTTTTCTAAAGCCTTCGAGGCAAAACTCGGTATAATTAAAACATGGATTTCTTGACAAAGGGAACTCCTAATAATATGGGGCTGGTCTCCAAACTCGACCCATATACAATGTTCATATGAACAATATATTGTTCATATGTTGCATTGTTGCACAATAAAACTAAAATTTTACTTATAATTAAACAAAACAAGGCTACATTTGACTATTGGTGAAAGAATTAAAAAATTTCGAGAATTTCTCAAAATAACTAGCCAAAAAGAGTTCTCAGAAATTCTTGAAATTCCATTTCGGACTATTCAATCCTATGAACAAAACAAAGTATCTATCCCTCACACTTTCTTAGTCAAACTCATTGAAAAATTCAATATCTCTACAGATTGGCTTTTAACTGGGCGAGGTAGTATGATTGATGATTTTGCGCAAAATGATATTCCAAATCAAACAAAGTCATTCTTTTTAGAGGCTATCAAAGTATCTGACTTCAACTTTCAAGAAATTGACTCCGTTTTGTCAAAATATATCCTTTCAAAATACCTACAACCACTCAAAGAAATTAGAAATTCTCAAGGTATATGGGATCGTCTTTTTTTCAATCGTTTTCAAAATATCGGTTATATGCGAATTTTGACACGAGCCTTAATTGAAGCAAAAGAAAACTACAAAGATGAAATTTTTACAGTTGAAAATTCAAAAACAATTCTCAGACAAATTGTTAATGACTATGAATTACGTCTCACAAAAGACAAAATCAATAATTTAATCAGTGAAAAAACACGTCAAGAATTGCTTTTTTGGATTGATGAAGAACTTAATGATATTACATGCCTCGTTATGCTCTCAGATCTCGATATTGCCATCACAGCAATCAAAGAAACGTTGGATAAAATTGATCAAATTTCAATCAATCTGAGTTAATACTTAGCCGAATCCAATTTCTAAACTGAGCTTCATTGTAGTTGATTCGGATTTTCCCTGTAATGTATTTTTTTTCTTCATAATTCACTGGTATCAGTCCAGCTTTTCGCCAATGCATCAAAGTAGAAGCGTGAATTTTCAATAAACTAGCTGCTTTTCTCTCACTGATCATTTTTTCATTTTCCATAATCTAATTACCTTTGTTTTTGTTTATCTCTATACATTTCACATTTTCGCGCTTTCTATCATCGCCGCCATCTTCATAAATTTACCCACAGTAAGCCCATACCGAGCAGCAGCCTGTTCAACTTTTTCAAGTTCATTATTGGATAAATAGATAGGCACTCTCGTTAGCTTATGATCACCATCTTTTTTTGGCCGCCCTCCCCGCTTTCGATCCGCTTCAGCATACGATTGCACATTAACAGCACCTGTCCTTTTAGCTCTTATCGCTTCTTTTATATTGATTTTCTCAGACATATTTATCCCTTTTTTAGCGCTATAAAAGCGTTATTTATCACTATTAAACAATTCTATAAGGCTTTGATACTGTTGATAAACCGTTCTATAGGCACTTTTTGAGAGAGGTGTCTCAAAATACAGTTGCGTAACCGTCTTGCCGGTTTCCATACTGTTCTTGAAAATCTTCGAATTACGAAGCTCTAAAAAATAGAGATCTTCAAAAAATGAACTGATCTCGTCTCGGAACGTCTCAAAATCGCTCTCCTTCTCTGTTTTAGTGATGACGACTATGATGTTAGAATTTACCACAATGATCTCTTCAATCGTCTCAACGGTACGCATTAGTGCGTTATAGTCGACAGAGCACGGTACGATCACAGCATTGGAAGCTTTGATAATGTCCAACACACCGCTATCCACAAATCCACCAAAGTCATATACACAATCATCTTGCAATATTGGTCTACCTATTCGAGCTTTGTCAGGATAAATCGTTTCAATCACCGAATTGTCATTTGATTGGAGCTCATATCCCAAATCTTTTGCAAGTGAGAATGAAATAGGTGTTTTTCCGACACCACCTTTTTTATTGATCACTGAAATAATCATCTTTAACCCTTTAAAAGCGTTTTTTTAGCGTTATTTATCCATTACTTAGCACTACATAACCAATAAATATCCGTTATCTATATGCAAATTGCACATTTTTAGTATTGATTCTGACTTTTGTGAAATTTGCATAGGAGTAAGTGGAAACACTATTTCAATCAAAGGAGTCATAAAATGATTCAGATATCAAATGAACGGATTGACGCACTAGAAAAAATGCTGAAGCTAAGTAAAGATGATCAAACACGGCATATCAACTATCTAGCAAAATCTCCAATCGAAATTCGTCTTGATTTATTTGAGAAACAAAGGGAAGTTTTTTATCCATTGTCTCAAAAATACAAAGATCATATGAGTCCTAGTGATATTTCATATGGAGCGCTTATCTTGGCAATTGGTGTAACACGTGCAATTGAAAAAAAACTTACTCAAAAAAGTTTTGAAACATTGAGCATAGATGAAATACGTGATCTTTCTTCATCTCGTGCAGTATCATTCAAGCAAAAAACAACAAGAGGATCTCACAAACACGAAAAGCTAATGAGCTACTGGGCGATTGTACGTACATTGCGCATCGATCATGGATACAGCTACGAGCGCGTTAGTCTCTATCTTAAGAAAAAACACCGTTTTTCCATTGCACCTTCAACCATAATGAAAAAATGGAAAGAAATTGAAACACCAAATACATTGGAGAATGGATTATGATTAATCGCTATGAACATGTTATTACTTCTGTTGAAAAGCTTGGCACAAATGAAAAGTTCAAGCTATTTCTAACTTATTTTGAAGGAGGGAAGAAACCTTTATTGCTAGGGATGCATTTGTCATATAATGGTATTTATACAACACCATCGGCACAAGTGTCCAATTATTTTCGATCTGTATTAAGAAAATTTGGCAATGAGTTTTTGAGAAAAATTGCGCCTAATGACTATTTTAGTATCGAAGAGTATACAGTCGAAAAAGTTATATATAAATCACTTTTTTGTAAATTTATTGAAAATGAGAAAGTTTATATTGATGTTGTTGAGGCTCATGCCTTGACTCAAGCTTGGGATCAGCTCATGAATAAATATGATCTTTCTCGTTTGTTTTGTTCGGGGCAAATCATTATGGCTACTAAAGGACCGAATGGGCTCATTCAACGTATGACAGAATCAAATGAGTCAGATCCACAAGAAAACCCTTTCCCTCTCCCGCAGGTTATCAATGATTTTTTAGAAAAAATTGTTGAAACTGAGCGAATCTGACATTTGAAAGTCCATTTGAAAAGCATTTCTTTTAGCATTTTTACAAGCCATTTCGTCAAACTCTCCTAATCCCCTCCACTGGGGATAACAAGCCATCTTTTTCTGTAAAATAGAAACCGAGCAATATTAAAACCTCTCGTTACAAAACACTCCAAGTAAAATCGAATGAATTTCCATGTTACAGTTCTCTCGTTTTTACATTATAAATCTAAAAATCGATGGAGCTCAATATCCTCTACGGAGTATATGTACCACCGTAACCAAAAGAGCCGTGATTGCGCTTTACACGAAAATAATAAAGTAGATTGACTTAACATGATGATTTATCATCACTGCCGGACGGCGGCTAAATCCGTTCATAATTTCTTTTGCGAGAAGACCATATGCGAGGATCTGTTTACTACCAATCGGCAGAGCTGATTAAAACTATATTTGTCGAAGGGGCTAAAAAAACAGAGCGTGTTGATAAGACACATCCTCATTACCAATGCATAGCTTCATATAAGACCGCCAAAGCGTACCGTGACGTCTGGGAAAATTTCTTTCACTATTTGAGGGAACATTGGAAAATCAAAGATCCGATATCGATTACCAGCGAAATGGTCGCTTCTTATATGGAGTACAAGTCGGAGTATCACGTCAGCAAACAGTATTTAGAGAAGATATCCTCAGCTATTGGTAAATTAGAAATAGCCCTGAAGCGCCATACCTTGTCTCAATATGGTGAAGCAGGTGACTTTGATTTTTCCGTTCGTCAAAACGTTTTGGATATGTCGCGAGATTTAAAACTGGTTGCCGATAACTATCATAACCGTACCTATCAACATCCGCATGTATTAATTGCTTCATTAAGCGATCCACTTCATAGACTTGCTGCCACAATACAGTATGAGGGAGGTGCTCGAATCGAAGGGGTAGGGCTCATCAAACCTGATCAATTGCTTGGCATCCGACTTGATCCGATTACCGGAACCGATAAAGGGGTAATCTTTACCAAGGAAAAAGGTGGAAAAGAAGGCGATGTTCTGGTGTCAACTACTACCTATAACCGTCTTTTACACCATTTTCAAACTAATAAACGTTTCAAAATCGATCGCCAAAAATACAGTTATGACATTCGAAGTACTTGTGAGCAAATGGGCATGACCCCTGAGGGATCACATGGACTTAGATGGAATTTTTCGAAGCGGCGTATGATGGAATATGCCAAAGCCGGATACACCTACGAGCAGAGCCTGCAAGCGGTTTCGTGGGAGATGAAACATAATCGGGCGAGTATTACGGAACATTATTTAGGATAATATTTTTTATACTATATACACTTTTCTAAGGCTTTGACATAAATTGAAACTGTTTTTTATGGGTTTTCATATTTTCGCCAACAATAAAAAAGCTATAGAATATGCCAATATATTTGTAATGGGAACTATTAACTCTATATCCTAGAGAGCCGTCATTATTGCTTATATATCCTTCATCGGTACCCCACTCATTCCCACAAGAAAATAAAATGCAGTTGTAATATTTGTCCTGCGAGGGAAACCCTTCATCAGAAGATAAATCATGAACTTCAAGTCTTCCAGGATTAGTAAATAACATCAATACCGCAAAACCAACTGCCACATACGTGAGTTCCTTTGAATGCAAAATTTCACGAAATTTTTCTTTCATGCCTCTACCTTTTTGATACTTTATTTAATTGTTTTTTGAATTCACTAGCATTTCCGTCGATACAGCTGAGTTGTGCCATTTGAAACGTATTCGATGCCATTTCCACTTTTGGACTACTAATTTTCATGAAGAATTTTGAGCGCTTTTAGTAAATCCGGTTCTTTGTGATGACGTTGCAGTCCTGCTTCCATTGCAGTACTGTCTTTCATCCAATTGATTAGATAAGGATAGAGCACTTGCATCGGATACACAAAGGTGTCATTCGCGATTGCTCCATATACGTCATGTTGTGTTGTTCCTGTATTGGTGTGATAAAAAGATACTTTTTTTTGACCTTTCCCCTCAAGGGTGACATGGTATCGGACAAGATCGACGGTCATTCCCGGTTTAAGATCGATATTTTTAATACCACCCGTATCTTTGGGTGAAAAACGCTCAAACAGATCCAACGCAAGACCAACACCGGCTATGGCCAATCCGGCTGTGCCACTTGTTGAATTGGCAAGTTGCACCGATGATCCGGAGCGCATCAGATCGCTGCCAATTCCGGATGGATTGTTTTTTTGAGCAATCTTAGTAGGAAAACCTGCTTCGCGGTTGATGGAGGTAATGTAGGTTGTTTCACCCTTATACTTTACACTTAAATAGCTTTCCAGCTCAAAACCGCTTATACACGTATCGACACCGATCGTTAGCGTCATATCCGGATCCTCGTCTTGTTTTACAATGGTTGCCCCTTGACTGAGCAATCCCTTGGTTAAAAACGGCTCGTAGTAGCAGCTTTCAAACCGGTTCACGATATATCCTATTCGTTTATCACCAAAGATTTTATTCTCAGGAAAAGAGAGATAATGGTACGTGATAGGCAATCCCTGACTTCTAAACGCCTCTCCGATTCTGTTTAAAGCTATACGCCGTTCACCTATAGCCGCAGAAAAACTGTCAGTAGGTACCAAAAATCGGATTAATCCCGCTTTCTCACCATCCTGTACGATATCTGAAGAGACTATCTCTCCTGATTCAATAAACTTTTTGGATAAATCATATGTTGTTTTATACCAATCTTCCGGCATCTTCCCTTGTTCATGGACAATTGCGATTCGTTTGCCCATAAAAATAGATTCACCGGTATCGGTAGCATTAAGTAGTGAGGTAGTCACCACAAATAGATTAAAAAATAGGATTGATTTTATATTCATTTGTTTCCTTATATTTAAAATCGATCGTGAAAATTTTATCTTCACAACTCTTTATACTCACTTAATAGTGATTGTTTAAAACTGATCTATTCCATTAAAATCAACCATCTAATAGTGAGTGGCGGTTGATATGTCCAAAGACGAACATCCTGATGTCAAAGCGTACTACGATACACTGACTGAGCATATCAAACAACTCCGTAAAGAACGGGGAATCAGCCAGTTAAAATTGGCCAATATCCTCGGTCATAACTCCACTTCATTTATTGCTCGTATTGAGCTTCGTCAGAACAAAGCCAACTATAATCTTGCCCATTTGGTCGTATTGGCCAAAGAGTGGGGAGTTGATGTTAAAGAGCTCCTTCCCACTTTAGAAAAAATCTAACAAAGTCTCCGATTCATCTTCGATTTCTTAATCGCACTTACCTTTCTTACCTCACCATGATGGAACCATTCCCATTCGGAACTTTTCTCATCATTACACGCAGTAATCATAAGCAAGATGCTATTACCGCTGTAATCCACACCCTTTACGAATACAAAGCTGTGTCCGTGTCTCATAATCGTAATAGTGGGGCATTGTATGCTCGGAACGATCCTCCCATTTTTTACAACATCCTGAGCAAACCGCAGTGCTGCTTCTTTTGTCTTGATACCCAAACGCTTACTGAGCCGTTTTTGGGCGTGATGAGTTAGTTTTAGCTGTAATGATTGCACTTTGTCTCCTTTTACTGTACGCTCAGTTGACAATAAACACTGAGCAGTAATCCGCCGCCAAATACGATGACATCCAACCCTATAAGCAGAAACGTAATCCGTTTCCAATATCGCTTAATCATTTTTCATCCTTTTATTGTTTGATTTAACTTTTAATTCGTGTCACTCTAAAAATAATCCAGCCACCGTTTTACTTTTGGGTCATTACGATTCTTAGTAATATATAAGAGCAAACTCCCCAATGCGAATCCGCTCACACTGTTGATCCAATCAATCATTGTATGGGCTCTCAGTGCAAGGATAAACGCCGGGAGATAGAACCCGACTGTAACAATGAACAAAATTGGATTCACTTTCTAATCCCCGCTGTTGACGTTGTAGACCGGTTTGATTTGTGAAAAAAACATGAAAGCCAGAAAAACAATCGGAATGATCAATAAGGTGATCGGGATATAAAAGATAATCTGCATCAATGAACCGGCAATGGCAAAGAGTCTTGGCGTTTGATTGAAATTGTTTTTAATCGTAAGAGTGAGTATTGTTAGCCCGATGAGCATCACGATGATTCCATCAAGCCAGTCTTTATCCTGTGATCCCCATACCCATCCGAAGTAGAGTACTATATATCCGGACACCATTGCCAAGGTGTGCTCTACGGTAAAGAATTCATACCCTGCATTTTTCTGGGTATAGCGGTTGAACCGATCAATGATTTGATAGAGAGCATACAGGGCTATCAGAAATCCTATGAGTTTAAGCATTGTCATTGTGTCTCCTTTATTTCGTTTAATGATTGTGAGCTTTAGGGCGATAACCCCGTTTATGTTTGGATGCGATTAGCACATCCACTGAGTGCTGTGCATCGGCCTGGTTGGAATAGACCTCTTTGATCTCTCCGGTGGGTTTAGACTTTTGGAGTGAACCGTAGGTACGAATTACAATAGATTCTTCAAACAGATTGGGGAGAAGCTGTATAGAGTAATACCGCTCACGCTGATTAAGCGTTCTATACAGGATCGTTGTCACGGTAATCACCGACGAATTCATTCAACTCTTTGAGTTCAGGATCACTTTTATAGTGTTCCGCCATCTCAGCTGCACCGGAGCGTATTTTTTCCATGCGTGCTTCCTGTGCTTCTTGTTTTTCACGCTCATCGATGCGTTTAAGTGCCGTATCTATCCGAATACGTAGCTTCACCATCATGTATATCAAACTAAAGAGATAAAACGGCATTATGGTAAAAATGTACCATTTGATCTCATAGTGCATCCGTTCCACACAAAACTCTGCAGACGCCAGCAATATTAAACATAGTATCCCTACTTTAAATGACTTCATAAGATAAAAGAGATTCATAGAAAACCCTATGAGGGTAATAGCTATTATGATTACAGTAATCTCATAGGCGCTCATCGTTTTTCTCCTCCTTTGGTTCTTTCAGTATTTTTTGAACACCGGCTCGAAACGCAAATGCTAAAATCAACTCAAATACAAGAACAAAGGCATAAGGGATAAATGTTTTATCCAAAATGTCATGATGGGTATTATGAGCAATCACCACAGATGCAATGAGGAGAATGACTCCATACACAATCATCCGGGTCTGTTTCATAAATAGGATCATCAAAAAGCCTACAATGCTATACAAGCCGATCGTAATCCATTCCCATCCGCTGATATATTCATACATAGTTATTTCTCCTTATCACTGTGTGAATCATTGCCAATAAACTGCGATGATACGGTTTTAGTAAAATTCCTGTAATGACACAGAAATTCAGACATGAAAAGGTCCTCCTCTGATTGGGCCTTTTTTTTAATTCATGTGACAAAAGTAAAAATCTGATCAGGATTTTTAGAAAAGAGAATGGAAGATGAAGAGCGACTTCATCCTTTCATTCAGGGAAAATTTGAGAACGTTCTCGGTTGCAACTAGTAAAAGTTTACTGTGTTTTAAAATTCTGCGCAAGTGTTTTATGTACAAATTTTTTTGCGTAAAAATGGCAGTTTGAAATGGGTTTGCTTCAGAAAAGAGGAGGCTTTTTTTGGGTAAAAGTCAAGAGCAGAAATGGGGCAAAATATTGCGAAATAGTAGTTTTAGTACATTTTTGTTTTTGATTAACCTAAGATAAATTATATTGAAAAATACGGCTCAGGAAACGGAGACAACTTCCCCAGTTTCAATGCAATAAGCGCTGAGAATCCCATATCCAGCATCTCCCATATAGCACCCAGTATCGATGTTTACAAAGTGATCTTTTATTCTCGGGCCGTTTTGCATCGGAGTATGTCCGAAGATATTGAAAATCGGTGCATCGCTATGATCGGGATCACGACGGCATGTTGTAGCGAGGCGGGCGAAGGTGCCATACATCGAATCAATCTTGCGCATTGCCCATGCAGTAGCGATAGGGGCGTGGGAGATGACGACTGGTTTTTGCGATGGATGTTCTATCGGGAGTTCGAGATAGAGGGGGAGTTTTTCCATCCATTTCATATCGTCCTTGAACCGCTGAAGCCCCTCGGCATAATTATCAGATTTAACCGGTTTGCCCTCTTCGAGTTTGACCAGTCCGTATGATCGGAGCGTCCAAACTCCGCCGTTACTGTACCACATACTATGAGTTGGCAAATCTTCATCCATTTCAAAACAGCGCATCAGGACAAACCCTTGCGTAATCATCGCCTCTTCATGGTTTCCCATAACACACAGGTGATTGTTTTCCCGTACGAAGCGAACCACTTCCGCACTTTTGCTCCCTCGGTCGATCAGGTCACCAACGAAGATTAGGCGTGCATCACAAGGTAATAGAGATACAAGCTCCATTAGGGTGTCATAATGACCGTGAACATCTCCGATAACGTAATGGTTCATTGAACAATACACCCTTCTCCTTCATAAATTGTTCGTATATACTCTTCTATTTTCGGATCTATCGATGTATTGAGATTGAGAAGATCTTTGGTGTTCAGTACATGAGAAATGTATTGGATCCCCACTTTGGTATGTTCTTGCAACCCCTCAGCAGTTGGTATATTGCAGTAGGTATCATGCTCAAATCTTTGCCGGAAAAGATTCAGCTCATACGTCTCATAAACATACTCATTCAGTTTTTTGATCGCTTTGAACGTTTTAAGATATTTCGGATGGCTTTTATCTAAAATGAGTTGAATTTTCTCCTCTCCTCTACGACCATAAAAAGCAAGAAACGGATCATTTTTGACGATATCATAATGATCGATCCGGTATTGCAGTTTCGCTTCGAGATACGGATTACATCCGCGCAGTGCATCCAATATTTCTTGAGCCTCTTTGACGTAGTTTTTACGTTTCTCTTCGTTCCAATAATCGGGTGCGGGAGCGAGGTTGGTGATACGGTCTGCGAGTTTGACCATTTGAACGCATTTAGGCTGTTCCTGAAGGCGTTTTAGACTGTCTTGCATCTGCTCTTGTTTGGAGGGCAGAGACGTGTTTTTGGTCAGTGCATTGACTCCATGGAGAACGCTTATAATATCGGGAATATCGATGGAGGCGGTCCCCATAGTGGTCTTGGTATCTTCGAGGACATCGTGCAAGAGTGCGCATGCAATGGCCACATTGGCTTCGTCATAAGCGATGCGGTGCTGGGACAGCGAATTGATCACTTCCAAAGCGACACTGGTGATATGAAACGAGTACGGCAGTCCATCTGGGGTCAATTGAGCACCGTGCGCTTTGAGAGCGAATGCCAGCGCATTTTTGTAAACGGCGGTGCTGAAGAGTTCGGAGGGCATCACCGTGTCGTCACACTCTATTTTTTCATAGGTTAATGGTTTGTTCTTTGGAAAGCGAGCGAGATTCCAGTCTTCATATTCGAGAAGATAGGTTTGGATTAAACCCTCTTCGTCGAGATAGACGATTTCGAGCTGTTCCTCATCAGCGTTCTTTTTATACCGGTTGATCTCTACGATACGTTGGATGCCCATTTCAAGAGGGAGTTTCGTCGATGCTCTTTCCTTGTATATCAAAGTTTGAGGCAGATCTACACCGCTAAAGCTAAATTTTGTTCCATATCCCATACTTCCACCATAGGATTGAAACTCGATCACCAGAGATTTTTGGACTGCGTCTTTTAGGTACTCTATCTCCAGAAAATACCCGCACTCATACGTCGCGGTGACTTCGCACCCTTTGATGTCATTGAGGTAGGTACACTCAGTTATCTTGTTCATGATATTAACCCCTTCATTGTCAATTCTACACGGTAGTTGCTCTCCCATTCACTCACTTTTCCCATTTGCGGTAACACCGGTAGAAACTCATGTGTACCGTCTTTGTAGATTTTCCCGTGGGTGTCACCCCAACGGCTGTTGAGATAATATTCGATGTGTTCACCCCTCTCATCGACTCCCCAGATGGCACGACCCATAGGCCATCCCTCATCACCGATCAAAAACGGTGTTTGCGAATGAAGTTCTTCGTCCATGAGGTCTTGTTCGAGGCGATGGCGGAAGGTGATTTTCATCGCGCCGTACTCCTCCTGTTCGAGCGCCTTTTCAAAATAGAGTTTGAAGGGCTTATCGCTGATCAATGAGCGAAGAGATTTCATCTCTCCCAACCACTGTGGAATCTCTTCTATCTGTGTGTTGGAGATATCGAGAACTTCGAGTGAGCAGCAGTATCGTAACTCTTCGGGGAGTTCTGTGATAGGGTTGTTGGCTAAAAACAACCGATCGAGAGATTCGAGATTTCCGATACTTTTGGGGATGGAGGAGAGGTTATTGTCGCTCATGTGGATCATAACCAGCGAACGCGCATCACCGATGCTCTCGGGCAGGTGTGAAATCCGATTTTCTCTCGCATCCAAATAGGCCAGATGTTTAAGCTCTCCGATGCACGAGGGAAGTTCTGTCAGTTCATTGGAAGGTACAGAAAAATTCTCGATATATTTGAGTGTGCAAAGGGTTTTTGGCAGAGCTTTAAGCCCTACTTTTTGAAACTGGAATCGTGTTGTTTTTTGCAGTAGTACGATCTCATCGGGGATGTAGGGGATCGTGTAATTTCGCGAATAGCTAAGCCATGTTTTATCCACTACCTCGCTAATATCCTTCATCTCGACGGCATGGTCACCGACGACTTTTCGAAACATGCCCTCCAGCCCGTGCGCCAATGCCCAATCGTAGAGGATTTGAATTTGTTGATCTTGATTCATCTTTTATCTCATGTTTTTGGATTTTTTGGTAGCATTGGCAATAGAATACATCGTTTTATTTTTTATCCACACCAAGAAGATTATTTATTTCATCTAATGTTTTACCTGTTCTTTTTGATGCTTCTAACTCTTCTTTAGCTTTTTTTTCTCTCTTATCTAAAGCCATAAATTGCTTCATAAATTCATCATCAGTCATCGATTTATTTTGATCAGATGACTTGATATTTTTAGAAGATTTAATGCTATCTGCATTGATTGATGTGTACATTAAAAAGATTATACTAATTGTAGAGAATAGAATTTTTTTCATGTATCAACTCCTGAAGCAGTAATTATTTTCATTTTATCTCCTTTTGGACTTTGTTTTAAGTTCTTCCCAAATCGCAGGAGAGCGTTCTCGTATGTATGCTGCTGAAGCGAAAAAAGGGTTTCCCGAACTTCCAGTCGGAGAGATGAAAAAGCTTACAGGATGGGCAAGATCCATCGTCATGAACTCATCAAAGGTATCTGCTTCATCAGCCATCTCTCTAAGAGTATTATCTATCTGGTCTTTAATGTACTGATACGCCTCTTCTTCGGTATCGCACCAAGCGACATGATAGTGCATATCCCCATCATCACAGTATCGACTGTAACCATAGCGATCTTCATTGTCGTCCATTCTTACTTCATATTTTTTAGTCGTTTCCATGGCTCTATACTCCTATTCATTTTTTCCCTTTTTTGGTAGCTTCAGCGGTGATTTTTTCGATTTGTTCGATGACATTCAGAGCTAGTCCAAGCGCTCTAAAATCGGCGGTGTCTTGTTGGAGTCCGGCTACTATCTCCTCTTTGACTTTGGAGCGGAGCGATTGGAGGTAGAGTTTTTTGGCTTCTTCGCTTTTGCCCATAAACATCAAAGCGTGTGCCTTGTTGACATTGGCATAGGTGGCAATAGTTTTATCGTAAGTGATCGCTTCGTCACTCTCACGGATTGCAGCGGAAAAATCCTGTGCGCATACATCCACATACGAGAGTGCCATCAACAGCGATGCGACTTGGGAGTGAAATTCGGGATCGTTGCGCTCTTGGTCAATTTTACGGCTGAGATTGACGCACTCTTGGAGATGGCCTCTTTTTTGACTCAGATGGGAGAAATTGGGATAGGTGGCGTGAATTCGGTAGGCGCTGTAATGGGTTTTTGCCCATTCACCGTCGGTGAGGTTACTATCGGCTAGGGTTGCATCGGCGATATGCACCATTTTCTCCAACAACGCTTCATCCGACTCACCGTTTTGGAGATAAAAATCGATCATCTCCATCCCTCCGAGCAGCATCTCTTTGTTTGGTTTGGCGGCATCATCCGATGCGAGCAGTTCATCGAGCTTTTCAATCCATTCACGGCTCTGTTTGATATCGAGGGCGTGAGACTCCTCGGCGTACTGTTTATCCAAAGCATCGAGTTTTTGTTTTTCGCTGCGCAGTACCTCTAAGAGCCGTTTGATTTGCTCATCAGCGAGGTTGGGGAGCTCTTTGAGCCAGTATTGTTTCTCTGCCGCGTCCATCGAGTCGGTATCGGCGATGAGACCGATGAGTTCAGAGTTCTTTTTGAGTGACTCTTTGGCAACCGTTAAATGTTGGGACTTTAGCTTGGAGGCCAGAGAGGTATCTGCGGCTAAAAGGACGACGGAGGTGATAAAAACTAGAAAAAAGAATTTAAACATCATAGATCCAGTGCCAATCCCATCTCATCGATCATGGTGAGGAGCGCTTCGGCATTGCCCTTGGCATCATCTACGGGATGGTGGGTGTGGGGAGTGCGTTTGAGATGTTTGAAATTGGGACGGAAATCTTTAATCAGCCCTTTGTAGAGCGAACCGATATTGGTAGAGCTATGCCCGAAAGGATTAGAACCCAGAAAATGGTGAAAGTACCAGTTGATAAACTGCCAGTCAAACCCGTTGTTGTCGCTGAAAAACATCAGCTTGCCGACATTGTGAGTTTCGATCCAGTTCAAGAACCGCTCCATCTCCTCTTTTGGATCGGCAAACATCAATGTCTCTTCCCGTGTATGTCCGGATACTTCGAGTGCGGCAGGGATGAATTTGTCGCTTATGGGTCTAAGCTGGGCATAAAACGTTTTATCCAGAGTGCGATCGACCAGCACCGCACCAAAAGAGATCATCGAATAATCTCCCGGGATGGGACCGTCGGATTCGATATCAATCATGATAATAGACATGGTATTTTCCTTTTTACAATCGTTTATTTTACCCTAAAGAGCCTCTAAAACCGACTCCCGCTCACCCTCTTCGATAAAGCTGAGCAAATAGGTACCGAGGCTGCGGGGGTTCTCTCCATCCCTAAGCCCTCTGAATCCGACAAACAGCATCTCCCAGAGCGTCTCATAGTGCATTAACCGGTATTTGATCTCACGTGAGGCGTATTCTCGTATACTGTCGGACTCAAATCCGCTCACATGCATATCGATAAGATTATAAATCAGAGTGTTTTTCTCATGTTCCTGATACTTTTCGATGTAGAGCATTCCATGCTCCAAAGCACGTGCCATATAACACTCGCGTTTCATCCGCAGCTGTGAGATCGTGTACTCCTCAAGACTCTCAAGGTACAGCAATTCGCTCTCAGAAAAAGGGGTTTGAACTTTGAGCGATGTTTCAACCCAGAGATCAAATAGATACTCTTTTGCCACATACTCAAGCTTTTCTCTCATTGCATCCATATAACGTGACTGTTCTTGCATAAACAGCTCTTCGAAATGGCTATCAAACATCAGATCATAGAATTTTACGAACAATGGGCACGGTTCACCGTCCATATAGTTCTCCTGGGTCGTGAGGATCCCCTCGCGTCTGATCTCATAGCTCAAAAACACCAGTTTTCGTATCAGCTCTTTTTTGGTGTAAAACTCCAGATGGGTCGTATTGCTCATCTGAGTGTAATGGTTGATCTTCTCTTTTTGTTCCAAAGCGTTTTGCAGACGGTAGTATCTGTTGGTTATTTTGTCAATGATGGATTCGAGCGGATACCCTTCGTCGCACTCTTCGCGCATTGGAGTGATCACATCTCTTTCGATAGCTCTGAGTTCTTCGGAAAGTTCAGATTTGTCCTCATAGTGTTTTTTAGACAGGGACAACATGTAGATGTAGGAATTGACGAATCTAGAATCTTTACCGAGGTTGTTGTAGAGACTGGCGACACTGCGCGGTTGGGGTACATCTTCATGATCAAACACATTCTCGATATAGACATCGTCACGTTTCATCAGCAGTTTTTCGTATTTGTTTTTAGCGTATGGTGTCATCGTATCATTGAGGATACTAAGTACGCATTGGTTTTTGATACGTCGGAGCAATTGGGTGAGTTTGGCTTTTGGATAAGCCTCTATCGAGTAGGTGTATACGGGGCTAAACTCCTCCTCACTTTGGGCAAATAGCTCATAGACCTCTTTGTGAAGGACGATCTCGTCTTGGTAGAGGTGAGCGTTTTTATCCTCATCGCCGAGGAGTACATTGATTTCTGTATCCGAGAGAACATAGGGCATTTGGTCGTCCTTAAATTGTGTATGTTATTCGATTACTGACGCTTCGTGTGTCTGCAAAAATTTATGAAACAGGTTATTGGAATTATCTGTCATGGGACTTCCCGATCATCCACATAATGTTTGGTCGCTTCAACTTTCCCCTCAGGAGTGTAATAGACCTCTACACCGTTGCGTTTGCCCTCTTTGTACTCACCAGTGATCCATAAACTTCCATCTGCGCGGTACTCTTTTTTCTCGCCATTTTGGACTCCGTTGGTATAGGCTGAGACACGGATAAACCGATTAGGGTCTTTAGTGAACTCGAACCACTCACCATCTGCAACAGGATCTCCCTCGGCATTAAAGATGACGGTAATGACTGATTCGAGTTCTCCAGTTTTTGGGTCATAGTCGATCTGAAAATCATGCATGGCATCCTTGAGCAGATTTACTCTGATGAGATTTCCCTCACGGGAATATTGTTTTCTCGACAGAAGTGCATCGTGTTCGTACAAACCAGTCTCTTTGAGTTTGCCGTTGGGATAAAACAGCAGCGCATTCCCGTGACGCTTTCCATCAGCATCCAACTCATAGATTTGTTTGACACAGCCGTTGTTCCACATCACTTTAGTGTTCGTGCCGGGAATGATTCGTTCTTTGATTAATAGGGTTTGCTCACCCGTATTGCATGATTCATCAGTATCATTTGAACCGGGATCAACATAGGGGACTTTTTTGATCGGCACGATTGTATTGTCGTATCGGGGAATAAACGCCAATGCGATCAGGGCAACGATCCCTACAAAGAGGCCTATATTTAGTCTCTGTTTAAATTCATCATCATAATTCATGGTCGTTCCTGCTGAGAAGATTGGCTTTTCTCCGGAGAATTTACATGATTATTGTTCAACAGATCAAAAAGCGTTTTGTCCGACATCATGATATTCTCAGTGGTAGTGAAATACCCGCACGGAACTTTGAGCAGATACAGGATGGGAGAATCGTTTTTCTCTACATCGATATAATGGAGCGGCAATGGTTCAAAGAGGTAGCTGAACGTTCCACTTTTATTGCCGGTAATCTTGGTTTTTGGATGATAGCGTGCCATCGCATAGGCAAACAGTAATGAACCGCTACGCGTCGTCTGATCGACGATGATCTCAACATCTCCGTTATATCGTGTTAATTTTGTAGACGGGACACGTTGGAGCTCTTTTGCTGAACCGTTCTCTTGAATCGTGGTAAAGATCTCCGTCCCAGATGGGATAAAGATGGAGAGAGTTTCCATGATTGCGCTGTAAAGCCCTCCGTCGGAATTGCGCAAGTCGATCGTGAGTTTAGAATGGTTCTCGATAATCTTTGCCAGTTGTGCCGGAGTGTCGCGGTTGAAATTTTCCAACGCGTAGGTGATCGATGCCGTGTTTTTGGAAAGGACGTTTGATGAGGGCCACACCCAAACCGTCTTTCGTGTCATGGTTTTGGTGATACGTTCCCCTCTATGCTCAAAGCTCAACGTGATATTGGAATCGTGAACTCCACGGAGCATATCACCGATCTCTTCCATGTTTTTAGCGGTAATATCGACCCTGTCGATGGCATAGATAGCATCACCCGCCACAAGTCCGCTCTCAAGCGCCGGAGAGTGTTCAAATACCTTTTTTATCGTTACCGCACCTGTAGGGTTTTTACGCTCTATCGTCACACCGATTCCGGCAGTAGCTCGGGTATCATATCTCAAGATAGAGAGCCCTTTGATTTCGTCACGATCGATGATCGATTTAAGCTGTGGCCGCGTAATAGTGCAGAGTAATTCTCCCTTCGGATCATACGCACACTTCCCCTCTGAAGATGTACGAATCAGCTCAAGTGTCTCATTTTTCTTCGCCTCATCATAAAACGATTGAAGATACTTGCTCAGATTAACGGATATTGGCTGTTCAATATCCTGAGTGGCATACAACATCGATAGAGGGACAAGTACCGCGAATAAGAGCTTTTTCATATGGGCTTCCTCGTAATGCAGGAGATTTCGTAAGCTTTTAAGGCTGCTTCGAGCGCCGATATTTTTCTCACATTTATCCTCCAGTTCCCTATACAATGTATCTGCGATATACGAGAAAAGCAACCATCATAACCAAAGCGGTATTAAGGATGGTGTGACGGATCGAGTTAATCTTTTGCTGGTTATCCTCGCTCAGTTCAACGCCAAACGATTCGATGAGATAAGGGCTCAAGTGCGTAAAACTTACCCATAAAAGTCCGAGAGAAAAGAGGATAAAAATAGGTAAGGAAACAATGAGCAAAACACTGGGAGCCGTATCGCTGTCTCGAATCATCTCTATTCCCACTGAACCGAAAACATAGAGTGCAAAACCCCAAATGGCTATGGAGAGGAGATGGGCGGCGATGATTTTGAGAGTATCGGATTTCATGACTGATTCCTTGTGATACGGTATGTCTCAAAAGCTTTGATCGCTGCTTCTATCACTTGTTTGTTTTTCAGATCGTTTCGGAGATAGGAAAGCATAAACAGCACTTTATTTCCCTCTTTCCATGTTGCTTTAATGATATGTTGTCCCTTGTTTACCGGGCTATGGGGGTCACTAAGCCCCTCATACAGTTCACATATCTGCGTATGCGAAAACAGCAGTATTTCATTTCTGCGCACTTTTCCTTTGTGATTTATAAAATAGCGAATGATCCCTTTATCCCCGACAACGATTAATGGAAAAACCATAAAATTTCTTAATGAATAAAAAACAAAATACCAACTGGATGAAAGAACGATTGCAGCGATAATACCTTCTGGATGATCTTTTGCAAAAGTCCAATACAAGATTCCAATTGATAGCGCCGCACCCAATAAACTGAAAATAAGATCGATACTGCTTGCTGCAAGCATAGACCAAAAATCTTTTTTCACATCAATCTCTTGGATATAGAGTGGCTTGCCTATCTCATGCGGAAGTTTGATCCCGTAGCGGTTTAAGAGGTCGTTAGCCATCATTGTCTCACCACGATTTCATAGATCAATTTCTCATTTTTCGGTGTATAGACAATTCGAAGAGTGAAATTCCCATCGATAGCTCCCTCATAGTTAAACTCCATGCCGGCTTTGATTGCCCTGTCGAGCGTCCATGTTCTTTCGCTTTGATCGGTACTGATTTTATTCGGTGTTTGACCGTAGATCAATTCATATAGTTTTTGAATGGTGATCGAATTCAGCCCTAAACCGGTTTCGGGATTCGTGATCGTATCACTCAGCGTGATCGTATAATCGGTGAATGCAAGGGTACTTCCTAACAGATCCACATAGGAATTAGGCGCTGTGGCAGATTTCCAATCATGGTTGTCGTTCAGCACAATCTCAAACCAGCGTTTCAGAGGATCGATGTTGAATTTACCCTGTTTTAAAATACGCTCTACAAACAGCGGCGATGCGTCTATCTCGTTTAATGCGATGCCCGTATTGTAATTATCGTAGATATCGATTTGGTCTGTTTTATAGAGCTGTTTCAAAGCGATGATATAGTGGTATTTTGCCATTTGTAAGTCATCCATGCGCACACTCTCATTTCCAAGGTAGTAATTCACCTCTTTGCCGTACGGGTCACTCATGTAAGCTTTCATCCACAATAAATCAGCGATCTTCTTGCTCTTCTCGAAATAGAGCTGTCCCAGATGACTCGTACAGGCACTCAGATTTTTCGCATCGCCGCGAATGAGATAGTCTCGCGCTTTCGAGATGTTATGATCCTCCATCAGCATCTCGCCAAGAACGCATAGGTTCTCTTCTCTTCCCGCTGCAATCGACTTTTCATACCATCTGGTTGCCCAGATATGATCGGGTTCAAGATGGCGGTAGAGCACGGCGATGGATGCGGTGAGATTGGCCTCTTGAGCTTTCGGATCGTCAATCAGACCAGAAACATTATGGTCATAGGCGGCAATCAAATATTTCAGAGCAAGCTGTTCATCGGTATTTTGCAGATTCGCTCCGATATAAAATTCTTTGCATGCATCGACATTCTCTGCACATGCCTTTTGTTGATCGGGTTGAGAGTATTTATTGAAGAGTTCATTGAGGTTCATCTCTTCAATCGGTTTTTCTTTGGTCAGCTGATAATAGATCACCGCTCCGACACTTCCCATCAACATTACAACGAGTAGAATGATAAGGGGCTTTTTCCCGGAACGGCGCATGATGGCAAATAGTGCACCTATTACGACAACTTGGATGATGGCTAAGGCTATTTCATAGGGGGTCATCTTATTCTCACTTATCAGGGGTCAGATTGAAATTGACCGGATGGTTAGCTGTGGATACATAGAGGTAATTGGCACAATATTTCAACACGTCGAAATTCAGTTCCTCTACATGGTGCAAATATTCATCGAAGATACGCAGATACCACGCTTCATAGTCGTTTTCACGCAATAACAGATTATTCATCCAGTCAGGTTCATGATGGCGGTATAGCCAGTGGGACTGGCACTCAGGACACTGCTTCAGCACGAGATGATCAGTATTGGAGTGAAAGAGGACTTTGATTTCGCTCAGAGTATCACTGTTACAGCAGTTGTTATTTAGATCCATTTATTTTCCACCCATCAAATACGCTTCGATACAACATAACGAGTATAAATATCTTCAATCCCCGCTTCTCTGCATTTTTGTTTTATAAATTCGTACTCTTCAGGAATCTCTTCACCGTAAAAAAATCCATCTGATAATACTCTCAAATAGCATTTTAGGTACTCTATATAGTTTTCCTCTTTGTTTTCCACCTGAGATACAAAACTATTCAAATAAAAATCATAATTTGTCACTTCATATCGTGTAGGTTCATCGTCAAAACTAACATTGTCCCATCTAGATTTCAGACCAAAAGCTTCATAAACTTCATTACACATAATGTCGAGTTTCTCTTCATGGGAGGTTTTAGGATCGAGATAAATCTCTTTTTGTGTCTGTTCTTTTTTCATCCCGTCTCTCTTGTATGATCTATCAACTCCAAATCCTCGTAATTGATCCCCAAACTCACACTACCGCCATCTATCTTCTCAAACACCACCGGCAGTTCAACCTCAAAATCAAAAATATCCCCGCTCACCGGATAATACCACCCAATAGTTCCCTGTGTCGGATCAGAGAGGACCTCTTGATAGCGTTCGATGATCTCGCACGCTCTGACCTGCACCCGCGCTCCCCAGATTCTGGCGAACATGAAATCTTTTTGCGAATGCAAAGGGGGAAAGAGTGCGAGATACTCTCTAAGGCTCATCGAAAAGCGTTTGTCATGAAACGATTCATAATACCCATACAGCTTTCGCAGCAAATCACTATAGGGATCATCGCCGTAGGTGTCAAAATCGACGATGACACTGCCGCCATCAAACACCGCCCAGCGATTATCCTCCCTGACATAAAAGAACCTGCTCTCTTCACCCAGTATCTCATCGTAGCGTGTCGGAATGATTAGCTCACCATCATGGAACACTCCCCATTTTGTGCCGTCACGCACGATAAAGGAACCAGTTTTATTGAGGATGATCTCATCGTACACTGCGGGGATGACGATTTCACCCGTTTTATCGATCACGAATGCTTTTCCATCCTCTTCTAAGATAGCATGTCCGTAGTTGAAAAAACTCCAATCCGCGAACCTGCACGCGATCACTTCTCCCCCCGCATCATCGACATATCCATAGAGACCGCTTTGTGCATCACGCACCGCACGCATCCCCTCATGACCATCACACATGATTTCTCCGTACCAGCGGCTTAGCGGTATGATCTGATTGTTTTGCGGGTCAAAGCGGCAGAGGTGAAATCTCCCCTCCTCGCTTTGGTCGATAAAACGGTTTTTATAGTCCAAGGTATCGAATAGGGCTGTTGTGCTGATGACATTGAGTGAATTAAGATCGATCAATACGGCGGGGATGTCGATGAGGCTCTCTCGTGAGTCTGGGATCATCAGGGCGCACTGTACCAGAGGATGCTCCCAAATGATACGCTCATACATACACTCCACATGGACACGACGCCCTTTGAAATCGATAATGCCGTATTTGCCCTGAGTGTTTTGGATGATGCCGTAGTGGTGGATACTAAACTCGATAGGGAGTCTCTCCCCCTCTTTGCACGCGGGATAGAGTATCTCATCTCCCTGTCGGATCAGGTGATAGGTCTCCAAGCCATCGATGAACCACACGATCTCATCCCCCTCTCTCGCCTCTTCGCACTCCGTAACGCTGTAGGGGGTGATATGTTCGATCCTCTCGGATAATCGTTCAATCATTTCTTCATCGCTCAACACTTCTTCCAAAGTGATCGGAGCGATACGGGCTTCTATCGGTGCTTTGAGCTGCATACTCCATCGTTTTGTTCTACGCAATGACGATTCATAGTCATGTTTCCATACCGTCGCTTCCTCCGCGCTCAGTAACAAAGATCGTGCCGTCCATTCGCGCAGGGTTCCGTCCTCTTCTCTTTGGGAACAATGTAGGAGATAAAAGAACGTATCGAGAGAGAGGATGTTACCCGAGAGGAGCGATTCTCTCAGCGCTGAGTTGTTTTCACACTGTTGCAGGGAGCGAAGAGCGGTGCAGGTTTGGAGATAATGTTTAAAATTTGTCACCGGATACCGCCATATTCATTTACACGAATCATATTTTATTTTTGTTTGTCAGCATCAAGAAGTTGATTCACTTCATCCAAAGTTTTACCTAATCTTTTAGATGTCTCAAGTTCTTCAGTAGCTTTTTTTTCTTTTTGATCCAATTTCATGAATTGCTTCATAAACTCATCATCTGACATCGTTTGATTTATATCATTCGATTTGATTTTTTTAGAAGAGTTAATGGTTTCTGCATGAGCATAATTACTGATAAGTATTGTTACTAAGAGGATGGACGATAGCAGTTTGTTCATGATTCTTTTCCTATTGTTTGATCTTGGTATAGCTCTATCTTCCGTAGCAACCTCTCCGATAAATCCTCCGACGCTTCATGCAACGCACTCCACAGCACCCGTGCTTCGCTCAGGTACTTTTGCTTTTTCGCTTCGTCCCAGTGTGCCGGAACTCCGGTGAGGTTGGTGATCCGATCAGAGAGTTTCACACACCATACCCAGCGCGGCTTTGCTTTGATCCGAGAGAGGGAGTCTTCCATCTGCGCTTGTTTATCCCCGACGAGTTTGTTTTTCGTGAGAGCCGATACGGCATCGGCGATGGTCTCACCGAACGCCTCTTTGACATCGTGGTACTCTATGGCGGTATCCTCGATGGTGTCGTGCAAGAGTGCGGCGATGATGGCGTTTTCCTGATCCTCTATGCTAAATCCATCGTTACGGGTTCCGACCATCGTATGGGTTGCTACACTCATGAGATGGTGGAGGTACGGAAAACCCATTGGGGTCATCTGAGCACCGTGCGCTTTGGCGGCGAAGGTGATCGCTTCGATGATCTTCTCCGGCAGAACACGCTCATGAACCTCCAGCATCTCATCGATCTCATCTTCGCTCAAAATCTCTGGTGACAAACCAAAACGTCTCTCCCCTGCATCAGGAGGATAGACGAACGGATTTTCCCCCATCGTTTTTCGGGCGTAGTGGCGGAGGTTTTTGAGCGCTTGGGAGATGGTTTTGATATCCGATTCACCGCACACTTCGACCTCCTCCAGCAATGACTGTGCCGCCCTATGACTGAGATTGGAGAGGAGTCTTTCACGGCATGTTTCATCGATGACGTTGTAAGCACGAACCAAATCGTCTTTGTCGATGGTGCGCAAGAACGTTTGAATATCCCTATCCTCTGCACTCAGTAAAAACTGTACCAGCACCCCGTCGGCTCCGGCGAAGAACTGCTTGATCGTCCCCACATGGCGCTCTATCCCATGGAAGCTGTGATCTCCCCCCTCTTCGATGATTATACTGCACCCTTCCAAGAGGTTAGCGGCATCGGAGTAATCGAGCACCTCGTCCCCTTTTTGGAGGAGTACGAGGATATTGTCCTGATTAACCGTGCTCGGGGTGAGTGACTTAAGGGTCTCCAAATGCGACTCGTTCCACTCATAGCGGCTGTTGTCATAGAAGTTCTCTCCGCCGCTAATGCCCAACGCACGAGAGAGGGTCTCATAAGGACGAACGGCGGGATTGATAAGGACGGCTTTGAGATTGTATTTGGCGGCTAAATGGAGGGTATAAAATCCCCCCAACGAACTGCCGATGAGCATCACCGTCTCGATACGCCGAAACGTCTCGATCAGCTCCGAGAGGGTCGCGATGGCAAGTGCGGGGTTGGTCGGCAGTGATGGGGCAATGATACCGTCGGAGCGGAAAAGCGGTCGCAACAGCGTCGCCTTGCTCCCCTCCCCGCTTCCGCCGAATCCGTGTATGTAGATGATCATGGTTGCTCCTCCGTTTTATCGTAAATAACATCACCGAAAAAAATCTGAACTCCGGCTGAAAAGGTGAGCTTGTCGGCTAATTTCATAGAGCCGTTATCTTCACCTATAGAGAGTTCAACATACTGACTCAAAAGCTCCCGCATGATCGTTTTGAACTTTTCTGCGTTATCAATATCAGAGCGCTGTACGCCACACAACGAGAGTGCATCATCGGTATTCAAAAATTTCTCATAATAGCTTGGTACTTTTGCTTCGACGATAGCATATATTTTCTCAGGAGTATTCAGATGTGCCAACCCCTCATCCACGTACGCTTGTATCTTGGCGGCTATCTCATCGTGTCGAGCAAGCTCTTCTGTATCGGTCTCAAAGTGATCCACTATCTCATTCGCCATTTAGTTCCTTTGTCTCATCAAAATTCAAATCGCAGTTTCATATTCTCGATCACGACATCGAGGATAGGTGCTTTGGTTTGGGTGGTGATGCGGTTGTGTTCTTGTTCGATCGATTGCAGTGGAGCGGGGACACTGTAGCGGTAGATACGATCACGGTATTTGATCCAGAGTTTGAAGCCGTCATAGAGGATACCGATCTTTTCGGTGTGGGAATAGCTGAATGCGCCTTTTTTCTTGGCAAAGATCAAATCGGCGACGAACGTATTAGGGACATTGGTCGGCTCGATATTAGCCTCACGGAGGATATACTCACCATCCGCCCAACCGCCGAGAGCATTCACCCCGATCACTCCGCCGCTGATCCGAAAACCGACGGCGGAGAAAGCGACGACTTCTTGGGAGCTAAAAGCATAGTCGCTGTTTTCTTCGTTTAGGTAGGTAGGATCGGAAGCAATCAAAAATAATGGCAAGACAAAAACAGTAAATATTCTAATCATCAACTAACTCCCCTTTAATCATCACTTACAATCTAATCCACAATAGTCGTCGTAAAACCAAAATTTGGTTTTGACGCATTCAAATTATTGTCCACCTCGCACACATATAACATATTTATCATTTGATTTAGGGAAACCGTAATTATCTTCTTCATTACCTATATCACCAGCCTCCGAATCCATTACACGTACATAACTTGTATCTTTTTCAGAAACGTTCGAACTCCAATACCAATAAAAATTGTTACCACCAGCTGCAAATCCAAGGGATTTTATACACGATTGATAGGATAGGTTTGCTGTATTAACACGATAATTATTAACTATTCCACCACAGTTTGTTATCATCCCTTTGAATTTACCAATAGCAGGTAACTGTGCATTCATTGATGAGCATATCTCTTTTGCATCATCCCATGTAGCTTTGCACTCCTTTCCTTCCATTGTTCCTCCGTTATCAACACATACACTTTTAGATGGTTTTATCCATTTAGGTGCTGCTTGTGCAACACTTGTAAGTATCAGTGTAGCTATCGCCAACTTTAGTAATGTTTTCATTTATTTTTTCATTTATTTTTCATCTTTTCTGTTAACAAAAATTATACTGATTTTTAGGGCTGAACTCTCTTTAATGCGCTGCAACAATCCTCACCACCAAAATCACACCCTTTTTGATAAGCCGCTTTGGATTTGGTTTCATCTATCTTGATACCATTTTTCCCGTACGTCCCCTCGTCGTAGAGAACCCCGAGACTGTAGCACGCATCGGTGATTTTACCATCGCACGCTTTGTCGTAATAGAACGCGACTTTATGAGGATCGTATTTGACGATGTCAGCTTTATCGTAGATCGTTCCGATATCATAACAGCTTTTAGCATCTCCCTTATGGCATTGTGTATCGAGGCTTTTGAGATCAGAACCATTTTTTGCGAATAATGCCACTGAAATAGATAGCAGTAAGAGTATTTTGGTTTTCATGCGCTCTCTTTTTTATCGTTTATTATACTAGAGAATGCCATCCACAGCATCACGAAAAACACCACATTCATCGAAGGGTTCATATCGATGAGAAACAGTGATGGGGGCATCGTAGGATAGAGCCCGATATGAGCTGATAAATTCAGAAATAGATCAACGGCAATCATGATGATAACACTGTCCAAAAAAATGCCGTTTTGAGCTTCACTGATTCGGCTCCGAACCAATCCATACAGCAGTGTGCCATACGCCGCAATCACACAAAGAGCTAAAACAAGAGGCATTTTGAGGACAAAATCATACTGTATCGGTTCTCGAATACCCAAAAGAGTATCCCACCACTGGGTTAGTCGATTTATCCAATGTGCACTTCCCGCCATCAGAAATGCGAACATAAACGCTATCCCCATAATGGAGATGATCGTCTTTTTACCGAAGCCGTTCAAGCGTATCATCATCGATAAAAGTACCGTCTCGATGAAAAGCAGATGGTTCATGTCATTGAGGAGGATCATGATCACTGCACTCAGAACCATCCCCGTCATCAGAACCATCCCCGTCATCAGAACCCGCTCTGCACTCAACCACCGTATCGTACCTCGAAGCGCGTATGTCGTCAGCCATCCAAGAGCGATCAGATACAAAAAGACCGGCTCAATCGCAACCGACCCTGCCCGAAATAAGTACCGTTTTCCATCTATCGTTGGAGCGATTATCTCCCCAAATCCGTGATGATTAATCGGTACCCAAATCATCAGCGCGTACATCGTAATTGAAAGCACCAACATCGACATCCCGATCCTATCAAACCATACGTCGGAATCATTCCGATAGAGTACCCACACCATCACAATCCCTACCCCGATACCGCTGCCGTACATATACAAAAAGTGCATCGGATCATACTCAAACTGTCCACTCACAATCGGAGAGTGCAGATACCACGCGATAGCACCGAGGGCGATTAACGCCGATAGGGCTAGTCCTACTATATTTATCGAGTTCGTTTTCATGCATCACTCCCGTATTCATTGCGTATTTCCATCACAAATACCTCACTTCTTTTTTAACAATTTGGAAATCTCCGCTTTTTCCGTAGAATCCTCTAAAAAATTAAAAAAATCCATTGGAGTTTCCCCTTTATCGTTTGCGGCATTGATATCGG
Organism: Sulfuricurvum sp.; assembly: GCA_028714915.1. Classification (GTDB taxonomy): domain Bacteria; phylum Campylobacterota; class Campylobacteria; order Campylobacterales; family Sulfurimonadaceae; genus Sulfuricurvum. The sequence continues at coordinate 186,454 of JAQTLL010000005.1, forward strand.
CTCCCAGTTCCAATAGTACTTTTACGGGGATAACTTTTTCCTCCATTATGGCAGTAATGAGTGGAGTGCAATTATGGTAACCTTTTTGGGGGTATCGCATAGACCAGGCACAGTCAACTTTTGCATTTACATCAGCACCTGACGCAACCAGAAGACGTATGATCTTCTCGGTATTTTCATTGTCACTTAGAGAAACAAATACGTTTAGCGGAGTGTTGTTATCCACGTTTGCATTGGCATCGGCACCTGCATCGATAAGAAGTTTGATCATCTCATAATCTCCTTTGGGCATCGCCAATTGGAGCAGTGTCCACTTGCCATTGATTATCTTTGGCATTTTCTCTTTTTTGAGAAACAGTTTTACGACTTCAACACTGTCTGAGGTCACTGCACGAACCCAATGCCTAGGAGTGATTTTCGCATGATGATCCAGTGCATAGCTCACCGCATCCAAACTATATCCGTCGATTGCCGCCATCAAAGCATCGGGGTAAGTACGCTTTTCGACGATAGGAGCATTCATACACCCCTTCTTTTTTAATTGTTTGATTTGTTCCGCATCTATAGGATGGTTAAAAGTGCAACTTTGCGCGAATGTAAATAATGGGATGAACAATGCCATCATGGAAACTGTACTTTTTTTCATTTATTCTCTCCTGTAATCATTGAGTATCTCTTGCCACTCGCGCCTTTTGGCTTCGACCAATTCGGCGATCTGGGTGGTTTGAAACGCAGTTTCGACCATAAAAGCGCTCTTGATCTCGTTTTCTAGTATTTCAATCAACCCCTGGACTTGTTCAAACGTCAAATCGGTGTAATTGAGGATAATGTGCCGTTTCGTGTGATCATCGAGGCTGATTGAGAAGCGCAGGGGATTTTCGATCCTCTCCACCGGAAATTCGTAGTGGATATCTTGCATTAATCGCGGAGTCTCTGTGGAAAAGGTGATCCCCCATCCGTCGATATCGCGGTACACTTTATCGTAGTCACGTAGATCGAAGTTGTAATCGATCCACATCAGGTCATCGATTAAAGAGGCTTTTTCCAACCTGCCTGACTCAAATCGCTCCGTCCGCATTGCCATAGCCGCTACTGCTGCCGCTTTTGGGATAAATGGTGGTACGATGGTGGAGGAACCCATCATCTTTATCGGATCACACTCCAAAAGCCATCCGTATTCTTTCATCGAGGGGAACCGGTCAAAGAGGCTCTGTTTTTGATCACCACTCAGAGCGTTCCACGTAAAGGAGAAAAACATTCTCCAGTAGTGCGAATTGAGATTGGGTAATACGGGGATATGATCGATGACGTTTAAAAATCCAGAGCCTGGGTATTGTACCCTGAGCGCTTCGATGTAGCGTTTATAGGTTTCGATGAATTCGGCACTGATGGTCTCGTTTTCGTCGTCATCATATACCGAAGATTTCAAATCCATTAGATACCGTTCGCACTCTGTTTCTCTACTCTCGGTATGTGACGCTTTTTCATCTTGCCCCGTATTAAAAGCTTCTTGCAGGTTCATCGTACATCCTCTGTGTTGTTGTGTAAGAGCGCCAGGCTCATGATCTCATTCCATTCACTTTGTCGTTTGGATATCGCCTTGGCAATCGAATGGTTTTGATAGCGGTGGTCCATCAAAAACACCGCTTTGACCTCTTTGTAGAAATCGTCGATATAACGATGGAGTTCTACATCAGAAAACGATTCGAAATGACCCAGAAAATCGCTTTTTTGCTCCGGGTCGAAACTCACCAGCAGTTTCAGCAACCGTAAAAACTCCTCATTTTGAGGTTCTTCCCCTTCGGGCCAGTACTCATTGGCCGAATGCTCAAATATTCCCCATCCGTATCGGTTTCGGGTGATTCGATCGTAATCGCGCATGTCGAAATTAAAATCGATCCAGACAAAATCATGATGGGCCGATGCGACCTTCGCCGTAAGGGTGGGATCAAACTTCTCCGTCACGATAGACGCCACCGCGATGGCAAAGGCACGGGGGATGAATTTTGTTTCGATCGGTTCGGACATCATCAGTTCTGGGGAATCCGGTTCCAAGAGCCAGCGGTATTCGCTCATCGAGGGGAAATCTTCGATGAGCGTTTCTTTTTGAGACTCTGTGAGCTGTTTCCAGGTGCCGATAAACATCTGCCAAAACCATCTGTCGAGTTGCGGAAATCGTCTGATATGATAAAGCGCATCGACGAAATGATAGACCTGATACTCCTCCCGATAGGTCTCAACATAGAGTTTATAGGTCTTCAAAAACCATTTTTGCATCCCTTCTTCGCCATGTGAGAGACCGAGCAGAATATCCAAATACCGCGAACGTATCTGGGTTAAATCGTAATCGTTACGTTCGCTCATCATAGTTCCTCAGGTGACGTTGATAAATTTTTTGATTTTGTTCATCTCTCGATGGATTCGCAAATCCCTCAGTATCCGTTCGCGCCATCCTCCCTCTTGTTCGATTAGAAAATAGCACAGCTGTTCGATCATCAGCGCTTCTATAGTACGGTAACACATATTCTCATTACTCCAGCCCTTTGCCATATACCGCTCGATAAATTCAGGCGAATATAGCGAATGACCGATTAAGTAAGAGAGCAGTTTTCTGTGAATGATGTATTTTTCAGGAAGGGGAAGCATCTCTAATGTGTCGTAGCGGGAAAGTTCCATTTTCAGATAAGATTCAAATCGTGTAATTTCATCCGGTATCCGATAGGTGGCGTCATCGAAATTGACCCAATGGAGCGTATGGCATTCAGGGCACATGATGGCGTATTTGTATTGGGTATAGCGGAGTGAAAACGAGATAAACTCCGTTTTACACTTCATGCAGTGATACGTGTAGTCATCGGGATATTTACGAGGCTGCAGCATAAACGTCGGGACATCCAAATAGGTATCGGGATCGTCTTCGTTAGTCAAATCCTCCGCATCGAATGAATAATTGAGTATCTCAAAGAGTTTTTCTACTTTTCTCTTCTCCTCAAATGCCTCTTGATCGTACTCGACGTTACTGATGGCGAGTTCACCCTCTTCATCTTCGTTGCATGAGATGACGATGGGATGGGGGTCGAGAAACAGAGCGTCTTCGGAGGGAGTTTCGTGGAGGATAATAGGTTTGTCCTGTTCATCAGGTCCGAAGAGGAGGGTAAAAGTGCGCGTTGATATTTTATTCATACAAACCCATTTTTTCTAATGGTTGCCAAATTTTATCAAGTAGTACACCTATAATTGTCCCTACAATACTTCCAATAACCACGGCAAAAAAATAATTAACTGGTTCAGTTGCATATTCACTAAAATAGACATAGACTAAATAAATTAATGGCGTTAATAATTGTGCAAGTCCCCACGACAGCCGACCAATCGCATGTAAAAAATCATTAATTGTCTTATTATTATATGCACTAATGAGTAAAAAACCGGCAATTGTAGGCATCAAACCCAAAGTCATTATTATCATTAAAATGATATCTTTACTTGTAGTAAACCCCCAAAATGCAAACAAAGAAGCCAATATTAAAGATATTGTTCCCAAGGTGTTAAAAAAATATTTATCTTGCTCTCTCTTTTTCTTTAACTCATTAAGTGCTTCATCATGCTGACTATTGCTGTCTAAAAGATAAATTTTCTTTAGAACTTCATTTGTAATATCTATTTTCCAGTGGATTGGATGTTCATTCAATCTTTCTAAAAATGGTAAATCAATTGTATATTTATCATGCATCATTAATTTTTCTTCAATATTATATGCATTTTGATATAATCTTTGAAGAGCTACTTCATTACATAAATCAAATTGATATTCTTTCTTAAATTGTTCTAATAACCAACGACCAAGAACATTATTGAAAAATTCATCTTGTTTTTGTTGATTTTCTACTTTTTCACTTTCAATTATATTAATAATTTTTATCGCAACTTTTTCGCGATATAGACCATTAGGAAATTGATTCAAATACGCTCGAAAAGATTGAATAGAACCTATTTTTTGTGCTTCGCTATATGCATCCTGATCTCTTTTATTCTCTTGTTCAATTTTTCTTTTTTCTTCCTCTTCTTTTAGTCTTTGTTCTTCTAATTCTCTTAACCTTTTTGCCTCTTCCTCCTGTTTTTTCTTCTCTTCTAACTCTTTTTCAAGCTCTTCAATTTTTTGTGTTGCTTCTTCATTCCACATTCCATCTGGATATTTAGATATATAAGTTTTATACCAATCTAATGTATTGTATTTGCAAGCTTCTTTATATAAATTATATTCTGGGCTTTCACCATTTAGTCCTATGAGGCCCGATTCATGTTCATTATATTGCATGTATTATCATCCTTTAAATACGTAGTGAGCTAAAAAAACAAGAGTCATTACTTCAAAACTCATGAAAATATGTGAAATCCATTTATTATTTGACATAATTGATAAAGCTTCTTTAATTACATTGATACTTTCTATCGCTTGATTCACGTTTATAACTTTTTCTTCATCTACTCCTTTTTTCCATGAATACAATAACTTACTTTTATACTTTCCAAAACCATCTTGATCCGACTCAAACGATAACCCCTTTTCTTCTATTTCAAATTTAGGTATCTCTTTTAAAAATCTTAAATTAAATAAATACATAAATCCGAACAGAAATGACAATAAAAATGAAAGAGGCAAAAATTTAAAAAAAAACTCAGATTTACTTACACTCCAATAGTCTGAAGCAAATACAAATGAAAACATTACTAACAGACTTATTCCAAGTAGAAAACTGGTGCTATATTTAAAATTAAAATAATCTTCAATAATTGGCAATATATCAATAAATGTTTTCTTTTGTATAGATGTAATTTTCTCTTCCGCTTCTTGTCGATACATCCCGTTCGGATACTTCGATAAATAACCTTTATACGCTTCTATTGTATCTTTTTCCAATACTTCTTGATAAGCACTTTTATCTTGTTCTATTGTTGTTAATTCTTTAATTTTGTCTTTAGCTACAGGTATGTGCAAACCGTTTGGATTATTAGTAATATAGTTTGTAAAAGAATCTATAGTATTATCTCTTGTAGCTAGTTCAAACGCTTTATTATCGTTTTCAATAATACTTTTTATTTTCTCTTCCGCTTCTTGTCGATACATCCCGTTCGGATACTTCGATAAATAACCTTTATACGCTTCTATTGTATCTTTTTCCAATACTTCTTGATAAGCACTTTTATCTTGTTCTATTGTTGTTA
>JAQTLL010000005.1:191779-282361 GCA_028714915.1 Sulfuricurvum sp.
TTGTAGCTAGTTCAAACGCTTTATTATCGTTTTCAATAATACTTTTTATTTTCTCTTCCGCTTCTTGTCGATACATCCCGTTCGGATACTTCGATAAATAACCTTTATACGCTTCTATTGTATCTTTCTCTTTAGCCTCGTTGTATGCAATAAAGTCTTTACTCTTACCATTCATTTCTCTCAAAAAATCTGACTCAAATTCATTATATTGCATTATAGTTCCTTCTAAGATGTAATTTATTGGCAATTTGTTGGAATTGCATTATGTAGAAACACTGTATGAATTTTTAATACTTCCTGTGAGTATGGCAAGACGCTCATTAAGCTTTTCTCTGTCATTCACACAGGTAGTTGTACTTATTTGTGTCTTGATACGAGCCACTATTGCTTCTTTATCTCCTGCGCCATTAATGATTTCTGTAGTATCCCTACCAACAATAACACGTGTTGCTTCACCCAAATCATGCAAGGTAGCACTTTCTAACGTACGTCCAATATCTTCAGAAATAAGTCTTGCACGAGTCCATGTAGCGATATCTTGTAATATAGCTTTCCGATTATCACCAAATCCTGGAGCTTTGACTGCAGTGATCTTGAGGATACCACGCAGTTTGTTAACGACCAATGTTGCCAACGCTACACCCTCTACGTCTTCTGCGATGATGAGAAGCGGGCGTGAGCTTTTTTGAACTTGTTCGAGAACCGGAAGCAAATCTTCGAGGTACGAGATTTTTTGATCAGATAAAAGAATAAATGGATAATCGAGTTCAACAGTCATTTTTTCCGAGTTGTTAATAAAGTCTGGACTAAGATAACCACTATCAAACTGCATTTTCCAATTTTGATATTTTTGAAGTTCTAGAAACTGACTAATAATTTGGTCAATATTATAGGCTTGTAGATTACTCTTTAGATTGCTTATGAATTTTTTTATTGTTTCGTGATTTTTTGCAATATCATTTAAACCATCAATTTCTTTTATTAAATTACTTGCTTTTTGTAATACGCTCTGATAATAATCATATATTACAACGGTGTCTAAAGTATCGATTGCTTCCAAAACTTCATCAGTTTCAATTTTTAATGCATCAAATTTAGATAAAACATGGCGATACAAGAAAAATAATGTTTGAAACTTAACTTTTGTCTCTTCATGAATATTTTTGTTTTTTGAGGTATCTTCCATTTCATTTAAAAAATCTGATTCATGTTCGTTATACTGCATCATAGTTCCTTTTTCAACATTCAATTTTATTTATAATTCGTTCAACTTCGGGAATATCGTTATTCTGTATTACCATCCAGATATTTTTTAGTTCATCCAGCCTTGGTTCAGCATTGTTTTGATAAAAATTGGTAAAAAACTGCCGAAACATACCGCTATGACTATCGATATTTTGGCGAAGTTGTCGCCCGAAAGCATCCATTGCGTCTGTAGTGTCTTGGAGGGTTCTTTTAAAGCTTTGGGATAACTCTTTTTGGGTACAAAGATCAAGCAAATCGGCATTTTGTAAAGCGGTGTCCAAAGAGGATATGTGCGATGAAATATTTGTACTAGCAAAATTATAAAATTTTGTTGACTGTGAAGTTCCACCTACTACTCCATGCATCATATTATTCAAATTGTTTATCTCTGTTTTAATCGCTGGTATATCATAAGTATCGATATTCATATACAAATTTTTAAACTGTTGAAGCCGTGGCTCGATACAAGTTACTTCTAAATGGTTAATATACTCTTGAATCATTACACTTTGACCGTGAACATGAAGCTTTCGAAGTTCAGTCCCGATGTCATTTATATCACTTTGTGCTTGCAAAAAAAGTCTATATAAACTTTCAGCCAATGCAAGCTGCTCATTTAGACTCGGTGGAGTATTTGGATTTGACGGTGTGTTGATGCTATCTAGTCCCATGTTCGTTCCTTTTGTTTGATTTGTATCGTTGTAGATGTCGTTATTTACTCTTTGTCCATCAAGATAACCATTGTCATAATTTTTCATGTAGCTATCATAAGCGTTAGTAAACTTCCAGATATAGTTGATAGGATTGACTGCTTTAAAAAAAGCAAATTTATTTTTTGGTTTACCTTCTTTGGCATTTTCTATACCGTTGTTGTAACCGTCTTTGGAATAATCTCCAGAGTAAATCTTAAAAAACACATCTTTTGACATTTATCTCATCCAATCTGGTGATTTTGTATCACTGCTGATGGGTACAGAATGTTTTTCGACACTATTTGCCTTATTTTGCAAAAAATGATCAACATCTGATAAAGTTTCTTTTGGAAACCTCTCTTTTATTTCTCTTCGTCGCTCTTTGATAGTATCTTTTGCATCATCTAAACTTACAATAAGATTAGCATGGCTTCTCCCTGCATCGTTATTAAGTACCGCTTGAAAGTTTTGAATATGATAGGCGGCTTCATTGCTATTATCCAGTGTAGCGTATGAGTCTCTAGGGGTATTAGCTCTTAGCGCTATCCTCATAGCAGTATTCACTTTTACATCAACAGGCATTTCAATGCTTGCAAAACTTTGATTAATTAAGCACAGATGCATTCCATATTTTGCTCCTTCTCTTGCAATAATGTTAATAATTGGAGTCGCAACCCTTGATACATCACGATTTGCCATTAAGGTGCCAAATTCATCAATAAGAATTAAAAGCCTTGGCAGTGTTTTGTGTTCATAGTGCTTGTATTCTGCCAAACTTTCTATGGTCTCTTTATGTTTTTTTCCTGCAACTGTATATAACTCTTTGCGTCTGTTAATTTCGTAGTGAATATACTCGAAAACATTGACAGCTTTAGTATTGTTTGTCGGTTCGTCAAAAACATAAGCGATATGTGCAATATCACTGTAAGGATGAAATGTAACGCTACCGAAATCGAGGATCAATACAGAAATATCTTCAGGAGAATATTTTTCACAGATATGAAGCAAAATATTTTGTACAAAAGAGGTTTTCCCGCTTCTCGTAGCGCCAGAGATCATTGCGTGCAGAGTGAATGTCGCATCCCCCATTGCAAAATAAGCCTCTTTTGCTCCCGCTGTCCCTATTTTGACTTTGATAAAATCTTGTAAAGGATTGATAGCCTGAACTTCTTGAATCTGCTCCATAATGGTGCTTGTTAATGAAGATGGAAAACTATCATCAAAAACAGGTTTATAACCATACTCTAAAATGAACTTTTGGTATGAAGGATGATTGTTAAAAGGGATCACATCTGCCAAAAAGTTAAACCCCATCATCTCTTTGCCGATGTCAGTTAAAAACTCATAAAATTTTCCCATATTTTGCTCAGACAAATCCAATTTTCTCGTAGTAGTCAAGTCATGGTTGATGATTAAAAACATCCCTGCATTTGCCCCTGTCTGGAACAGTCCACGCAAAATAAACATCATTTGAGTGTTTTGCATTGCTAGTGATACAAGCCCCGAGATGAGATAAAATCGATAGGAAAGTTTGACTTTGCTTTTTTGGTTATACTCTTCTATTGATCTAACCCCAGCACTCGCCAAAAGCGAATATCTTCGAGTCAATTCTACGCTCTCATTTTCCAAAAATTTATTCATTTCACTGGCTGTAGGCAATAACTTTCCGACACTATTTTCTGTCATTGCAAAGAGATTTTTTATTTGTGCGAAACTATGACTAACCATATTTTCAAACAGATATATTTTCGCTTCATTTGCCCCAAGTGAAGACACTATTTGTAGAACAAGATTCTCAAGCACCTTAGCCGATACGTCAAAAGTATCCTTATCGCATATTCCAATTATGGATTTGTCGAACTCAAAAGAGACTTTAGCGTTTTTGTCGATGGAATTATATTTTCCAATGGTTAGTTCTAGTTTCAAATTCTATACCCAATAATTTAATTCTTTTTATTCTACAGTATATATCTTCAAAAATTAGCAATAAACATTTAGAATAATGGTTAAAAATAATGCATAAATTTTCTATTTGAAAAATTCTGATTTTGGTAAATGATGACTAATTTTTTAATTATCCCCGATATCCATGGCCAAATCACACAATACGAAAAAACAGAACGACTAATTTTCGAATCGATTTCAGCCAGTCCCGATATCCATATGATTTTTTTAGGAGACTATATCGATCGTGGAAGCGGTGGAGAATTTGAATATTTCTGTCGCAAATTCGGTAAAAGTATAAACCTCTATTACGAAGACATTGGTTCGCGCATGATTGTTGAACGGTTATTGAAGTTAAAAGAGCATTTTGTAGAAAACGATATTACTCACACCTTTTTGCACGGCAATCACGAGCACTATTTCATCGAGAATATCTCTATATTGGAAAGCAGTAACAACCTTGTCTCGATCCTCGAATCCAAAATGAATAATCGAAGTCGAAAAACCTATACTGAAATGCTCAACACCATTCGGGGATTCACACAGGATTTTGATCTGATGATACGGGCAAAGCGGTTTTTTCAATCGATGCCTCTCTATTTTTATGATGAAAAAAATAATCTGTTTTTTACCCACGCAGGAGTGAATCCCGATAAAACACTGACTACCTGTGATTCGGATGATTACCTTGCCATCCGTGAAAAGTTTTTTTTGTACAAAGGGACTTACCCCTCAACCATCATTTTCGGACACACTCCATTCGATTCGTTGAGTGATGAAGAAAAAGCTTTTTTAAATGTAGATCAATACGGTATCATTTTCAAACAAGATCGCATAGGTATCGACAGCGGAAACTATCGAGGGCATCCCATAAACTTGCTACAGATTAAAGATAGCGAGTTTTTTCTATTAAAAGAGGTTGGAAACTCATTTCAAACTCAACAAATCTATCACAAGAAGTGAATCATGCTATTAAAATTTTCTACCATTATTTTTTTGATAACAATTCAGCTATTTGCCGAGATTCCTCTAACCATTCATGAACAAGTGAAAGACAATGAACAATATAAAGCATGCAGTAATATCAAAGATTTTCCCCAAAGATCAAAATGTGAAATCGAGATAGAAAAACATTTTATTGAAAGAGGAATGGATCAATTCATCCAATCTTTTGATCAAAAATACCAGGGCAGTGTTCAAAACAATATTTCTCATTTAGATATGTATATGCAAGGTAATCTTTTAAATTTATATTCAAAGATTGCACCTTTACTTGATATAAATCATACTCCCAAGGAATTGATGAAAATTAAATACAATTTAGTTTTTTATTTCGTTGCTAAACAAAATATTACTGGTGGTTGCTTAGCAAGCGCTAAAATGATTTTTCAAGCCGCCCCAGAACTGAAAAATAAATATGCTGAATTAAATGTTGGTCCAGAAGTAAATGTTTACACACATATTATGAATGAAGCGACCGACTATGATGAGATCGCAAATTTATCGTTTGAAAATGCACAAGATTATTTTGATAAGTTAAAAATATTTTTATTAAAAAGAAAACAAGATATCAAAAATGCTAAACTTGAGTGGAGTGATCGTCTTTGGATATCTTTAGATCAAGCTATAAAAATTGCAGAAGGTGCTTCTGATGCTATAAAGAAGGGAGATTTGCAAAAGGCAAAACGCCTCTTGACTTACTCTTATGAGATATCACACAGAGAACTTGATGGTCTTATGTACAATGATCAATTGCTTGCTGATATAGATAAAATTTTCACCGAAAAAATGAATAAACATAAATAATTAACAGCTAAATGTCATCCATGAATCCATCAACACTCTCTAAATACTTCTTACGATTCATATCCAAGATAGAGTTATGCCCGCCATCATCGAAGAGTTGAAGTCTTTTGGGCATATTCGCCCACTCATATAGCTTTCGAGCGTTTTCCACATCGACGAGAGTATCATGACGCGTATGCATAATCAGAGTTTTGCCCTGAAACGATTTTAGTTTGGCTTCATGATCAAAATATTTGTGACATTCCGCATCAAACTGCTCCTGCGTCACTCCAATCTCTTTTGGTGTTGCCCGCATCAAAATCCGCTCTCTCACATCCGCTATCCCGCTCTCGACGATAAGTCCACCAATGCTATCGGGATAAAGAGACGCTCCATGAAGGGCATAAATAGAACCTATCGAGCGTCCGAATAAAATGATATTTTCTTTTGGTTGTTCGAGGGATTCGATAATCACCGCTACATCATCCAGCATCGCTACGAGATAAGGCTCACCGTTTGATGCTCCATACCCGCGATATTCGGCAAAGAGAATATTATAGGGTAGTTTGAGCAGAGGCGAGTCCAGATAATCTTTGACCGTTTCGCCGTTTCCATGAAAATGGATAATCGTCTTTTCAGCCCCATCGTAAGGGCGATAATAACATCCCAGTGCCACATCACCGTTACGCACCTTAAATACCTTCTCTATACGATTTTGTCTAGGAAAAAAATAACGTGTTGCAATCAATCTGTGATCTAAAATCGATTCTCCTAAATGGTGATCCGACACTTTCAACCAATCGTCTTCATTCATAGGACAACCTTCATTTTCAAGATTTTCTTGCTGTACTCAGGAACTGAGCATGCTATTTTTATCACACAATATTTCCAACCAGTCAGTATGGCTTTTCACCCAAAAAATTACCGGGAGGGGAATAATTGCAGCTCCAAATCTGTGATTGATCGGAACATACTGTCATTGCACATCCAACTTTGGTTGTATTATGCCATACCAGCTGAGTATAATGCCCGCACACCTTGCCATCATCGCAACTATTATCTTTATGGTGATAATTTTCTTTTTCACTCCCCCAAGCGTCTACAACCTCTCTCGGAGTTATGCTCTGAGGATATGTTGAACCGTTGGACACATATACCGCACTCGCCCAAAATAAATTTTCTCCCAAACCCGATATATGCGAATGAACTATATTGCATTGATTTTCATTGCGTAAATGCAAGACCCATTGTTGCGCAACTGAGGATAATTCATCTGACCATTCGAGTCCATTTACATGAACTTGCTTTCGGTACCCATTGTGTACATCTACAATTTGTTGCTGTTGCTGAACCGTGAGCTTCTCAGCAAATAGAGTTGTTGGGAAATAAAACAGTCCGAATATAATGATAATAATAATGACGTGGAGATAATTTGGCATAGGAACTCCATTTATCAAGGCGATAATCTTATCACATGTAAACGAATACATTGATTCGTGGTAGGCAGAGAACAACGTAAAATTAGTGTTTTTCGCACACTTTCCCCTACCCTTCATTTAGCAGTTAAAAAGCTGCCATAATCTATACGAAAAATCCTATCGGAATGATATAATAGTCGAATACTAAAATTTGAGGTTTTCCGACATGTTGATTGGGTATATGAGAGTTTCAACCGATGGTGATAGACAAAGTACAGATCTACAACGCGATGCATTGATTAATGCTGGAGTGGATGAGCGTAATATTTTTGAAGACAAAGCATCGGGAGCCAAAGATGACCGTGTTGGTTTGGCTAAAGCACTGGAGTATGTCAAAGAAGGTGATACTCTCGTTGTCTGGAAATTGGATCGATTAGGAAGATCCCTACCCCACTTGATTGAAATTATCTCTATGCTCAAATCTAAAGGGGTTGGATTCAGATCTTTGACCGAGGGTATGGATACTTCCAGCGCGTCAGGTGAACTATTGTTTCATGTATTTGGAGCACTGGCACAGTTTGAACGTTCTCTTATTCAGGAACGGGTTAATGCGGGATTGGCGGCGGCACGTAAAAGAGGATGCATCGGTGGGCGACCGCGAGCAATTCCTCAAGAGAAGATGGATGCGATTTTGGAGGCATTAAATAATGGGATGTCGAAAGCGGCAGTTTGCCGGACGTTTGAGGTGAAAAGATCGACACTGATTGATACATTGAAGAAATATAATGCGTAAAAGTATTAACAACGCTATGATTGCCAAGTATTACTCGTCCCCCAATTCGTCCCCCATACAAAATGTACATACATTAATGGTTGATTTTTAGTGACAGATAAAAAGAAGAAAATCATTATGAAAAGTGGTGGGTCAAGCAGGACTTGAACCTGCAACAACACCGTTATGAGCGGTGGGCTCTAACCATTGAACTATTGACCCATATATTAGAAAAGATAATACTTTTTAGACTGTTTTACGCCTTGTCTATCGGCAAGTTTTTAATTCAGATCTTCCCCGTTATGAGCGGAGGGCTCTAACCACTGAACTAAAGACCCTTGTGAAAGTGGAGCGCAATTATAAACGCTCTTTGATTAGACGAAGCTTTTTTTACCAACATTATCGTACATATAGCGAAAACGGTATGCCACGAGGTTCTCCATAATGGCAAATAACACCATAAAGTTCACAAAACTGCTCCCGCCATAACTAAACATCGGCAAGGGAACCCCGACTACCGGGGCGAGTCCCATGGTCATAGCAATATTAATACTCATATAGATAAAAATAAGTAGGGATAGTCCTCCTGAAACCACCTTGGTGTAATAATCAGCTGACCACGACGAAAGCATCAACAACTGGATAATCAAAGCAGCGTACAGAGAGATCAAAACAAATGCCCCGAAAAATCCAAAGCGCTCAACAACATAAGCAAAAATAAAATCACTCGATGCGATAGGGAGGAATTTCATTTGAGTTTGGGTGGCTGCTTCTTTTTCTTTTCCGAAAAATCCGCCCGAACCAATCGCGATAATCGACTGCTCGACATGGTAGCTAGGCTTTTCACCGACAAAATCGGTCAAACGCTGTTTTTGGTAATCGTGCAGCTGGGTATAAATCAACGGAAGCGATACAACAAACACCACTCCAAGTCCAAGCCAAACTTTCCAATGAACCCCAACGATAAATAAAATTCCAAATCCGAGTAATGCCAACACCGTTGCCGTCCCCAAATCAGGCTCTTTGGCAATCAGTAAAAAAGGTAAAAGTATGAAAAAGGAGAGTTTTAGAAAATCTTTGAGCTTATACCCATCTCGCGGCGGCGGATTACGGTTGATAAGATACGCCAGCATAAGGACAAAAGCAGGCTTGAGAAGTTCAGAGGGCTGGAGGGTAAAATGGACAAACGGTATCTCAATCCACCGCTTTGCTCCCAACCGTGCATGCCCCACGAACTCCACGGCAATGAGCAAAAGAATACTGCTCCAATAAAAAATAGGGATCATCCAAAACATCCGCCGAATCGGCAATAAGAAAAGGGTAATAAAAACACCAACACCAATACTGACGTACGTTAAATGCTTTTGTCCCAGTACCGGATGAATCTCATAAATCAACCAACCTGATAAAAAAACGATAGGAATCAATAACGCAACGGTTACATAGTCAAAATGTGCTAGAATTCGCCGATCAATATTAAGCAATTGAATAGTCTCATTTAGTATTAAATTTTTGTTCACTTGAATTGTAGCATAACCCAACTATTCCACCAAGGAGATCGATGCAACGCGAAAATATTACCTTTATTGTTGAAGAAGCGATGCGTTTGGATGTTTTTTTAACATTAATGCTCTCTCAAACACGCAACCAGATTGTTCAGCTTATTGAGCAAAATGCAATCGTTATAGACGGCAAACCAACGGCAAAGGCAGGGCTTAAACTTAAAGTTGGTCAAAGCGTAGCGGTCTATTTTCCGAAAATGAAATCAACCCCTGCTCATGTTATCGATTTTGATGTAGAGGTTTTGTTCGAAGACGATGACATGATGGTCATCAATAAACCAAGCGGTCTCACTGTCCACCCAGCACCCAGCGTCAAAGAACCAACGCTTGTTGATTGGCTTAAAACCCGTGGAATCGCCCTCTCAACACTCAGTGGAGAAGAGCGTCATGGAATCGTTCACCGACTAGACCGAGGGACAAGCGGTGTGATGGTCATTGCCAAAAATAATGAGGCTCACGAAGCCCTTTCTCTCCAACTTCAAGACAAAACGATGGGGCGTTATTATCTCGCAGTTATCACCCCTCCTCTCAAAGAAGAAGAGACAACGATTGATAGACCAATCGGGAGAAGCTCACAAAACCGTCTAAAAATGGGAATTATCGAATCAGGCAAAAATGCCAAAACGATGTTCCGAAAATTGCTCCCTTCCCATGATGCTACGTGTGAGCTCATTGTCTGTAAACTCTTTACCGGACGAACTCATCAAATTCGCGTCCATCTTGAGTCCATCAGCCGTCATATCCTCGGTGATCACCTCTATGGAACGCACCAAAAAGACAACAAGGTGGAACATATTTTGCTCCACGCCTATATGCTTTATTTGGTTCATCCGACCAGTGGTGAACCGCTCTCATTCAAGGCTCCGATGGACCCAGTAATGGATGATTATTTAGAAAAACATTTTGAACCCAAGGAATTGCATGCAACGTTCACTTCAATACGCTTTGAGCATCTCTTTAGCGCTTAGTCTTTTTAGCGGTTGTGCTCCCCAGCCAACACCTGAAAAAAAAATCAGCATTGACCCCTCGCTCCCTGTACCTTCCCTCAATGGGTCGTTATCGGATATTAATACCATTGCCTTTGAGTGGAAAGCTATTACTGATCCTAATGTTAGCGGCTATAATATTTACCGATCGTCTCCCGCTGAAAGTAATCAGACACTGAGTCGTATTGCCACAATTAACAGCCGATTTGCGACTCACTACGTCGATGAGAAATTAACCCCTAATACTCAATATCTGTATCGTTTCACCTCCAGTGGAAAAGAATACATCGAATCTAACGGCAGCGAAATGATGACTGTTTCTACCTTGCCGATGATTGCTCCTGTCAGCTTTTTTCAATCCGTAGGTAATATGCCGCGCAGTGCAAAACTTCTCTGGCGTCCCCATCCAAATACCCGAATCAATGGCTATATTATTGATAGACTCAATGTAAACGATCAAAAATGGGCTGAAATCAAAACCATTGAGGGACGTCTTAATGCAGAATACATTGACAGAGATCTAAAAGACGGTCAAGTCTATTATTACCGTGTACGGGCTATTACGTTTGATAAGCTCTCTACTGAGCCAAGCGAAACAGCCAAACTGGTTACAAAACCTCTCCCTGCTGAAGTAAAAAATATCACAGCAACGACCAATCTACCCAAAGCCATTGCTCTGAAATGGGAAGCCAGTAAACTAGAAGATTTAAGCCACTACAACATTTATCGTTCTGCAAGCTCCAATGGTAACTATGAGTACCGCGTGAAACTCACCGAAACAACCTTTACAGATACCACTAAAGAAGACGGAGAACCGTTCTACTACAAAATCACCGCTGTAGATAAAGATGGATTGGAAAGCCCGATGGGGTCACTCATCACCCAAGGCATTAGCCTAGCAAAACCCCATGCTCCTATCGCATACGATGGCAAAGTCTATGCAAATGGCGTTGATTTGCAATGGACGAATGACGATCCGCGTGTTATTAGCTATACGGTCATTAAAACAACTAAAATCAGCTGGATTAACCGTGAATCGGTTGAAATTAACAATATCAAAGAGTTTAAATTTCACGACAGCAGTATTAAACCCAATACAGGTTACATTTATGAAGTCATGGGTGTAGACAAAGACGGTATCCGCTCTCTCCCGACACAGGGAATCGAACTTATATATGAGACTAAATAAATTATGCCTCATCTCCATTTAGACGCATTTCATACCGTACCCTTTCCGGCAGTCGAGGGGGATGTAACGTTTGATTTTAGTGCTACCTCTCGTGGAGAAGGGAAAGAATCTCTCGTTGCAACACACTACAAGGATCGTGAATTTTTTATTCTTCACAAAAAAAGCGGTGAAAAAAATCTTCTTAAAAGTGATAAAATCACCCGTCCTAGTCCAAATTTTCTTATCAAACATGCATTACTTGCGTATGCCAAGCATTCAGGAAGTACGATATTGGCTTCCAATGTCGATACAGCTGGTGAAAATGTCCACTTAAAACAGCATGATGCCCTGAAATCCGTTGATTTTTTTACTACTAATTTTCCCTCTGGAGCTGAGATACGACTCGAAGTGGGATTTGGTTCAGCCCGTCATCTGCTCCATCAAGCCATTACGAATCCTGATGTTCTTTTTATCGGATTGGAAATTCACAAACCCTCCATCGAACAAGCACTCAAACAAATCACAATTCAGAACTTAACTAATATCATGATTTTGGATTATGATGCACGACTTTTTTTAGAATTTGTCCCCTCAAACTCTTTGAGTCGAATATATGTCCATTTCCCCGTTCCATGGGATAAAAAATCTCATCGTCGTGTTATTGGAGATGCATTTGTGGACGAAGCGATTCGTGCATTAGCACCGCAAGGGAGACTCGAATTACGAACCGACAGTGAAAACTACTACCGCTTTGCACTTGAGACATATTCTCATCCACCGTATGTCAGTTTTGAGGTACACAAAAATCGTGATATTGCCATCACGAGCAAATACGAAGACCGTTGGAAAAAGATGGAGAAGAACATCTATGATGTCACCCTTATTAATGCGTTGCAAAGCCCTGAAAAAAGGCTTGAAGGGGACTTTGTTTTTTCTCAAATACCGATTAATGATGCTATACTTCCAAAAATAGAGCGTCAAACCTATCGCCGTGAATGGGGATTTTTAAACGCAGAAGCTAGTTTTGATATACACGACGGGGGATGGATGATTCGACTGGCAATGGGAAGTTTTGACCGCCCCGAACACCTTTATTTAATCGTTAAAGATGGAAAAGCTCGCTATTTTCCCACCTTACCCATCCGCTCAAGAACAAACCTAAAAGCCCATATCTTACTAGACGAGCTACTCCATGGATAAAGTAATAGTTGCCGAAAACCTATCGCTCTCTTATAAAGAGTTTGAAACCATTATCTCCAAAGCTACTTTCAGCATCGATGCCGGAAGCTTTGTCTTCATAACCGGGGCAAGCGGCAGCGGTAAATCAACGCTCCTTAAATCCTTTTATGGTGCCATTGAACCGCGACAGGGACAGCTTAGCGTCGGAGGGGTGAAAATGAACCATATTGGTACTTCTAAACTCAATTTTCTTCGTCGTCACATTGGTATCGTTTTCCAAGACTATAAACTTATCAAAGAGTGGACAATTGAAAAAAACGTAATGCTTCCCCTCATCATTTCAGGCTACACGAGTGATGTAAGCGGTGCTCAAGTACAAAAACTTTTAGCGCACGTAAAACTGACACATCAAGCGGGAAAATATCCTCCTGAGCTCAGTGGTGGTGAACAACAACGGGTTGCCATGGCAAGAGCTCTTGCTCACAACCCTATTCTAATCCTTGCCGATGAGCCGACAGGTAATCTCGATGAATACTCTTCATCCGTCATCTGGAGCCTGCTTGAGGGAGCTAATACTCAGCTAAAAACAACCGTAGTTGTCGTCACCCACCATATTCCGGAAGGGTTAAAAGTCCCCTATAAACACTATCATATTGAGTTTGGAAACATCAATGAAATCTCTTAAAAATCATATTTCTCTCATCATCGCTCTTTTTACGGTTCTTGCATCGGTGCAAATTTATGTAGCCGTCGATCGCACTATTGCAGCCTACGAATCTCATCTCAAAAATGATTATTCTGTCATTGTTGTTGCCAATAAAGCTTTTACACCTCAAGAATTTAAAACTATGAGTTCTATGATTGAGCGAAGCGAACCTATCAGTACGGCTCAAGTATTAGAGCGCCTTAAAGGGGAGATGAGCGAAAAAAATCTTGCTCTCTTAAAGCTTACTTTACCGAAGTTTTATCGGATTTATCTAAACCGTTTTCCAACGCCTCATGAAATCAATGGTCTCCAAAAAAAGCTCCAAAAAAACAGTTCTATTGAACGCGTAGAAGGATTCTCACAAACGCACGATACGGTCTATAAATTAATGCTGTTATTCAAAGATGTGGTTCAAGTTTTCTCTATTGCTATTGCTGCTGTTACCTCACTTCTTATCCTTAAAGAGATGCGTCTATGGCAGTTCCAACATGCTGAGAGAATGAATATCATGGCACTTTTTGGAGCACCGGTATGGCTTCGTTCTGCTGTGCTGTTTCGTCTTGCTATTGTTGATGCCATGATCGCCACATTGATTTTGTGTTTTTCTTTTTTTATTATTGATTACTACGCTATTTTGACACTGCCGCTCAAAGAGATAGGGATAAGCGTACAGCTTTTTAATTTTATAAACGATGCCCTGCGCTCACTGGCTATTTCACTTGGGATTTCAATAGTACTTACCTTTACCATCGTTATGTTCCATCGCGAAGAAGAATAAATGATTCAATTGCATGCCTCTCTCGTTCTTGCCTCCTTTTTAGCCCTCTCACTCAATGGTGCTAAAATCGACGAACGAATCAAATCCACAGCGTCTCAGTTGAATGAGACAAAACAAACATACTCCTCCCTTAACGCTAAGCTCGAAGCAACCGCCAGTAAGATTATGCAGCAACGCCAAGTAGTTGGAGCACAACAACAGCATATTAATACCCTTATAACTGAACTTCAAAGCAAAGAAAATGTCTATCAGTCCAACAAACAAAATCTTCACTCTCTTCAATCCCAACAAGACCTTTTGATCAAAACCCAAAATAATATTGAGCAAAAACTTGTCTTTGCCATCGCCCGGAACACTTCCATATCCTTGCTTATCAATGATGATCGTGCCAAAGAAGCCAATAGTATTATTACCGAAGAGGCACTAAAGCTGCATCTCAAACAGATCAACCAAGAGATCAAAGAACTTAATTTTATTTTTGGTGAAAATGCTACCAAAATTGCTTCTCTTTCCAATCAAACAACGGTACTGAAACACTCCATCGCTGTCATCGATAAACAAAAGCAAATTGTCATCGCAACCAAGCAAGAAAATGAAAAAGCAATTGCTCTGTTAGAAAAAGAAAAAAATGAGTACAAACGTTCTCTTGGTCACATCCTTAACCAACAACGTTCACTCCAAAATACCCTTGCAAGCCTTAACATCATCAAGCGTGAAGAGATGAGACCAAAAAAAGCTCCGCCTCCCCTTGTTACTCAAAAGCCGGGTTCAAAGCCTCTTCCGGAAGGAGCGAGGGAAGCCATTTCCCAATACCAACCCTCTAATACAGCAGCTTATAGCGGTGAACGCACCATTTCCCCTCTTGACGGGTATGTCATCACCAAACGCTTTGGTCCCTATACTGATCCCGTTTATGGGATAAAGATTTACAACGAATCTATTTCTCTGCGCCCTACCGATCCAGATGCAAAAGTAAAAGCAATCCTAAACGGCAAAGTTATCCTTGCCAAACCTACCGCAATGCTTGAGAATGTTATTATTATCGAGCACGACAACGGACTTCATACTATTTATGCCCATCTTGATAAAATTGCCCCTACAGTGGTAGTAGGTCAACGTCTCAAACAAGGCTCAATCATCGGTCGCGTGGGTCGTGAACTCATGTTCCAAGTAACCCAACGCAATGCCCACATTGATCCGTTACAGGTAATTAGGTAAATCTGCCTAGAGGCAAACTTTAGCGTTCAAATACAATCAAAACGGCCAAATTGCTTCGACCAGCTTGCTTCCCCAGCCTCGGTTGATGGAGCGGTCAACATCTCCTTCATTGGCATAGAGTATTTTGGCATCCGAAACTTTTGCAGAGTTGATTTGATTATTTTGGTCAATGTCATAGGGGCGAATCACTCCGCTTAACTGCATTATCTGCTTTTGGTCATCTACCATAATCTCACGTCGTCCTACGATAAAATAGTTCCCATTGGACATTACCTTGACAATACGAGCGGATACTGTTGTCGTAAAGGAGGCATCTTTGGTTGCAGCACCTGAACCGGCATAACTTGAGGTTGACCCTCCCGTAAATCCAATCTCACTCACTCCATTCACTCTGCCCAATGCAGAATTAACGGTGGAATTAGCACCGGCACCGGCAAATATGCCACCATTAAGCCCTAGCTTATCGGCTTCTGTAAGTGCTTTATTTGCCTTGCTTGAACTCGTCGCTTTTTCTAAAATAACAACGGTCACAATATCATTGACATGCATCGCTTTATGATCGGAAAAGAGGGGACTGTCCCCTTGTCCGAATAAACTTCCCTGTGCCGTAAAACTGCTCTCTTCCTCACGCGATGGCATCTCTTCAACGTATTTAGGAGGGGTAAAGGTGATTTCAGGTTCTGTTAGCTTTGCGGTACATCCGCTAAGTAACAATGATGCAGCGAGCACCGAAAAATAGAGTGTTAGTCGCATAGCCCATCCCGATGATTATTTAGCTATAATAAGCAAAAATAGTTCCAAAGGGTATCCATGTCATTACGAGAACAAATAAACAATGATATTAAAACGGCAATGAAAGAAAAAAACAATTCTGTTCGTGACGCATTGCGCCTTCTAAGCAGTGCTATGAAACAAATCGAAGTAGATGAGCGCAAAGAACTAACAGACAATGATGTTATCAAAATTATTCAAAAACAGGTCAAACAGCGTTACGATGCTATGACCCAGTATAAAAATGCAGGACGTGAAGATTTGTATGACCAAGAGGCATCCGAAGCGGTCATTTTTGAAGCCTATCTACCTCAACAACTCAGTGATGAAGAATTAGAGAGTGCACTACGTGCTATTATCACTGAAGTAGGTGCTGCTTCACTAAAAGAAATTGGGAAAGTCATGGGCGCCGCTTCCAAAACTCTTGGTTCAAAGGCCGATGGAAAACGGATTAATGAGTGTGCGAAAAAAATATTGAGCTAAAAAATATTAGCTTAGCTGATACGGTTTCCCAAGGTAATATCCTTGTGCATAATCGACTCCAAGCTCTTTGAGCACAGCTAAAGTCTCTTCATCTTCAACATATTCAGCAATCGTCTTTTTACCAAATTCTTGTGCGATTTGATTAATATGTTTGACAAAAATACGATCTTTCTCGTTAACCACAATATTTTTCACAAATTCGCCATCAATTTTGACATAATTGGTATCAAAATATTTCAAATATATAAACGATGAAAATCCGGAGCCAAAATCATCCAATGCAAATCCGATTCCCTTTTCTTTTGTCTCTTCAATAATAGTCATAAGGGCATTAACGTTATGAATTGCTTCCCGCTCTAAAATTTCAATTACGACATTCGTTGCCTCTGTTACTACAGGATTTTGTGTACAATGTTCTTTAATTAATGAAATATAATCACCGGAAAAAAGGCTGTGACTTGAAAGATTAAAAAAGAATTTCTTATCCCACATCTTTAAATTTGCTCGTACTTCAAGTCCCTTAGCCAATATAATATGATCAATTCTCGAAGCCATTCCAAGACTCTCAGCAATTTCTATAAATTGTCCTGCTGGCATATAGCGCTGACCGTCACGTATACGGGCAAGGACTTCGTATCCGTAAAGTTCATTGGTACGGATATTATAAATAGGTTGAAAAAAGGGCTCAATTCGATTTTCATCGATTGCACGACGGATAAATTCCCCTTTTTTCTGAATCTCCGCTGTAATTTCCTGATCACTTTGATCAGCACGGGCAATAGTATTTTTTCCCGCTTTTTTAGCTTTATACATCGCTATATCTGAACCGGTAAGAAGAGATTCAATATTATCTCCCTGCTCAGGATATTCAGTAATTCCGAAACTGGCGGTAAGCGATATTTGATCAATCATCAAGGAAATCGTAGCAGATTCCAACCGTGAACGGAGCTTTTCAATTACAATATAACCACTTTCATAGGGTGTTTCGGGCAAGATGATAGCAAACTCATCACCTCCTAAACGAGCTAAAACATCAGCATTACGAAGGTTTGATTTGAAAATTTGACTCACTTCCTTAAGCACCAAATCACCCGATGCATGACCGTATGTATCATTGATGTATTTAAAATTATCCAAATCAATCATGATAACCGTAAACTTATGGTGATGACGCAATGAGCGGTCAATCTCATACGAGAGAAACTCTTCAAACTTTCGACGATTATAAAGCCCTGTAAGATAATCACGATCAGAAAGTTCTTGAAGCTTTTCATAATAATCTTGAATTGAATCGAGCATTTTATTGAAATAGTTTTCAATATTTTTTACTTCAAAAATTTTTGTCTTTAGACTAACTCTCTTGGCAATATCATTTTTATTAATGATCTCTTGGATCAATAGAATAAATTGATTAATCGGTTGTACGAGTAAAGAGTTAAGTCTAAAATATAAAATAGCAAAGATGATAATCGTAAAGAAAACAAAAAAGATGATAAAGGAATTGACCATCGTTGTCAACGATATTTTTAAATTTGCCACAGGGAAACGGACATCAAGAACGCCGTTTATATCCCCTATTTTTGCATTGGTATGACAACTCAAACACTCTTGTTTGACAATAATTGGGTAAAGATATCGAATTTCTTCATCACCGGTAAGAATCTCTTTGCCAAGCATTGCTTGAGCAACCACAGGATCATGTTCACGTACTTGTTTATCTTGTTTCCAATCCCCAAACAGCTCTGCTACGATTGGACTCCGGTATGCATTGATCCGCATATTGGGCTCAACTTCATTAAGACGGAAAATAATCGCATCAAGTTCTTTCTTACTCCACCCTTTTTCCATTGCCGAATAAAGTGCTTCAAACGCCAAACGGCTTGTTTTACGGGCATCAACTCTCGCTAGATCATCAATAGCACGCTGTTTAATATAAATACCGTATATAAATGCAATCGCCAAACTTGCCAATAATGATAGAATGACTGTTTTTGCAATCAAACGTTTATAGGTCGTATACGTTTTCATTATTGACGCACCTTGACGATGAAAGTCGTCAATTATACCTTTGAATTCTTAAAGCACTAATATGATTTTTTCTTTTTAGTGTACTGCTATTATTTTCTCTTAGTGTCAATTTGACAGCACAACTCTACTGATGCAATCCGAAAAGCAATGGAGTTTTGGAAAATAAGAGGATGTGAATACTGACATGTTACAATCCCCTCACAGGGTGAAAGCATTTTTTCGAGCTTTTTTCCACTCAATGCATCCATAATTACCCCGACAACTTCCCCTTTTTTGATAGGTGAACCACAAGCTACTTGAGAAATAAAGATTCCTGCACGAGAGGCTTTGAGAACGGTAATTCGATTAGGGTCTAAGATATTACTCTTTCGTCCCTCAAAAACGTAAAAATCAAGCATATTCCGCTTAGAGAGAAATCTCACTATTGCGGTATGAACTTCATCGCTTATACTCTGATCAATTGACCCATTTTTACCAAAAACAATCGAAAATGCTTTGGTTTCCCACAGTTGCCAGTTGTACTGAAGCATAGCAGTTTCAACCGGTTCATGCGGACGGTAATGGACGAAACCCATCCCTAAATCTTTGACGCACTCCAAGTCTTCATATCCGCTTTGGATCAATTTTACATACGGGAGACACATCCCCTGATCACGCCTGCCCTCTAAAATAATCCCATAATCATACCCTTTGAGCTCACCAAAAAGCTGCGATGCAATGCGCTGAGTCGTTTCACCTTGCGCGTATCCTGGGAACATCATATTGAGATCCGTTTTATCGAGTGGCCAATTTTTTTCTCCCATATTAAGAGCATACGCATTGACCGCAGGAATAATAAGAATACGCCCAATAATTTTTCCCTCTTCTTCTTTGGTGCGCAGATACTCTACCAATCCTGATGCTACATAGAGCTGATTGATATGATCCCCGCTCATGGCTCCGATGATAGCAACGGAAGGTCCTTTGGACTTTTCTTCACCAAATAAAAAACCTTCAATACGCAAAGGGGCTCGGTTGGGAGATTCAAGAGTTACTATATCAAATCGTCTCATTGTTTTTCTCCAAAAATTCGTCCAAGCAGCGAGCCCTCATACACGATCGGATACGCTCTGATAGTAAAAAGCATCCCCCCAATGGGAGCAATGACCTCATCCATAACCTCACCACTGAGCGCACTCACGATGTGCCCGACAACCGAACCTTTTTCGATAATCTGGCAATGTTCGATGACAGGGACAAACAATCCGGGACACGCAGCATTAAGGTACGCGACTTCCCCTTCATGCGACTGCATCGGAAAACGAACATCCAGCAGTTCAATATCTAAAATTCCTTCACATGCCATCAAATTTAACAGTCCATCAAGTAATTGCTGCCCATACGCTTTACCCAAGCGCATCCCAACACCCATCTCTACCACCAGCGTTTTTGTTCCGATGGTATTCATCGCATGGGCAAATGTTGACTCCAAAACCGTTACCGCATCATGAACCCAAACAAAATCAATATTTAATAGATTAGCAAGCGGAACAAGTACATCTTCTTGGGATTTTGCGATACGTACCTGCGGAATTTCACGTAAAAATATATTGCTGGAGTGGATGTCTATTGCCAAATCGCTCCCTCTCATTGCATTGACCACCCCATCGGCAATTTGTGCAGGGAGAAAATCATTTTTGCTCCCTGGAAAAATTCGATTCAAATCAACATCGTAAAAAGGGATAGAGCGGGTAATACTATCTAGCCCCAACGAGTTGATTGCAGGATATATATCGATTATTCCCAAAATTTTATCCGGATTATTACGCAACCACTGACCAAGCAAGAAACAAACATACTGTCCCTCCAGCTCATCACCATGGATACCGCTCACAATAGAAATACGCTTTGTGCTTTTTTTACCCTTATAACGGCAACGCTGAATCCTAAAAGACTCCCCTACCGGAAGCTCTATGGTAAATACTTCTTCGATTAAACCCATATTCATCCTTGCGATTGTAACGTTTGCTCAGTCTCTTTTACTGATATATTTTCTTGAATAACTCGATTAATTACTCCGTTCACTGCTTCAAGAGCTTTAGGAATATCAGATGAAGTAATTTGAAGCGGTTGATAATGATGATTGAGCCGTCTGGCAATCACATTCATCGCTTCGAGTTCAGCATTGACAAGATCAATACCGTCATACAGTCTTAAAATCAAATCAAAGCGTTCAATTTGCTGACCCAAACGGATAAAATGGTAGGCTTTAGGCCGTCCCAATTCCGAGGAAAAAATACCTAAAATAAGTGCAAAATGATCAATCATCTCTTCTAAAGTAGTAGGACTAACGACACTTTCCCGTCCTGCTACAATATGATTAAAAATTTTATTTAGGGTCGAAAATCCACGTTCATCCAATAAATGGCGCGTTTCGATTGCATTTTCTCTAGCCCATGTGATAATCAACTCAATGCTTGCGCCATGCTCTCCATAAACCCCCTGTTTCAAAAAATCAAGGGCATTGTTATACTCAATCTCAATTCCCAATTTTGCATAGAGTTTGCGCCCATCATCCACATCACGATCGATGACATAATCATAACTGTTGACAAGTTCACGTAAAAGAGTTTCAGCACGCTGAACGTACCGCCCAAACCAATAAAGTCTTTGCGCCGTATTAACAGAAATAGCCACACCGTTCGTCATCATAATTCCACCACCCATGTATCTTTGAATCCGCCGCCTTGAGACGAATTGACGAGGTAATTACCCTCTTCCATTGCATAACGAGTCAATCCACCCATGCTCACACTTACTTCTTCTCCATAGATGACGTAAGCACGCAAATCAGCTTTTCGAGGGAGAATTTTCCCTTCTATCATACAAGGTAAATCATAAAATTCAATGACCTCTTGAGCAATAAAACGACGAGGATTTTCTAAAATCATCTCTATAATATTCGCACGCTCTTGGGGAGTCAAACGATTGCCAAACAATACTCCATACCCGCCAGCTTCCGCAACATCTTTAATAACTAATTTGTCAATATTTGCCAAAACATATTCACGATCTTTTTCATAATAAGGGAGATAGGTCGGTGCATTTTTAAGCAAAGGTTCTTCATCCAAATAATACTTCACCATTTGCGGGACAAAATAATAAATACCTTTATCATCCGCAACACCGTTTCCGATACTGTTCATAATGGCCACATTACCAGCTCGATACGCACTGGCAAGATGGGGAACACCAATCAAACTCTCTTCATCAAACTCTTCGGGATCTAAAAAATCATCATCAAGCCGACGGTATATCGCTCCGACACGTTGACGCTCACCGTTGTAAACACATAAAAACACTTCATTATTTTCTACCACCAAATCCTCGCCCAATGCAAGGGTAGCGCCGGTAATTTTTGCCAAATAACTGTGTTCATAATAGGCAGAATTGTATCGTCCGGGTGTCAAAACGACATTGAGACCGCCCGTATTGACATATTTCATAGCTGCTTTGAGCTGATCACCGTATTGTTTGATCTTCGAAATTTTCATCGACTCAAAAAATTCAGGATAGGTGTGGCGGAAGGCACGACGGATAGTGAGGGGATAACTGACACCACTGGGAACACGCAGGTTATCTTCAAGAATTACCCACTCCCCGCTCACACTGTCTTTTACCAAATCAATACCGCTAATATGCGTTCTAATCCCCCGAGAAGGAACAACTCCCATGAAAGTGGGGAGAAAACCAACTGCTGAATCAATGTATTCGCGAGGAACAATTCCATCTTTAATAATACGCTGTTCACCGTAAACATCATTCAAAAAGGCATTTAATGCTTTGACACGCTGAACAATGCCGGCTTCGAGATGATCAAACTCTTTTTTGGGGATAATGCGGGGAATCATATCAAAAGGAAAAGAGCGCTCAATAAAATTCCCCTCTTTAAAGAGGTTAAAATTAACTGCATTAGCCTCCAAAAAATCTTTAAACTCAGGGATTTTACTTTTATCAACGCTATCAAAAATATCATAAAAATTTTGTAACTCTGGACTCACAGGCTCAATCATAAGTACCCTTTGTGAAAAGATAGGATTAGCTCTATCATATCCTAAAGTAATCTCAAGGATTGCTTAAAAAAAAAGTAATTTTGATTTTTAGATAAAAAAAAGGAAGAAAGAACTCACATCAAACTCCATTTTAAATGGGCTTGATACGATGAGCGGTGTTATTTATTCTGTTTTGAATTGACGCAATTGATCATTAAGGGCTAAGGAGGTTTGTGTAAGCTCTTTCATCTCACCATTAATTGCTTCGACTGACTCGATAGCACCATTAAGGCTTTGATCCATTCGGTTGATTTCTCGAATAACATGTTCAATACTTACTGTGGTAGTTCCAAGCGTTTGAAGTGTTCTGTGCATAGCATCTCCGGTCTTATTCATAGTACTAACGGTTTCATCAATTTGATGTTTAACATCTGAAGATACGGTGTTTAAATTTTTAATATTTTGAGCATTGCGATTCATTTTATCGCTTGCATCACCGATAGACTGGACAATAACACTAATAGTTGAATTAATTTCCGTGAGGCTTTTTTGGGTACGTTCAGCCAATTTTCGTACTTCATCGGCTACAACCGCAAATCCTCGCCCATGTTCTCCAGCACGTGCAGCTTCAATCGCTGCATTGAGTGCTAGCAAATTGGTTTGATCTGCAATATCTCCGATCACAACCAACACCCCTTTAATCTGAGTGGCATCGGAGTTTAGCTGATTTAAGTCTTCTACCAAAGAGGATTCCATCTCAGCAGCATGGCTAATTTTTTCAATCATAATGGTAACACTTTGATTTGAAGCATTCAAATTTTCTTGTGCATTTTCAATCTCTGATTTAACTTCATTTGCTTCCTGAATCATTGCCTGAATTAACTGATTAATCTGATCACCATTTTGTGACGCTAGACGCATATCTTTAGAATTGCTGCGTAAACTTTCAAGCATAATCGAAAAGTTACTCTGAATTTTATCGGCTACCTCTCTGTTGAGGGATGAGCTGTGTTTAGAGCTGTGCAATACCCCTTTTGTAGAAGCAATCATTCTACCGATACTTTGGAATATTTTTCCAATCTCGTCATCACCATTACGGCTATTGATAAAGGTAAAATCATGCTGTTCATCAACATACGCAATAGTCTCTTGAAGAGAATGAATAGATTTTTGTATCATCACCACAATCATCATACTCAAAATAACAATAACACCAACAAATAACAAACTTACGAAAATAAGTATATTTCGATATGAACTTAATGTCTTATCAAAAGAAGCTAAATTTTCATCTAACTTTTTATTTGAAAATGCAGTAAGTGCTGAAAGTTCATTTTTGGTTTTTACCGCAACTGAGTTAAATGAACTGACCGCATCAACACGATCTTCAAGAACATTGGTATCATCCGTAAATGTCTCAATCATTGATCTGCCCATAGTATTCATACTTTTCAAACGAGTACGAATATTGTCTACAATGGGTTTGAGCTCTCCCATTCCGTCATGTTTTGTAAATGTATCAAGCTCTTTCATATCGCTGTCAAGTTTTTCTTGAATAATACTCACGGATTTTTCATAATCGGATTCAAGTGCCATTTGGGATGCTGAAGCAGTGAGTAAAATATTTTGCATTTGAGCAAGATTACTCGCAATATCGTTTGAGACAATAATCAATCGAAGTTCACGTTCTTTGAAGCTATTAAAACTCTCTTTGGATGATGATAATGCGCTAATACTCACAATACTAATGATAACTAAAACCGTGACACTCAGCGCCACAATGAGCCAAATTTTGGCTCGAATACTCATCTGTTCAAACATACCCATTTTTAAATCCTTAATAATTAATAGCTAACGTTGAAAAGCAAATAATAGTTCTTTAATTTATCAAGCTGGGAACCATATCCAGGTGATGTTAACACCGTTGGTGCACCGATTTGCATACCGCTACCGCTGTAATCGTAGTCAATAAATTGAGCGCCTGTACGTAGATACGCATAACGGTTAATTGGCTGGATGTAGTATGCTTCAATCGCATCACCACGAGTTGCCAACTTGTTGGTTACATCATTTGAACCTTGAGTAAAACTAAACCAATTTTGGCTACCGTGATTGTATTCAAGTCCGATACGTGGGTTATTGAGCATTTCACTACTAAATGTGTAACGTCCTCCCATCCAGAAGGCATGCCCTTTTTTATCAGAAGTATCACCAAAAGTTGACGTTAAAAGTCCAACGTCATATCCTGTATCAGCAACTCCGTCACCATTTATATCAAATTGGCTTAATGTACCATTTGGTTTAGAAACTGATATTGCATAGTGAGCAAATAAATCAAGATTGGTATCTGCAAGATTTGTGAATTCAACCATTGCGGTATACAAACTCACATCACCAATATTTTTATTTTGACCTTGAACATTTGAATTTGAAACTACATCAGTCGCTTTAACCGCACTCACTTGCACCAATGAACCAGCGATTCCAAGTCCTGCATCTAAAAAGGCTCCAACCACTTTTGTATCGGCGATTCCGCCGGAAGCTCCAACGTAACTAGCTCCAGTATTTTGCTGGTATCCTTTGCCATAACCAAAACGTAATGCCATATCAGGAATACTGGTGATTTTTGAGAGTCCAACAGTCGCAACGACACCATCGGCTCCACCATCAAAACTGAGTGCAGAGTAGGTTGATTTACGAACAGTATTATCTTTGAACTGGTGAGATGGGCCATCTGAACTCGGTTGACGACCAATAGTCAAGGCTACAGGAACGTTACCTTTAAGAACTGTCCAATCGACGTAGGCACGATCAACAAAGACTGAGCTGTCACTCGGTCGACGACCTTGCATCGGGTCCATTCCTGAATAGGTAAAACCGCTACCATCATCTGCCCAATTTTTGTACATCACGACGCGACCGGTAAATTTCATATCATCGGTAATAACAGAGGACATATTAAGTCTCAAACGATTTGACCATACATCATTATTTGAACTTTTTATACCGTCTGCTGTGGTACGCTTGAATGAATCAACACGGGTTCTAAAATCGACACCCCAATTAATCTTATTTACCATAGATGCGGTTTCAACTTTATCAATACGCTCTTCAAGTTCATCTACACGAGCAATTTCTTGCTTGCCTACTTGTGCAGTTTGTTGTTTAGACATTTGTTCATTTTGAGCTTTTTGTAATGCTTCAATTTTACTTTTTAACTCATCAATTTGAGCCTGAAATGAACTGTCAGCTGCGTATACGCTAACAACAAGAGAAGCAAGGGCACTTAGTACAATAGTTTTTTTCATAATAGAGAGTTCCTTTTTAGATTATAAACCCGCAGCTTCGGGATGATCCGAATCAGCAGCATGAGATGTTAAATATCCTTTTAAGGCGCTTTGATCGCCATCACTTAATTTGTCAATCCCCATGGAAGCCATCTTGTCAGGTTTTTCAAAAATTTTTTCCCACTGCTTAATTGCCTTAGAACTAGGATCTAACTTTAACGATTTAGCCAAGTCTTTACCGCTTGCAGCAAATACCGAGGTTGATAATACCATCAAGCTAAATAACATTATGAGTGCTGATTTCATACCTTATTTCTTCCTTATAATTAAAATATTTAATATGAATTATAAGTAAATTAACTTAATATTTTATTCTTTTTTGATAATTTATTCCTAGATGATTCTATGAACTATAAAACTTTATATAAAGAGGAGGAGGCGAAAAAACAGAAATTATCCGTTTTTGAGTTTTTTTAGCGCACCTTCTACATCATCCTGACGCATGAGCGATTCGCCGACCAAGAATGCATCCACGCCCGCTTTGCTTAGATCTTCCAACTGACCGTGTTCATAGATTCCACTTTCAGCAACAATAATTTTGCCGTTTGGAATCAAAGGGATGAGATCATAACTCAGATTCATATTCATCTCAAATGTCTGAAGATTACGGTGATTGATTCCAATAATATCCGCACCCGCATAAATCGCTTTGGTGAGTTCACCTTTATCATGAATTTCAACCAATGCTTCCATCCCTAGATGGCGCGTGTAGTTTAACAGCTCTTTGAGCTCACTTTTAGAAAGTGCTGCCGCAATAAGGAGAACAAAATCAGCTCCGTAAACAAGTGCTTCGAGGAGCTGATATTTGGAAATGATAAAATCTTTACGTAAAAGTGGGACTCCGACATAACGACGAATTTCGGCTAAATAATCCAAATGCCCTTGGAAAAAATGAGGCTCGGTCAAAATTGAAATAGCATTCGCACCGCCACGCTCATACGCTTGCGCTATCGCTACAGGATCGAAATCCTCACGAATAATGCCACGCGAAGGGCTCGCTTTTTTAACTTCTGAGATGATACGGTACGGCTCATCAGCAGTTGCCGTCAAAAACGGACGTACATCACGCGGAGCACGCGCATTAAATGCCAAAGAACGTCCCAGCCACTCCATACTAAACTTGGCTTCACGCTCTTTTAAATCTTCTTTTGTTCTTTTGATGATGTCGTCTAGTATCATTTTTTCTCCTTAGTTTTACACATTTCTATTGTTTTAAGATGATCCTTCACCTCTTGTTCCTCTGTACCAATCATCGATTCAACCTGCTTCATCAGACGCAATGCTTCTGCACATTCACCCTTTTTATAATGTCCCCATGCGAGAGAATCGATATAAAACGGGGATTCAGGTTGTGCAGCAAGGGCTTTTTTGACATACACCATCCCGCCATCTACATCAATATCATGATCAATCATCAAATAGCCCAAATAATTAGCATATAAGGGACTTTCAATCTCACTATTAACCTGCTTAAGTCCATCGACCACTTCATTCAAAAGGAGAGGATCATTTTTGTTTGCGGATGCTTCATAAGCAAAAACAGAACTTTGCGCCAAATAGAGGGGATTTTGATCTTTTTTGTACAGTTTTTTTGCCAATTCGGAGGCCTTGTCAAATTGTTTATTCCGAATATACAATTCCAATAAAAGAGGATCATTAATACCTGTTTTTTCAAGTATTATATTAAGTTTGACAATATTTTGCTGATATGCATAAATTTTAATCGCTTCTTGCGCGATAAGAGGATCAAGAGTAAGAGCATACGTTTGTTCATACATCAATGCCGCATCATCAAACTCACCGCTATCGGCATAAAAACTTCCCAAACGTTTCCCAAGAACTTTACTGTTTCCATGCTCTCCAATATGCTCTTTTAAAAAGGCTATTCC
Source organism: Sulfuricurvum sp. (assembly GCA_028714915.1). Classification (GTDB taxonomy): domain Bacteria; phylum Campylobacterota; class Campylobacteria; order Campylobacterales; family Sulfurimonadaceae; genus Sulfuricurvum. The sequence continues at coordinate 219,782 of JAQTLL010000005.1, forward strand.
CTCTTTTTTTTGTCCCAAATGGGCATACAGTATGAGAGCGATACGATCCGCCATCTCTTCATCGTGCGTGCTGTCGTATCCTTTTTTAAGAGCACTGTATCCACCTTGAAAATTACCCAATTTTATCAAAGCTTCTGCATTCAATGCATAATCAGCAGCAGCTTTAGTCTGCTCACTTAGCGCAGAGGACTCCTGTGCGGCTTGCGAATATTTCCCGCTTTTAAGCAACGCAATAATACCAAAACGGAGTAACGTTTGATCTTCAGGATGTACAACCAATGCAGTTTGGGTTAAACGGGTCAGCTTCTCAGTATCATTGCTCTTTTCAACCATACGCAACGATTGATACAAATACTCTTTTCGTCCGGTCTTACTATAAAGTGTATCAAAATAGCCGGCAGCTACATCATTTTTTTGACGCATTTGAGCATCCAATGCTGCCAAAATATAAGCCTCATCACTTATTTCTATTGGCTGGCTTACGACTACACTCTTTTGTTCTTTAAGCTTTGTAGCACCTTGCAAACTTACACTTATTACGAGCACTAGTAAGAAAAATTTATTCATCCTATTATCCCTGGACATTCAGCTTTTAGTTCATCAATACGGTGACGAAAGTAATCCCAAAACGGAAACGTTCGACACTGCAACGGACGGGCTTCGTAAATACTACATCCATTTTGTGAACGATTAAAAAATACACAATCATACGAACCGTTTACAACTTTCTCTTTGAGTGAATAACGATAAGCCTCTTTACGCAAAAAATTACGGCGGAACTCTCTTTCGTCGAGATTTAAAAGCTTTGCGATGGCGGTAATTTCAGTTACGGAAACAAAGATATTGCCACTCTCTCCTGTACAGCAGTTGCCTCCGCATGAGGCGCACGCATCGGGATTAAAAGCGTAACAAAACCCTTCTTGTGTCATTAAATCGGACATTTGATACTGTGCACCTTTGCTTTGCTGTAAATTTCCTGCACCGCAGGGGTATATGCTTCATCTTCAAATGTTATCAGCGGAGGCAAAACATTTGTGGCAGATTTACTATTTTTTTTCGCATGAATCATCACCAATGTACTGGAACGATCTTGCTTTGAATGGACGAATTGTACATTAGTGACTCTTAATCCAGCATCTTCAAACGCACTGCACACTGCAACAAATTGCCTCGCGTCGTAACAGATAGCCACTTGCCCTTTTGGTTTCAAAAGTTTCGCGATTTTTCGGGCGAAAATCTCAATGGGCAAATGAATATTATAACGGGCTTGATGAACCATTTCATTTTGTGTTCTTGCGGAACCTTCATGATAAAAAGGGGGATTGGAAACAATCCAATCAAACCCTTTGGAGTCATTAAACTCAGCAAAATCCCCTTCATGAATACTGTACTGAATATGATTAATCTGCGCATTACGACGGGCAAACTCAACATAAAGACTCTGTTTTTCAACTCCCTCAAGTGCCACATAGCAATCACGCGCCACTAAAAGCCCAACAATTCCGCACCCCGTCCCGACATCGAGCATCCGACCTTTTGGTGCAAAGGAAGTAATAAACCCGTACAAAAGTATCGAATCACTGTTGTAACAATAGCCACCGTCGATTTGATAAAGAAGCAATTGTCTCCCTTTGAGTTATAATTTAATAATTATATCGTTACCAAGGTTTACTAATGATTATCATCCCTGCCCGTCTTGCTTCTACCCGTTTCCCGCAAAAAGTTCTCGCCGACATCGGTGGTTTGCCCATGGTTATCCGCACGGCTAAGCGAGTTGAAGCGCTTGATCGCGTTGTTGTCGCGTGTGATGATGAAAAAATAGTAGAAATTTGTGCAGCTTTTGGTATCGAAGCACGTCTCACTTCGACAACGCACAAAAGCGGAACCGACCGTATCAACGAATGTGCCCAACTCCTCGACATCGCTGACGATGAACTCATCATCAACGTTCAAGCTGATGAACCCTTTATCGAAACCGAAGTTTTAGTCCAGCTCATCGAACGTCTTAATGCACTAAAATCACAAAACGCTCCCTTCATTATGGCAAGTTGCTACAATGCCATCAATACTGAATCGGCAAATGACCCCAATATGGTTAAAGTCATCACCGATGATGCTCACAATGCCATCTATTTTTCCCGCTCACCCATCCCTTTTAACCGCAGTGGAGAGGCATCATATTTCGGGCACATAGGGATTTACGGATTTACAAAAAAAAGCCTGCATGATTTTTGTGCACTGGGTGAGGCACCGTTAGAAGACATCGAAAAACTCGAACAGCTCCGCGCCCTCTATCACGGCAAAAAAATATCCATGGTAAAAGTTGCCAGCAGCGGATTCGGGATTGATACGGTAGAGGATTTAGAGAGAGCCAAAAAGATTTTCGGGATTTGATTTTCTCTTGCTACACTGATGCTACACTTCAGGCGTACAATAATTGCACCAATATGTTTTTCAAGGAGCAATTATGTCACTCATCGAAACGTTTACTGACTATGTCCTAAACCGCAAAAGTCTGAAAGAGTATGTGGAATTCCGTAAAACAACCAAGGAGCGGGGAGAATTTAACGATACTAAATTAATCCAAGCCCAAGAGAATCTTGAACGTCTGAAAACTGAAAATCCAGAAATTTACGAGGCAATGTACACAACATTGGATGCAATTTATGCACGTAATGCCGGATTAACTATCGAATATCCTCTCGACTTCATACGACAAATACTCAGAATGTACAAAAGTTCGTTATCGGTACAGCAAATTTATGAAGAGTACAAACGGATGTTGGATCATTACCATCATGATGCATAATTCATTAGAAAAGAAGAAAGATAATAGACTTCTTACATAACCTTCTAACCTTTTAAAGATGGATCCTCGTGCTTGACACGGGGATGACAAAACTCCGTCATTCCCGCGAAAGCGGGAATCCAGCTCTTCTTAAAGGGTGTCTTATTAGACTTTGAAAAAAATATTGTTGGAAAAGAAAAAGGAGAAATTCCCCGAAAATCGGGGAAGAAAGAAGGTGTTAGATATTGTCACGAATACCGAGTGTAGCGATAAGCTGGTTGTAGCTTGCACGGTTTGTACGTTTCAAATAACGCATCAAACGACGACGTTGTCCAACCAATTTCAAAAGACCTAAACGTGATGAATGGTCTTTTTTGAAAATCTTAAGGTGCTCGGTAAGATCACCGATACGCTTTGAAAGCAATGCAATTTGCACTTCACTTGAACCGGTATCACCCTCTGTTCGTTGAAATTCTTTAATAATTTCTGTTTTTTTAGCCGTATCTAAAGCCATAATAGCCTCCTGATGGGTAGTTAAATTTACTTGGATAGAGAAGATTCTCTTCAAGCAGAACCGGAATTATAGCTGAAAAATCTTAAAAATATGTATAATAAGCTTTTCTAAACTATACTATTACCATTAAGAATCATTAATGACCAATATCAATCAAAAAACATTTCATATTTTATGCGTTGATGATTCTCAAACCAATCTTCAACTGCTCAATTCAGTTTTAAGCAAAAACGGTTACAAAGTCACTTGTTTATTAGATGGACAAGAGGCGTTGGATCATGTAACGAAACATACCGCCATCGATTTGATATTACTCGATATTATGATGCCGCATATGGATGGCTATACTGTGTGTCAGCATCTTAAGAGCTCAAAGGTTTTATCCAAAATACCGGTCATATTTTTAACCGCCTATAATGATATTGAAGCCCTTACGAAATCATTCGAAGTAGGTGGAGTCGATTACCTCATCAAGCCGTTTCGAACCAAAGAGCTGCTGGTACGGATACAAACCCATCTAAAACTCAAGTTTTACCAAGATCAAGAGATTGAAAAAACTCAATATGAACTCATTTCCATGATGGGCTCTTTAGCTGAGAACCATCATCAAGATACGGCAACACACGTTAAGCGCGTAGGTGAATATACCGCTCTTATCACTAGATTGCTTGGGTTTGGTGATGAACAAGCCGCAGTAATTCAATCGGCTTCTATGTTGCATGACATCGGTAAAGTCACTACTCCCGATGCAGTACTGCATAAACCTGAACAATTAACTCCTGAAGAGTTTACTATTATGAAGCATCATGCCAAAGCAGGATACGATGCCCTTAGCTGTTCCTCATTACCCTTGTTTCAAGTCGCTGCCATCATTGCTCACGAGCATCATGAAAAATACGATGGAAGCGGATACCCAAGGGCGCTAAAGGGTCATGAAATTCATATTTTTGGACGTATTGTTGCCTTTGCCGATGTTCTGGATGCTATCAGCAGTGCCCGTGCGTATAAAAAAGGGTGGAAACTGGATGAAATATTTTCATTTATAAAATCAGAACACGGGAAACATTTTGATCCAAAAATTGTAGATCTCTTCTTTGATAATTTTGCTCTCTTTTTAGACATCAAAGAAAAATATGACAATGCCGATTAAGCAGTTTTAGCTATAATAACTCCTTTACTACGAGAAGGATGTCGAAATGCTAATGACCCGTGCGAGCGAATATGCGCTATTATCCCTCATCATTTTAGCCAAAGCGTCACATCCGCTGGATGTGGATACCCTCTCTCGTGAACTCGATATTTCCAAAAGTTTTTTAGCCAAGATTCTCCAATCGCTTGCTCGTAAAGGGATTTTAAAATCATTCAAAGGGGTAAATGGGGGATTCGAACTGGCACGACCCGGTTGCAATATCACCATCCTTGAAGTACTGGAAGCAGCTGAGGGGAAAAGCCCTGCTGTCTTTAACTGCACCCCCTCGCACGGAGAGTGTCCTTCTAATAAAGCAATGACGTGCTCTTTGTGGCCATTTCTCAATAGATTACAGGGAAAAGTAGATGCTTTTTTAGGTGTTCTAACCCTTGAAGCTATTTTAGAAGAGTAATTTTTGGCAAAAGCAAAAAATAAAACTCCTAGTGCACTAGGCATTATTTCTGTAATTTTTGCATCACGCGATTTAAGTGTCGTTATTTTTGTTATGGCAATTTTGGCGATTATTATCGTTCCGCTTCCCAGCGGAATGCTCGATTTTTTCCTCGCTGTTGTCATCTCATTATCGGTTTTGATTTTACTGATTTCCCTTTACATCCCCAAACCGACTGATCTTACTACTTTTCCAACCCTATTGTTAATTATCACCCTTTTTAGACTCTCTCTTAACATTGCGACTACCCGTATGATTTTAAGCAAAGGGCATGAGGGACCTGAAGCGGTCAGTGACATCATTACAAGCTTTGGAAATTTCGTCGTGGGTGGCAATTACGTTATCGGGGTAATCGTTTTTAGTATTATTGTCATTATCAATTTTATGGTTATTACCAAAGGTTCCAATCGCGTCGCTGAAGTAGCCGCACGTTTCACCCTCGATGCGATGCCCGGAAAGCAAATGGCGATTGATGCGGATCTCAACAGCGGTCTCATCGAAGAGACAGAAGCCAAGCGCCGTCGTGCCGAGATTTTACAAGATGCCAATTTCTATGGAGCCATGGACGGATCAGGTAAATTTATCAAAGGTGACGCGATTGCGGGAATTATCATTACCTTTATCAATATTATCGGCGGTTTTTTAATCGGTATGTTTCAGTTTGATTTGGACGTTGCAACAAGTGCTCAGACCTATACCCTCCTTACCATTGGAGACGGTTTAGTCTCTCAAATTCCTGCCCTTATCATCTCAACTGCTACGGGTATTATGATTACCCGCGCCTCCAACGATGAGGGCAATTTTGCCGAGGGCAGTATCAAACAACTCATGGGGAATGCGAAAGTTATGATTATCGTGGGGGTTATCATGATGATGTTTGCCCTCACTCCTGGACTTCCCACTATTTCAATGGGATTTGTCGGTTTGATTTTCTTAGGATTAGGGTATGCGCTTTATAAATATGAGAAAGGGGAATTTGTTCTTACTTCTGCCCCAGCTGTTGCAAAAAGTGGTTCAAAAGCTTCTGAGGGCTCAAGTGAGACCCCCCCTTCTGCAACCCCCCGCCGAAAAACCAATGAAGAAATTGCAAAAGACGAAGAAGCCGCTCTCGAAGATATCCTCAAAATAGAGATGCTTGAACTCACTCTTGGGTATCAGCTCATTCGTCTTGCCGATGGCAATCAGGGAGGAGATTTACTGGAACGTATTCGATCTATGCGTCGTAAAATTGCTTCTGATTTTGGATTTTTAATGCCTCAGGTGCGTATTCGTGACAATCTTCACCTCAAACCAATGCAGTATTCAATCCTTCTAAAAGGGGTGATGATTGGAGATGGGCTTATTCAGCCTGATAAATTTTTAGCGATGGACAGCGGGATGGCAATCGGTGAGATTGAAGGTGAAGCGACCAAAGAACCGGCCTTTGGTCTGGATGCGTTCTGGATTGCTCCAGAACTCAAAGAAGATGCCATTATCAACGGCTATACCGTAGTTGATCCCTCTACCGTTATCTCTACTCACATGAGTGAACTGGTCAAGAAACATGCCGAAGAACTCCTCACACGTCAAGAGACACAATCACTCATTGATAAGATTAAAAATGACTATCCTGTTCTCATTGACGATTTGCTCAAAGTTGCCAATATTGGGTTGATTCAACGGGTCTTTAAAGCACTTTTGCATGAACGTATTTCTCTCAAAGACATGATAACTATCCTAGAAACTATCGCCGATGTGGCTGAATACACAAAGAGCGTGGATATTATTACCGAACACGTCCGTGCCAAGCTTTCTCGTATCATCACCCAAAGCTATACTGGTCCTGATGGAATCATAAAATTGCTAACCTTTGAAACCATGAGCGAACAACGACTGCTGGAAAAATCTCAAGAGAGAGACGGTGCTCGCCAACTACAACTCAATGTAGGGGAAATCAACGGTCTCATTCAAGCGACCAGCGCCAAGGCCAGCGAACTTCTTCAACGTGGAGTCTCCCCCATCATCATTATCGTTGACCCAAAACTTCGTCGCCCTTTGGCAGAGATTTATGAACGCTTCAATCTCGACATCGTCGTTCTTTCTCATGCTGAGATTGATTCTAGCGCCAAATTCGAAGTACTCGGCTCCATCACTTTAGACAAATAGGATATTTATGAATAAAACGTTTTATCACCTCTCACATATCGATCTCGATGGCTACAGCTGTCAGCTTGTTATGGCGCAAACATCCCATACTATGATCAGCTACAATGCCAACTACGGCGCAGAAGTCATGGATCGTCTCGAAGAGATTATCGATACCATCAAAAAAGCCAAACAAACATCTACTATTCTTATCAGTGACCTTAATCTCACTCCCGATGAAGCACGATGGCTCAATACGGAGATTAATCGACTCAATGAAGGGGGCTGGAATATCGCCATTACTCTCCTCGATCACCATGGGAGCGGGAAGGATACAGCCGCACAGTACCCATGGTATTTTTTAGATACTGATCGATGCGCCACGAAAATCGTCTATGAATATGCAATTGAGCATTACGGATTGAGTACCGGAGGATGGCTTGAAGAGTTTGTCAAAGTTGTCAATGCCGTGGATTTATGGCATCAAGATGAAGTGGAAGATTTCGAATACGGCAAAGTATGTATGCGTCTCATCAGTGATGCAAAAGAACTCAGCCGTGTAATGTTTGCAAATGAAGACCGTGCCTACAAACTTGCTCTTTTAGAACAAGCCGCAACCATGCGTTTCGCTCCCGATGCCCCAATCAAACTCGATGAAGCTCTGCACAAAATGAAAAAAGATTTTTTTAAAGACAGCGTAGACAATACTCTCGATAATCTCTCCACCAAATATATCGTGGCATTACTGGGAAGCAAACGCTCTACCATGACCGTCTATTACAAAGGATGGCGCGGATTTTTAAGCTATGGCTTAGGCAATACCTCGATTATCGGAAACGGTTTTGTTACCGCATTTCCAGATTTTGATTTTATCGTCGATGTGAGTACTCGTGGAACCATGAGCCTGCGAGGTCATGACAAAGTAGATGTTGCCATGATGGCCGGTGAGTGGGCAAATGGCGGGGGACACCCTAATGCAGCGGGTGGACGTATCCAAGGATTCAAAGAACAGTTTCGCTACGACAAAGTAAAACGTCAAATTGAAGATCTCCTTGCCAATAAAGAGGCCATGCCCGGCAAGCTTCCCCATAAAATTGAAGAGTAATATTAGCATATGATTCAAATTAATAACCTCACCAAAAGCTACGGAACACGAATATTGTTTGAGAATCTAAATCTCAAACTTTCCGCAGGTCAGAAAATCGGTTTCGTCGGGCGTAACGGTTCAGGGAAATCAACCCTCTTTAAAATCATTTTGGGGGAAGAGGCTTACGATGATGGAGAGATACTGATTCCTAAAAATTACCGTATCGGAACATTACGCCAACACCTTCATTTTACCCATAAAACCGTCCGTGATGAATGTGCCTCCGTCCTTACGGGTGATGCCGAACATGAAGTATATCGGGTCGAAAAAATTCTTTTTGGACTAGGATTTACGCAAGAAGATTTAGATAAAGATCCCCTCAGCTTTTCAGGGGGGTATCAAATACGGCTCAATCTTGTCAAACTACTCGTCACTGAACCCAATCTGCTCTTGCTCGATGAACCGACCAACTATCTCGACATCGTCTCCTTGCGCTGGCTTGCCTCGTTTATTCGAGCATTTGAAGGAGAAGTCATCCTCATCACCCATGATCGTGATTTTATGGATTCTGTTTCTACTCATACGATGGGTCTGCGTCGCAGGGCTGTTTCCATACTCAAAGGCAACAGCAAAAAATACTATGCATTCATGGAACAAGAAGATGAGCTGTACGTAAAAACCAAAATTAATCATGATAAAAAACGGGAAGAACTCATCGATTTTATCGCTCGGAACAAAGCCCGTGCCTCTACCGCAGTGATGGCGCAGTCCAAAGCTAAAGAGTTGGAAAAAATGGGGATAATGGAGAATCTCGTGGATGAAAAAGATTTAGCCTTCTCCTTTTCCTATCGCCCTACTCCCGCTAAAGTCATCATGGAGGTCAAAAATCTTTCGTTTGGTTACACTGCGGATGAATTGCTTTTTCAAAATCTCTCATTTATTTTGGAGACCAAAAAATGCCTCGCCATCATCGGTAAAAACGGCAAAGGGAAATCAACGCTTCTCAACACAATGGCCGGTGTTCTCAAACCTACCGGAGAAATAATTTCCCATCCCTCCACAGCCATTGCCCATTTCGGTCAAACCAACATTGAACGACTGGATAAAAACAGTACGATAGCCGATGAAATTCAAAGTGCTGACAATACTCTCCAAAACGTCCGTGTCCGCTCCATCTGCGGAACGATGATGTTTAGCGGTGATGATGCCGATAAAAAAATCTCTATCCTCTCAGGGGGTGAACGAAGCCGTGTCATGTTAGGAAAAATTATCGCCACCCCTGCTAATCTCCTCTTTTTGGACGAACCGACCAACCACCTCGATATGCAATCCATTGACTCCCTATGTGATGCGCTCAAACGGTTTGAGGGCTCCGTCGTCATCGTTACCCATTCCGAGATGCTGTTGCGTGAACTCGCTGATCAGCTTATCATTTTCCGTGAGGGGGGTGCAGAGTTTTTTGACGGCGGATACGATGAGTTTTTAGAAAAAATAGGGTGGGATGAGGAGATAACCGATACCCCTAAGCCTGTCAAAGCAACCCAAAACAGTAATAAAAAAGAGCAAAAACAGCAGCGTGCGGAACTGATTCAAGAACGCTCACGCCTCCTTAATCCTCTCAAAAAAGAGATTGACCATTGTGAGAACACGATTATGAAACTCGAAGATAAACTCAAAGAATCACATAAACAATTGATTGTTTATTCTAATCAAGGTGATAGTGGTAAACTTCAAGAGCTCTCCAAAAGTATTTCCATGGATGAAAAAGAGATTGAAAACTTATTTGAGAGATTGGAAGCAGCAAGTAACGAATTTGAGCGTATCACCAAAGAGACCGATGAAAAACTCCAAGCCCTCTAAACAACGGCTCGACCAACTCCTCACCAGTTTGGGATACGCAAGCCGCAGTGAGTCAAAAAAACTCATTTCTAGCGGTCTTGTCACCGTTGATGGAAAGTGTATCACCAAACCCGATTTCAAAGCATTTCATCACGACGTAGCATTTGGAGGCGAACCCCTCGATGTGTGTGAGGGGATAGTTATTTTAATGAACAAACCGCTTGGTGTTGTCTGTTCCCATGATGACGGGGAAGGAAAACTCGTGTATTCTCTCCTTCCCTTAAGATGGCAAAAACGTGATCCAAAAATTTCCACTATCGGACGGCTCGACAAAGAGACAAGCGGACTGCTGCTGCTCACCGATGACGGGCAACTTCTTCATCGCCTCACATCGCCCAAATATCATATACCCAAACTCTACGAAGTGACACTGGATCGGCCATTAAACGGGAATGAAACGGATATTTTCGCAGCAGGAACGTTGATGCTAAACGGCGAAAAAAGCCCCTGCCTCCCCGCAAAATTGATAATCATTGATGATACACACGTGACATTGGAAATCACCGAAGGACGCTACCATCAAGTTCGACGGATGTTCGCGGCAGTCGGAAACCACGTCACGGCACTGCACCGTTCCCGCATTGGGGATTTAACCCTTGGGGATTTAATGTCTGGTGAATATCGACTGCTTGAGCGCAAAAACTTTCCTGAACTGCTCTAATCTACAGCTCTTTATTTTTTAGCCGAAGGGCATTTAAGATAACCGATACCGAACTGAAACTCATTGCCGCCGCCGCGATCATCGGGGAGAGTAAAATACCGAAAAAAGGATACAATATCCCCGCTGCAATCGGTATCCCGATACTGTTGTAAAAAAATGCGAAAAAGAGATTCTGCCGAATGTTGTGCATTGTCGCACGGCTAAGACGGCGTGAGCGAACAATTCCTCGCAGATCCCCTTTGATAAGAGTAATCCCCGCGCTTTCCATCGCAACATCGGTTCCTGTCCCCATCGCAATTCCCACGTGAGCTTGTGCTAGCGCAGGGGCATCGTTAATGCCATCTCCCGCCATAGCGACAATATGCCCCTCCATCTGAAGCCGTTTAACCGTTTTGGCTTTCTGCTGCGGCAGCACTTCTGCCTCCACCCGATCGATCCCCAGTTTGGCGGCGACTGCTTCGGCAGTGATACGGCTATCCCCAGTCAGCATCACAACGGTTATCCCCTCATGGTGCAAATCCGAGATGGCTTCTGGGGTACCTGCTTTAATCGGATCAGCTACCCCAAGAATCCCCGTCGCTTCTGATTTGACGGCAAGAAACATCACACTCTCCCCCAAGCGGCGTAAACTGTCTGCCTGTACCAAAAGTGCCGAGGTATCAATCCCAAAACTCTCCATAAGTTTTAGATTTCCCAACGCAATCCGCTCTCCTTCCACGATGCCAACGACCCCTTTTCCCGTCACCGACTCGAAATTCTCTATTTCTACCGGGGACAATCCTCTCTCCTGCGCTGCATTGACAACCGCTCTAGCAAAGGGGTGTTCGCTGAAGCGTTCCAACGAGGCCGCCAAACGGACAACCGACGCTTCGTCCCACTTATTCCCCGCAATTACGGAGACCAGCTTCGGTTTTCCTTCAGTAAGAGTCCCCGTCTTATCAATGACAAGAATATCAATTTTTTCCATCATCTCCAGTGCTTCAGCATTTTTGATCAGGACACCCGCCCTTGCCCCTTTGCCGGTTCCGACCATGATCGATATTGGAGTTGCCAATCCCAATGCACAAGGACAGGCAATGATTAAAACAGCTACAGCATTTATCAAAGCGTATGCCAGAGAAGGCTCAGGACCCCATTGGTTCCAGACGACAAAGGTGATCAAGGCAATCATAATAACAGCAGGGACAAAATAACCAGATACCGTATCGGCGGTTTTTTGAATCGGCGCACGGGAACGCTGTGCCTGCGAGACCATCGCCACAATTTGGGAAAGCAGCGTATCAACCCCCACTTTTTGCGCCCACATTACAAGGCTTCCTGTCGTATTGATCGTCGCACCGATAAGATGCTCTCCCTTTTTTTTGGATACAGGAATCGGTTCACCGGTCACCATCGACTCATCCACATGGCTCTCCCCCTCGATCACTTCACCATCAACCGGAATTTTCTCACCCGGACGGATACGGAGTCTATCCCCCGGTTGCACTGCCTTGATGAGAATATCTTCTTCACTGCCGTCTTCTCGGATAATATGTGCGATCTTCGGAGAAAGCCCCAGCAACAAACGAATCGCATCATTGGTACGGCTTCGAGCTCGAAGCTCTAACACCTGTCCTAACAAAACCAGCGCCGTGATAACCGATGCCGCTTCAAAATAAACCGGAACAACCTCCATTTGCATCGATAGATTTTCCGGAAAAATATTCGGAAACAAAACGGCAATGGCACTGTAGATCCACGCGCTCCCTGTCCCCAACGCGATGAGGGTAAACATATTGAGACTGCGGTTGCGGACCGATTCCCATGCTCGAAGGTAAAAGATCCATCCCCCCCACCATACGACGGGTACGGAGAGAAACATTTCAAACCACTGACGGGTCTTGGGATCAACAATCACGTCAAATTGTCCGGGAAAAAACTCAGAACCCATCGCACTGATCAATACCACGACCGATAACAGCATGCTGATCCAAAAACGGCGTTTCATCGCATCGTATTCTGTCGTATCATCTTCGAGCTGCAATGTTTTTGGTTCGAGCGCCATACCGCATTTTGGACAGCTTCCCGGCCCTTTTTGCTCCACTTCAGGATGCATGGGACACGTGTAGAGAACACTCTCAGCTGCATCGATTAAACAGCTATGATTGTAACACGATGAGGGGGAGGGTTCAGAGGGGAGAAAATTTTCAGGATGCTCTAAAAATTTGTGCTGACAATGCCCAGAGCAAAACAGGTAATGTTGGTCTTTATAATCGCTTTGGTACGGTGTAGAGGGGGAAACCTCCATACCGCAGACAATATCTTTAACCATTTTCCCCCCTTTCCATACTTTTTTAAAGGCGACTGGTATTATTGTACACTATCAACAATAGAAAATTGGTACAATTCCCTATATATTCTGTAAAGAGGCTGTTTGAGCGCATATCGCAAAATTTTTCCCATCATCTATGAAAATCTCTCCTTTATTATTACCGTCAAAAGCAGCGGAATAAATTTTCACTCCGAAGAGGAAGCAGGATTCGTTGTCCAAGTAAGTCAACAAATGGGCATTCCCCTTTTCCCCGTCCATCGCCTCGATAAAATGACATCAGGATTAATAATCTTCGCCAAAACCTCGGAAGTTGCAGCGATGTTTGGGAAAATGTTTGAAAATAGAGAAGTTGAGAAATATTATCTTGCCATCTCGATGCGCAAACCGAAGAAAAAACAAGGGTGGGTCAAAGGGGACATGACAAGTGCCAGACGAGGAGATTATAAGCTCCTCGCTACCATGGACAATCCTGCCATCACACAGTTTGTCAGCTGTGCCTTACGCACCCACGAGCGCTTTTTCCTCATCAAACCCCATACGGGAAAAACCCATCAAATCCGTGTTGCCCTTAAAAGTCTCGGTTCTCCCATCGCAGGAGATGAACGATACGCGCAAGCCGATGTTGCACGCAAAGAAGAGAGAGGGTATCTGCACGCTTATGCACTGCGGTTTCATCTCAACGGTGAGGAATTCAGTTTTGTTTCACCGCCCAATGAAGGGGAGCGGTTTGTCAGCGATGCGTGTAAAGTACAGATTGAAATGTGGTGTATGCCGTGGGACTTATTTTGAAAATTTTTACCACCGAACCTCTCATCCATATCCTGTCATGGGCACATGAAACACTCAAAGAATCCAATACCCTGACCTTCGAAGTGCTCAATCCTGACATCACAGGCGGAACCTATGCCGGTGAGAGCATTACCATCGACAATCAAACCTACCTTTATCGAGGATACAAAGCATGGAGTGATTTGGGAGAGATTCTTTTTTGCCGTCTTCTTACACCGACAATAGCCTCTGCACATACCGTCCAAATTACCTATGAAAAACTCGACCTCAGTGACTCCTTTCATCACAGTGATGCGAAAGAAGAAAAATATGGGGCAGACTCACGCTTTGCCGCACTACACAAAAATGAAGAACCTGCCTTTCTCTCTCCGTACCTGCGTGCACTGCGAAGTGTTCATGTCGGAGAAAAAAAACGGATTCTTAATCTCGGAATTAACACAGGAGATGAGTTTGACCTTATCCGTCAAATTTTGTCCCATGAAGAGTATCTCAAGCTTGAACTCGTTGGAATCGACCATTCCCAAACGGCTATTGCTCACGCACGAAAGCGATTTTCGGAAGGAAATGCAACCTTTTACATCCATGACATCAATGATCTCGCCATCCTAGATTTAGGACGCTTCGACCTCATCATCACCATCGGAACACTTCAAAGTCCCGGAATCGATTTCAAACTGCTCTTTATGAAGCTCGTCCAAGAGTATCTGACACCCAATGGAGCAATGATTTTAGGATTTCCAAACTGTCGATGGATGGGAGGGGAGATGATCTATGGGGCCAAAGCGCCCAATTATCCTTATTCTGAGATGACACTACTTTACAAAGATGTTTATTACTGCAAAAAATATTTACAACAAAAGAAATTTCGAGTGACCCTTACAGGAAAGGACTATGTCTTTTTAACCGGAACAAAAATAAGGCAGTCCCTAATTATCTAACCTATTAATTTACTTTTTTTTATCCCAGTGGTTTTCAACAAGATGATCAGAATGTACTTCATCCAATATATCAATTGTTTTTAAAGCATAGACCTGTTCATCCACAGTAATACAGAAGATCTCATAATTACCCATATCTACATTCTGTTTAATAACCACTTCTTTAACTCCCAGAGAAAGAGCAAAGCTTCGAATAGCGCTCAATGCCTCTTTCTCTTTTGTTACAACTTTAACAATTAAATCACCTTTATACCCTGAATAGGTATGTATATCCTGAATATCAAAGTCTAATGCAAAGCGAATAATTTTTTTTCTCTCTTCCTTCATATTACAATACTCCTCTTACTAAGGATGAAAATTTACTGACTTAGTATAGCATATTTAAATACTATCTTAGTTCTTCTTTTGATTACGCTATACTGCACATAACTTATTTTGCATCGAGAGAGTGCAATGCCTATAAAAAGCATTTTAACACAATTCACATCATCGATTATCCGTTTGGAATCTCTGCAAAAGCCATGGTTGGGTATCGTAACCTCTGAGAACGAAATTTATCTCTACAATACCGTCAAGCAATCCAAAGAAAAAATTGTACATCTCAATTTATCCAATGATGCGACACTCATCTGCGCTTTTGATCCTCTTGGGATGCAGCTGATTTTCGGAACAGATCAAAGTAAGACTCTCCATCTGATTGATCTCAATCAAAAAAAAATAATACGGCGATTTGAACTTGATCATCAGCATCCCACCGCTATAGCTTTTGCTCCTGACGGTTCTCATTTTATCTGCGGAACAGACGAGGGTCGGGTATTGCTTTGGCGATGTGATGCAAAAACTATGATTGCGCGAATGCACTCTTTCCCCGAATATGCTGCCTATTCCACTATTAAACCAAAGCTTAACTTTGTCTCCGTACTAAAATTTGAAGGAGATTTACTCGCAACATCAGGATACGGAGGGAGTGTCGTCATTACTGATTATCAAAGCCAAACACATATACATCGGCTTCATCCGGGGTATGTTCGCAACAATGCTCTCCTCTTTTATCATGAGAGTTTAATTGTCGGTAATCAAAACGGAATTCTCTTAAAACTTGATCGAAATGGCAAATCTCTCAATCAGCGTCTAGCAACACCACTTGCTTCAATTACCCAATTGCTCCGGATTGGTCCTGAACCCTACATTCTTGTTGCATCCACTCATCGCCGCCTTCTCCTGATTGATGGCGAAAAAATGCAAATTATTCATGACCGTTATATTGAACTTGATGAAAACCTCACTTCTCTTTGCAAAGTGGAGGAATCAACGATTTATGTCGGTACCGAAAAGGGAGGAATATACCGTTTCGATCTCGAACCCCTAAATCATTTTGAATCACTGATAAAGTCCAAAGCATATGCAGAAGCCTATCTTTATACGCAACAAGAACCGCTACTGCAAAAAAACAAAACCTATGAAATTCTAGAATCAATCTTTGAAAAAGATCTCTATTTGGCTTCTCTTGCTTTGGAAAAAGGGGAAAATGAAAAAGCTAAAATAATTTTAACTCCATTTTTGCCCGCCAAAGCTAAAGAAATCACAACTCTTTTTACAGCATTTTTACATATAAATCGGCTCATGTACCTTTTTAAGCAACAAAAGTTCTCCGCTTTTTACGGCTTGATTGAACAATACCCGTTTTTGCGTAGGACATCCGTATATTCGCAGGCAGAGGAAGTATGGGAGAACTGCTTTTCTCATGCACAGAAATGGATGCTTTCCGGAAAAACAAAAGAAGCCAGAGCCAAACTGCAACCTTTCTCGATGGTCAATGTCAAAGCTCCATTCATTCAGCTCCTGCTTCAACATATCGATGTGCTCAAATCCTATTCCAAAGCACTTCATTCACACGACTATCAAACCCTTAAACAGCTAAGCCAACATTATTCAATTATTCGAAAACTCCCCTCTTATCTCCGACTCATTGCCGAAGCCGGAGAACTTTCTCCGGCAATTACTGATGCACTCAAAGACAAAGCGTTTGAACACGCTTTTTTATTACTCGAGGAGCTTAGGGATGTGGTTCAGTATGAAGACGATTTTATTCGGCTTAAAAATTTTGCTTCCTATGCCTTTAATCTTCACCGTACGATTCAAAATCATCATTGGAGATCTGCTTACCATTTGCTGGATACTCATCCCGAGCTTTTGATCCTCCCTTGGGGGAAAATTCTCGAAGAGCAATGGCACCATAAACTCGAGCAATGTGAACGTTATGCAATGATAGGAGATCTCTCCTCTATCAAAAAAGAGCTTACCAATCTCATAAATCTTCAAAATCGATATGAACGTATCGGTGATATTCTACGAGCAGCCTACCATGCACAGCTCAAACAAATAGTGATAAAACATTCTGAATCATTTGAAAGGGCCGTAAATAACTATTGTGATCTTTTTGGTATGGATACAGAACTGCTTTATCTTTTAAAGCAAACCCAACATCAAGGGATCCGTGCAAACCTTCAGCCCATACAGTACAAATTTAAAGCTCGAAGCTTTTGGCTTAGAAATATCCAAAGACTTCCCGACCATATCGCCTAATCATAATAGCTCTGAAAATTACCTTTTAAAGGGAGATAACTACTTTTATAAGCACTCCTAAGTTGAAACCGATTATAATAAAACACTATTATTTTCTGGAGTTTTAATGCCGTCTTCTTCTCTCTCTATCTTTCGTCAAGTTCTCACCCTCCCTGTCATCGTCATTGCAATGGGGTATTTTGTCGACATTTATGACCTTATTTTATTTGGAGTCGTCCGTGTGGCGAGCCTCAGAGAACTTGGGCTGGGCAGTGAAGAGATCACATCATGGGGTTCCACTATCCTTAACATGCAAATGAGCGGGATGCTCATCGGAGGAATTTTATGGGGGATACTCGGGGATAAAAAAGGACGCCTCTCGGTATTATTCGCCTCTATCATCCTCTATTCGGTTGCCAATTTTCTCAATGCGTTTGTCACCAATGTTGAGCAATATGCACTGTTACGTTTTATCGCAGGTATCGGTCTTGCAGGGGAACTTGGTGCGGGAGTAACTCTGGTTTCTGAAATCCTCCCCAAACATCTTCGCGGTTATGGGGTAATGAGCATCGCGAGTTTCGGTGTATTGGGTGTTGTCGCTGCCAATTTGGTCTCACAACATTTTGACTGGCGCAATGCCTACATCTTCGGCGGATTACTTGGTTTTTCACTTCTTATTTTACGCCTCAAAGTACGTGAATCAGGAATGTTTGAACACAACCTCAGTGAGAATATTAAACGAGGTGATTTTTTCTCTCTTTTTACCCACCGAACACTTTTGGTTAAATACCTTAAAACCATTGCTATTGGAATCCCGCTGTGGTTTATTGTCGGAGTGTTGGTGATGTTTTCCCCCGAGTTTGCAAAAGCTCTCCAAATTACAGGGGAAGTGAGCGCAGGAACTGCACTAATGTACTGTTATATCGGTTTGGCCATCGGTGATTTCAGCAGCGGCTATCTCTCCCAAAAACTTCAAAGCCGCAAAAAAGCATTTACCCTTTTCTTAACTTTCTCTGCCGTAAGCGTTTTGTGGTACTATACCCTCACGGGAGCAACACCTGATGCCTTTTATTGGAGCTGTTTTGCCCTTGGTATTTTTTGCGGCTACTGGGCACTCTTTATTACCATGGCAGCAGAACAGTTTGGAACCAATATCCGCGCTACAGTAGCTACAACCGCACCCAACTTCGTCCGTGGTGCCGTTGTCCCTATCACCCTCTCGTTTATCGCACTCAAAGAAAGTTATGGAATATTGGGCGCCGGTGCAATCGTTGGAGCAGTCTGTTTTAGCCTGGGAGCCATTGCTCTTTATTATACGCATGAGACATTTCACAAAGATCTCGATTACATCGAAGCATGAAAATCCTATTACGCACTCTTATCGCTATCGGAGTCTTGACTCTTTCGTGTGTCCACGCTTCTCCCTCTAACGCTGCCTTGAACGCTTCCCTGCAAGCCATAGACTCAGATGAGTCGTATGAAGAGATAAAAGCCCTTGACGGACTACGGGATAAATACGCTACTAGCTACAAGGCGCACACCCTGCGCTATAAAGAAACCCAAGATGAACACATCAAGATTGAAAAGAAGTTTGAAGAAGCCAATATCCCTCTATTTTTCTCTCTAATTCCCTATTGTGAGTCTAACTTTAGAAGTAAGATACGAGGGCATGGAACTGCTGGATTATGGCAATTTATGGCTCAGTCGGGACGTACATACGGGCTTACAATTAAAAAAGGGAATGATGAGCGCACTGATATGTGCCGCTCTACCGATGCGGCTATACGCTATATTAAAGATTTGAAAAAAGAGTTTAAAAGTTGGTATCTCGTGGATTTCGCGTATGGGATGGGAGAGATAAAACTCAAACGTCTCATCAAAAAAAATGGGAGTGAGAAAATCTCTATTCTCCTAAAAGATCCTGAGTTTCCAAGAGGAACCAAAGATCATTTTGGTAAAACGCTGCTGCTGGATGCCACGATTTACCATAGCACAAGTAAAGATGAGGTAACCGTTCGTCCTGAGCCTGTCGAAGGATGAACGCTTAGAATTATCCGATATTGGTATAAACTGCTTGAACATCTTCGTCATCTTCGAGCTTATCAATAAGCTTTTCGATGTCTACCATCTGCTCATCAGTAAATTCAACAGGAGAGTTGGCGATACGCTCTAAGGCTGCTTTTGTAAGCTCAAAACCCATCTCTTCAAGGGCGTGAGAAAGTGCACCAAAGGCTGTATAATCGCCGTAAACAGTCACTTCTCCCTCTTCAACTTCTAAAGACTCTAACCCTGCATCAATAAGAGAAAGCTCAAGCTCGTCCATATCCATATCAGGTGCTGGAAAACTAAACACAGCTTTACGGCTAAACATAAACTCTAAAGCTCCGTTGTTTAGCGTCTCCCCTTTGCCTCTACCAAAACAGGTACGAATATTCGAAATAGTACGGGCATTGTTATCCGTAGCGCATTCAACGAAAATAAGGGCACCGTGCGGAGCTTTACCCTCAATATTCATTTCAAACATTGTTGTAGCATCTTTTCCGCTGGCACGCTTGATCGCCGCTTCAATATTATCTTTGGGCATATTTTGCGCTTTTGCCGTCAAAATCGCCGATCGGAGTTTCGGGTTCATGTCGGGATCGTCCCCACCCTCTTTTGCCGCCATTGTAATCATCTTGCCCAATTTAGGAAATACTCTTGACATATTTCCCCATCGCTTCATTTTTGCAGCTTTACGATATTCAAACGCTCTACCCATACACAAACTCCCGTGAAAAATTAATAAAATTATAGCCTTTTTGGCTTTTATCTTCGACGAATCAGACTCAATCGATAATCGCGATGTCACTTTTGATTTGATTGAAAAGCAATGAACGGTTATCCATACGATATTGGTAATAAAACGTATTGGTCTCTAAACTTCTCAACACTGACGTATTGTAATAATGGGCATTTGAACATCGCCCCAAATACAAGAACGTAAAGAGAAGTTTAATACGCGGATCTTCAAAAATTTCATTCGGCTGTGTCAAAAACGTAAAACCAAATTTCTTAAGATTCACAAGATCAAAAATATAATAGAGGAAATCTTCAAATTTAGTGTAAAAACCGTTTAGGCTTTCGATTTCATGAAAAAAGTAATAATAATTATCTAACAATTCATGCTTCTGAATGGTTTTAGATAATTGGCTCTTAACACTGCGCTTGGAAGCAAAATAAGAAGGGTTTACTGCCATATAAATATTGCGACGCTCTTCAATGGCTTTATTAAGAGCCGTTTCAAATGCCTCACTCTCTTCAAATCGAAGATAAAAAAAAGTATCTGAGTCTTTAAATTTTTCTTCAATTTGTTCTATTGACGGATCAGAAAAATCAAGATAAAGAGTAGGAACGCCGCATGCCATAACAAAATGACGGATTTTATTGGCTAAATGAGTTTTTCCAGATCCGCTTTCTCCAAGAATCAACGTATTTTGATAAAGAGTTCTCTCTGTAAGTTCCAAAGTTGCAATGCTATTTTTAAATGTCCCTATTTTTGTACGCATGAGTAATCCATTGTTTTAAAATTGATATGTGAGTATAACCAATGAAAACGGAGTTAAAGATAAAGAGAAAAAGTCCCGCCCAAGCGGGGAGAGAAAAATGAAAATAAGGACTACCCTTTTACTTTCACTTCGATGGTGGCAACAATACTTGGATCTTCGAGAGTTGAGATATCCTGAGTAATCGCTTCGCCTTTGGCGATCGAGCGTAGTATTCGGCGCATAATTTTACCTGAGCGGGTTTTTGGAAGTCCAGGTACGAAAACGATGTCATCACAAATAGCAATGTTACCGATCTCTTTCATGATCACTTTGTTGATCTCTTTGACCATCTCCATCTCTTCACCGACGGTGTCTTCACTTTTGAGAACAATGTAAGCGAAGATCCCCTCCCCTTTGATCTCATGCGGTTTACCAACAACGGCTACTTCTGCAACGTTGGGGTGTTTTTTACATGCCGCTTCAACTTCAGCGGTTCCCATACGGTGACCGGAAACATTAATAACATCATCCGTACGCCCCGTAATGGTGATGTAGCCTTCCTCGTCGTAAATAGCACCGTCCCCCGTAAAATATACAGCCTGCCCGTCTTTTTTCACATCACCGAAATACGATTTTACAAAGCGCTCCGGATCACCCCAAATTCCGCGAATCATAGACGGCCAAGGACGTGTTACACACATATAACCAGCCTCGCCTGCTTCGACTTTTACACCTGTTTGAGGATCAAGAATTTCAGCGATGATGCCCGGAAGCGGGAATGTTGCGCATGCAGGTTTGATTGGAGTCGCACCTGGAAGGGGAGAAACAATATGTCCGCCAGTTTCCGTTTGCCAGTAGGTATCAACGATAGCACATTTGCTTCCGCCAACTGCCTCATAATACCATTTCCATGCCGGTGGGTCGATCGGTTCACCTACCGTACCCAAGACTTTTAGAGAGGACAAGTCGTATTTAGCCGGCTCATCTTCACCCATTTTGTGCAATACGCGGATTGCGGTTGGAGCGGTGTAGAATTGGTTGATTTTGTACTCTTCGACCATTTTCCATGGGCGTCCGGCATCAGGGTATGTAGGTACACCCTCAAACATTACCGTCGTCGCACCCATCGCAAGCGGTCCGTAAACAATATACGTGTGTCCGGTAATCCAGCCAACGTCTGCCGTACACCAGTAAGTATCGTTTTCTTTGACGTCAAATACCCATTCCATCGTCATTTGTGCCCAAAGAATATAACCTGCAGAGTTGTGCTGAACCCCTTTTGGTTTTCCGGTAGAGCCTGAAGTGTAAAGGAGAAATAACGGATCTTCGGCATCCATAACTTCCGCTTCGCATTTGCTTGACTGATTTTTGATAAGCTCATTGTACGAGTAATCACGTCCTGCTACCCACGTAATGTCTTCATTATTTCTCTCAACAACAAGAACCTTCTGTACAGGAGACGTAGCATTAATCGCCTCATCCACAACAGGTTTGAGCATGTATGGCTTATCTTTTCGATACGCTCCATCGGCTGTGATGACAACTCTTGCCTGAGCATCTTCAATTCGGTCTTTTAGCGCTTCTGCGGAGAATCCTCCAAATACAATCGAGTGGATTGCACCGATACGGGCACACGCCAACATAGCATACGCAGCTTCTGGAATCATCGGCATATAGATAACAACACGGTCACCTTTTTTAACACCGAACTCATTTTTAAGAAGATTTGCAAATTTATTAACATTGTAATAAAGCTCAAGATAAGTAATAATTTGTTTATCACCTCGATCGCCTTCGAAAATAATTGCTGCTTTGTTTTTACGAGAAGCTAGATGACGGTCGATACATTGGTGAGCAACATTCAGTTTTCCGTTCACAAACCATTTGTAAAACGGTGCGCTGCTCTCATCGAGAACTTGGGTATACGGAGAAAACCAGTCGATTTTTTCGTTGGCAAAATGAGCCCAAAAACCCTCATAATCCTCATTCGCCCATGTTTGAAGATCATTGTATTCACACATATTTTTAATACGGGCTTGCTTCGCAAACTCTCGGTTAGGTTGAAAAGTTGGTTTTACGGTATCGTTCATTGTTAATGCTCCTTTTGTTTAGTTTAATTAATCTGCCTCGAATGAGGCAAGCTTTAGTGCCTTAGCGACAAGCGTAGCCAAGCAAGGCTCTGTGTGCCCCCTCGGATATTGCCCCTGATGGTGTTCTAAATTCTATGTACATGTTGTAATTTTATATAGACCATTGCGGTCATAATCGCGTCATTCAGCGCGTTGTGTTGTCCCATCCTCGGGATGTTCAAACTGTCAAGGATTGTATCAAAGCGCAAATCAATATTTCCTTGAGGAATCAAAGCAATTTTTTTATCAAAATAAAGCCCTGAAACTTCAATTTGTTTGTTGGGCAAGGTAACTCCAAGCCACGGCTTAATCAGACGATTCATCATCGCCATGTCGAACTCCAAATAATAACCTACGAGGGGGCGATTTCCAATAAAATCCAAAAATTTTTTTACCCCCTCTAAAGGCTCTATGGCATGTTCCAAATCACACGGTCGGATATGATGAATTTTGATACTCTCCACACTAATCTCTTTGGTCGGCTTCAAAAAGATCTCAAAGCTCTGGGATGTGAGGATTTTATCCCCTTTGATCTTCACCGCTCCGATACTCAAAACGGCATCTTTTTTCGTATTTAAGCCCGTCGTTTCCGTATCAAAAACGACCACTTCATCCCCCTCATAAATATCAAAAAGCCATTCGTATTGTGCGTCAAGCAAACCTCTGCGGTTCCATCCACGCAACAACGGCTCAAACATCACACAACCATTCCCAAATGAAAATGGTAGGTGAGAAATTTTTTAAATGTGTTGACAATTTTAAAGGCATCTTTGAGCAAGTCCCGATCGGTTTTGCTAAAGAGTTTTGGATTGACGTAGTTTTGTTCCCCGCTCTTTTGCTTTTGTGAAAGCATTGAACGCAAACGTATCCCCAGTAATGTATCGTATGCCTCAATCAGCTCACTCGCAAACCGTTTGTCGAACAATCCGATATTATTGAGCTCTTTAATCCGCTCGGTCGTATTCGTAGAGCTTATTTTATGCTCAAGCGCTAAAATACGAATACCGTGGACAATTGCAAAAATCCCCCCTTTTTTGATGTCCAGTTCACTTTCATGTTCTGCACGCCCTAAAACAAATCCCGAAAAGAGGCTCAACGGAGTATCAAAAGCAAGTACCGATTTTGCCAAGTGTGCCAATACATCGCTGCGCCCCTCAAAATGTTCACGAATATAGTCTCTGCACGCAATTAACAAACTCTCATCTCCTGCAACGCACGAAGCATCCAAAAAAATCGAAAGTGAAAGAAGCGTCTCATCATTAAGTGTCTCCACCCACTGAGAAATTATCTCTTTATATCCCGAAACACTTCGACGCCAGAATGGATTACTCACCATAACATTACCGCTGCATTTTGGAAATCCTAATCGCAGCAGATACTCATTGAACGTCATCATATAGGGCTCGAACTCTGCTTCATTTTCACCATCACGAATAATTAGCGCATTGTCTTGATCGGTACGCAATATTTGCTCACCTCTCCCCTCGCTCCCCATCACGATGAGGGCACACTTGGTCTGAAGTTCTTGCGGAACGACCAATTCAAATACTTTACGATACATCTTGGCATTGAGCTCACTTACCAGCTTCGAGATGTATCGTACCTTCACCCCTTTTGAGGTCAGCGAACTGATAAGATGGGTCAAAGAACGTTGTGCATTTTGAAGTTCATCGATGCTTAGAGCACGATCAATCGAGGCGGCAATCAGATGAGTATGGTTGGCAAAATGGCTCAACAAATCAAGCTGTTCCAAAATACCGACAATCTTCTCATCCTCCACCACAATCAGCCGTTTTACCCCGTATTTTGTAAAAAGAAGCAATGCGTTAAATAAAAAATCGCTCCGCTCAATTGTCACAAGACCAAATGTAGCAATCTCGCCGATGGGATCTTGCGTACTTTTTTGGGCTAAAAGCACTTTTTCACGTAAATTCGTATCGGTTACAATCCCGATGGATATGCCATCATGAACCAAAATAACATCGGCATTTTGACTTGCCATATTTTCTAATGCTTCTTTGATGGATGTTTTTGCATCGACAAAACAGGGTGTATGCAAATAAATTTCATCAACACGAGAGACCATAAACGGGGTCAATTCATTTTGGTGCTGACGTTCTTTGAGATTTTGATGTTTAGTGATGAAGTCTTGCATAAAGTAGTTTTGAAAAGATTCAACGTCTTGAAGAAGATTGAGAAAAGACTCTTTAGGAAGTTCATAGCAGATGAGATCTTCTGCTACACTAAAAGTGCTTTGGGTATTTCCATAAATGAGCGCGTTGGGATCAAAACTGTCACGCTCTCCATAGATATTTTGAAGTTCGCCTTCGATGGTCTCGTTAACTATCCCTTTGATAATAATACAAAGCGATTGGGCCCGAACCCTAGGAGCGATCAAGACCGTCTCCTTGGGATAATAAGCAATATCCATTTGGGTCATCAGTTTCTCAATCATCCTTTCATCCAAAAGATCGAAAGGATGGATTGACATTAATAATGCTTTTTGGTCAAAAAGACTCAAAATTGACTCCTGATTCAGTGAAAGAAATCTGCCCCAAAGGGGTAAGCTTCAGTGCCTTAGCGGCGAGCGTAGTACAAGGGATGTATTCCTTGTACGTTCCAATTAGTGTTCTACTGCACCTTCTGCACCGATACCCGTTTGAGCACGAATATATTGAGCTTCGAATGCTTCACGCTCACGGGCTGCCATATCACTATTATCGGTAATCGAAAAGAACCAGATTCCGATAAATGCAGCACTCACAGAAAACAGTGCAGGATATTTGTATGGGAAAATTGCTTCCGCATTGCCCAAAAAGTCAACCCATACGGTAGGACCTAGAACCACTAAAACAGCCGCCGTCAAAAGACCCAATGATCCGCCTAACAATGCACCGCGAGTCGTGAGTTTCGACCAATACATAGAAAGGAATAAAATCGGAAAGTTAGCACTTGCCGCGATAGCAAATGCCAATCCGACCATGAACGCAATATTTTGCTCTTCAAATGCAATTCCTAAATAAATCGCAATAATTCCCAAAATAACCGTCGCAATTTTAGAAACTTTCATTTCCATCAATCCATCTGCCTTGCCTTTACGAATAACACTCGCATAAAGGTCATGGGATATTGCCGAAGCCCCTGCAAGAGTAAGTCCTGAAACAACCGCAAGAATCGTTGCAAACGCTACCGCTGAAATAAATCCTAAAAAGAAATCGCCGCCCACTGCATGAGAGAGGTGAATCGCCGCCATGTTATCGCCGCCAAGGATCGGAGAACCGCCATCTACTGCTTGTTTTGCAAGATCAAGATATTGTGGGTTTTGGAATACCATAACAATCGCACCGAAACCGATGATAAAAGTCAGGATATAGAAATACCCGATAAATCCTGTCGCATAAAAAACTGATTTACGTGCTTCTTTTGCATCGCTGACGGTGAAAAAGCGCATAAGAATATGCGGAAGACCAGCTGTACCGAACATCAGAGCAATTCCCAGTGAAATAGCTGAAATCGGATCACTTACCAATTTGCCCGGAGCCATAATTGAAACATCTTTCATTTGAACCGCAGTAGCAAATAATGACTCGAAATTGAAGTTATAGTGCGCCATAACTGCAATTGCCATAAATGTTGCACCTGAGAGCAATAAGAAGGCTTTGATAATTTGAACCCATGTCGTTGCCAACATACCGCCAAATGTGACATAGAGAATCATCAATACACCCACTAATACAACCGCTATTTCATAATCAAGTCCGAAAAGAAGCTGAATAAGTTTTCCTGCTCCTACCATTTGAGCGATCAAATACAAGATAACCGTTGTAATCGATCCAAACGCTGCTAATGTACGGATAGGGGTTTGACGCAAGCGATACGATGCAACGTCTGCGAATGTATATTTACCAAGATTACGAAGCTGTTCAGCCACCATAAACAAAATGATCGGCCATCCAACCAAGAAACCGATAGAGTAGATTAAACCGTCATACCCTTTACCGTAAACGAGAGCTGAAATCCCCAAAAACGATGCCGCAGACATATAGTCTCCCGCGATTGCCATACCGTTTTGAAAACCGGTAATTCCGCCGCCTGCTGTATAGAAATCTTTAGCTGTTTTGGTACGTTTTGCCGCCCAATAGGTAATTCCCAATGTCGCTCCTACGAAGATCAAAAACATGATAATTGCCGACATATTTAACGGTTGTTTTTCTACCGCACCGCTGAGTGCCTCACTGGCAAATATCCCAGCTGATCCGAGAAGTAAAAAGAGTATTGGTTTCATTATTCCCCCTTCGCTTTCGCTTTAATACGGCGAGTAAGCTCATCAAACTCACCGTTTGCACGACGTACATAAATCCCTGTCAAAAGAAATGCACTGATAATCACAGCAACACCCACTGGGATACCTACTGTTGTAACAGAACCCTCTGACAACGGTGTTCCCAAAATTGACGGATCAAACGCAATCGTCAATACAAAGCCAAAATAAATAACCAACATCACAATTGTCAATGTCCATGCGAATTTACTTCGCACAGATACAAGCTGTATAAAATCTGGATCGTTTTTAATACGATCGACCATCTCTTGTTTCATAATCGTATTCCTTTAAAAGTTATAATTGGCAATAAAACGGTATTCATTCCAATCTGTACCTACACCAGAGGTGTTTTGTGCAAAATCACGTGTGTAGTTTGCACGTAAACGCAACTGAAGATTTTTCATTGTTTGTGGATTATAGATAACATCAAATCCAGATTCAGTTGTTGTACATGCCTTTGCAGAATACCCATTAAGAGCATCCAATTTAAATGACGCATAATAAATACCGGTATTGAGATTGACCCCGAAGTTTTTCCAATCATAATTTCCGGCAAGTTTCCACGCATCCGTTCCCGCCATAAATTGGTGACGGGTTACCATACCCTGAGTATACGCCGGCATACCGCCCCATGGAGAAATTGTTCCACCATTTGTTGCCGCAGAGCTCGCATCTTTGCTATTATGAGAAACAGCACCAAAAACATCAAAATTAGCAACTTTTACCCCTGCTTTTGCACCTATAAAATCACTTTTAACTTTTCCGGCATAATCAGCTCCAACATTATCTTCACGAATGTATTGAGCTCCGAGATAACCATTAACCTCTTTAGTGATAGCTGCTCCGTAATTTGCTTCGGTATAGATTGCATTCAGAATATCGTGTGCATAGTAATCCCAAAGTTGGAGTTTAAGCCCTGGAATTCCTGAATAAATTGCACCCGCAACCGTTACTCCGCCAGTATTGTGTCCAACAGCATATTTTCCCATATCCTCAAAACTACCCGTTTGATTTCTTGAATCAATATAAGAATAACCCGCTGTAGCACTCAAAATAGCATTCGCATGATTAAGACCTGCATCATAAACACGCCCAAATGTTCCTTGAGCAAATTTTGTAACATGCCCCGCAACAATTGTAGTGTCTTTAATATCAGTATTTGTCAATACATACGCTTCAAAAAGATTTGGAAGCATACGGGCATCATCACTGCCCGCCATCGGAGTATCAAGCTTTTGTCGACCTCCTTTAAATGTTGTATTTCCATTTTTGTATTGGAGATATGCTTCACCAAGATAGATGTCATTTTGATTATTAGTACTTAATAATGTTGGATCTACTTCCCTAAGATTAGAACGATCATTTAAAGCGAATCCGATTGTTCCATACGCGGCCGCACCCAAACTCAAACCATTCCATGCACCTGTTTCGTATTTGACATATCCGCCAATAGCATTTGCTCTACGTGTATAATCACTCGCACCATTATAATCACGGCTGATTGAAAATTCACGAGCCTGTCCGCTCATTTTTCCCTCACTAAACATGCTCGCCAAATCATCCGCTGCCATAGCATTTGCTACAATGATTGATGCTAAAAACGATAAATGTATCGCTCGTTTCATTTTTGCTCCTTCTAGTTTCTTTCACTGTCATCATAAAAAGTAATCGTAGCATGAACGTAGCATTTGATAAATTAGAAAAAATTATCCATAAAAATCAAAATCAAGATAAAAAAACTGAGTAGAAAAGTAACACTATAAAGAACGCGGAATATCAATCATATACCCTAATGCACGAATATTTTGGATGAAATCTTCTTTGAGACTTTTATTTAAACGGCTGACTTCGGCACGAATAGTCGCATTATCAACGTATTCATCATCCCAAATATAGGTTCGGAATTGATCAAAATCAACTACCCTCCCCCGATTACGAGCCAATAAATCGATGATTTGCAATTGCCGTTTCGAGAGGGAATGTGTTACATTATCACACAGTAATGTTGAGGTTGATGCATCATACGCATAGCTCTTCGAAAGACGCACATGGCTTTGGGGAATAACACAGCTTTGCATTACTTTATCAATACGCAATGAAAGTTCCTTGAGATGAAACGGTTTTTTGAGATAATCATAACATCCCAGATCATACGCCCGACTGATCCCCTCGATGTCTGCTAAGGCACTGATATAAATAGCAGGAGGACGAATTTTAAGGAGATGAAGTTGTTCGAGCAAATCCAGCCCATCAATTCCAGGGACATTGATATCCAGGATAAGCAGATCAAAATTCTCGCCTTGAATACACACCAAAGCATCACTTCCGTCATAACATGTCACAACACGATGCCCTAACGTCACCAAATACTCACTGATTGCTTCACAGAGCATCTGTTCATCTTCAAGCAAAAGAATTTTCACACATCCCCCTTTTTAGGAAACTGATAGTCGAAACGGGTATATTTAACCGTTGAATCAATACGAATATCAACCCCTTCTTCATCACAAATCGATTTCACCAAGCTCAACCCCAAGCCAAATCCATCACTTTTTTTACGTTCCCGATAGTAAGCTTCAAAAATCTTATCCACATCCTGAATTTTTTGTGATTTGCTCTCAACCCAAAAAGTACACGCATCAATATTGGATCTGACACCCACCCGAACAACTTCCCCATTTTTAGTATACTTAATCGCATTGGTAAGATTATTATCAATTACCCGCTGAAGCTTTGTCTCATTAAAATAGATCCATGCAGGAAATTCATGTTTACTGTATTGGAAGGATAGGTTTGAAAACTGAGCAACCTCATCGAAAAATTCAAGCCGTTTTTCAACATATTCTCCCAAATCTATCGCTTTTTTAGGATACTCGATCTGATCTTTTTTGACCAAATAGCTCAAATCATCATAAATACTAAAAATATTTTTAACCGCCGCTTCAATTTTAGCAAGATAACGGTTGCGCCCCTCGTGCATGCTAAACAGTTCGATATTCGCCATAATCACCGAAAGAGGAGTATGGGTCTCGTGAATCGCATAACGGATAAACTGCTTGTGCGATTCGAGCAACCCTTGTGAAAACTCACGCTCCTCTTCAAGCGCTTCATTTTTGAGCTGCAGCGCTTTTGTTTTTTGTTTCACCCGATCTTCCAAACTCGCGTTGAGAGAGCGAAGAGACTCTTTTTGCTCATAAATCGTTGCCCCCATCTCATTGGCATATCCCGCCATTTTTTTAAACTCATTAAAATAGAGTTCATCAAGGAGAATTGCTTCTGCTTTTTCGTGCGCCGATTCAAAGAACGTTAAAAAACGCTCCATGTCACGAGCAATCATACTGTTAATAATTTTCGAGATTCCGACAATAAATCCAAACAAAATCAATGCCAGTGTCGCAATTTCAACCATTATTTTTATCAAACGTGTTTTGGGTAAATCTTGAAACGAAAGAGAACTGCTTAATGGGGTATTTTTACTGATTTCAATTCCGTGCTGTGCTGTTTTTAAAAAATCTTTGTATTCATCGTAAATCAGTAATGATGAAAAAATAACTGTAAAAAAAAGAATAAAGACAATGGTATAAAAATTAAGTTCTCGTAAAGAGATACGGGACAATCTACGCTGTAACCACGACTCCATGCCATTCCTGTCAAATAAAATTGCCTCATTATAACCCATTACACCCGATTGGTTAAGAAAAACCGACTATAATTGCAAAAAATTCCCTCAAGGATCAACTTATGTTCGGACGCAAAGAACTCAAAACTTATACTGTCACTCCCGAAGAGATGGCAAGTTACCAATGGGCAAAAATGACCACTGCAAAAGGGGTTATGTGGATTAAACTTTACAATGAGGAGACTCCAAACACGGTTGCAAACTTTGCTGCAATGGTAAAAGACGGCTATTACGACGGTCTTAACTTTCACCGTGTAATCCCGGGTTTCATGGCTCAGGGCGGATGTCCTCACGGTACAGGTACAGGCGGTCCAGGTTGGGCAATCCCTTGTGAAACAGCACTCAACACGCACCGTCACGTCAAAGGAACTCTCTCTATGGCTCACGCAGGTCCAAATACAGGGGGAAGCCAGTTCTTCATCTGTTTTGCTGCAACTCCGCATCTTGATGGTGTTCACACGGTTTTTGGCGGTATCGAAAAAGATGACGCTGAATCTATGGCAGTTCTTGACAGTATTGCTATGCGTGATGTTATTGAAAAAGTCGAGATTTTGGCAGAAAAGAATTAAGATGCTTTTCCTCCCGTCATTCCCAACTCGATTGGGAATCCAGCTCTCTTCTTTAAGATGGATCCCCGATCAAGTCTGGGATGACGAAAAAAACTATTTATGCTAGTCCACATTTGTTGCAGTGTTGATTCCCATTTCTTTATGGAAAAGCTGCAACAGGAATTCCCTGACGAAAAACTCGTCGGGTTCTTCTATGACCCCAACATCCACCCCTACAGCGAATACCAACTACGACTTTTAGACGTAAAACGAAGCTGTAAAAAACTGGGGATTGAGCTCATCGAAGGCGAATACGATTTTGAAACGTGGATGGATGCCGTCCGAGGTTTGGAAAAAGAGCCAGAAAAGGGGGCACGCTGTGAAGTATGCTTTGACCGCCGTTTCGAAGTAAGCGCTCACAAAGCCCTTGAACTGGGTGAAAAAGCCATGACTACCACCCTCCTCGTCAGCCCTCTAAAATCGCAAGAACAACTCAAAAAATCTGGCGATGCTTTTCACGCTTCCCACGGTGTCGAATTCATCGCCTTTGATTACCGTAAAAATGGCGGGAGCAACGATCAAGCCAAAGTAAGCAAAGAAGAACAACTTTACCGTCAAGACTACTGTGGCTGTATCTATGGTCTTACCATGCAACGCGACCAACAACACCGTCTAATGGATGAAATGTTCTCCCCTATTTCCCGCCAAATTCTCCCTGCTTCGATCGAAGAGCGTCTTGAACTCTACACCCGCCGTATGGAACTCGAAGATTCCAATATCTCTTATCGCATCATCAAAGAGCGGTTTTTAAACTACCGCCTTATGCGTGCTTCGGTAAAAGTTGGGGCTACAGTTATCCCTTCTTATCCCCTCTTTTACTCAACCATTACCCGAAAATCAACAGAAGGTAAAATCGATTTTGAGATCAATGGGCAGTTTTTCCTCAACCGCGAAGAGGTGCGTTTTATCACTCTCGATTCCTTCAACGCCCTCTCCGTATCTTCTTATAAAAACACTCAAGAGCTGATATTTAACGCACTGTCTATCGAAACCGAAATTGCCCTTCGTTCTCATCTCACAGGAAGTGCGTTTAACACCTCAGCAATCATTGTCGTAGATGAAATTCCGACTTCTAAAATTTCTCTCGTTTTAGAGACAAGAACGTATGACGATACGAGAGAGAAGCTTATTCTGTAAAATTTTCAACATCGCCTCCTTTTTAATCACCCTTAGCACAGACCTTGCACTATAATATCTATTATGGAAAAATTACTCTTATCAATCTTTTTAACCATTGCCATTGCCACGGTTCTCAATATCATCCTCAAACGATTTGGTATCTCTCATATCTTAGGCTATATTGCGACAGGAACTATCATCAGCACCTTTTTCGGGTTCAATGGACATGGCAATGATTCGTTAGAGTTAATCGGAGAATTCGGAATCGTCTTTTTGATGTTCACCATCGGACTGGAGCTAAGTTTAGAGAAAATCAAAAAGATGAAAGAGATCCTCCTCACCAACGGCTTGCTGCAAGTTGTATTTAGTGTCGTGGTAATCTTTTTACTCTCCTTTTATCTTTTCAGTCTCAATTTCAACACGTCACTCATCATCTCGTTGGCGTTTTCACTCTCATCGACCGCTATCGTTCTCCCTTATCTCAAAGATTCCAAAGACATCCACACCCCCTACGGACAAAAATCGATGGGTATTCTGATCTTTCAAGATTTGGCAGTCATCCCTATTTTGCTCCTCATTACCTTTTTATCCAATGACACTTCATCGATTGGAGAAATTCTTTTAAAAACGGTTGTTTCAGCCGTTTTTGTTGTGCTATTTATGTTTACGATCGGAGAAAAGATCGTCAATGCCCTGTTGCATTTTTCGGCAAAAACAGAACTCGAAGAGCTCTTTTTGGGTTCAGTCTTCTCTATCCTCATAGGCGCTTCGCTTCTCGCTCACAGCATGGGGTTTACCTACTCGCTGGGAGCATTTATTGCGGGAATGATCATCGCTGATACCCGTTTTAACGTCAAAGTTGAATCCGATATTGCAAGCTATAAAGATCTACTTTTGGGAGCGTTTTTCTTTGGTGTGGGAACAAAAATTGATATGGTCTACTTTTTGGAAAATATCCACATCATCACGTTTGCTTTCATCTTTGCTATGCTCTTTAAAGCAGTCGTCATCTATGCCATCATACGGCGTAATTCCGATAAAAATACCTCAGCAAAGACAGCTCTCGCACTTGCCCAAATCGGGGAATTTTCGTTTGCCATTTTCGCCCTTGCGGGATCACAAAAACTGATAACTCAGGAGATGGCAAGTTTTTTGATCCTCGTAAGCGTCATTTCGATGATTTTGACCCCCTTTATTATTGGAAATATTTATAAACTCTCCTCCTATTTTGAAAAAGAGTTTTACGAATCGGACGTTATCACCCCCATCGAGCGTAAAGATCATATTATCGTTGCAGGATTCGCGATGCTGGGAAAAATTGTCGCATCCTCTTTGCAATCAAAAGGGGCAAATTTTATCATCATCTCTGATAATCTCAAGCATGTTTTGCATGCAAGAAAACTCGGTTATATGGCATATTTTGGACACTTAAACAAACTTCCTGTTTTGGAGTCTTTGATGGTCAAAGAGGCGAAAGCCATCATCATTACGATGAACAGTGAACAAAACAGACGTCTTATCAGCGAAGCCGTTTTAAGCTACAACAAAGAGGCCAATATTATTATCAAAATCGACAGTACCGAAGAACGAAAAAGCTTGAGAGACCTGCCCGAACTGGAGTTCGTGGATGCAAGTTTTGAAGTAGCAGACTTGCTTGTAAAGCATGTACTCAAAAATTAGTACATCCAACGACAAAACCAAAAAGAAACTTGTTATTATTAATTAACAGTTTTTACGGTAAAATTGGGGGATTTTTTACCTAAGGTGTTTACAAATATGATAGATGTCGTTCAAATTCAAAAAATTTTACCCCACCGTTTCCCTTTTCTCCTCGTCGACAGAGTAACCGATTTAACTCCTAACGAGTCACTTATCGGCTTTAAAAATGTCACCATCGGTGAACAAATATTTGAAGGTCATTTTCCAGGGCATCCTATTTATCCGGGTGTTATGATTTTAGAAGGAATGGCGCAAGCTGGCGGCATTTTAGCATTTCAAAGTATGGATATGACAGAGGAAGAAGCTGCCCAAAAAGTAGTCTATTTCATGAGTATCGACGGTGCCAAATTTCGTGCCCCTGTCCGTCCGGGAGATCGTCTTGAATATCGAATGACCGTCGTCAAACACAAAGGCTCTATCTGGGTTTTAGAGGGGAAAGCTTACGTAGACGATGCTCTTGTTGCTCAAGCCGAACTTAAAGCCATGATCGTGGACAAGTAGGAGATTATGAGCAAAATATCTCCACTTGCAGTGATTGAAGAGGGCGCTCTCATCGCAGAAGATGTTGAAATCGGACCGTTTTGTTTTATCTCTAGCCGATCTACAATTG
Organism: Sulfuricurvum sp.; assembly: GCA_028714915.1. GTDB lineage: Bacteria > Campylobacterota > Campylobacteria > Campylobacterales > Sulfurimonadaceae > Sulfuricurvum. The sequence goes on from JAQTLL010000005.1 coordinate 254,810, forward strand.
GAAAAGGGACAAAAATTGCCGCCAGTACGTGTATTTATGGAAAAACCACGATCGGTGAAAACAATACTATTTTTTCCCATGCTGTCCTTGGCTCCGTTCCGCAGGATCTAAAATACGCGGGCGAAGAGGTTGAGCTGCTCATCGGTGACCATAATACCATTCGTGAATTCACCCTTTTTAATCCGGGAACCGCAGGTGGTGGATCTAAAACCGTCGTTGGCAACCATAATCTCTTCATGGGTTATGTCCATCTGGGGCATGATGTCATTATCGGAGATTACTGTATCCTTGCCAATGCCGCAACGCTTGCGGGACACGTAGAGATGGGAAATCATGCTGTTATTGGTGGTATGACCCCAATTCATCAGTTTGTCAAAATCGGTGATTATGCAATGATAGCCGGAGCATCGGCACTCTCCCAAGACGTACCGCCGTATTGTCTAGTAGAGGGTAACCGTGCTGTACTACGGGGGCTTAATCTCAACGGTCTTCGCCGTCATGTTGCACGTGAAGATATTGATGCTCTTCGAGCTGCTTACCGAGAACTTTTTGAGTCCGGGAAACCGCTCCAAGAAAATGCAGCGACTCTGTTAGAAACCACATCAAGTGAGTATGTCAAAAATATGTGTACCTTTATTATCAACACCAAACGGGGAATCCCCTTCGAAAGGAAAGAGTCATGAACCATCGTCATTGCAGCTTTTGTGAAGCGCAAGAGAGCGACCAAAATCCGCTTATTGCAGGTAACAATGTTTACATTTGCAAAAATTGTGTGTTTTCCGCCTATAAAATTATGTTTGGAGAAAGCAGCAATGATTCTTCCGCTGCGCATGAGCATTTAAGCACTGAATTGTTGACTCCTAAAGAGCTCAATACTTTCTTAAGCCAATACATTATCGGGCAAGAACGTGCCCGTAAACTTCTCTCTGTTGCGGTTTACAATCACTACAAACGAATTTTCAAACATCATAATGTCAATGATGATACGGAAATTGCTAAATCCAACGTCTTGCTCATCGGCCCTACCGGAAGCGGTAAAACACTTATGGCACAAACCATCGCACGTGTTCTTAATGTCCCTATCGCTATTGCCGATGCGACCAGTCTTACGGAAGCAGGATATGTGGGTGAAGATGTCGAAAATATCCTCACCAAACTCCTCCAAGCTGCCGATGGTGACATTGAGCGGGCGCAACAGGGAATCGTCTTTATCGATGAAATTGATAAAATTTCCCGTATGTCTGAAAACCGTTCTATTACCCGCGATGTATCAGGAGAAGGGGTGCAGCAAGCTCTTTTGAAAATCATTGAAGGCGCTGTCGTCAATATCCCTCCCAAAGGAGGACGCAAGCATCCAAACCAAGACTTTATCCAAATTGATACGTCTGGAATCCTCTTTATCTGCGGCGGGGCGTTTGATGGCTTAGGACAAATTTTGGAGCGTAAACAAGGGAAAAACGTCATGGGCTTTGGTCATGAAAAACGTAACCCTACTGAGAGTGATGACAGCTTTGAGAACGTTGAACCTGATGATTTGGTCAATTACGGTCTTATCCCCGAACTCATCGGACGTCTTCCGATTATTGCATCGCTCAATAAAATTACCGAAGAAGAGATGGTTCGTATCCTCACAGAGCCAAAAAACTGTCTCGCAAAACAATATATCAAGCTTTTTGCCATCGATGATGTTGAGCTCACCTTTGAAAAAGAGGCATTGAATGCCATTGCCTCAAAAGCGCTTAAGCGTAAAACAGGAGCACGCGGTCTTCGTGCCATTCTTGAAGAAATTATGGGTGAAATAATGTACGAGCTCCCAGAATACAGCGGATATGAGGTTATTATCACCAAAGAAGTAGTTGATGAAGCGTCTATCCCCGTTTACATCAAAAAAACGTCTCAAAAAAGCGCATAGGACACAATAATGCTATTTAATAAACTTATCGGACTCTTTTCAAACGATCTTGCTATCGACTTAGGAACCGCAAACACTCTCGTTATTGTCAAAGGTAAAGGAATTGTTATCAATGAGCCTTCTGTTGTTGCGGTCAAAACAGAAAAATTTGGTCAACAAAGAGTCCTCGCTGTAGGGCGTGAAGCCAAAGAAATGGTCGGGAAAACACCGGGAAATATCAAGGCAATCCGCCCCATGAAAGACGGCGTTATTGCCGATTTTGATATGACCGAAAAAATGATTCGCCGATTTATCGAAAAAGCGCATGGACGACGAAATCTTATCAGCCCGCGTATTATCATTTGTATCCCTTACGGATTAACACAAGTGGAGCGTAAAGCAGTACGAGAATCGGCGATGAGCGCAGGGGCTCGTGAAGTGTATCTTATCGATGAACCCATGGCTGCCGCTATCGGTGCAGGAATTGATATTCGTGAACCAAAAGGAAATGTTATCGTTGATATCGGTGGCGGAACGACGGAAATCGGCGTTATCTCTTTAGGCGGATTGGTGCTGTGCCGTTCTATTCGTGTTGCAGGAGATAAAATTGACCGCGCTATCATGGATTATGTCAAACGCAAATACAATCTCCTTATCGGTGAACGTATCGCAGAAGACATCAAAATAAATATCGGTACGGCAATGCCTCTTGCGCAAGAGCTCAAAATGATTATCAACGGTCGTGATCAGGTAGAAGGGTTACTAACCTCACTTGAACTTTCCAGTGAAGATGCCCGTGAAGCGATGCGTGATCCTCTCAAAGAGATTCTTGAAGCATTACGGGATGTTCTCGAAAATATGCCTCCTGACTTAGCGGGGGACATTGTCAATAACGGTGTTATCTTGACAGGTGGCGGTGCATTGATTCGACAACTGGATAAATATCTCTCTGAAACCATTAAAATTCCCGTTTATGTTGCAGATGAACCATTATTGTGTGTAGCACGCGGTACAGGACGAGCACTCGAAGAGATCGATCAACTTCACGAACTTTTCGATAATGAATAAACAGCGTCTTTCCCTCATCCTTCTCCTCCTTGCGTGTGTAGGAGGGGCTCTTTATTTTAGCCCTTTTTTACAGACTCCCTTTATTCATCTCTCTCAAGCTATAAAAATTGCCTATTTGGATCAGATTCAGGGTTTTCAGAACTCTCTTACCAAGCATATTTCTCAAGAAAAAACGATTACCGAGCTACAACAGCGCAATCACTATTATGAACGTGAACTTTTAACCCTTCATCAAGTAGCAAGCGAATACCAAAATTTATTAAAACTGCAAAATAGTTCTATCAAAACACTCCCAGAAGTTGAACTTGTACGCACTATTTCCTACGTGCGCATGGGTGATCCTCATAAACTATGGCTTGAAATGAGCCACTTTGATCCTGCTCGTGTTTATGGCTTAATCTACCGAGGGTATGTTGCCGGTATTATCGTTTCCAAAAATCATTCTCCTATGGCACTGCTCAACGGTGACATCAAAAGTTCCTATGCTGTTTCAGTGGGAAATTCACAGGCGCCCGGAATTGTTCGCGGCAATAATGAACGGCATCTTATTGTTGAATTTATCCCTACATGGATACCTATTTATGTTGGAGATGAAATCGTTACCTCAGGATTAGATCAAATTTTCTTCTCAGGACTTAAGGTAGGCAAGGTCATCTCCATTTCCAAAGCAAGCGGTTACCAAAGCGCTGTGGTTGAACCCTATTTTTATGCCAAAAACCCTACCTATTTTCACGTCATAACCAAGGTCAAATAAATGAGCTTTTAAGTGCTTTTGCCCTATAATTGACAAATTTTTCTGACAAAAGGGTAAGCATGCCAAAACGCGACGACATTAAAACGATACTTCTCATTGGATCAGGTCCAATCGTCATCGGTCAAGCGTGTGAATTTGACTACTCTGGGACACAAGCGGTTAAAACTCTTAAAGAGCTAGGGTACCGTGTTGTACTTATCAACTCCAATCCCGCCACTATTATGACCGATCCAGAATTTGCCGATCGCACCTACATCGAACCGATTAAACCTGAAATTATTGCTCAAATCATTAAAGATGAAAAAGTAGATGCCATACTCCCAACCATGGGTGGACAAACGGCGCTTAATGCCGCCATGCTTATGTACGAGCAAGGTCTTTTAGAGGGGATTGAATTCCTAGGGGCCAATCCAAGTGCTATCAAAAAAGGGGAAGATCGCCAAGCGTTTAAAGAGTGTATGCTTAAAATAGGGATGGATCTCCCAATCTCTCGCTATGCTTACAATATTGATGAAGCAATCAGTGCCGCCAATGAAATCGGCTTCCCCACCATCATCCGTGCCTCATATACCCTTGCCGGGGGAGGAAGCGGTGTCGCATACAATATTGATGAGTTCAAACTCCTTGCACAGCGTGGTCTCGATGAGTCTCCTATCACCGAAATTTTGATTGAAGAGTCACTTCTTGGATGGAAAGAGTACGAGATGGAGGTTATTCGTGACCGAAATGACAACTGTATCATCGTCTGTTCCATCGAGAACTTCGATCCTATGGGCGTTCATACAGGAGATTCTATTACCGTTGCTCCTGCCCTTACCCTCACGGATAAAGAGTATCAACGTATGCGTGATGCGTCGTTTGCAATTTTGCGTGAAATCGGGGTGGATACGGGTGGATCCAATGTCCAGTTTTCTGTTGATCCAGTAACAGGGCGTATGATTGTCATCGAGATGAACCCTCGTGTCTCTCGTTCATCCGCATTGGCTTCCAAAGCAACAGGGTATCCGATTGCCAAAGTAGCAACATTACTTGCCGTGGGCTTCACTCTCGATGAAATCACCAATGACATTACGGGAACTCCCGCAGCATTTGAGCCGGTTATTGATTATATTGTCACCAAAATTCCCCGCTTTACCTTCGAAAAATTCCCGGAAGCAGAATCAACACTGACAACAAGTATGAAATCGGTTGGGGAAGTAATGGCAATTGGCCGTACCTTCAAAGAATCGGTTCAAAAAGCCCTCTGTTCTCTTGAGACAGGGTTAAGCGGTTTTGACCCGATTGAGGGAGACTTAGAATTTGTCAAACACGAAATTCGCCGTCCCAATGCAGAGCGTATTCTCTACGTTGCTCAAGGATTCCGTATGGGTCTTAGCCACAGTGATATTTTTGAACTTTCCAAAATTGATCCATGGTTTTTAACCCAAATCGAAGAACTCATCGCACAAGAACCGCTTATCACATCCAAAACACTCACCGATGAACCGCAACTTCGTCGCCTAAAAACCGAAGGATTCTCGGATAAAAATATTGCACGCCTCATCACCCTTAATGATAAAGCAACCAAAGAAGAGGATATTTATAGCGCACGTAAAACTCTGGCAATCGCGCATGAATACAATGAAGTTGACACCTGTGCCGCAGAGTTTGGTGCCTTAACCCCGTATCTGTACTCAACGACCAACATTACCCGCTTGGGTGCTCAAGAGCCTCGAGCCAGTGATAAGAAAAAAGTGATGATTTTAGGTGGAGGACCAAACCGTATCGGTCAGGGTATCGAGTTTGACTACTGCTGTGTTCATGCCGCATTCGCTCTCAAAGAGATGGGGATTGAAACGATTATGTATAACTGTAATCCTGAAACCGTCTCAACCGACTACGATACCTCCGATGTCCTCTATTTTGAACCCATCGATTTTGAACACGTTCGCGCTGTCGTTGAGCGTGAGCAACCTAATGGCATTATCGTCCATTTCGGAGGTCAAACTCCTCTCAAGCTTGCCAACGCACTCCACAATATCGGAGCGGTGATCGCAGGTACATCAGCAGAAGTGATTGATCTTGCTGAAAATCGTGAAAAATTTTCGGCGTTTGTTGTAGAACAAGCGCTTAAGCAACCCGAAAATGGTATTGCTATGACCAAAGAGCAGGCATTTAAAGTGGCAGAAGAACTCGGCTATCCTGTTCTGGTACGCCCATCGTACGTCTTGGGCGGACGGGCTATGCGTATTGTTTACAACGAAGACGAACTTCGCACCTATATGGATGTTGCCGTATCGGTGAGCAATGACTCTCCCGTCTTGGTTGACAAATTTTTGGATCAAGCCGTTGAGCTCGATGTTGATGCGATTACCGATGGCAAAGAAGTCTATATCGGATCGGTTATGCAGCACATCGAAGAAGCGGGAATCCACTCAGGAGACAGCGCATGTTCTCTCCCTCCGGTGAGCCTAAGCCCTGAACTTCAAGCCGAAGTAGAGCAGCAAACCAAAAAAATTGCATTGGGGCTTGGGGTTATCGGATTGCTTAATATCCAATTTGCTATTTATCAAAACGAAGTCTACATCATCGAAGTCAACCCTAGAGCCTCACGTACCGTCCCTTTCGTTTCCAAAGCCACGGGTATGCCGTTAGCCAAAGTTGCAACGCGTGTTATGGTCGGTGATACTCTTCGAAATGCTCTAAAATTTTATGACAATTACAATGTTGTTATGGAAGAAAATGGATTGCTTAAGCCTCGTCTCAAAGGGCACGTTGCGATTAAAGAAGCCGTATTCCCGTTCAACAAACTTTATGGGGCCGACTTGGTCCTCTCTCCCGAGATGAAATCAACGGGTGAAGTTATGGGTATCAGCTCAAATTTCGGCGTCAGTTTTGCCAAAAGCCAACTTGCAGCAGGAAATAAAATCCCAACAACAGGAACCTGCTTCCTTTCATTCATCGAAACGGATAAAATGCATGCACCAGAAATCGCACGCGGTCTTCACGCCCAAGGATTTAACCTTGTCGCTACTCGCGGGACTCAAAAAATTATTGAAGCCGCAGGCATCCCCTGTGAAGTTGTTTTGAAAATCTCAGAGGGTCGTCCTAATATCGAAGATATAATGAAAAATAGTGATATTTCTCTCGCCATCAACACTTCCGATAATAAAACATCTAAAAAAGATGCCGAACAAATCCGCCAAGTGGTCTTGCGTATGGGAATCCCCTATTTCACAACCCTCAGTGCAGCGCGTGCAGCCATCGAAGCAATGACCTATATGGGTGATGACGGATGGATGAAACCGCACGCTCTTCAAGATTTTTTGGTACGCTAAAAATGTCAATCATCCTTGCCCAAACCGATACGACAGTGGGCTTTCTCTCACAAGATAGCGCAGCACTTGCGCGACTCAAAGAGCGGGAAAAGGGAAAACCTTTTTTAAAAGTGTTTGCTTCACTAAATTTGCTTCAATCCACTGTGAGAGTCCCCATCAAATATCGCTCAACTGTACGCCATGCGAGACGAACGACATTTGTTATCAAAGAGCAAGCTTTTCGTTATATAAGTGATCCCCTCCATTCTCGTTTAATTCAAAAATATGGATGGCTCTATTCTACCTCTGCCAATAAAAGCGGTCGTACCTATGATAGAGACTTTTGTATCTCTCATAGCGATATCATCATTGAAGATTCAAGAGGTTTTAACTCTTCTACCCCCTCTAAAATTTTCAAACTTACCGCAATCCAATCCAAAAAACTACGATAGGAAAAGCAAATGAAACACATCATTAGCGCAAAAAATATTATCCTTGGAGCTACGGGAGTAGCCGTATTAACTGCCCTAAGCGGATGTCAAAGCGCACCTCAAGAGCAGTCAGCTCAAGAAGGACAAAACAAATTTCTTGTTGTCGAACAGCAAGCGAACGGTAAATACGTTGTTATCGATGAGGCTCCTACTACAGGTCCAAGTCACGCCATTATCCGCTCAACCGATGCAAATGGTACCGTTACTGAACGGGTTATGAGTGAGGCCGAACTCAAAAATATGGCAGATCAAGAATATAAAAAAATGCAAGAAGGAAAATCAGAACTAAACGCTGAACCTCATGGCGAGGGGATGGGACTAGCAGGTACTATCCTCGCTGCGGCAGGGGGTGCATTGCTTGGAAATATGATAGGAAATGCTCTCATGAATAACTCAAATTTTCGTAAAAATCAAGATGCCTCCAATCGCTCAGCGTATCATAAATCAGCGGGTGCGAGTGGCGGGGCATCTACTTCAAGCTCTGGGAAAAGAAGCTTTTTTGGAAACAAAGGTGCAAGCAGCACATCATCTTCTAGCAGTTACGGAGGATAATTATGGTTACTCTTCAAACTATTAACCCCATCAATGACAACACACTGGAAGAAATCGGCTTTGCATGGCATACCGACAGCGATGAAAGCAAATACGTTGCTGATGAACTCGTTATTGTAACAGATGATGAAGCCGAAGCCTATTATGAGTGCGCCAATGAGCTCTACGATATGTATGCCACGGCAGCGCAATACATCATCGACAACAACCTCTTCTTTGAACTTGGGATCCCTTTTAACCTCATAGACGCCATCAAAAAGAGCTGGGACAATGATGTTCACTGGCATCTCTATGGTCGCTTTGATTTAGCGGGTGGAATTGATGGCAATCCCATCAAGCTTATCGAGTTCAATGCCGACACCCCAACTTCTCTTTTTGAAACTGCCATATTGCAATGGGCACTTCTTAAACACAACAATATGGATGAAGAGCGTCAATTTAACAATATCTATGAAGCCATCAGTGAAAATTTTCGCCGTCTTGTCACCCTCTTTGATGACCCAAGCGAGTTTGAAAAACACTACGACGGATGGAAAATTCTCTTTAGTTCCGTAAGCGGCAACAGTGAAGAGGAGCAAACGGTCAGACTACTGCAGCAGATGGCAATCGATGCGGGGTTTGAGACAGGATTTGAACCTCTTGGCGGAGTGAAATTTGATGAAGAGGGTATTTACGATAGCAACGAAATTCCTTACGAATACTGGTTTAAACTTTTTCCATGGGAAGATATCGCCATCGATGAAAACGAACTTGCCGTTTTACTTACGACTATCATGAATAACCAAAAAGCAATCATTCTCAATCCAGCATATACATTGTTATTCCAATCCAAAGGGATGATGAAGATACTTTGTGATCTCTTCCCTGATTCTCCGTATCTCCTTAAAACCTCGTATGAGCCACTCAAGGGGATCCAATGCGTTGAAAAGCGTATGTTCGGACGTGAAGGGGCAAATGTAAAAATTTTGGATGTCTCAGGCAACGTTCTTGAAGCCAATGAGGGACCCTATGGTAATTTCAAACCAATCTATCAAGAGTATGTCGAGTTCCCAAAAGATGCAAAGGGAAACAGCTATCAAGCAGGGGTATTTTTTGCCTATGAAGCGTGCGGATTAGGATTTCGTCGCGGTGGCAAGATTTTGAACAATATGTCAAAATTTGTGGGGCACGTGCTGCGCTAAAATCTTCCTGTTATTCCCGTCTTCACGGGAATCCAGTATTTTCAGACAATTACTTCTTCACAACCATAAGAAAATCATTATCCGCCATAAGCTTATTGATTAACTTTTGAATTGCAATCGGATAATTTTCTGTCGCGTTTGGAATTGCTATTGCACCCACAAATGATGAATCCCATTCATGATGAATAGTATGAGTTTTATCATAAACAATCTTGCTATCTTGAGTTAATGTAAAATTTGCAGATATATCAGCTGTCCCTGTAGCTACTAATCCTGTTTCAATGTTATTTTTCAATAGCGTAGAAGTTAGCAATAGGTTCGCATTTTTATCAAATAAGTTAGCACTCATTAAATGTTCTTCTAATGATACTTTTAAATATTCTTCAAAACTTTCTCCATATGGTGAATCCATCTTGGCAGATCTAAGGCTTATTGTATTGACCTCTTTATTTTGAGAATTTCCGCGTCGTACTGCCATTGGTTTAATACTAAGAGTCTTCAGCTCATTAACAGAATTAAAATCAGGTTTATAAGGAGCTGATTTTATACTACAACAAATAGTAAAATATATGCTATAAAAAACTTAAGGGTAAGGAATCAATCCTGTTAATGCACCTCTTTTTGACTCAAACGCGCCTGAAGTGTGTTCGAGATATTCATTAATGCAAACGTTACGATAAAAATCATAAGTCCCGGAAAAAAGCTGACCCACCATGCAATATCAATGACCTCTTTGCCACCGCTAAGAATACTTCCCCAGCTCATCACGGGAGCTGTGATTCCAAGCCCCAGAAATGAAAGTCCGGATTCTGCTAAAATCGCGCCTCCTACTCCAAACGTAAAACTGATCAATACGATGGGAGCAAGCAAGGGTGCATAATATTTCACCATAATTTTAAGAGGATGAACGTCGGCAATATGCAAAATTCGAATGTAGGGCTTAGCAGAGATTGCAAAACTTTCTGAACGGATTAAACGTGCTGTTCCCATCCATCCGGTAATAGAAATAATAAAAATCAACACCCATGTCGAAGCGTTAACATAGCTAACAAGAGTCAGGAGCAAAAAGAGGGTTGGAAAGGTTAAGAATAGATCAACAATAACAATAAAGAGTTTATCATATCCTCCACGCAACAATGCGGCACTCACTCCATAAATCAAACCAATAAAAGTGGAGAATAATGCACTTCCAAACCCGATAATCAGCGATACTTGTCCACCCTCCATAATACGTGCCGCCATATCACGCCCAAGCCTATCAGTACCAAACCAATGAGCCCATGAGGGGGGAAGCAAAATCGCATTTTTATCCAAACAACTGGGGTCAATTCCATATATAACTGAGCCAAAAAAAGAGAAAAGGATAATCCCCGCAAGTAAGACACTACTTGCAATAAACATCAAGTTTTGATTCCCAATAAGGTTGTCATCATCTGATCTATAGTAGTAATTACTTTTGCAGCGGCTCCGTACGATGTTTGGTAACGAATGAGGTTTGCCATCTCCTCATCAATACTCACCTTCCCTACCGAATCATATTCTTGTTTTACAGCATTAAATTGTGCCGTAATCGAATTATTACTCAGTATTGCCGAGTTTGTTTTCGTCCCGACTTTACTCACAAGTGAATCAAAATAGCTGTAAAGTGTTTCATTGGCTGTGGCTGTTCCATTATTAAACGAAACCGTAGAAAACTGTAACTGAACCATATCTAAAGAGGTTTGATTATCCCCTTTGGCAGGAGATTTAAACCCTTGAATTTGACTAGAATCATTTCGAAGATCGCTGTTAAGAGCAACTGTTTTCGCATCATGTCCATCGAAAAAACGGCTTATACCTATCACCCCTGCAAAATTTGTTCCATGATCTTCAATCGAAAAGGTATATCCTTGGGATGCAAATCCCGATTTAAGATCAATTTGTAAAATATTTTGAACGTTGTTAAATGATGACGACAAAATACTGTTAATATCATTCAACCCATTATTATCAGCATTATCATCCTTTTGTGATGAAAGCTGTTCAACGATACTATTAGGAGTAATACCATCACTCAAAAAGCCTCCTGAATTGTTCATAACAGTAGATCCATCAATAGTAATACTTCTTCGGGCCATTTCTTTGCCGTCTATATCATACGCAACTATATCAAATGTCCCCGCCTTAAAATTCTCACCAGTACTCAAAAGAGCTTCCGTATCTGAAAATCCCAATGTATTAGAATGCATCGATGATGTGGCACTTTGTGCATAGAGATTATTGGTAGATTCAATCAATCCTTTTGAAAAAGCATCCATATTATTAATTGTTTCTTGCAAAAAACCGTCTTCAAATTCACCGTTAGTCCCTATTTTAGAGCCACGAAGCTCTAAAAGTGCGCCCACTTTTCCACCTGTGATATTTTGAGAGAATGGTATTTTTACCCCATCTTGACGCTCATAATAAAGGTCGTTATAACCGTTTTTATTGCCTGTTTTGTCAATACCGATTGCATGGAAATTAGCACCGTCAACAATATTAACGCCTCCAATTTGTATCGTATAGCTTCCATTTGATTCCGCAATACTGCTGTCCACCCCTGTATTGCTAGTAATTTGACCTATTGTTACCTTAGATCCTACAAGCTTAGACATTGTCAACTCAAGCCCATTGCGTTGATCGCGCAAATCATTGGCATTATTCAATCCACCACTTTCAGCGACGTTAATTGATTTATTTAACCCTGCAATCTGTTCAGCAATACGATTCACTTCATTAATATTCACTGCAATCTGATCATTAAGAGATCCTTGTAAGCTTGTAATTTGTAAACGTGTTTCATTAATATGCTGTGTCAGGTTTTGTGCCTGCTGCCCCAAATCTACTTTCAATGAACTATTACTGGGATTATTTGCCAAGGACTGCCAAGAGTTAAAATAGCTTTGCAAATCATTTTTAATACCCACTTTGTCAATCTCAGGAAAGTACGTAGACAGCTCTTCCAAATTCTTTTTCATTGCATCAGAATAGTCTTTTGTTTGCGATACTGCAGCATAACGATCAAAAACAAATTGGTCAAAAATACGGGCTATCTCCATAATTTGTGCCCCATTTCCCCGCTGTCCCGGATCGATACTAATGGGTGTTGCTGCCGCTGTTACAACACGCTGGCGAGTATACCCTTCTGTCTCTGCATTAGAAATATTGTGCCCCGTTGTATCAATACCGATTTGAGCTGCATTAAGCCCACTGTATCCAATATGCAAAGCATTAAAAATTGATCCCATCTTATACTCTCAATTCCAAAAATGAAGCTTCTCTAGAGACAACAGAGCGATACCCTTGCATCTGTGTCGGAACAACTTTTTCGAGTAAGGAGTTGTAGAATGCTCCTACACTTAAAACCATTTTTGCATATTGTTGATTGACATCGCGAAGACGAGAGAGGTGTTCTTTGAGACTTTCAAGCTGCTGATGCTCTTCATCATCCAATAAATCAGTAAGTGCTTTTGTAGGCTGTGCACTCATAAGCTTGGAAATTTCATGATCAATCATTGCTTTTTTTTGTTCAAAACTTGTGATTTTTTCTTGCTTAATCGAAAGACGATCAAACTGGGGATTGTGATTTGCCTCTTTAATATCATCAATATCTTCAAGTGAAAGAGAAATCAGCTTGTCAAGATCTTTGATAGCGTTTTGCAACTGGTAGGACAACATCATACACTCCTAAATGTGCACTATGAAAACAGTGCGTTACATTAGCTCATGAGCAATACGCTGGGCTAACGCTTTTATATCGACACGATAATCGCCGTTTTCGATAGAGGCTTTTATCTCCTCTACTCGGCTTGTGTCACCTTGTTTTGCAACCGTTTGAGTAGATCTCTCCTGCTCTTTAGGCTTTGCGCTTAAATCTTGATATGCTCCTCTTATAAGCGAGCTATTAAGGGTTGAAATCATAGCGATTCCTTATTTTTTTATTTATAATCTATATAATTCTAATATCGACCAAAAACAAAAAAAATGTAATCTATTAATTACTTTTCACCCCTTTTTGACTCAAGTGATCAAACAACATTTGTGAAAAACCAAATCCGCCGGCACTGGCATTTGAGAGCTCTTCTCGGTACATTGATTTAAAAATCTTATCTCCTGGATCATTGGTGCTAAAAAGATTTTTTTCATCTTTCATCGCTTCATCCAGCATCATTTTGACAATAATGGATTCAAACTGATCGGTCTTCTCACGAAGAAGTTTATCACTCTCTTTGGAACCGATTTTTGGAAGTTCTTTGTGATTATTGATACTTACTAATTCCATTAGATCACCTCCAATTCACAGGAGATGGCACCCGCACTTTTCATTGCTTGGAAAATTGAAATCATGGCTTTGGGAGAGGCTCCTAACTTTTGAAGAGATCGTGCGATATTGGCAACCGTTGTCATTCCATTTTTGGTATAGACTTCATTTTCATTCAAACCTATAGCCAAGTTTTTATCCATTACAACACTTCCATTTGGCTTGCTAATAGTATCTTGTGCGAGAATTTTTACGGTAATCTCACCTTGCGTGATAACAACAGGCTTGATCTCTATATCAACTCCTGCAATTATAGTTCCCGTACGCTCGTTGATAATAATTTTTTGCTCTTGTGTATAATCGATTGAAAGATTTTCTACCTCAGCAATAAATGCAACCATACTGGTATCTTTTGGACGCTTAAGCATAATGGTACGTGAATCAATGGCATTGGCAATTTCATCTTTGTAGCGTGCATTAATACTTTTTTGAATGGAAAGTGAATTCGCAAAATTAGAGGTTTTAAGGGATAGCGTAACGTTTTCTTGGTGGGCTAAATCTTGCGCTATCTCACGCTCAACCAAACCACCGGAATAAACCATTCCTGCCGTTGGATGCGATTCTGCTCCGGCACCTTTTTCATTTTTCCCGCCGATACTGACAGGTCCTTGGGCAAGAGCATAGATTTTTCCATCTACCCCTTTGAGCGGAGTCATGAGAAGCGTCCCCCCCTCCAGCGATTTAGCATCACCGATAGAAGAAACTGTCACATCAAAAGAGTCACCCTGTCGTGCAAAAGGGGCAAATTTTGCCGTAACCACAACTGCTGCAACGTTTTTGGATTTAATATCTATAGGATTCATATCGATATTCATAGCTTTGAGCATATTGGCGATGGATTGAAGGGTAAATTTGGAAGTCGTACCATCCCCCGTTTTTCTTAAACCGACGACGAGCGAGTATCCGATAATTTGGTTGTCACGCACCCCCACAACGTTGGCTACTTCGCCAATACGTGTTGCGTGCAATGAGCTAAGCAATACTAAAAAAAGAGCTAATTTTTTCATCAAAATCCTTTGGAACTACCAAAGAATAAGCAAAAAATATTCCATTTTTTAAGCGTAATAGCTCAGTGTCGTTTTCCCAAATTTTTTGGTTTTAATAACGTTAAAATCACCGATGGTTTCAGGAAGCTCCAAACCGCTCATGTGTTCAATGATAATCAAACGAACGGTATCAAGGCTCAATGAAGCAATCAAAGCAAGGGTCTTGTCGTAGATTGCTTCCATCCCCTCACGAATCGAAAAAGGTGGATCGACGTAAATAAATGCACCTTCTTTAAGAGCTTCAAGTCTTTTTTTGACCCCTGCAATAGTAGCGAAACTGTTCCCCTCGACCACTTCACAGCCCATCGGATCTGTTTGCGCTATATTTTCTCGCAATGCGCGGAGGGCATCACTGTCTTTTTCCATAAAAATAACTTTTTTGGCTCCACGGCTCAGTGCCTCCAAGCCAATAGAACCGCTGCCCGAAAACACTTCAACAACGATGGAATCAATCACATCAAACTGTATGGTATTAAAAAACGACTCCACCACAATCATCTTTGAACTGCGTGTCGTCTCTTTGGATGGGAGCTTTAAGCTCTTGCCTTTAAATTTTCCGGCAACTATTTTTTTAGTTAATCCTGTATTATTTTTCATAAAATGCCCGTACTGCTTTCAGAATATTTGCTTGATATTCCCGCGTTAATTTTTCAATATGATGCTCAAGTATCTCAAAGCCCACACGATTATCGAGAGGTTCCTCTATCTCAGCCAAAGACTCTTGAAGAGCATTAGGTGTTCGCAGTATTTCGAGCTTCGTATGCAATGAGTCAAACAATTGTGCTTTAGAAAAGGGCTTTATCAAATCTGTGTTAGAGTCTGATGAAATAATAAATGTCGGATATTCATCATCGCTGATGTGTTTATCTCGTATAAGAATATCACAATGACGTCGGGAGCTCAAATACCCTTCTAAAAAAAGTTCCAATGAGCGTTGCATTAATGGTGAGTCACACTGAACCGCTACTCTCATTTACAACCTCCTTCTAACTTTATTATTTTCTATATTTTGGTATTTTAACATAGATTTGTTGTCAAAACCTTGGTAATACACGAAGAAATAGTGCTATGATTCTGTATTGACTGATTCAGATGTCAGAAAAAGAAGTTTACTCATAGTATAATAAAATAAAATGAGAAATAGAGGAAGTAAGCAATGGGATGGTTTGGTGAAGATACAGCATTAAAAAATGAGCTCTTGCAGGTAAAACACGAGTATTCAGTATTGCAAGAAGAGAATCAAAGATTAAGCGAGCGTTTGCGTGAGCAAGAAGTGCTTATCAAAGATCAGGACAATCAACACAAATGTGAAAATGCTTCTTCGATGATGATCTATCAAAATGAGCAAGTCAAAAAGAATCTGATTGATATTCAGAGCAATATGGCAGCATCGGTCTCTTCGTCAAAAAATAATATTTCTCAATCAACATCGCTCCTTAGCAATATTATTGAACTTGGACAAAAAGCCTCCGGTATTTCTGAGACATTAGAAGGTCTCAACCATTTGGCCCTTGATTCGATGGAGACGGTACAATCACTCTCTCAACGGGCTCAGGATGTTGCGAGTATTTTAGGACTTATCAAAGATATTTCCGATCAGACCAATCTTTTAGCACTCAATGCTGCTATCGAAGCAGCACGCGCGGGAGAACATGGACGGGGTTTTGCGGTTGTTGCGGATGAAGTTCGAAAGTTAGCCGATCGAACCGATAAAGCGATCAGCGAGATTAATATTTCATTGCAGTCTATGAAACAGGACGTATCAACAATCGGTGAAAAATTTGAGCAAGTTCAAGAACAGATTGTTGAATCAAATGAGGCAATCATCCACTTCAATGATACGATGGAACATGATTCTAAAATGATGAAAGAGGTATTTTCCAGTACCGAACATACAGCAGAGAAGGTTTTTATGAGTTTAGCAAAACTCGATCATGTTATTTGGAAAGTGAATACCTACCTTTCTGCCATTACACGTAAAGAGCAATTTACGTTTGTTGATCATCGCAATTGTCGTCTTGGAAAATGGTATTATGAGGGAGAAGGGAGCGAGTTTTTCAAAAAAACTCCGAGCTATACAGCACTTGAATCCCCTCACTCGGTTGTTCACAACTCTACCCATAAAATTTTTGATCTTATTAAAACAGAAAGTATCGGCTCAGAGAAGTTAGTTCAGATCTTTGAAGAGATGGAGCATGCAAGTGATGGCATATTTAACACACTAGACCGTATGTTGCATGAAAAAGAATAGAAGAGCACTTTAAATAAATCAGAAAGGGAGGAGGTGCAACTAAAGCAGCCATCTCCCTTTTATCCGCGTAAATAATATTCAATGCTGTAACGCAAATCCTCATCTAAATCCATCAAACTCTCCAGCATCCACTTCAAATACGCAGGATCTTTTAACACCATCTCTTCAATGCGCCGTTTGGCATATTTACCAAAAGGGAGCCGTTTGAGAAGTAAACGACTTTGCGACAGTGAGACCAATTCTTCTTTATCCGCCAAATCAAGGAGATATTCATAAATCATTTTGGTATGTAAAGCATCGCTGAGAGGATGATGAGGAGTGATATTAACCCCATAGTCATGAAAGAATTCTATTTCATTTCGATAAAGCCTGAGTTCATACCGCAAAAATTGTAAGCTATACCCATCCAAATCATCCATCAATGCTTTGGAACATTTGAGAGTGTCAATCGTCTTTCCCTGCCACGTTATCCCCTCTTTTTGCAACATTGCCAAATCAAAAGGGGAATTATGTGACACCAAAATTGTTTCAGGAGTATTGAGGGAAATAAGTTTTTCATAACTTTTTGATACACTAAAAACGGATACTTCTTTGACCATCTCATTCGTGATATGGTGAATAGCAGATGCGGAGGGGGGAATTTTTTTCATCGGATTTATCAGCTCATAATGAACCTTATCGCCGTCGATAAAACCAATCGCACAGATTCGGTCACTAAGCTCCAACCCTGTTGTTTCGGTATCCAAAAAAACTAGCATTGTTCCTCGTAAGGTAGATTTTTTATTTGCCCCATCAAATTATGATAATGCTCTAAAGTACGAAAACTTTTCTCAAATCTCCAGCCCAAAATAAAGGTGATAATATCTTTTTTTAACGGTTCAGCCACCTTTTCAGCGCGCCCATAATATGCGAGTGAAATATTTTTATTTTTTACTTTCGCTGCACCATCATAAAGTATCCCGATAATCTGGACATATTTTCCCTCTTTACTGGCACCCAAATCTTCATCCCCAAGTGAAATACCGGAGAGATTAATCGCCTTAAATTCAAACAAGTCATTAAAATTGGTTACTTTAGCAAAAATAGCAAGCTTGATATACAGTTCTTCAACCGTTTTAAAGTTATTTTTACGCTCTAACTCATAGCTGGAGATCTGAGCAGTCAAATTTTTTAAGCGGTCAAGAGCTGAACTCACGGTATCTCCTTCATTTTCTTAAAATTATACCACTTTCAACAACATTACCTTATAATGTTAAACTTTTTTTACATTGGGATTTTTTATGGACTATCTACAAATTCAAGGCCCTACCAAACTTAGCGGAACTGTCACCATCTCAGGTGCAAAAAACGCAGCATTACCCCTTATTACTCTAACCCTTTTAGCGCACAACAAAGTAACACTTACCAATACTCCTGAAGTAGCAGATATTAAAACACTTCTCAAGCTTCTCGAAAACCTTGGCGCTACACAAACACTTAAAAACCATATTTTAGAGCTTGATACCTCAACCGTCCATCACACCATGGCAAACTATGATATTGTCAAAACTATGCGTGCTTCTATCCTTGTTCTCGGACCTCTTTTGGCTCGTTTTGGGCATTGTGAAGTTTCTCTTCCGGGCGGATGCGCTATCGGGCAACGTCCTATTGATTTACACCTCAAAGCCTTGGAACAAATGGGGGCTACGATCACTATCCATGCAGGATACGTACATGCTGCTGCACCTGAAGGTCTCAAAGGTGCACACATTATCTTCGATAAAATCACCGTAACGGGAACAGCTAATATTGTCATGGCGGCAGCCCTTGCACATGGGAAAACCGTTCTCGTAAACTGTGCAAAAGAGCCTGAAGTTGTCCAACTCTGTGAAATTTTACGTGACAGCGGTATTAATATCACAGGAATTGGAACGTCTGAACTTACCATCATAGGAACCGGCGGAAAAACCATTGATATGGTTGATTTTGAAATCATTCCTGACCGTATTGAAGCGGGAACTTATCTGTGTGCAGGAGCCATAACAGGCTCAACCATTACCCTTGATAAAGTACGTCACGACCATCTCGATGCAGTAACCGCAAAACTGGAGCAAATGGGCTGTACAATCGACATAACTGAGTCAACTATGACCATTCACCCAGCGCAAAAGCTTAAACACGTCCATATCATCACCCAAGAGTATCCCGCATTTCCGACCGATATGCAAGCACAATTTTTAGCGCTTGCAACCCTTGCGAGCGGTACAAGTATCATCGAAGAGCGCTTATTTGAAAATCGTTTTATGCACGTAAGTGAACTTCAACGCTTAGGTGCTGATATTATGCTAAACGGCCACACAGCTACCGTTATGGGGGAAACACCACTGTTTGGCGCAGATGTAATGGCAACCGATTTGCGTGCATCTAGCGCTCTTGTACTAGCCGCCATGGCAGCAGAGGGAACGACAAACGTTCATCGTATTTATCATCTTGATCGCGGATATGAAAATTTGGAACAGAAATTACGCGCGCTTGGCGCTAAGATTGAGAGATTAAAAGAGTAATCGCCTCGTCATTCCCGCGAAGGCGGGAATCCAGCTCTGCATTTAGGGGGATGGCCCCGGATCAAGTCCGAAGATGACGGAAAAAAGATTACAAATCCCCTTCGATCACTTTTCCAAAGGTAGTGTAATACACTTCTTGCATATCGATAAGATTCATTTTTACATCATTCAATGCAAACACATCTCCGCAAATGGTTCCAATTTTTTCACACGCCAAACTTCCTATCATCGATTCAAATGCTGCACAGTTTTCAGGAGCCACTTCGATAATTGCTCTCGACATACTCTCAGCAAAAATATCGCGGCTGTCCGTAACGCTCATAGTAGCTGTAACACCTTTTGAACTAACGCACGCCATTTTTGCCAATGCGATTACCGCACCGCCGGCGCTACAGTCTTTTGCGCAGGAGAGAAGCCCTTTTTTATTTGCTTCGATGACAAGATTCCACAATGCACGCTCTTTATCATAATTAATAGCAGGGATCGTTCCTGCAACCGTTGAGTATAGCTCTTTCATGTAGAGTGATCCGCCAAATTCGCTACGACTTTCACCTACGAGGAAAAGAACATTTCCCTCTTTTTGAAACGTTGAGAGCAACACATTAGTTTGATCTTCATTGATACCCACCATAGCAATTGCAGGAGTTGGAAAGACTGATTTTCCGTTGGTTTCATTATATAAGGATACGTTACCACCGATAACTGGAGTATTCAACTCGGCACACGCTTCTTTAATACCCAAACACCCTTGGGCAAACTGCCACATAACTTCAGGATTTTCAGGGTTTCCGTAGTTGAGACAATCAGTTACTGCCTTTGGTGTTGCACCACTCATCGCAACATTACGACCGCTCTCGATAACCGCTGCTGCTGCTCCAGCAAAAGGATCGATGTAGCAAAAACGGACGTTACAATCAGCACTCATCGCCAACGCAACCCCATTTTCTTTGATACGGATAACGGATGCATCAAGCTCTCCGCCTTTTTTGATCGTATTGGTTTGTACCATCGAATCGTATTGCTGATAAATCCACCCTTTATCAACGACTTCCATAGAAGAAATGAGTTTTTCAAAAGCACTTTGGTTGTCTACAGTATGAAAATCAGCCAAAGTAACGTTTGCAATCTCATCCAAATAGGTCGGGCGACTCGTTGGGCGGTCAAGGATTGGAGCTTCTTCACTCACAGGATCGACAGGAATTTCGGCACATTTTTCACCGTACCAGAAAAGTTCCATATTTCCTGTTCCTGTTACTTCACCGATAACAGCACAATCAAGATCCCATTTTTCGAATATATCGATAATTGCTTGTTCTGTCCCTTTTTTGGCACAGATGAGCATACGCTCTTGAGATTCTGACAGCATAAATTCGTATGGCATCATCCCCTCTTCACGTGCAGGAACCTTATCCAGATGCATAATCATACCACTGCCTGAACGCCCTGCCATTTCAAATGCGCTTGATGTTAGACCCGCCGCACCCATATCCTGAATACCGACAACATAATCTGTTTTAAAAAGCTCCAAACACGCCTCAAGAAGCAATTTTTCCGTAAACGGATCACCCACTTGAACAGTAGGACGAAGACCTTTAGATGCTTCCGTAAAGCTGTCCGAACTCATCACCGCTCCGCCTAAACCGTCCCGTCCCGTTTTACTTCCAACGTAGATAACAGGATTACCCATCCCCTCAGCACGACCGTAGAAAATCTCATCACTTTTGGCAAGTCCGAGAGTAAAGGCATTCACGAGAATATTACCGTTGTAGCACTCATCAAAGCTAGTTTCACCGCCGATGGTCGGAACTCCCATACAGTTACCGTACCCGCCGATACCCGATACAACACCGCGTACCAAATAACGCTGATGCGCACTAATATCATCTTTATTCGTCACGTTACCGAAACGAAGGGCATTAAGGTTCGCAATCGGGCGAGCCCCCATAGTAAATACGTCACGCATGATTCCGCCAACGCCCGTAGCAGCACCTTGATACGGTTCGATAAAGCTTGGGTGATTATGACTCTCCATTTTGAAAACCGCCGCATAACCGCCGCCGATATCAATAACGCCTGCATTTTCACCCGGACCTTGGATAACCCATGGTGCTTTAGTGGGAAAACCGCTCAAATGTTTTTTAGAGGATTTATAACTACAGTGTTCACTCCACATCGCCGAAAAAACACCGATCTCAACGAGATTAGGCTCACGTCCGAGAATTTTTTGTATATGCGTGTAATCGTCTTGGGAAAGTTTATGTTGTTTGAGGACTTTTTCAATATCTTGGAGGGGAGCGCTCACGGCAGTTTCCTTAAATGGTAATAATGACGCGATTATACCAAAGCCAAAGGGTTAGCTATCTTAAAGTACTACTACTTGTAACCAAAATCTGCTTCGTTACGATGATTTTTTTTCAAAGTAAAAATATCGATGTACCTAATAGATTCAATTTCATACTCTTTTTTTCCATTAGGGAGAACAACCCTAAACTCATCTCCTTCTTCCTTCCCCAACATGGCACGAGCCAACGGTGAATGAACCGAAATAAGACCATTTTCAGGCTCACTTTCCAATGTTCCGCAAATCGAATAGGTCACTTCATCATCACCATCGCTAAGGATAGTAATGGTTGAGCCAAAATGGATTCGAGAATGATTAAGCTGAGAAGGATCGATTATTTGTGCTTTTTCTATCATGCTGTTGAGATAAAAAAGCCGCTTATCTATGTGTCGAAGCTTCTCTTTTGCCGCATGATATTCGGCATTTTCACTGCGATCACCCAACTCTGCAGCTCGTTGCTTTTCCTGATTTACATGCGGTTTTTCAATATCTTTAAGATACTTAAATTCACGCAAAAGTTCATCATATCCTTTTGGTGTCATCGGCTCTATTTGCATTAAGCGGCAAAACCTACCACATAATAGGTATCTTTTCCTTCTACTTTTTGGAGCTTCACTTTAAACTTGTCGGCAAAATGATTTATTTTTTCCATTGCTTCAGTGGCGCTTATTTTACTTGTCGCATCTATCTTGATTTTAAACAAATCGACTGTATTAGAGAGTGCCACATAGGATTCATTCGTTTTTAATGCTTCGTGCAAATCTATGACATGTTTGACAATTTTTTCATATCCATGGGTATTTTTTTCGATTCTCTCCAACTGATCTGTGAGAGCAACATTGGGGATAAGTCCAAGCTGACTTAAAATAGCTTCTTGTGTCATACGTATTTTTCCTTATTAAAATTATGAAGAATGATTCTAACATAAATTTCACTATAATACACTCATGAAATCACTCTTAATTCGCCTTACTCATGGTTTATTTAAACAAGATATTGCTGCAAGTGAGCAAGAACTCATCCATCAGTGGCATACACTAAAAATTCTCACCTTTGAAAATGAAAAATATCAATTTTCATCCCAGTACCGCGCAGGTATTATCTCAAGCGTTCAAGCCTCAGGTGCCTATTTGCAAACCATCGGGGAAAGTATTCGTGATCATTTTATTGATACCTCCTATCTCAATGGAGCCAAAGAAGGGGATCTCGTTATCGCACAACGACTGCTTGGAAAACGTGGCGGACCCAGTGCGAAAGTAATCATCATAGTCGGGCGAAGCGAAACCTTTAGTATCGGTGTTATCACTTCTAAAAGCGGTCAATTACAACTCCAAGATATTCGCACCTCACAAAACATTCCCATCTCTCTTATTGATTTACCAGATACAACTGAAGACTCTGTCTATCAAATCAACAACCAAAATAGTGTACCGACGTATTTGGGAAATTTGAGTGATCCAAAAGTTGATGAAAAAATTGTCCTCGCCCTTTACAATAAACATGATGTATTTGAAGAAGATGTTTTAGAGATGGCAGCATCCTTCCCCAAAGAGGTCGATGCGAGCCTTTATCTCCATCGACGTGATTTACGTCATTTACCATTTTGTACCATCGATCCCGTAACGGCAAAAGATTACGATGATGCCATCTGTTATATCCCCGAGAGCAATACACTTTACGTTGCCATCGCCGATGTAAGCGAATACGTTCACCCTTTCGGTGCGATCGATGCAGAAGCAATCTATCGAAGTTTTTCTATCTATCTCCCACACCGCTCTATCCCGATGTTACCCCGTCAACTGAGTGAAACATTATGCTCCTTACAGCCACTGGTCGATCGACTTGCCTATACATTCGAAATGAAAATTGATCCCGAGTCGCTCGAAGTCGTCTCGACAGATTTATATGAGTCTATTATCCACTCCCATCGCCGTTTTACCTACGAAGAGATTGATCTATTTTTAGCCGGCAATCTTACGGCAATGACGGAGAAGGAAAAACTCGTCCTTGAGTACATCCCACAACTCAACGACTTAACTGCGAAACTCAAACAAGAGCGTATGAAAAAAGGGTATGATTTCCGTTCCAGTGAACTGGAGATGCGTATCGATGAAAATCAAAATATCGTCTCCACAGAGTTTGCCGTCGAGACCCCTTCGCATGCCTTGATTGAGGATTGTATGCTGTTAGCCAACAAAGCGGCAGCCTCAATGTATGAACGAGGCGTTTTTCGTATCCATGAGCCGCCAAGCCCTATGAAGCTCCAATCCCTCTATCAAGAACTCGCAAGCATTGGTATTTTTGTTGAATTTCAAGAGAACATCAAAGAGACCATCACTGCCATTCAAGCAGAGGCTGAAAAACGTGAGCTCATCAGCGAAGTGGACACCCTCATCATCCGTGCCCAAATGCAAGCACGCTACGCCCCCTACAACACAGGGCATTTTGGTCTTGGGTTTGAACGCTACACCCACTTTACTTCCCCCATCCGTCGATACAGCGACCTAATCGTTCATCGCCTCCTAAAAGCGATCAAAGCAGGTGATACCGAAGAAGGTTCTTACGTATTGCGCAATATCGAATCGTTATGTACTTCCATCAGTGAAAAAGAGCGAGAAGCCAGCGACATCGAAATCCGCTTCCAAGAACGCAAGTTTGCACGATGGGCAAGCACCGTCATCGGTCAAACCTTCAAAGCCCGTGTCATGCAAACGGAAGATCAAATTAGAGCTGAAATCCATGATGTAATTACAGGGGCTAAAGTAAATGTCACTGCACATTTTGGCTTACTACTATTTGATGATATTATGGTCAAAATTGAAACAGCAGATTTGGCAACGGCAAAAATAACCGCATCATTTGTTAGTAAGATTGAAAAAGAAGAAAACGACCAAGGAACAGCAGTATGACCCGACAAGATCTCGACCGTCATCTGCAAAATCACAACACACCTCGTGCCATGGCACTTTTTGGCGAGAGTCACTTTTTTATCGACCGTTACGCTACTGCACTTGCTCGTATTGAAGGGGCTTCAGTGTTGAGTATGTACCATGATGCGTATGATTTTAGCACCGCAAAAGCGCATCTTTCACAAGGTTCACTCTTTGGTGATCAAAATCTCTTGATCGTGAAACATGAAAAAAAACTTCCCAAAGCCGAACTGGATGTCTTTGTGGAACTTGTCGGCAAAAATCCTGATAATACCTTTATTTACTGCTATGTAGGTGATGACGTCAAAAGCGTTGATACGGCATTCAAAGGCTCTCATGCAGGCTCTGTCCGTTTCTACAGCCCCTTTGCCAATGAAGCCCGTGCCATTTTACTTCAAGAGGCACAAAAAACAGGTGTACAGCTCGATAATCAAGCAGCCTTTCATCTTCTTGATCTTCACAACAATGATCTTTCACTCGCGTGCAATGAACTGTCAAAACTTTCCATTTTAGGAAAACCTATCACGATGAAAGAAATTGATGAACATGTTTATGGACTTAGTGAAATCAAACTTGATCACTTTATCACACAAGTTATTGAGAAAAAAGAGTTTCTCCCGTCCCTTCGCCATTTACTCGAATCCGGTGAAAATGAAATACAGCTTCTTACCGCAATCAGCGGATTTTTAACCCAACTCTATCTCTTTAATATCTCAATAAAAATCCATGGCATTGCTGATTCAGCCCTCGTTCTTGGATACAAACTTCCTGGATTTATCGAAAAAGAGCGTGCTTCTCTCTCCATTAAAATCACTCAAACCGGGTATAAAAACGGGATTAACCTCCTTTTGGATACCGAATTAAAAATGAAAGCCACAGGCTCACCCGATCAAGAATCATTGCTCCTCTCAGCCCTACTAAAACTGCAAAGCGTACTTTAACTAAAACTAATATTAAGCTATTTTTCAGTATAATCCGCGCGTTCCTTGCTCTTTGCAACACGATTGTCGTGCTGTATAACAACCATAAGGGGCGAACACCATAAGGAGACATACGCTATGAGACATTACGAAAACTTAGTAATCGTAAAACCAACTCTTACAGAAGAAGAGATTAAAAACACCCTCGCACTCGTCGAAGAGGTCATCACGTCTAACGGCGGAGAGATTATCGGACGCGATGCAATGGGTATGAAAAAACTAGCTTACCCGATCGAAAAAAATGTTCGTGGTTATTTCTACGTTATGTATTACACAGTTGCACCTTCTGCAATCAGTGAAATTGAAAGACGTTTCCGTATCAATGAGGAAATCTTGCGTTTTGTAACTATGAAATACGATAGTAAACGTGAGATTAAAGCATGGAATACAATGGTTGAAAAAACTAAAAAGCCTGTTGCTGCGGCACCTGCTCCTGTAGCTCCTGTTGCTGAAACAACTGAAGAAGTAGCTTCTTAAGCCCTAAGGAAAACTCATGTTTAATAAAATTATTTTGGTTGGAAATCTCACTCGTGACATTGAGCTCAAGTATGCACAAGGTGGATCGGCAATTGCCAATACCGCTATTGCTACGAGTCGTAAATTTACGGTGAACGGTGAGAAAAAAGAGGAGACATGTTTTGTCGACATCACTTTTTTTGGGCGTTCAGGTGAGGTAGCCAATCAATACCTTCGCAAGGGTTCAAAAATCCTCGTCGAAGGACGATTAAAATTTGATCAATGGGTTGACCAAACAAGCGGACAAAAGCGCTCTAAGCACTCCGTTATTGTTGAAACGATGCAGATGCTCGATTCACGTGGCGAAGCGTCTCAGGGTGGCTATAGTGATGATAATGGTAGTAATAGCTACGAGGGAGGGTATGATGCCCCAGCTCAAAAAGCCTATACTCCTCCGCCATCATATTCTAAGCCATCACCAGCAAAAATGCCCGAAAACAATCTCCCAGAGATTGATATCAACGAAGACGAAATTCCGTTTTAGAACGAGTACAAGGAAATAACCATGTCAGAAAAAAGAAAATTTAAAAAACGTTTTTGCAAATACTGCGAACAAAAAGTAGATTTCATTGACTACAAAGATGTAGCTTCATTGAAATATTCACTCTCTGAGCGTTTCAAAATCATGCCACGTCGTTTAACAGGTAACTGTAAGCGCCACCAAGATATGGTAACGATCTCTATCAAACAATCTCGCGCAGCGGCATTGATTCCATACACTGTATCACGTAAAGTGGTTGCAGGCGCTCCATTCGACGATCGTAGCTATTAAGCTACCTTTTCTATCTTGTCAGCTTTATGCTGGCAATC
Source organism: Sulfuricurvum sp. (assembly GCA_028714915.1). Taxonomy (GTDB): domain Bacteria; phylum Campylobacterota; class Campylobacteria; order Campylobacterales; family Sulfurimonadaceae; genus Sulfuricurvum. The sequence goes on from JAQTLL010000005.1 coordinate 281,799, forward strand.
TTCTTTTGAAAAATCCAAACCTTTTATCTAATCGAAACTTGAGTTTTCATATTTTGAAGAGTCTTTGGTCCAATCCCTTTTACATTTACCAATTCATCGACTGTTTTAAATCCACCATGAGCCTTACGGTACTTCAAAATCTCCTGTGCCTTACTTGGCCCAATACCATTAAGTGTCTCCAACTGAGCAGAGTTCGCTTTATTAACATTAACCACCGCAAACACTAGTGACACATAAAGCATCAGAAATGTAAATATTTTAACCATAATCAACCTTTAATATGAATTTAAATCATTTTACCTTTATAATTAAAAGGAGTCAAGTAAAATATAAGCAAGGGTTAAACAAGAGTATAAATATTGATATAAAATCTACGAATTAATTATAGAAGAGTTTGTGATTAATTTTGAAGAGTGATAGTAAAAAAGAAAGAAGTAAATCCGAGGCCAGGCGGCGACCTACGTTTCCACACCTGAAAGATGCAGTATTATGAGCGAAGAGGGTCTTAGCTTCCGGGTTCGGAATGGGACCGGGCGTTTCCCCCTCTCTATAGCCACCTGAAC
>JAQTLL010000006.1 GCA_028714915.1 Sulfuricurvum sp.
AAACCAAAACCAAAGGAGGACGCTTAAAAATAACCACCAAAAAAACTACCAATTTTTAGTGAAATGCTCACACCAAACTGGTCATTTTTATTTGGCGCAGATGGTCATTTTTAAATGTCGCTTGACACCAAAAAATTGTAATCGACATTAAAGCATTTCCCCATCTCGTTATACACAATCGGAGGTATAAAATCCTCCGCCGTATTGTTCACAGAAAGAAGACAAACATCTTCAATCATCGACTCGACAAACTTCACTAAATCTTGCTTAAACAAAAATGCATTCGCAACCGAAATCGGTGAGCTATAACCCCCCAACATTATTCGTTACCGCCCATGTTTTCTTCACCAAAACCACCACTACTCTCTACCGTTTTAGGCGCAGACTTCGGACGTGCTTTCTTCTCAATAAACACATTTTCAAAAGCTGATGTTCCCAAAACATACTCTCTCAAAAGAGCCCCCGCCTCCATCTCAAGCTCATCTGCTTTCTTGGTAAAAATATCCATCTCATCTTCTGTCAAACTCATACTTATTGTACTTGTCAAACCAACCTTTTTTCTATTACTCTCGCGTAACTTTTGAAACAACGGATCAGCCATAATTATTCCCCTCTCATATTTGCAAATTGGTCAGAGTTTCCATAGACCAACGCTTTAACTTCATCAATGTTTCTCAGCTCAACCGTACCCGATTTACTAAGCTCAACCCCAATGACTTCACGGGCGATTTCATCATCACCGCGATAGACAAACGGTATGCTTATAATTTTCAAAAATTCACTGCCATTTTGTGTGTAAACTTCACCCTCTGAAAACACTAAACTCTCCGTTGTTGCTTCCACAAAATCACGGTACGAATCAAGCTTCATCAACTCTTTATTTGCAATATATTCAAACAGCTGAACCTCTCCCAAAAAGAATGGAACCAAATGTGTTGCCATTAAACGAACTTTGTAAATCGGATCGGCACCAACGACCTGAGTAATACCTAAAATATTCAACATGACCGCCATATCAGACTGTACAAAAATATCACCCTCTTCGATAGACAGATTTGACTTTGCCGGCATTGCCATTTCTTCACTAGCCATCTTGTCTTCGCTATTGTTTTCAACTGGCGATGCCACTTCTTCAACCATATCTTCTGTCTCCATCATTTCCATTTCACTCATTATTTATCCTTTTTTAATTGTTGTGTCACAAAGCCAAATCCATGTTTAGCGCCTAATCTTTTCTTACATAGCTATAATATGTTTTGAGATGGAAAAGTCAGAGATTTGAAAAATGATTCGAAGAATTATTTTTGAGATGATAGAATGTCTTATAAATAACTTTCACCATTGGAACACAATGATTGCTCAATTTAATATTCTCGATTCGCTAAAATCCAAGCTAAACAACTACCGTCCTCTTCCATCTGACATTGTTAAAAATCTTCAAGAAGAATTGATTCTTCGCTGGACATTTAACTCTAATGCGATTGAGGGCAATACTCTCTCGCTTCAAGAAACCAAAGTTGTGCTGGAAGGGATTACAGTTGGAGGAAAAACAATTAGGGAACATTTCGAAGCGATCAATCATAAAGAGGCAATTCTTTATGTCGAATCATTAGTGACGGATGACAAACCATTAAGCGAGTGGGAGATTAAATCCATCCATGCACTCGTTTTAAAAAAGATTGATGATACGAATGCCGGAAGATATCGTAATATTAACGTTCTGATTTCAGGGGCTACACATCGACCACCTGATTATTTAAGCGTACCGGATAAAATGGCTGACTTTATCAGATGGTACGAAGGAGAGGCTCAATCCCTTCATCCAATACAAAGAGCTGCGCGTGTTCATATTGATTTTGTGGGGATACATCCATTTAGCGATGGTAATGGACGAACATCACGTCTTTTGATGAACCTAGAATTAATGAAGAGCGGCTTTCCACCAGTTGTTATCACGGTTAAAAATAGACTCGAATACTATCAAGCCTTAGACACAGCACATACAACTCAAAATTATGTGCCTTTTACTCAGTTGGTATGTACTGCAGTTGAAGAGAGCTTTGAGCCGTATTGGTTTGCACTGGGAGTTACGCAAGCATCTTAGCCTTTTCCCCAACTTTTATCCCAATAGTCTTTTTTTGAAATTAAATAATGTTTTAGCAGGTGATATGTACGTCATTATGCAGCGCAGGGCTCAGTGACGGGGCAAAAAGCATTTGAATAAGCACAAACTTAACCCTGTAGAGGTGCAGTAACTTTTTGCACCTCATTACAAAATTATCCCGCGATACACCTTCGACTTCTTAATCGCCCTCCTCTTTCTCACTTCACCGTGATAAAAGCATTTCCATTCAGAGCTTTTGGCATCATTGCAGGCGGTAATCATCAACAAGATACTCTCGCCGTATTGATCCAAACTTTTTGCAAATATAAAACCTGACCCGTGTCGCACGATTGTAATATAGAGGGATTGTGTGCCCGCAATGATTTCCCCGTTTTTTACCACATCCTTCGCGAACCGTAGAGCAGCTTTTTTAGTCTTGATCCCAAAACGCTTACTGAGGCGTTTTTGCGCGTGATGGGTTAGTTTTACCTGTAATACCCTATAGGGCATGAGAACCTCTTTGAGGTGATTGCATCTTTGTTTCCTTTTACTGACCGCTCAGTGCCCAAAAAGCACTGAGCGCTAATGAGCTGCCAAATACGATAATGTCCAAACCAATAAGCAGCAAGGCAATTCGCTTCCAATATCGTTTAATCATTTTTCTCACCTTTATCTTTTCTCCCCTTCCACTGAGTAAAACTCTCAAATTCACCCTCAACTTCTTCTCGCTCTTGGCGGTATTGCTTATATTCCTCTATATCAAATGTTTCTGCGGGTTTCGGATTACGAAACACCCGCTCTTCAATGATCCTTGCACACTCAGCGTCATCCGCCATCTCTATTGCAAAGTGCTCAATGGAAAGTTCAATAGCACGCTTCATGGTGTAGACTTTTCTCTCATCCCCCTCAAAACACGCTTCGAGATGTTTAACTGCGGAGTCGGGTATTTTAAAATACCATTTATGAGAATCATACTCTTTACCTAAACCGGTAAAGTCATTGACGAATGCCATATACTCTTTATCTTGACTGGCTATCTCAGCACCTCTTTCCCATCTTTCTGTCTCTGCATCATCCTGTGCTTTTTTCTTCTTACGTTCTCTATCGCTTTTATACAGACTGTGCAGTCCAAACCACATAGCAGCTATGAGTACGATGATGTTGATAATTTGTAATGTTTGTGACATGGTGAATCCTTTTATTTTTGTTTAGTTTTCATTTTTATATTGTTGGCTAGAACCAATCCAGCCACCGTTTTATTTTTAGATCATTGGGATACAAGACGATGTAGGAAACTAAAAACCCAAGGGCAAATGCACATGCACTGTTTATCCAATCCTTGGTGGTATCTCCAGTGAGTGCAAATACAAACCCAGGTATAAAAAACACCATCCCGATAAATATCCATTTCATCATGGTGTTTCAATCATTGATGTTGTAAACAGGCTTCGTCTCTGAGAGCCATGCCACCATTACAGCTACAACTATTACAGCACCTATCGTAATGGGGATATAAAAGATCATTTGAGCTAAAGAACCTGCAATGGCATAAAGTCTTGGAGCTTTTTTGAAATTGTTGATGATTACGCCTACTAGAAGAACAACACCAACCGCCAGTACGATTGCACCATTGAGCCAATCGTCATTATTTGCCAGTGCCGTTTGCATCCAGCTGTTTCCAAAGAACATCAGTGCATACGAGAACACCATAGCAACCGAGTGCTCTTTGGTGAAGAACTCATACTGTGTATGATGATAGGTGTATTTATTGAACCACAGGATAAACGTATAGATGGCGAATGCTGCTGCAAGTAATCCGATAAGAGTAAGTATTAACATTGAGACTCTCCTTGGTTGTTTTTATGCCCATAGGCAGTAATTTGCTCTTGTGTGATACCGCTCTCACACCAACCGCGTTTGCTATCACGGTTATTGAGCCATCTCCCGATTGCACCTGCAATACCGATCAGTACCAATACGCCGCCAAAAATGATTTCGCTATGGCAATTTACTTTACAGACAGGGGAACATAGAGCAAAGATACCGGTGACAATTGCGATGAGGATTAGAATGGCTAAATTTTTATTCATGGTAATTTCCTTTTACTGTGTCGTGGGAACAATACCCCCGTTTGTGTTTTTGAGCAATCAGAACTATCATCTGTTGCTTTACCTCTTGGTCACTGTCATAAAACTCACGGATGACTCCGGTGGGTTTGGTCTTACTGGATGAACCGTAAGTACGAATCAGCAGGGTCTCTCCAAACAAGTTGGGAATCAGTTCAATTTGGTAATAACGCTCACGGGTGTTAAGAGTTCGCTTCATCATGAGTTTCATGGTGTTGTGTTACGCTGCTACTGTTACACGACATTCATACGCTGAGTCTTCAAACCAGCTCATATTAAAGTTGGCACCTTTAAGCAGTTCATCGTAATATTTTTGTTTGTAGCATTGGATGTTGCTAAAGTGTTCGCAGAGCTTTTTATACAAACTCTTGGATCCCGCATACATCAACAAGGCAACAATCTTCTCATTCACCTCTTTGATATTATTGGGATACGGTTTGCTCATAGGTGCTGTGCCACTGATAGTACAGAGGCATCCATACGTTGCACCACGGGTTAAGGGCATCAGCGCACTCACTAACTCTTCATCGCTGATCTGGCTTGCATGCGAGAGGATCAGTTTGGTCCAGTTGGCGTTGCTGCTTTTAGAAAGCCTTGCCCCGCAAGCAAGACGATCAACTTCATGGAGGTAGTCACGTTTCATCCATAAAAACTGTATCTTCTCAAACATCGGTTTGTAAAACATACCAAGGGCTTGAGTATCGATGTTAATGTCGTTATAGACAAATACACAATTACGGTGGTTATGGATAAGTGCATGATTGATAGCTTCCAATAACGCGAACTCTTCGGCTTCATGCACGCTGTGGGCATGCATAAAGATGGATAGGCTAAGACCGGTAGAAAGGTTTTTCACCCCGATACCAGCTTCTTTGGTACTATGATCATAGGAAGCATCGCTTAGATAGATGACATTGTTATCCATGGGAATCACCCTTGGGCGGAGTTTGAAGTGCTTGTCTCTCTTCCTCTTCAAGCTGTGCAATACGTTTAAGTGCCGCACTAATGCGTAGTTTTATTTTCACCAGTATAAGCACCAAGACAAATCCAAAAAATATCATTGCGGTTATGACGTGCCATTTAATATCATGCGCTGTCCAAACCAGCGCTATTTCAGCTATACATAAAGAAATAGACCACACAATTAAGGCTCTAAAATCTTTCATGATAGTCAATAAGGACAACGAGAGCCCAACAGTTGTTAGTCCCATAATTACAAAAGTTATTTCAACCATTCCTACCATCTTTTCCTCCTTGTTCATCATCGTTGAATTTTTTCATGTCACGAATACAGTTAAACTCTCTATAGAAGACCCACAGGGCGTAATAGGAAGCAATCAGCATAAAACCAATCCCGCCCATCAAGATCCACTTCAATTCAAAGAACCAAACAGCCCCTGCAACAACTACCGTATGGATACCAATCCAATAGAGCAATGCTTTACGTAATCCGATGATTACCAGTGTTCCTACTCCAAGTGCGTAAAAGAATAGGCTCAGCAGTATTAATTGCGTTAAATCATTCATCGTCATCTCCTTTATGCACGCTGCGAAATAAAAAGCTCACACCCAGTAAAACCATATAGGCAAACCCATACGGTACGACAGAGGGTTCAGGCGCTTCTTGAGCAACAACATTACAGATTCCAAGGTTATTGTGAATCTGATCCCCTTTTACAAATCCCAGAGTAGGAACGTATGTCCAACCGTTATGCGGATTGATAAGGGTGCTTTCCCCTCTCCACACTCCGCACTCGATTGCTTGACCTTCGTTAAAACGTTGTAAGACGAATGCTTTGGCTTGATTATTTTCTGAGGTGTTGTACGCAATCACCATAATCATCGTCAATACAATACCCCCTAGCCAGGTCATCTCAATATCTTCCACAAATTGAATCATCAAGAAGCCTGCAAAGGTAAAGAGTACGATGGGAAGCCATTCCCATCCATTGATGTATTCAAACATCTCACACCTCCGATCTATAGGAATGAGACAAGAACTCAAGTCGTTCATGAATGTGATAGGCTTTATGCTGACAGATGTAACGAGAACGTACTTCTCGCTTCATGATGCCATTAACCTTGTACCACGCCATCCACAAGAAGGTGCGTTTGACGATCAGTTCGGCGGGATGTTTGCATAAAAGCTTTTCATAGCTTAAAGAGAGCCCTTTGTGCTCGTTATAGAGTAATTGAGTCCCCTCAATCACATAACGCCCTTCCTCATCGAGACTGAGTGTGGCATTGGTAAAAATAGAGCTATACTCTTCACAGGGAACTAAATAGAAACGTTCCCCCATAGGATTAATAAGTATGGTTTTACGGCTCTCGTCAAGTGCGAGATCACAGTTGGTATGGTAAATTTTAGACATGGAAATATCCTCCTCGGATTGGGTCTTTTTTTTAAATTGGGTGACAATGGCAAAAATCTGATCAGGATTTAGGATGATTTGAAAAAGAGAGAGACGATAGCTAATCACCACTCTTTTTCAGGAAAATTTGAGAACGTTCTCGGTTGCAACTGGTAAAAGTTTACACTGTTTTACAATTATGCGCAAGGGCATAAAGTACAAATTATTTCCCTTGAAATGGGAAGATTTAGGAGGTTGTGTTTATATTTTGAGTTGGAAAAATGGAGGCTTTTTTTTCGGAAAAGTCAAGAGCAGAAATATAAAAATAATCAAAAAAATAAGAATGAAAAACGCTTGCTTTTTGGAATTAAATGTGCAATAATGAAAGATTTTTTTGATTTTTACTTGAAAGAAGTTCAATGTGTCGAAAACCAAAAATTCACAATAACTAAAGAGGTGATTAAAACAAGCGAAGTTTATGAAAGATAATTGCCTCTTGGAAAATTTGAGTTTAAAAACCGCGAAACCGTGATGGAATAAAAGCCCTCTCGCCTATGTTCAAAGCCGTCTCAAGTTTTTCAATAAGTCTTGCGGTGTCTTTGGGAAGAGTACCGGAAAGATGCAAAGCGTTCGATGCGTGGTTCGATCGAAAGATTATTTTATTGACTGGATGCAGCAAATGAATCAATTGCTTTTGCTCATTTAATATCTGAACGTCATCGGGCATTGTAAATTCGTCGAAGTACTGGTAAAATCGCTCCTTAACCCCCTCCTCCAATCCAAGCTGAAGCGTTGAAAGATAATTGATTCTCGTTGCATTAATAACAACAGCAGTATCCCTGATATGTTCGTTAGAATAGGCTTCACCACCAAGCCCAAGTATGACCGTAGCCGATATTTTTATATTGGCATTGGAAGCTTTACAAAGCGCTTCGATCATCTGCTTGGAAGTAACTCCCTTATTGATTTTTTCCAGCAGCACATCATTTCCCGTCTCAATACCAAAATAGATTAGACTTAACCCATTCTCTCGTAAAAGAGTGAGTTCACTCTCAGTTTTTTCGAGGAAGTTTTGCGCGGTGGCATAGACCGATACACGGCTGAGTTTAGGAAAGGAACTTTGTAAATAACGAAGCATTTTCATCAAATAATTAGTCGGCAGTGAGAGCGCATCTCCATCACCCAAGAAGACTTTGTTCGCATCAGGATGATGTTTGGCAAAAATATCTATTTCTCTATAAATATCTTCGATGTCACGCATCTGATATTTTTTGGTTTTATACATGGAACAAAACGAACACCGGTTATGACTGCATCCATAGGTTGCCTGAATGACTACATTGTCAGCTTCTGCCGGTGGACGGTAAAGGGGGAAGGAATAGTCTATCATTTTGAACTATTAACTTTCATAGTTAAAAAAAGAACCCTATGGGAATCGCTACGCGCATTTCCCCAAATGATAATACATGCTCCCCCATATAAAAGACAACACCAAAAACATCTTTTGAACTGTTTTTTTGGAAATCGGCAATGTGTTTAAAATCATCCTTGCTGACAGCCATAGAAGCTTTCACTTCAATAGCAATGATTTTATCATTACGTTTGAGAATAAAGTCAATCTCTTTTTTATCATTGGTTCGGTAATGATAGATATCCGTTGGTATTTCAGTGAAGCTCAGATGCTTCATCAGTTCATTGCAGACCAATGTCTCAACAATGGCACCTTTGTACATAGAATCTTCGAAGTTTTCAGGGGTGGCAATTTTTAAAAAGTAGTTCATAAGCCCTGTATCGTTCATATAGAGCTTTGGAGATTTTACGAACTGCTTACCAATGTTCTCAAAATAGGGACGAAGCAACTTGACTTGAAATGTCTGCTCCAAGATACCCAAATAGTTTTCAATTGTTTCGACTCGAACACCCACTTCTTTGGCTAAATCTGATTTAACCAACATCTGCGTACTACGTGGTGCTACTATGTTCAAAAACCGAAAGTAGCTGTCAATATCACGCAATTCTCCTAAATCTCGCGCGTCACGCTCAACATAAGTGCTGATATACGAAGAGAACCACAATCTCCGTTGCATGGAAGTGGTGAGATTGCGTACTTCAGGGTAACCTCCACGAATCATTTGTTCTACAATAGTGCTATACGTGACCGGCTTAACATTAAATGTGTGTTCAAATAAATTATCAATGCAGTTGGCTTTAGGGTCAAGTGATTTTTCTTTTAAACTAAGAGGATAAAGTTCAAGCTCAATAATGCGCCCGGCTAACGTATCTTTGGCTTGTTTCATGTCGAGAATATTTGCGCTTCCCGTAAGAAGGAAGTCCCCGTTTCTCCGATTGGCATCTACATACAGCTTGAGAGCTTCCAACAGTTCAGGTGCTTTTTCGATCTCATCGATACAAGCAGGCTTAGAGAGCCTTTGAATAAAGCGGATCGGATCTTCTTTGACACTAAGTCGGATACTGATATCATCCAATACGACATAATGCAGCTTGAGATGAGTAGAGAGTGTTGACTTACCAACTTGACGTGAGCCTTTTAAAAGGACGATTGGTGAAATAGACAACGACGTTGTTACGAATGTCTCAATACTGCGCTTAAGCATATAAATCCTTTATATTGCTATTATAATAGTAGAAATTATACTACTAATTTATATTTTTGTGTAATTTTCTGCAAACTATGCGTTGTAACAGAAAATAAATATTTTAGACGTAATACAAAAATAAGTGGCTTAAACCATAAGAAGCCCTTGCTGCCACAGTGATCAAATTGACCACCACCATGCCCAATTTTAGGAAGTCAATTTTTTAATACCCAAAACTAAATTCCTGTACTGTTCATTTTGTTTAAAACTTCTAATGTTTTCGTAACATCATAAACGGCACTGTGATACTGATCTTCATCGAAATCGATTCCGTAATGTCGGCAAGTTTCCAGCAATTTCGGGGTTTTGAGACTTCCTCTGACATTGAGAGCTCTGACAATCTTTTTGTTGAATTTCATCGTACAGAAGTGTTTCTCGAATGTGACAAGTTTACCAATATGTCGTAGTTCAAACGCTATGTTATGGGCGATGAGAGTTTTCGCTCCCTGACAAAACTCTATAAACTCCTGATCCTCTGCAAAATACTCTGCGTAATCAACATTCGCTCGTAATCGTTCTATTCGTTGTGGAGAGAGTTTGTGAACAGCAAGCGCATAAGGATTAACCTCATATTCGGAAAAATAGTAGCGATGGAAGGTATCGGCGATAACATAAACCCCCGCCTCTCTTTTAATCCGAAACGCCGCAACTTCGATCACATCATGGACATTTGCGGAGTTGGTTTCAAAGTCCAGTATGATCAATAGTGCTCCATTAGTATATGAATTAATTTTATTTGATATTTTACCCATAAGGTAATATCGATTGGTTTATAATTTCAAACACCTTTTTTAGCAGTAAATGGCATTATCTAGATTTACGAACAAACGTCACAATATGACTTCGTTTTTCTCCCCCTACCCCTTCTCAATAGCGCACCTCAAAATATCGACTCCGTATTTATCCCGCAGTTTTGTGATCTGTTCCCCCAAAGCGCAAGATTTTTCATCATCATCCCGATCGAACAGAGAAAACGTTTTAGGTTTTGTTGCGGACATAAAATTCGAGGCTGATATGGAGATACTGTGGATACCGTAGTGAGGAAAATTATCGATTTTTATTATTGTCTCAACGGCTATATTACGCATTAGTGTTTCACTGAATACTCTGTCAATGGTGGTAGAGATACTCGAAGAGGCTCCTCCATTGTATTTGAGTGCAAACGAATAGGTCGTTGGGTTTACTTCCAGTTTGGCAATGGTATGGGATAAATGACGAGAGAGGATAATAACTCTGCGTTTAATCTCATTTCTGTCCATGGTTGCTGTGAAGTTGCGCGATATACCTATGGATTTACGGTCATGGCTGGGATTAACGCTCTCGCGGTCAGTGCCGCTAATACGTTTGATCAAGTCTTCACCCACCCTGCCCCACGATTGAAGCATGAGAGCCGAATCTAGTACCTCTCCTAACGTTTTTATCTTGTAACTTCCAAGACGTTTGGAAAGGGCTTTACCGATTCCGGGAAAGTCATTGATACTCATGGGTGAAACGAAGTCAATTATTTTTTCTTTGGGAACAAGAGTGATTCCGTAGGGCTTATTAAAGTCAGTCGCTACTTTAGCAATCCATTTGGCACTCGATGCTCCGATGGACATTGGCAGATCAAACTTCTCTAATATTTCCTCTTGCAGTGCTGCAATGAACTCATACACATCCTCATCTTCCACCCAACCGCTTAGATCTCCCCAAAACTCATCAATGCTATATTGCTCCAAAACCGGTATTTTAGTTTGAAGAAACTCACGCAAAGTACTTGAGGTGAGCTGATAAAAGAGATGATCCCCCTGCACTACCAATAGATTGGGACACATGCGAAAGGCATCACTTAAAGTTGTTCCGGTTTTAATACCGTAGGGTTTGCATTCATAGCTTTTGGCGATGACGATACCGTGTACCTTTCCCTGCTCATCTAAAAAATCTTTCTTCCATTGATTAGGGTTGTAGGGGCTCCATTGCTTTTCATGCTGAAAAAGTGAATTAAATCCCCCTACCCTATCGGTCATAACGCATTTGGTGTCTTCTTTAGAAAATATTGCCCTGTCACTGCTTTTTACAACAACAACAGGTTTGCCTTTTAGATAAGGAGACCTAGTTCTCTCGGCGGAGACAAAATAACAATCAAGATCTAAATGGATAATCATTGTGTGCCCTCCCCTAATTTAGTGTAAAGGCAGTGTAGTGGGATTTTAATATCCTTCACAAATAGATGTCAAAATGTCATATTAATTCTTTGAAAGAGCGTGTGTGCGGTATAATCGCACCATAATTTTAAAATGAAGGATTCAAATGAACAAAGCACAATTCGTAGAACTGGTTCAAAAATGTGGAGACTACTCAACTAAAACAGCAGCTGATGCTGCAATCATAGCTGTAACCGCTGCTATTACCGAAGCATTATCCAATAAAGAAGACATTCAAGTAGTAGGGTTTGGAACATTTAAAACAGCTGTACAAGCGGCTAAAGAGGGAAAAGTCCCAGGTACTGATAAAACTTACAGCAAAGCTGCCACCACAGTTGCTAAGTTTGTTGCGGGTGCAACACTCAAAGACAAAGTAGCAGGGATTTAATCCCTTCTGCTCTTAATCCAGCTTTAAGACACTGTAAATACCTTTCTTTCCAGTGTCTTATACTTCTTCTAGTAATTTTTTTACTTACTAATGCGCCTTTAGCTCAGATGGATAGAGCATCGGCTTCCTAAGCTGAGGGTCGCAGGTTCAAGTCCTGCATGGCGCACCACTAACATTTATCTGCCTAAAAACGAAGTCATATTGTGAAAAAAATACTTTTTTCTACTTTTATTTATTTTTATTTTTATAAATGACTAAAGTGCCTCATCTTCGATGGTATAGCACTCTAAAAACGAAGTCATTTTGTGCAAGAAGCCCCTTTCTCTTGCTTTATTTTAAAATTTTAAAATTTATTTTTCTAAAAACGAAGTCATATTGTGAAAACATTCTTTTTATACTTTTTTATTTTTATTTTTATTGTCTAAAAGCAAATTTTGGGTAAATTATCCACAAAATGACTTCGTTTTTAAAATATTGTTCTAAATATGAGAGAAATTTTTACTGCTGACTTGAATGAACGAAGTCATTTAGTGACATAAACGAAGTCATATTGTGAAGAGGCGAAGTCAAATACTACTAAAGCGAAGTCATTTGATGACATAAACGAAGTCATATTGTGAAGTTTCTATAGGTATTATAGATATATATAGAATATATAGATATCTGTAGAGTACTAGAGAAGAGCAAGGCTTTCTTCCTTGCCCCCCTCTAGTTTTCTTCAAGACCAGGAAGTTCCTTGGTTTTATTAGGCGTACCCATAAATGTAATACTGTTATCATAAGAACCTTTACGATATATGAGTTTTGTTTTTGGTTCGTATGTAATTCCATAATCTAGTAAAAGTTCAGAACTATCTCGTATTTCTTTCATAGCAGTTTGTTTTGTTCGAAGTGATTCCATTGGAAAGCCGATTGTTTGAAGCAGATTTTCGATGCTCATGGTACTTGATTGAGAGTGTGTCCAGAAAAAACGGATAATAGCTCGAAGTAAAGCACTTTTAACTTTAAGTAATTTTGGGAGCTCTTTTGTATAGTTGACTGTAAGTTGATCTTCGAAATATTTTCGGTATTCAGGAGTGATAACAATCCCAAAGCTTTTATGCTTTGTACTGTAAGCAAAAGAGCTAATGATATTGAAACTGTAAAAATCTTCCCCATCTGTTGTGCGAAATTCGATTGCTGTTGTTTGTATCTCATCCAACTTGTCTTTGAGCCACTTGGTATTACGAGAAGTTGTACCACTGTAAGATTTTAAAATATCAGAAGTAGAAAAATAAATAGCAATAGCACCACCATCCACTTCTTTGATTTCTTTAGCACCTGCAAACAAACAATCGAGAAGGTCTCTATGTGTTTGTGTAAGAATATTTCCCTTAATAACCGTTTTGCCCCAACTTGTTTCAATATACCGTTTTTTTTGATTTTCGATAAATTGTGTATAAGTTTTAGAAGTGGAACTTATTTTTTCGATAGGGGCAAAAACACCAGTACGTAGTTCACTGACGGTTGCATTAGAATTTTCAAATTTTTTGACAATATCGAATTCTTTAAAGCTAAGTTGATTATTTGCCATTAGAAATCCTTCATGAAGATTTGAGCATCTGTTTTAATTTCTGGAAATATTTGTCGAACAATTTGTTTACCACCTAGTGGTTTTGATGCACCATAGTTGTCTTTAGTAAGAATGATTTTGCGCAAATGGCTGCGTGTTTCATCTTGAGTACCATCTTTATTCGTAACGTAACTTATTTCATACACAAGACGTACGGCATCAGTAAATGCGCTTGCACCTCTCGCTTGTGTAGTGTTTTTTGTACTGTGATGAATGAATATGATGGTTTTGTTTTCCCTTGAAGCCCATTCAGTAAAGAGCTGCATAAATTTTCGTGCATGAGCATTATTATTTTCATCTGCTCCAAAAAAAGCAATCAATGGATCAAGTATTATTAAATCATAGGGAGTGAGGCTCTTTTTAAGATCATTGAAATAAGGATTAATAGTTATTCCCCTTCCCTGTTCTTCTAAAACCTGAATGGTTGGACTATTAGAAATAACGATTCTATTTGTAAATTCTTTGAGTTCTTTTCCAAGAATAGCGGTGGCAATTTTTTGTGCTCTGTGTGCCGTTAGTCCCGTTGGATCTTCTGATAGCCAGGCAAAGGATTTTGAGTGAGGATTTTCAATTGCATGATGCATCATAAGCTGTAAAACCAACCAGCTCTTTCCGCTTCCTCCTGGTGCAGAGATCATAGAAACTGTTTTTTTAGGGAATGGCAGCCATGCTTTACAAATAAACTCTGCTTCTTCACTTACAATTGCAGTGATGTCATGCATATCCAGTAGTGCTACTCGATGAGTTTGTTGAAAGACTTCCAGTTTTTCTAGTGTTCGACTAAGGAGTGTATTCCCACTGAAGGAGTCATTTTGCAAATCACGACTAAATTCATTAATGATACTAATAAGAGTGCGTTTTTCACTTAAGTCTGTTAACTCTTTAATATATGCTTGTATGGATGCGGCAGGATTAGCAGTGAGAATTTGTAAAAGTTCAGCTTCATAATTCTCACTATTTTTAGTGAGATGAGTATTAATAAGTCCTTCATCTACCGGGTGATCTTCACTTTGTAGATGAAGAATTGCACGAAATATTGCCTGATGAGATGCGTGAAAAAAGAGGTTATTGGTTGTAAGAGCATGAAAATGTTCTTCAATCAATTGTGGTTCGAAAATCAAACTTGAAAGGAGTGTACGTTCTATATCGATGTTGTATACGTGTTGTGCCATCCCCTACCCTTATTTATGTTAGAGATATTTTAGCATATTATGCTTGAGGCTAACAATTTAACTAACAAGACTAACAGATAGGCACTATTTTTGCTATACTAAGGTAAATTAATTAAGAAGTAGTAATGATCATCACAATATCGCATCAAAAGGGTGGTGTAGGAAAATCTACACTCGCATATAACGTCGCTGTCGAACTTAGTAAAAAGTATAACGTCGAAGTTATAGACCTTGATGTTCAGCAAACTGTTACTGCTTATAATCGGGTACGTCATGAAATGGGGCAACCCCCCCTACCCGTTCATATTTTTACTACTCCTGAAGAGCTTGAAGTTTATTTTGAGAGTTTAAACGATGATACCGTTGTCATTATTGATTCAGGCGGGTTTGATTCCAGCTTGAATCGTTTTGCGATGTTGGTAAGTGATTTTTTAATTACTCCCGTATCCAGTGAATTTACGGAGATTTTAGGTCTTCAAAAATATGAAAGTATTCTCAAAGAACTTTCAGAACAATCAGGAATGACGATTGTTACTAATGTTGTACTCAATAAAACAAACCCTAATCAGAAAAAATTTGATGATGTGAATGAATTTATAAGCAGTTCCCATCATTTTAAACTAATGGACTCTATGATGCGCCGACGAGTTGATTTTGCCAATAGTGTCGCGTATGGTTTTAGTGTTAGAGAGCTGGATAAGAAGTCAGAATCAGCAAAAGAGCTTAAAGAGTTTGTTAAAGAGATAAAAGAGAAGGCAGGCATACATGCAAAGAAAAAAGATTGATTATTCACTTGCGAAAAAGATTTCTCAAAGTGCAGCACTGACGGAACAATTGCAAGCAGTAGAAAAAAATCCTGAATTAGTTGTTGAAGTTCTTCTTTCTAAACTAATTGCAAATCCCTATCAACCACGGATTCAAATGGAGGCAGAAGCTCTTAGAGAGTTATCGAATTCTATTGAACAAAACGGTTTGCTTCAACCAATTGTTGTATCAAAAGACGGAGACAGTTTAACCATTATTGCGGGACATAGACGAGCAGAAGCCCATAAATTACTGGGTAAAGAGCTAATTAAAGCAATAGTTATGGATAAAGTTGTGCATGCACAACTTGCCCTGCTTCCTTTAGTTGAAAACCTTCAGCGCAGTGATATGGATCCTATTGAGAATGCGATAGCATTTAAGAAAATTTTAGATGATAATATTGTTGAGAACCAAAATGAATTAGCTGATAAAGTAGGTGTTTCTAAGAGTTGGCTATCAAAGACTCTTTCAATATTACGGCTCCCCTCTCCTCTTTTAGCAAAAATTCAAACGGATAAGTATTCCGATATTACGGTTCTTTCAGCGCTCAATAAAATTCCAGAAAACCAAATTGAAAAAATTTATAATGCAGTCAAATCAATGCAAAGAAATGAAGCATTAGGTACAATCAAACAAGCTGTATTTAAACCTCTAAAAGTTAAAGCAAAAATTGAGATTTCAAAAAATAAAGTTGTTATCAATACAACTGGTTTGTCAAAAATCAATCAAGATAAATTAAAAGCTCTTTTAAAAGAGATAGAAATATTATTGGAAAAATAAACTGTATTACCTAGAACAGTTGTGCATGCACAACTGAGATGAAAGAACAATCTAATGGCAAAAATAAAACGATACGGTCTAACCTTATGGGGAGGACGTTTTTATGAAGATATGGAATCACTGTTTGAATCTGATCCAAGGCTTGCTCGCGGTAAAACGTACTTCAATAAAGGATCGGTTAAATCATTAATCATCGAAGGTTGTGAAGTGAGTGCGAGTGTTAAAGGTTCGTACCGAAGCACCTACCATGTAGAGTTAAACTTCAAACCCTTTAGCCCTGACACCAAAAATCAACTAGAAACTAAAGTGATTTCAGACCCCTTCTTGCAATCAGCACTATTGAATGGTACTTTACCGGAAGAGTTCATAGCGTGGTGTGACGCAGAAAAAATAGCTCTCTTTTTAAAAGGCTCTGTATTTGTCGAAAGTCCCTACCAACTATTTCAAGAGCAATGTGACAGTCGTTGTGACTGTGAAGATTGGGCAATTCCGTGTAAACATACCTTTGCAGCACTTTTGGCACTGAATGCTGAGATTGACAGTAATCCACTCCTGCTATTTTCATTGCGAGGGCTTGACCTCTCACATGTCATCGATGCATTTAATGAGAAGGATAATACGTATCCTATTACCCTTGCATCATGGGAAGAGGTCGTCTGTGATAAGCCCTTAGAGATACTGCATCATGAGAATGCGCTCTCTCTAATCGATTCACTTCTTACTCCATACCCGTCTTTCGCTCCCATTGATTACAAAGAAGTGATGAGAGAGTTCTATAAAGCCCACACCAAAGCTTTACCTCAAATCATCTCTCCTATCTTTGATGAGAATATCGAGATCATTGAGAGATTACTCAAAGACGCTGAGTGTGAATGCAACATGGATGAATTTTGGCATAAAGGACATGTAAGTATCAAGCATCCACTCTTTCGCCAAGAAGAAAAAACATCACTCCTTTTTGCTCCTTATGCACTTAAATACCAAAAAGGGGGGTGTACGGTATCGCTGCTGAGTTTTGTCACACTCTTTCTCTCGTTTCGCAGCGAGGAGGGGAGGGCGTCGTATCGCTATTATCATGCCCTTAGCCGTACGCTGTATTTGCTCCTTCACGCTAATACGTTTATCCCTACCGTACTCAAAGATACCCATAAACCCCGTTTCTTTATCGGGTGGATGCCATTGCTTACTCCTTCGTCTGTAACAAAGCAGCTTGAGATGCTCACGTGCCACGCAACACCATTTGTCCGCTTTGCTAAAAAAGATCCTTTTTTTGATGGAAAGAGCGGAACACTCCTCTTTTTAGCCAAAGCTATGGGCGATTACGTCAATGAGATGAATTTTATGCACAAACGGCGCTTTTTAAATCCTCCTGCCATCAGTGAAAGTTTTTTTAGGGGGATGGCGTTTGTTCAAAAAGAGGGGGGCAAAAATAATATCGACCGCGCTGTCTCTAACTACTTTTCCATCTTCTCTCTTCCTCTGAGCCGTTATACCCTCACTTTAACACTGGATAGGGGTGATGAGGAAGAAAATTATGCACTGTTGATGAGTGTTGTCGATCATGAAACCTCCAAAGAACAACTCTTATGTGACGCTCTTAGTGAAGAGAATTGTGCAGGATTGTTAAAACTCCTCTCACCCATACGGGGATTTTTAGATGAGATCGAATTTCTAAGTACCCAAAAAAGTATTGAACTTCAGGGGAAACGATTTGAGCAGTTTATTATGGAGAGTTCTCCATTACTTGCTTCTTTTGGTGTAAAGATTGTTCTTCCACGTGAGCTGCAGCACCTCATTAAGCCACGACTCTCAAGGAGAATTCGCTCTAAAAAAACACCGACGAGCTTTTTGACACTCGATAAAGTACTTGAATACGATTGGACGATTGCCATCGGTGATACGCACATCAGCCTCGAAGAGTTTCAAGAACTGGTGAATCAGCAAAGCGAACTGGTGTTGTTTCGGGATAGTTACATCAGTATATCCCCTGAAGAACTGAAAGCACTCTTCGCACAAGCCAAAAAAACACCCAAACTGACTCGGTTTGATATGCTGCGGGCTCGTTTCGAGGGGAGTGCTTTATTGGATGATGATTTGGAAGAATTCTTTGCAAACCTCTTTCGCACATCAACGTCAACTATCTCGCAGAGCCTACAAGCAACGTTGCGCCCATATCAGACTCGTGGTGTGCAATGGTGTGTTTCGAACCTCTTAAGCGGCTTTGGAGTGATTTTAGCGGATGATATGGGATTAGGAAAGACGATTCAAACCATTGCAACCTTGCTTTATCTGTATGAGCACAACCATATCAAGGGTAAAACGCTCATCGTTGTCCCAACGTCACTTTTACTCAACTGGGAAAACGAATTGTTCAAATTTGCTCCCTCTTTGAGCGTATCGCTTTATTACGGAGTAGGGCGCGTTTTGAGCGATACAACAATCATTGTTACGACATACGATATATTTAGACGCGATGAAAAGCTGTTTGCCTCTCACAAAATCGAAGCCTTGGTCATCGATGAAGCGCAGCGGATTAAAAACCCGACAACACAAGCCGCCATTGCCTTAAAGGCGTTTAACACAAAATATCGCATAGCGCTCAGCGGTACACCTGTAGAAAACTCTCTCACCGAACTGTGGAGTATCTATGACTTTGCCCTTCCGGGATACCTAGGAGAACTCAATACTTTCGTTACAACCTACGTCCGCCCCATCGAGATGGATCAAAACCAAGAGGCAGCCGACAATCTCAAGCGCATCACCGCCCCTTTTATGCTGCGCCGCCTAAAAACCGACAAAAGCATTATCGATGACCTCCCCGATAAGATCGTGATCGATGAGTACGCGTCACTAGTTCCCGAACAAGCAGCCCTCTATCAAAGCGTAGTCGATGGTGCCATGAAAAACCTTGAAACTCAATCCGAACCGCAAAGCCGTTCCGGACTCATCTTTAAACTCATTACCGAGCTCAAGCAAATCTGTAATCATCCCAGAAACTACGATAAAATCTCTCCCTATGATGCAGCGCTGAGCGGAAAAAGTGAACTCTTGCTGACCTTGCTAGAGCCGATGATTGCTAAGGGCGAAAAAGTCCTTATCTTTACGCAATATGTGGAGATGCTAAATATATTATCCAATATTATTGAAGAGAAGTTTTTTGTGGAGCCATTAACGTTTGATGGATCACTCTCCTCAAAACAACGCGAAGAGGTTGTCTCTTTGTTTCAAAATGATCCCGAAAAACAAGTTCTGATTTTATCGCTAAAAGCCGGTGGAGTAGGGCTAAACCTCACGCAAGCCGCCAATGTTATCCACTATGATCTGTGGTTCAATCCCGCTGTGGAAAACCAAGCAACCGACAGAGCGTTTCGGATAGGGCAGAAGAATAATGTCTTTGTCTATCGATTCATTACCAAAAATAGCTTTGAAGAGAAGATCGATAAGATGATTAAGGCCAAAACGGCTATGGGTGAGATGAGCGTAAGCGTGGGTGAAAAAGGGTTGGCTTCAATGGAGAATGAGGAGATCAAGGCATTGTTTGTGCGGGGATAAACTCTTAAAGCGTTAGTCCCAACGCAGTTAAAAGAGTTTGTTTTTCTTTGGCTGGATTGTTAAAAAAACGGGTCTTAACATCATCTTCTAAAATAGCGATGTCATCAAATAGCTCTGAGTCATCTTTTGTGGGAAAAGAGCGGTTTACTTTTTGTGTCAGTGCTTCAAGCTGCTTATCGGTCATTTCATCATCATTTAAGAGTCCAATACGCGTTGAAGTGTCAGCATGGCGATAAAGTTCACACTAATTTCACACAATATAAACTATAATGGCAAAAAACAAAGACTGAATTAATATTTTAAAAGCTTTTTTTCAACAATAACGTTTAAATTACTCGGCATAGTCTAAATAGGAATGCATATATTGATTAATATTCTAAAGTTTATTTTCTCTACCCTCTTGCTTTGGATAGTATTTCGAATAGTAGATTTTAATTTTATCAACCACCTTATTCTTAATATTGATAAAAGGTTTGTTTTTTTAGCAATAATTCTTCAACTTGTCAGTACCTCACTGGCGGCATACCGTTGGTCGTTAATTATGCAAATGCTACGCTTTGATCAAACATTTTTATTCTACCTAGGCAGTTATTTTAAAGGAGCTTTTTTTAATCAGGCATTGCCTGGGAGTATAGGCGGTGATGCTGTTAGAGTACTTGAATTAGGAAGTCTCGGATATAGTAAGAAAGAGGCTTTTTTTGGGATTTTTATTGATCGAATCGTCGGACTTTCTGGACTTTTAATCCTTAATCTTGGGGCCAATGTAATTAGCGGCGACATTCTTCCCGTTTGGCTGTTTAACCTCATTAATACAATTTGTATTGGAGGAATTAGCGGGTTTATGCTTTTAATTTTATTGCGTAAAATTATATGGTTGCGACAATACCGGGTAACTCGTTTATTTGCTGATCTATCGCATCGTTTTCGACAGGTATATGTCTCAAAACAAGCAATTATTCTCCAGGTCGGATTATCGATCATCATTCATTTTTTCTCTATTCTCTCTTTGTATGAACTTGCCAATGCTGTTGGCATGACATTGCCGTTAACTACTTTTTTGGTAACGGTTCCACCTGTATTTTTACTTACAATTATCCCTATATCCCTCGCAGGATGGGGTGTACGTGAGAGTGCTATGGTGGGTATATTTATCCTTGTTGGGGTGTCCAAAGAGATGATTCTTTCTGTCTCCATTTTGTATGGAACAATGTTGATTATTTCAAGTTTGCCGGGTTTATTTGTTTGGCTACGCGGAAAAAAGCTTGTATAAGCACCTTTTGTATCATACTATTATCTTAGGAGCCACGCGTGCACGTTGATACAATGAGAGCCGTCGACTATTGGGTTGGAATACCTTTGTGTTTTGTTGGAAGTATAATCCAAAAAATACTGGGACGTCTCCCCTTTTGCTATGAAAAGACTCCATCAAATGTACTTTTGATCGAACTCTCTGAGATGGGGAGTACTATCCTTGTCGATCCGGCCATGCAAAAACTCAAGCGTGAACTGAATGCCAACCTCTATTTTGTAATTTTCAAAAAAAATAAGCCGAGTCTCGATCTTCTCAAAACCGTTCCGGAGGAGAACATTTTTACGATTCGGGAAGAGAGCCTTCTCTCCCTGATTGGCGATACCATCAAATTTTTCTTTTGGACTCGTGCTAAAAAGATTGATACGGTCATAGATTTGGAACTTTTTTCCCGTTTTACGGCACTGTTAACCGGCTTCTCAGGGGCATTGCGACGGGTTGGATTTCATGCATTTTACAACGAGGGACTCTATCGCGGCTCCATGCTGACCCATGAAGTGGCTTACAATCCCCATCAGCATATCAGCAAAAATTTTATTGCGCTCGTCAATGCTTTACTGGTAAAAAACAAGGAACTGCCTTATTCCAAAACTATTATAAGAGATGATGAAATCATTCTCAATAAAGTAACGCTAACCAACGAAGACAAAGAGTCCATGCGGACAAAAATAGCCTCTTATTGCCCTATATATAAGCCGATGCAGCACAAAATCGTCCTTTTTAATGCCAATGCCAGTGATCTGATGCCTCTGCGCCGATGGGATAGAAAAAACTACATCGAACTTGCACGGCGAATTTTAGAAGCGTATCCCAATGTGATACTTCTCCTTACAGGTGCTCCCGCAGAATATGAGGGATTGCAAAAAATTCCGAATGCATTACAATCTCCCCGTTGTGTTAATTTCGCCGGTAAAACGTCGTTTGCAGAGCTGGTTGCTCTTTATGAAGTCTCTGAATTTATGTTGACCAATGATTCGGGTCCTGGTCATTTCTCCGCCGTTACCTCTATGCCTTCTTTTGTCTTCTTTGGTCCGGAAACACCGAAGCTTTATGGCTCGTTAGGGATAACAACCCCGATTTATGCCTCTCTTGCCTGTTCTCCGTGCGTTAGTGCAACCAACCACCGAAAAACGGCCTGCAATGATAATGTTTGTATGCAGGTGTTTACCGTCGACTTCGTCTATACCCTTCTGCAGCCCTCTTTGCAAACCAGCCGATTTCAATAGGTACATAAGTGGTTGATAAAAAAATATTTTTAATAATCCTATTTTTTACTATTATGCGGTTGCTTGTCGCTCCCTCATTTGGCCTTGGGGTTGATGAAGCGCATTATCTTCTTTATGGACACTATCTTGATTTAAGCTATGTTGATCATCCTCCACTTGTTGGATGGACGCAAGCACTTTTTCTCCAGCTCTTCGGAGATAGTATTCTGTGGGCAAGGGTTCCTGCTATCTTGCTTATGGCCCTTATTTCATGGGAATGTTACCATTTTTTACTCTTTACAAAAGCTACCAAGACTCAGGCATTATGGGCAGTAACTGCCCTTAATAGCTCGTTTATGTTTGGTGCTATCGGACTTATGCTCTTACCTGAGAATTTTTTACTTGCGTTGATTTTTCCTATTATGATGAGCGTTCTGAGGATTGAGCAAAGTAGTAAAATACGTGATTTTCTTTGGTTAGGGCTTTGGTTGGGACTAGCAGGATTGGCGAAATATACGGCTGTTATTTTACTTCCTCCGATCTTCTTATACATTATGACAAAACGGCGATATGATCTGCTGATCAATCCGCGCATCCTCCTTAGTCTCGTGATCGGAATAGTGATGATTTTACCCATCATTGTATGGAATGCGTCACACGAATGGATCAGCTTCTCTTATCAATCTTCTCATGTCACCGGGGGGAGTACTATTGCCTTTAAACCCTTTTTCAGGTCAATTGCAGCTCAAGCGGGAGCCTATAATCCCTTTTTATTTATTATCGCCATCTATGGTGTGGTAATTTCGCTGCATTCAAAAAAATCTGCGATTCTCCTCGCCCTTTGGATTGGGCTTGGGATAGAACTTTTTTTTATCGCGACATCATTTTTAAAGCCTGTTTTACCCCATTGGCCGGCACTTTTTTACCTCTTATTTATTCCGATCGGAGTCGTTGCCTTGATTGAGCGTGGCGGAAGATATGCTACAACTGCACGTATTACCATTATAATATCGCTCATTTTAAGTATTGCAATCCATGCAGAGCTCTTCGGAAAATGGGGCAGTTTTCCCGATTATAAATCTCCTTTTCGTGATATTTACGGATTTGATATTTTGACTCGCGAGGGCACCTCTCTCTTAAATACTTTGCCATCTTCTAAAAAAGCCTTGGCAGTTACAAACTGGGCATATGGAAGCCGTCTTCACTATTACGCAATGCCTTATAGAGTCAAAACTTTTGTTTTGGATGATTACAATCGACAGTTCTCTCTCTGGGAGGGGGAGACCCCCATTGGATATGATCTGATTATTGTCCATTCCCATTTTTCGGATATTCCTGATTCACTCCGGTGTGAAACACTTGAGTCTCTTAAAAAAGAAGATTTTTTCTTAAACGGCCGTAAAGTGGATACCATAGACTATTTATACTGTAAAAACTATCAGGGTAAAAAAAATGATAAATAAAAAGCATTTTTCCATTGTTATAGCAATCACTATTGTTTTTAGCTATTTTTATCTTGATCAGATGGCAGCTTGGTGGTGTCATGAGAATATTTCTGAGAGTTACAAAAAAATCTTTCAAATTATTACTGAATTTGGGAATTCAATTTACTATTTAATTGGATTTTCCTTAGCCTTTCTCCTCTTTCACTTTTTTTGGAAAAAACCAGAATGGGCCAATACATCAGGCTTTCTTTTTGCATCTGTTGCTGTATCAGGAATTGTTGTGGATATTATTAAAGTTATTGCAGGAAGGTACAGACCTTCGGAGTTATTCGAACATGGAAATTACGGGTTCACCTTTTTTCATATTCATCGCGCGATGACATCTTTTCCATCGGGGCATGCTGCGACCATTTTTTCTTTAGCAATGGCAGTAACATATTTTTGGCCAAGATGGAGTCTTCTGGCATGGATATGTGCACTGTTGATAGGAATAAGTCGTGTTGTAATAAATGCCCATTATCCAAGCGATATTATTGCAGGAGTCTTTATTGGTGTTTTTAGTACGCTTTTATTGATGCGCTATTATCGGATAAAAATTCCGACTCACAGGAAAAGTTAAAAGTTTAGCAGCAATGAGCGAATATGAGGATACCTTGAAAAGTGATAAATAGATACTGTATGAGATGATTAATATAACAAAAATCAGCCCCTTCAGAAATACAACAGATATAATCATGATTGTATCTTCAAGTGGAACTTTTGTAATCCCAAAAGATTTAATTAAGAGTGCAACAAAAGCATATCTTACCCCTGAAATAATGAATCAATTGAACCAACTTTTGTAGTTTAAATCAATTTGCTTTGATGGGTATACCAAGTTTTAACTGCTTGTGCCAATACAATATATCCCAACATCATTGCAAACAGTATCGGCCAATAGGTTTGCGGTAAAGCACTCAGACCAAGAGCCCCTGAAAAAGGGGAATAAGGTAACCAAATCCCAAGTACCATAACCAGTGATGTCATCATTAAAACCGGTATACTTGCCATACTTTGTATAAAAGGAATTTTATCCGTACGTAAAATATGAACAATCATAATTTGAGACACCAACGATTCCACAAACCAGCCCGTCTGAAAGAGAGATTGATTATGCCAGCTATTAAAGCCATACAGCATTACAGCAAATAAAAGATAGTCAAACAATGAGCTTACAGGTTCCATGATGAACATGAATCTGCGCAATCTTTGATGTAAAAAATATTAATCGCCGCTAGTACAAGAAGCATCAATGTTAAGGGATCTTTGAATTTTGATAAAAAAATTAGTATAGGATGCTTTTTTTGTTTATCGGCAATAATATTTAAACCATAACG
The DNA here is from genome assembly GCA_028714915.1 of Sulfuricurvum sp. GTDB lineage: Bacteria > Campylobacterota > Campylobacteria > Campylobacterales > Sulfurimonadaceae > Sulfuricurvum. The sequence goes on from JAQTLL010000006.1 coordinate 25,064, forward strand.
TTTAAGACGAGAATGTACTTCACTATCTGTTAAGCCATTTTCACGACTTTTAAAATGGTGATAGAGTTCATGTAGTGTAAGCATTGAGAATTTGCGAATATCTTTTACATTGGCATGCGGTAAGCTCTCATGTAATCGCTGCCCTGGGAGAGAAAGCCGAAAACGATCAAGTAAACGAAAATGATGTTTTATTTAAAGTTGCTCCATCTGATTATTATATCAAAATAAGAACCCGCTTATCGGGGGTCATTCCATACTTTCGTAACGAGAAATATTTTTTGAAGGCAGAATCGACAAGGCTCTCAAGCTATAATACCAACAAATATTCGCTTAAGCCGGGGCATAATGGGTTATTATCTTGCAAAACTTATCATAACGACACTTCTGGTAGTCCTCATTGCAGAGATTTCAAAGCGAAGTAGTTTAATCGGTAGTATTCTTGCATCGATTCCGCTAATGTCAGTACTGGCAATGACTTGGCTGTATATTGATACGGGAGACAATGAGAAAGTGCTTGAGCTTTCGACCAGTATTTTCTGGCTAGTTATCCCATCACTGACATTGTTTATCTCTTTGCCATTATTGATTAAAAAAGGTTTTGGATTTTATTCGAGTATGGCTATTTCAATTGCATCAACAATTATTGCGTATTATTTGATGATTCTAATTCTTGGAAAATTTGGAATAAAGTTATAGTTTACAATCTAAAAATTTGATTTTATGCTATAACTTTTGTAAATAAAATAAAAAAGGTAATGCATATGGCAAATCCTTCATAAAATTAAAAAAAAGTGAAAATAGTGTAAAAATGGCGTAATGAAAAAAACAAATAGCTGAATTACGCATTTTCAAGAAGAATAGTCTTGATGGCTCGCTTATAAAGATAGTTCCATAAAATAACAGCATTTTGAATCAGAGGCCTACAGGTTTAGATTAAAAAGGTATTCTTTACTTTAGAGAATCATTGACGGAAGCTTTTTTGGTGCTTTGATACGGAGCTGTTTGTTCACATTCATACGCCCGTATACCACCTCAATGTCTGAGGGAGAAACCCCAAACTCTTTTGCCAAAAAATGAACCATATGATCGGTTGCTTTTCCGGCTACTGGTGCTGTGGTGACACTCACTTTGAGCTGGTTTCCTTTGGCTTTTCCGATAGCATTTCGTTTAGCGCTTGGAGTTCCTAAAATATTCAAAACGAGAATAGCTCCTTCCCATTGATAAAAAGTGTTAGCAAGATTTTTTGTTTTCACAATTGCATCCTTTAAAAATTTAATAACAGAAAAACTATATCTTGAATAGATAAAGAATTTATTAGCCTAAAGAAGAGAAAAAATTGCTTATAGTTATTTAAGAACATATTCTTGATTATACTTTATTTACAACGCCTTGTGAGCTTCATATTGAAGCTCACTCCCACGTGTATTTTTGGAAAAGCAGAGCATATACGGTAGTTTCATAATAAATTATGATATTATGATATGAGGTCAATGGAGGGGGGGAAAAAATTATGAACTATTTTTTCAACTGTAAATTTTCTAGAATTCGAACATGAAAGCCGTAGTTATGGCTGGAGGGTTCGGTACCCGCATCCAACCCCTTACGAATGCTATTCCCAAGCCGATGCTTCCCATACTTAACAAACCGATGATGGAGCATATTATCAAGAGTCTTAAGCGTGTTGGAATCGAAGAGTTTGTGGTTCTGCTTTATTTTATGCCTGAGGTGATTAAGGGATATTTTAAAGACGGTAAGAAACTAGGGGTAAAAATTCACTATATCACGCCGGATGATGACTATGGAACTGCGGGTGCGGTCAAATGTGCTCAGGAGTACCTCAAAGACGACAGTTTTATTATTGTTAGCGGCGACTTGGTGACCGATTTTGATTTTAGGCAGATTATCAACTACCATCACGAGAAGCACTCTTCCCTGACTATTACCTTGACACCTGTAGAAAATCCGCTTGATTTTGGGGTTGTTATTGCCGGAAGCGATGGCAGGATTGAAAAGTTTTTGGAAAAGCCCAGCTGGGGTGAAGTATTCAGCGATACGATCAATACGGGGATTTATATCCTCGAACCTCATATCCTTGATTATATCCCTAAAGAAGAAAATTATGATTTTGCGAAGGATCTTTTTCCTGCCTTGATGAAAAGAGGGGACTCTCTGTGGGGTTGCAATATGAAGGGGTATTGGCGGGATGTGGGTAATCCCTATAGTTATCGAGATGTTTTTGATGATATTTTTAATGAAAAAATTAATCTTCTTCCAAGCCATAAACAGGTGCTCCATGAAAATGCAGCTCTCTATTCACAAGAAGAGATTGATCTGGAGAAGATCAGTATCAGCGGCAAAGTGATTTTAGGCAAAAATATCTGGATTGGGGATAATGTTAAACTCCATAATGTAGTAATCGGTAATAATGTTTTTATCGACAATGGATGTCATATCAGCGACAGTGTTATTTGGGATAATGTTAAAATTCTTAGCGGTGTCCATTTAAACCGTGCCGTTATCTGCAATAATACCCGCATCGGTAAAAAAGTTAAAGCACGGCACGGCGTCATCATCGCCGAAAACTGTGAAATCGATGATTTGGTGACATTTGAAAATGACGTTATTGTCTGGCCCAATAAGGTGATCGATGAGGCCTCCATTGTCAGTAACAATGTCATTTGGGGTAACAAATACAAAAATACTATCTTTGAAAACGGAAAAGTGATTGGCCGTACCAATCTGGAACTCTCCTGCGAGATGGCTACCAAACTGGCTGAATCTTTCGGTTCGGTTCTGCCTGTGGGTTCTACGGTCTATGTTTCCAGAGATTACCACCGAAGTTCTCGGATGCTCAAGCGCGCCTTTTTGGGCGGTCTCCTCTCTACTGGAATCAATGTTATCGATTTGAGGCTCGCGTCCCCGGCTGTCATGCGCTTCAATGTGGCCCATCACGATGAGATTATCGCCGGAGTCCATTTTGAGCAGTCCATGGAAAATCAGATTAATACTCAGATTAGCTTTTGTACCGGTGAAGGACTCAATATTGATACAAACAGTGAGAAAGCAATTGAGAGAATTTTCTTTAGGGAGAGTTTCCGGCGGGTGAACTATACGGAGATCGGGGAGATACTTGAAAATGGTTATATCGGGAATATCTACCTCCGGTACTTTATCGGCCATCTGGACATTCTAGCAATTAAACACGGAGAGTTTCGCATTGCGCTTGACCTTCTTTTTGGAACCGCTTCGACCATTTTTCCGGATATTTTGAACGAACTGGATATTGATACGGTGACACTGAATGCCTATCTCAACGACAAAAAATTGACAAAGCTCCCCAACCGGCTCCAAAAGTCCAAAAAAGAGCTCTCCGACATTGTCAAGGGGATGAGTCTGGATTTGGGGTATTTAATCTATCCTGACTCAAAGGTTTTTGATGTCGTCTGTGAAAACGGTCTGGTGTTGGAGCGCCATACGGCACTGTTCCTTTTTTTAGAACTTCTAAATAGTGAGGGGGGTGAAAAGCGGGTACTGTTGCCGGTATGGGCACCGGATTACCTTGATCGCCGTTTTGGTAATTTGATCATAGAACGCTCCAAGACTACCAATCTTAAAGCCTCCGAACTGGCTCGATACGACTTTATCGGCACGACAGCGGGGATGTATGCCTTTACAGACTTCGCCCTTCATTTCGATTCCCTGTATGCCAGTATGAAACTGATTGAAATGTTAAGCCGCCAGAAAAAACGTGTTAGCGAAGTAGCAATGACCTTTGAACCCTTTTTCTACCTTGAAAGCAAAGTGCCGTGTGCCAATGGTTTAAAGGGAAAAATGATGCGTAAGTTTCTAGAAGATAGCACCGGAAAAGAGGCTTCGCATGTGGATGGGGTGAAGATATGGGTGGATGAGAAGGGGTGGATTTTAATGATTCCCGATCAAAACAACGACTGTCTGCGCCTTTACATCCAAGCAGCGACCAAAACAGCCGGAGAGAAGATATTCAAAGAATACGCACACAAAATCGAGCACTGGATAGACGAATAGCCAAAAGGATCAGTCATGGCAAAGCAGCTTTATCTCAATTTTCTCTGGCATATGCATCAGCCTTATTATAAAGATGATATGTCGGGACACTATGCTATGCCGTGGGTTTATTTGCACGGTATCAAAGATTACTATGATATGCTCTGGTATCTAAGCACCCATCCCCGACTCAAAGCAACCTTCAATCTGGTCCCTTCGCTTCTCGTACAGCTAAAAGATTATGAGACGCCGTCGGTTGATGATCTTTTTATTCGAACCATCACCAAGGAGGTGGATACTCTCTCCCGTGAAGAGCTGATCTATTTGATGGAGTTTCTTTTTTTTGCCCAAAAGGAGACAATGATTGAGCCCATCCCACGCTATGCACAATTGTATCGGAAAGTAGAAAGTGCTAAAAACAGTGCCGAACAAATTGAAGTGCTAAGCCATGATGAGCTTTTGGATCTTGAGGTGTGTTTTCTGCTGGCTTGGTGCGGGGAATATTTGCGTGAGAACTCCCCTTTGGTGCAATCGCTTCTTCCTAAGCGGCATTTTATCCATAAGGAGAAGCTGGCGCTGCTGGAGGAGCTTGCCGGTTTTATTGCCCGTATCATCCCGTTTTACAAAATGCTGCAAGAGCGTGGACAGATCGAGATTTCTATAACCCCGTTTTACCACCCGATTATGCCTCTTTTAATGGATCCGCAAAATGCCAAGCTGGCGGATGAAAATGTCCTGATGCCCAATAATCCGTTATCCCTCAGAGACGATGCCGACGAACATATCACCCGTGCGATTGCCTACTATGAGGATATTTTCAATCAGAAGCCTACTGGAGTTTGGCCCTCGGAAGGAGCGGTAGATGAAGAATCTCTTGGACGCTACATTTCCCACAAAATTGAGTGGGTCGGTACCGACGAAGAAATTTTGCTCAAAAGTATCCCCTTGGCTAAACGAGAAATGGTGTATGGACGGTACCGCTTCAAAAATGATGCAGGAGAGATTATGCCGGTATTTCGGGATAGGAGTCTAAGTGATGCCATCGGATTTGATTATAGCCGTATGGACCCGAAGGATGCGGCGGCGGACTTTATCAGCAGGCTGCTCCGTATCTATGAGAGCGAAGAAGGGGCATGTCAGGTGAATGTGATTTTGGACGGAGAGAATGCCTGGGAGTTTTACCGTAACAATGCCAGAGATTTTTTCGAGTCTCTTTACCATGCCATTGAACAGTCCGATTGGATTACGACCCAGACGATGAGCGAAGCCTCAGCTAACCAAGAGATCGAGGGAACAGTGATAAAAACGATTCGTCCTGGAAGCTGGATTAACGGAAATTTTGCCCTCTGGATCGGTCAGGAAGAAAAAAACCGGGCGTGGGAGCTGCTCTATCAGGCCAAGCGCGATTTTGAGAGGTTTCGGGGAAACCTAACGGCAAATGTTACCGAATTAATACGCAATGAGCTTATGATCGCGCAAGGGAGCGATTGGTTCTGGTGGTTTGGAGATACTCACTACACAGTGTTACGGGGAGAGTTTGATAAGCTGTTTCGTAAACACCTCAAAAATGTCTACATCTTGATGGGGATGGAAATTCCCGCTCCCCTTATTGTTCCGATTATAAAATATGAGTGTGGGGGAATTCATATCATCCCTAAAAACTCCATATCGGTGGGTATTGAAGGGAATCGCAGCTCATTTTTTGAGTGGATGGGGGCAGGGGAATTTAATCTGGAAAAGATGGGCAGCGTCATGGACAGCTCAACCCCTTATGTCAAAAAACTTCTTTACGGCAATGATACTAAGTCCTTTAATATCGCCTTGATCGGGAATTTTTCCGAACTTAGTGCAACAACACACATACAGATACGTCTTGATGGAGAGCTTTATTGTGATATTCCTTTCGAAAACAGTGTCTCTGATACCGTAACGATGAGATGCGGGGAAGGATTTGTGGAAATATCTATTCCTCTGCGTAAGAGTATCAGTCACCGTTTTAATCTAAAAATTTTACTCAGAAAAGGGGATGAACTTCTTCAGAGCATTCCCTTCCACAGTGGACTTACCATTGACCTGTCCAACACGCATCCCGGTCACTGGTTTATATAAAGGGGCTTTATATGGGAACAACCCATTTTCTTTTCGGTATTCACTGCCATCAGCCGGTGGATAATTTTCATGCAGTTGTTACGGAGGCAATCCTCAAAGCATACCGCCCTTTTTTTGAGGTGGCAAGCCGTTATGAATCGTTTCGTTTCTCCGTCCATTTCAGCGGGTGGCTGCTTGAATTTATCCATGACCATGATGTTGAGCTGTTTGAACGTATGAAACAGCTGGCTGCCCGAAATCAAATCGAATTTTTCAGCGGGGGCTTTTATGAGCCGATTCTCTCGTCTATCCCCTCAACAGACCGGATAGATCAGGTCAAAAAGCTCAATGCCTATATCCAAAAACATTTCAACCAAACTCCCCGAGGGCTTTGGCTGACGGAGCGGGTGTGGGACAGTGCTCTGATTGGTGATATGAAAAAATGCGGTATTGAGTATATGGTAGTGGATGATTACCATTTCATCAGCACCGGATTTGAGGAACGCAACCTCTATGGTTATTATCTAAGTGAAGATGGGGGGGAGCAAATAGCCCTGTTTCCCATCAACAAAACCCTCCGTTATCTTATCCCTTTTAAAGGTGTCCCTGGCGTGACTGAGTACCTGCAGGTACTTAGCACTGAAGAGGATAGGGCCGCTATTTTGTTTGATGATGGGGAGAAGTTCGGGGTTTGGCCCAAAACCTATGAATGGGTTTATGAATCGGGATGGCTGGAAGAGTTTTTAGAGGCTATTTCGACAAATGAAACGATAAGTGCGGTCACCTACTGTGAGTATTTTGATACCCACAGACCATTAGGGCTGGCGTATCTTCCCCCTTATTCGTATTACGAAATGGGAGAATGGAGCCTGAACGCCCATGATGCCATCGCTCTGGAGAGGATTAAAACAACTCTCTCCGGATACCCTCAAGAGCAACTTAATAAATTTGTCAAAGGCTCTATCTGGAAAAACTTTCTTGTTAAATACTACGAAAGCAACCACATTCATAAACGGACTCTGGAGCTCTCTGCCGCACGTTCAGAGGTGAAACACCGAACCTTTGACGAGTGGCTTTTTAAAGCCCAGACGAATGACGTCCTCTGGCACGGAATTTTCGGCGGTATCTATCTCCCCAATCTTCGAGATAATGCGTACCGTTTTATCATCGAAGCAGAAAACCTCCGTTACGGAAAATGTTTACCGAGAATCGAAGTAAATGATTTCAATATGGACGGCTATCCTGATCTCAAGTTTATCGGAAACCACTTTATCGCCCTTTTTGACAGTCGACTCGGCGGACAGATGAATGAATTGGGGCTAAGAGATGCCTGCTTTAATCTGCAAAATACGTTTCGGCGTTATGAGGAGTCTTACCATGATAAGATTTTAAGTCCCCAAAAGAGTGTCAAGGCTGAACACAGTGACGGGATCGATACAATCCACACCCTTTCGGTTGAAAATATCGAAGGGGTAAAAGAGTTATTGGTATTTGACTGGTACAGTAAAAATTCTTTTATTGACCATATTACTGATGAGAAGTTTAATGCTGATGGGTTTGCACGGTGTACCTTTTTTGAATATGGAGATTTTGTCAACCAGCCTTTTGAAATTATAGGATATGGTGAGGACAGTGCCACCTTTGAGCGCAATGGCGGCATCTACATCGACGGGACAAAGTATACGTCAACTCTGAGTAAACGGTACCGCTTTTCCGAGGAGGGGATCGAATTTGAGATGATACTGGATTCGGCTTATGGCGGTGAGTTAACGTATCTGTTGGAGATGAATCTTCATTTTGCCCAACTGGACAAGGTGATGTTAAACGGACATATTCTGGAGAATAATCCTTTGAAGACAGAAGGGGATAGCCTCACCCTAGAAGACCCCTATACGGCCAAAATGATTACGATCATGGTTGTGGGGGCGAGAGATATCGTCCTTGCCCGAACCGATACCCTCTCCCAAAGCGAAACAGGGTTTGATTTAACAAATCAGGGTCTTTCAATCGCATTTGTAGTACCGTATCAAAAGCACATGAGCATTACGGGCAGCATGATATTAGAAACGAAGGAATAGGCTGTGTCACATTTTAGATTTTGTCGACTGACGGAGTGTTCGGTTATTATCGCCGAAAATAGGCTCAGAAAGCCGGATATGATCACTGTTGTTTCCGATAAGAGTGAGGATGATCTAAAACACTGCCCATTCGAATATGGCAATGAATCGCTTTCGGGAAATGAGATCTTTGCCATTCGAGAGAAAGAAAGTGTAAAAAACGGTATGGGCTGGAAAACCCGAGTGGTTCCCAATCTCTATCATGCTTTGAGTGTTGAGGAGATAAAAGAGAATCGGCGCGTTGGTTTTTTCGAGCAGCAAAACGGCCTTGGCGCGCATGAAGTGATCATCGAAACACCGCATCACCACATTTCGATGAATCAGTATAAAACAGAAGAGTTTGAAAACTACATTAAGACGATCATTGCCCGCATCGACGATCTGGAAAAGGATAAGAGACTGGAATATATCCAGGTATTTAAAAACTGCGGTAAATATGCCGGAGCCTCCATGCTCCACCCCCATTCTCAGATCATTGCCACCCCCTTTATTCCTAAAGACATCAAGAAGCGGCTTGAGATCCAAAAAGCCTATTTTGAAAAACACGGTCGTTCGCTTGTCGGTGATTTGGTTGATGAGGAGATTCGTCTTAATGAACGGATTATTTATGAAAACGGTACTTTTTTTGCCTTTGCTCCCTATGCTTCTTGTTTTCCGTTTGAGGTGCTCATTGCTCCCAAGCTCCCTCTTGCCAAGATCACAGAGCTTAGTATCTATCAGATAAACGATTTGGCGCTGGTACTGGAGTTTGTCTTTAAGCGGCTGTATCGGGAGCTTGGAGATTTCCCTTTTAATATGCTCTTTTTCAATATGCCGCCCGTGAGTGTACAGAATGATCCCGATTTTTTTTATCGAATGGAGGAGTATTATCGTTTTACCCTTCATATTACGCCGCGTATCTATCAGTTGGCGGGATTTGAGCTCTCTACGGGAATGTATATCAATCCCATTTCGCCGGAGCTTGCGGCAATGCGCCTAAGGGAGGAAAAATAATGCGAGTCTTATTTGTCAGTAGTGAGATCTATCCCTATGCCAAGACGGGCGGTCTGGCGGATGTCTCCAGCGCCTTACCCAAAGCTCTGCGTGAAAAGGGTGCTGAAGTGGTCTCGATTATGCCTCTGTACTCTTCGATAGAGAGGAAAAAACACGGTCTTGAAAAATGTGCTATCTCCTTTGATATTGTTCTGAATCGCCATATTTACTCCTGTGATGTATTCTGCAAGGGTGACACCTATTTTATTGCCAATACCACTCTATTTGAGAGAGACTCCCTGTACGGGGAATATGAGGATAATGGTTTACGTTTTGGGGTATTTGCGTATGCGGTGATGGAACTTGCTATACGTTTGAAGCCCTCTTGGGACGTGATCCATCTTAATGATTGGCAGAGTGCCTTGGTGTCCTATCTGGCCAAAGTACGCTACAAGCTTGATACGAGGGTTGTTTTGACAATCCACAATCTTGCATTTCAGGGGATCTTTCCTAAGGAGCTGATGAACGATTTGGAGATTGGGTGGGACGCTTTTACCCTGCACCGTTTTGAGTTTTACGATCAGATCAATTTTCTCAAGGGGGCTATCGCCTACAGCGATCAGGTGGTTGCCGCAAGTCCCAGATACGCGCTGGAGATTCAGACTCCGCAATATGGGTGTAATCTTGATTCTTTTTTACGGGATACTAGCTATAAGCTAAGAGGTATTTTAAATGGTATCGATACGACTGAATTCAATCCGGCAAACGATCCCTATCTTTTTAAATCATATTCTGATGTCCTTTCTGAAAACAAGCAAGCCAATAAAATCAAACTCCTCGAAGAGCTGGGGTTAAAGTATCCCCAACGGCCTCTCTTTGTCTTTATAGGGCGGTTTTCTTGGCAAAAAGGGGTAAATGTTATTCTTGAAACACTCCCCTGCGTGCAAGCGCTGGAGATTAATATAGTAATTTTGGGGAGCGGGGAGCGCTACTATAATGACAGTTTTGCCTCTGTAGCAGGGGCTTATTCCAATGTGGCTGTTCGGCTGGGGTATGATGAACGATTGGCTAGGATGATTTATGCAGCAGGGGATTTTTTACTGATGCCTTCTGTTTATGAGCCGTGCGGGCTCAATCAGATGATTGCTATGACCTATGGCTGTATCCCTATTGTTCGCTTAACCGGTGGATTAGCAGACAGTGTGGCAGACCTCAGTGATGAGGCATTTTCGATAGAGAGGGGGGTTGGGATCGTTTTTGAGGAACTGGATCGTTTTTCGTTTCTATTGGCACTATCCCGAGCCTTGGCCCTCTTTACCAACCCGAAACGCTTTCAGGCCGTTATCCGCCATAACCAGTGTGTAGACAACACGTGGACTACACGGGCAGAAATATATTTTTCACTATACCAAGAAGGAGATACGCTATGAATGAGAATGATCGCCGTCACCTTTTAGAAGAGAGCTTAAGCGAAGCAGGGGGTTCCAGTGGCATACACAGCACCCAGCTTCTCACCGACGAGATACGGGTGCTGCCCGCAGGAGTTGAATACGAAATTCCTAACCGCTATCATATCAATATGCTTGTGTGTTTACCGGTCAATCTGGAGACCTCCTTTGTCTATTGGGAAGTAACTTCGGAGTTTCTGGCACACTATCACACGGCAACCGGTCAACTTAAAACCAAGGTGTTTTCTCTTCATGAAACAAAAGAATTTGAGCTGGAAGAATTTAGTGTGAGCACGGAGCTTGGACGGTATTACCTCCATATCAAAGCAGCCATGCAACAGATACAGGCACGCATGGGGTTTTATGACGAAAATGGGGACTTTATGGTGATTTTGGTCTCCAATATTTTTTGTACATCCAATGCTCATATTGAGTTTAGTGAGAATGAGGTGTGGATGAATGTGGATGAAAATACCCGCGAGATTATTCGAGCTTCCGTGCACAAAGAATCCGAAAATCTCTCCTCTATGGGACTTTATGAAGAGAAGAATATGGAGTTTTTCACTCTCTGTTCTCTGAGCTCCGGCGATCTTATCAAAAGGGGTCAATAATGCAAAAAGGATATTGGATTCCAGTTTTGCACTCCCACCTCCCTTTCGTCAAACATCCGGAATATGACTATTTTTTGGAAGAACACTGGCTTTTTGAGGCGATTAGTGAATGTTATATCCCGCTATTGATGCAGATGAGGCGGCTTGAAGAGGAGGGGACCGATTTTAGATTGACTGTTTCTGTTACCCCGCCGCTTGCTGAGATGCTTGATGATGGGAATCTGAGAGAGAAATACGCTCTCCACCTCGATAAGCAAATTGAGTTGGCAAATAAAGAGATACTGCGGGTGAAAGATGATCCTGCATACAGAGATGTTGCCCATTTTTACCATGAACGCTACCATGCCCTTCAAGAATTTTATCACGGCTTTTTAGGGTCCAATGTCCTAAACGGCTACCGCCATTTTGCACGGCTTGGAAAGCTGGAGATTATCACTTGCGGAGCAACCCATGGCTTTTTACCGCTCCTTTTTGTTAGTACCAAAGCGGTGGAGGTTCAGATCAAAGTAGCGGTAGCGACGCATAAAAAACATTTCGGTACCCCGCCCAATGGTATCTGGCTCCCTGAATGTGCCTATTATGACGGACTCGATCGAGTATTGGCCGATAACGGTATCAAATTTTTCTTTATGGACTCCCATGGGCTGGTTTATGCGAAGCCCACGGCACGATTAGGTGTTTTTGCACCGGTTTATACTCCAGAGGGGGTAGCGGTCTTCGGTCGGGATCCCGAAAGTTCCAAAAAGGTATGGAGTTCCAAGGAGGGCTATCCGGGTGATGTTCATTATCGCGATTTTTACCGCGATATCGGGTACGATCTTCCGTTTGATGACATTGCCCCGTACATCTCGCCTGACGGGGTGCGGGTCTTTACAGGCTTTAAGTACCATCGGGTGAGTGGGGATTTAAATGTTAAAGAGGTGTATGATCGAAATGCTGCTTTGCTCAAGGCCAAAGAACATGCGGAAAATTTCCACTTTGAGCGTGAAAAGCAGATTGACCATTTGGCTTCCTATATGGACAGAGCACCGATGATTGTTTCTCCGTACGATGCAGAGCTTTTTGGCCACTGGTGGTTTGAGGGACCGGACTTTTTGTACCACCTCTTTAAGACGATAGATGAACACAAGGTTATCCGAGCAATTACACCGATGGAATACCTTAAGTTACATAATAAAAACCAAGTGGTCACCCCAGCACCTTCTTCGTGGGGAGATAAAGGGTATTTTGATGTATGGCTTAACAGCGGCAACGATTGGATATACCGCCATCTGCACGTGATGGCAATGCGTATGGAGGAGCTGGCTAATGCCTACACAAAGGAGCGCAATCATCTTAAAATCCGTGTGCTTAATCAGCTGCTGCGTGAACTTCTGCTGGCTCAAAGCAGTGACTGGGCTTTTTTAATGACAACACAGACGGCGATGGAGTACTCCATCCGTCGTACCAAAGAGCACATCGCCAATTTTACCCGCCTGTATGAGATGGTAACAACCGATATGATTGATACTGGCTACTTGGAATGGCTGGAACATAAAAACTCCATCTTTGCCGGAGTTGACTATAGGATTTTTGCTTAAATGAATCGGCTGCTGATAGACTACGGTGCTTCACGGTGCCGATACCTTATCGAAAAGGAAGAGGGAGAGTTCTCGGGTGAGTTTGCTACTGCCGACAAAGATTTGGAGCACTTTATCCGTACACAGTTGAAATGCTTTGAGGCGATTGAAGCCGTTCATATTGCCTATGCAGGGCAAATAGTAGGGGGGAAGATTCTCTCTGCACCTAATATCATGACGAATCATACGGGGCTAAAATCTTCCATCGAAGAGATCTTCCGTATCCCAGTGAAAATTGAAAATGATCTTAAGTGTGCCGCTTTGGCGGAGTATCATACTCGAGGGGAGAGTATAAGCCTCTTTTGCGCCTATATCGGTACCGGTTTCGGAGGGGCATTAGTTGAGGAGGGTCGACTGATGCGGGGAAATTCCAATATGGCAGGCGAGGTGGGGCATCTCCCCTATAAAAAATCCCCTTTTCTCTGCGGGTGCGGGAAAGATGATTGTGTGGAGCTTTACTGTTCGGGAAAAGCATTGGCAAAATGGGTAGAATATTACGGATTGGAATGTGTCCCGACGTTGGCTGGGATTGAAGCCAGTCCTAATGAAGAAGCCTCCTTGATTTTACAAAACTTCTACGGTGCACTTTCTCATGCTGTTGCTACCATCGTTACTCTTTTTAATCCCACCTATTTAATTCTAGGCGGTTCAGTGGTAACCGGCAATCCAAAAATAGAACATATCGTACGGAAAAATGTGAACAACATGGCATTCCCTCTGGCGGCAAATGATGTTACAATAGAGATAACAAGATTAAGTAACGGATGTCTGGAGGGGACGAAATGGCTCTAAATAATGCAAGCATATTAGACAATTTTTATGAGAAAGATGAGAAATACAGCACCTCTGTAGCCTATTTTAGTATGGAGTTTGGAATACATCAGGCACTAAAGACCTACTCCGGAGGGCTTGGGTTTTTGACGGGATCCCACATGCGCAGTGCCTATGATCTTAAACAAAACGTCGTAGGAATCGGGATCTTGTGGTCGTATGGGTATTACGATCAAACCCGTAATGAAGATCGGACGATGGCTGTAGCTTATCGACGTAAACTTTATTATTTTCTAAAAGAGACGGGGGTAACGGTCAGTGTCAAGATTGGCGGCAGGGATGTCTTTGTTAAAGCACTGCTCTTAGAGCCTGATACTTTTGGAACGGCACCTATTCTCTTTTTGACCACCGACATTGATGAAAACGATTTTCTTTCCCGGACGATCACGCATAAGCTTTATGACAATAATGAAGAGACGCGGATCGCGCAAGAGATTGTTTTGGGAATCGGCGGATTTAAAGTGCTCGAAGCTCTGGAGCGAAAGGTAGATGTCTATCATCTAAACGAAGGGCATGCCATTACGCTTGCCTTCTCTCTTTTTAACAAATATGGTGATAGAGAAAAAGTGCGTGAGCATATGGTCTTTACGACCCATACCCCCGAAAAGGCTGGAAATGAGGAGCATGAAGTTCATCTGCTTCATAAAATGGGCTTTTTTGATGGACTCACTTTGGAAAAAGTGCAGGAAATTACCGAGATCTACGAGGAAATTTTTAATATTACATTAGCCGCTTTGCGTCTCTCCAAGATCACAAATGCTGTCTCTAAGATTCACCAAGAAGTTTCCAATGAGATGTGGAGTTCCTATCCAAATATTGCCAAAATTATAAAAATAACCAATGCTCAAAACCGCCGTTACTGGGCAGATAAAACATTGACTCGGGCACTGGATGAACATGAGGATTATCAGATCATTGCCCGAAAAAAACACCTTAAACGGATACTCTTTGATATGGTGGCAGATCAAACCGGTAAAATGTTTGATCCTGATATTTTAACGTTAGTATGGTCCAGACGCTTTTCAGAGTACAAACGTCCGGGACTCATCAAGTATGATTTTGAACGATTTAAACAATTAATAGAGCGAAATGATCAGCCTATACAGGTTATTTGGGCAGGCAAACCATATCCGTCTGATAGTAATTCTATTAATATTTTTAATGAAATTATCTATCAGTCAAAGCACCTCAAACGGATTGCTGTCCTTTTTCGGTATGAATTGAGTCTTTCTCAGATGTTGAAAAGGGGAGCAGATGTGTGGCTCAACACACCTCGTATTACCAGAGAAGCTTCCGGAACCAGCGGTATGAGCGCCTGTATGAACGGTGCTGTCCATTTTTCTATAGCTGACGGCTGGCATCCGGAATTTGCCAAAGACGGAATCAACTCCTTTACCATTCCCCCTTGCAGCCATAAACTTCCGATCGAAGAACAAGACCGCATCGATAACCAGAATATGATGGATATTTTGGAGGAGAAGATTATTCCGATGTACTACGACCGACCCAAGGAGTGGGTAGGAATGATGAAACACTCCATGGAAGATATTATGCCAGCTTTTGACTCGGGCAGAATGGCGTATGAGTACTATGTTAACATGTACAATTACAGGTGACAATCTACATTTTTTTTATTACGCCAATATATTTATATTATGAGAATAAGTATTTATTAGTGTTTCGATATTAGTAATGTTCCAATATGCAAAATATGACATTTTGTTAGTTAATAATAATTATTTAAAACGTGTCATTCTAATAGTACCTTGTTAATAAATCTTATGATTAAACTATGATAAGATAATTTTATTTATGTGACTTTAACAGACGAACTTAACATCAATAGAAGAGGTTATTTTGCTTAATTGTTCTTTTGTTGATTGTATTCATAAGCAGTAAAAATATACAAGTAGTTCATGTTAATGAGGAATAGTCAGTTGACAGCAAAAAACTTAAACATGTTTGTAAAAACATTTGAAAAAGCAGCAATCGGTATTGCACATGTAGATGCACAAGGTCGATGGATACATGCGAATAAGAAATTATGCGAATTTTTAGGATACACACACGAAGAATTATTAGAAAGAACATTCAAAGAGCTTACCTTTGCAGAAGATATTGAACTTGATTTATTTCATGCAAATGAACTCTATCAAGGAATACGAGATAGTTTCAGTATTGAAAAACGATATATACGTAAAGACGGAACATCTACATGGGCAAACTTAACAGCAACTGCAGTGCGAAATGAAGTAGGAGACATAGAGTATTTTATTGCTGTAGTGGAGGATATTAATTCTCGCATACAAACCAAGATGGCGTTGAAAGAAGAAAAAGACCGCGCCAAGCTTTATCTTGATGTTGCCAATGTCATCCTTTTGTCATTAGATGAAAATGCAATCATACAAATGATAAACCCAAAAGGGTGCAGCATTTTGGGTTACACAGAAGAAGAACTGCTTGGCAAAAATTGTTTTGAAACAATACTTCCACAAAGAAGTCATACCAATATTCATGCAATAAAACAAAAGCTTATGAACGGCGAAATTGAATTAGCTGAATATTATGAAAATTCAGTCATCACAAAATCAGGGGAAGAGCGACTTATTGCTTGGCACAATGGAGTCATTCGTAATGATGAAGGCAAAATAATTGGAATCATGACTTCAGGTGAAGATATTACGGATAAAAGAGCAAGTGAATCAAGCTACAAAGAATTATTCAATGCCGTTAAGCAAGCAATATACATTCAAGATTTAGATGGCAGATTTTTAGATGTCAATGATGGCGCATTAGAAATTTATGGGTATCAAAAAGAAGATTTTATAGGTAAGACCCCTAAGTTTTTGTCTGCTCCAGGACTCAACAATTTGGAGGAGATTGGAGTTTGTATTGCCAAAGCCATTAATGGATCGCCACAACGATTTGAGTTTTGGGGTAAGAAAAAGAATGGTGACATTTTCTTGAAAGATATGTCTTTGGTTACTAGTAACTATTTTGGGAAAAAAGTTTTAATTGCTACAGCAATAGATATCACTGAGCGCAAAAATGCTGAGATTGAAACCCAAAGGCTTTTAAATGATCTAAAAAAAAGTGAAAGCACTCTTCTTCATCTGCTAAAAATGAGTCCGATGGGTGTAAGAATTGCAAAAAAAGATGGTCAAGAAATTGTTTTTGCTAATGATTCATATAGAAATACTACTCAGATAAACATATCAACTTCAATAGATAAAAATCTTAGAAAATATTATGTACATCCTAATGAATATGATGAAATCGTACAGCAGATCAATAATAATGAAATTATACATAATAAGCTAATTGAGCTCTTTATCAACAATCAAACAATATGGGCATTAGCATCCTTCACACCAATGGAATTTGAAGGAGAACCGTGTGTTTTAGGATGGTTTTATGACATTACTGAACAAAAAAAACTTGAACAACAGCTTAGCGATGATAAGAATTTTATTTCCTCAATTATTGATAATGCCAATTCAATTATTGCTGTCATTGATTCAAATGGGGTAATGTTTAAACTCAACCAATACGGACTTAATTTTACAAGTTATAGCCAAGAGGAGATAGCGTCTGAACCTTACTTTTGGAAATGTCTCCTTTCTGAAACGCTGCAAGATAAAGTTATTGAAATTATAAACAATGCCAAAAAAGGAATCATAACCAAAAGCTTTCAAAACGAATGGATTTCTAAAAACGGTGAAATACGAATATTTGAATGGTCCAATACGCTTGTTCTCAAGCCAGACGGATCAATGAATTATCTCGTCACCATAGGGGTTGATGTTACAGAACAAGAGTTTCAAAAGATGGAACTTCACCGCCAAAAAGAAGAATTTGAAGCCATATTTAATACTTCAAAAGATGGTATTGCTGTTTTAGACATGGAATCCAACTTTTTAGATTTCAATGAAGCCTATTTGAATATGACAGGATTCGAACGTGAAGAGCTTTTGGCGACCTCATGTATTGCACTAAGTGCTCCTGAAGATAGAGAACGTGCCATAGAAGCTATGAATACAGTTGTCAAGGTAGGATATATTATAGGTTTTGAGAAAACATGCATTGTAAAAGATGGTAAACGACTTACCATCAATATAACAGCAACGCTCTTGCCTGATAAAAAACGTGTTTTAATCACTACAAAAGATATTACCGAGATGAAAGAACACGAGCATCAGCTCGAATATATAGCCCACTATGATGCCCTTACAGGATTACCAAATCGTGTTTTAAAATCCGACCGATTACGACAAGCTATGATTCATGCTGAACGGAGAAATGAGAAGATAGCGGTTGTTTATCTTGATTTGGATGGTTTCAAACAAGTCAATGACCGCTATGGGCATTCAATTGGTGATCAGCTTCTGATAGCTCTTTCAACACGTATGAAACAGGCATTACGAGAAGGAGATACTCTTTCACGATTAGGTGGAGACGAATTTGTTGCGATT
This sequence comes from Sulfuricurvum sp., assembly GCA_028714915.1. GTDB lineage: Bacteria > Campylobacterota > Campylobacteria > Campylobacterales > Sulfurimonadaceae > Sulfuricurvum. The sequence continues at coordinate 43,245 of JAQTLL010000006.1, forward strand.
CTTGTAGATATGGATGATACATCTAGCGCATTTCCTATTATCAAAAGACTTCTAGATGCCGCAAGTCAAGCTATAGAATTTGATGATATTGTCGTTCAAGTTTCAGCTAGTATAGGAGTAACATTTTATCCACAAGATGAGGATGTAGATGCTGATCAGCTTATTCGCCAAGCGGATCAGGCAATGTATGCTGCTAAGCAATCGGGTAAAAATCGCTACCATGTTTTTGATTCTGAGCACGACCGTACAATACGCATTCGGCATGAACATTTAGAGAGAATACAACAAGCTCTTTATAACAACGAATTTGTTCTGTACTATCAACCTAAAGTTAATATGAGAACAGGTGAGCTTATCGGTGCTGAAGCTCTTATCCGATGGCAACATCCTACAGAAGGGCTGATCCCTCCACTAGAGTTTCTTCCGATCATCGAAAACCACCCTCTATCAATCAAAGTTGGTGAATGGGTAATCAATAAGGCTATTTCTCAAATCAAACAATGGCAAGCTGAGGGACTCAATTTACTTGTTAGCGTCAATGTCGGAGCTAAACAATTACTGCAAGGTAACTTTGTAGAACGGTTACGACTCATTCTTGCAAAACATAAGAATTTTAATTCCTCCTCGCTTAAAATTGAAGTACTCGAAACCAGTGCACTTGAAGATGTCGATTTAGCTTCTAGCATTATTGAAGAATGTAAAACGATGGGAATCTATTTCGCTTTAGATGATTTTGGTACTGGATACTCATCCCTCACTTATCTTAAACGGCTTCCTGTTGTTACACTAAAAATAGATCAAAGCTTTGTCCGTGATATGCTTGAAGATCGTGATGATTTAGCAATCTTGGAAGGAATTACTGGTTTGGCTAAAGCTTTTGATCGAGAAGTGATAGCTGAGGGTGTTGAAACGCACGAACACGGACAACAACTACTGTTACTAGGATGTGATTTAGCACAAGGGTATGGAATCGCACAACCAATGCCAGCAGAAAAATTGATTGAGTGGTCTCAGAAATGGGAGAAAGATCATGAATGGTTGGTTTAATATTAAATTATTATTGTATAGATACGCCGCTTCGTTTTTTAGGATGGATTTTATCTGAGATATAAGAGATTGAATGTTTTTTGAACACAGGCTCTATATTGTGATTATTTTCAGTCTGCTAAAAACGATTGTATGTGTTTATACCCCATTTTTAGTTATCGTACAATATTGGGATAAATTCGTGCATTCAGTAATACAAGAATTATTAAACTGCTAAAAAGTACCTATCGGTTTTCCTTCCAGTTACAAAGCAGCCTTACTGGTCTATCCTAAGCTCACTATTCTTTCCCATATTCAGGTATTGCATACGATTTAATTGAAGGTGATTTCTAAGTTTTAAAATAAGGGGAAATAGAGAAAACAACCTAGCCGGTATGATTACCGGCAAAAAAGGTTAGAACATAAACCATCCAAGTAGGTAGAGGTTATTGTTATCGGAAGCATTACGACCTGAACCATCATAATTTTTGCTTGCACCATCAAATTTATCGTATCGGGTGTATTGTAAAGCCAGCTTGATAGTCTGCGTAGGAAGATAGTCGATTTCAGCAATTTCTCCACGGCTGTTTGGAGATGCGTTAAATGTCCCATATTTAGTTGCATCAGCTGTCCCTACAGTTGAAAAACATCCCAGTGATGCACCGTATTTTTGTTCAAAATAGTAGCTGACTTTGGCTCTGGTGGTTGACAAAGAGTTATTTAAATTATCAGCCATAGATTGTCCAAAACTACCGTCAAGCGTTTGCTTTTCCCAGATTTTTGTTGCGGTAGCAGTTACAATATTATTACCGTTTGTGTATTGGTATTCGGCATCGATTGCGCGGTCTTTGTACTTGTCGAGCAGACCACTGGCATTAGAAATAACTGCTGGATTAATTGTTGTGGTCATTGCATAACCGCCAAACATAATGTAGTTATTGCCAAAGGAGTGTTGCAAAGCGAGTCGAGCATACGGTGTTGTCTCTTGTACGAGTGCAGCATCCCCTTTTAATCCTTGGTTTTTCCACCCAAAAGCTCCCATAATTCCGCCTGGCTTTGCACTGCGATATGCGGCGAGCTCAGCATAGATAAAATCATTCCAGAGTCCATAAACACCGACTCCGCCTACTTGTTGTCCCAATCCTTCTATCATGGTGGCTGCCCCCGGAGATTGTGCGATAGCAGATCCTGCATACGGGAATCCCCACACCGGAGTACTGTTCCATAAATCTGAAACCGTTGGATTATTATTGACAGTAACTCCGTAAACCAATTCTTTGTCAGCGAGCATCACTGAGTCGGCATAGCGAATGTCCATATTATCCATTCCGATATGGTGTGCGACATCTGTTTTATCTGGCAAGTCTGTTCCATTATACGTTAGCTGAATAAATGCTCCCGATTTATCGGTGATTTTTCCGGCATAGAAAAGGCTGACTTGTGGAATTAAAATCTTACCGTCTTTAGTAAGAGCTAAGTTATCACTGGCTAAACCAGTATTATTAGAGGATTTAGTCATATCAACCATTATCATTGCAGCCAGAGGGAGAGGCATTTTGCTCTTTTCACCGTTACTCATGGTGTAACCGCGTAGTTTAAACTCACGCCCTGTTTGGGTCAGTTCAGGGAAAACAGTATGACAGACAGTACAATCAAATCCTGTTTGACGGGCAAAGCTGGGGACAGCATGCGCACTCTCGAGAAATGCAGTTACAAGCAATGCTCCTCCGACAAGATATTTTGTAAAGTTTTTTTTCATCTTTACTCCTATAGTAAATTTATTTTTAGTTTACTGGAAGAGTGTGAACTTTGTGTGAAGTGTTCATATAGGGAACACATGAGGAAACAGAATATTTAGTACATTTAATACATACGATTTAACGGTTAAATGAATTATATTAAAATTATTAGAAAATATTAAGAGAGAATGTTTAAAATTGTATCATATGCAAAAATAAGTAGAGTTATTTTCAATTTTATAGATATAAATTATGCTACATGTAGCTTCGATACGTAAGCCCTTAAGGATAAAATTATTTATATTAATCAAGAGGGAGTAAATATAATGGGTAAAAATACAGCAAACAAATATGAGATTAAATGGCTCAATGAACCCGAAGAACATGATTATCCGGCAGCAATATCTTATTTGAGCTTGATTTATGACATGGAACGTGCACGTGATCTCATTAAACAATTAAAGCAGGCTCCAATCAGTAGCTACAAAGCCAAAGATATTTTTCGAGCTTCTGCTTTGTCTTTATTAGGTGTCAGTAATTTTCATGTCAAAAAAGACAGTAAAAAAATCACCAAGGGAGTAGCTCTTTCTCCACTCCTTCTCATTAGAGATAAAATAAATGGCAAAATGATTATTGCCGATGGTTACCACCGTTTGTGTGCCGTGTATACATTTGATGAAGATGCGGTCATTCCTTGCAAAATTAAGTAAAATAATTCTTGTGAAATACAATATTATTCGAGTCAGTAGCATAGTAACTGTTTGTTTTTTAGTTGTCGGATGTGCATCAAAATGGCAGCATCCCATCAAGGATGAAAAGGATTTGGTTACAGATAAATACAAATGTACGCAAGAATCGACTGCACTCTATCCCCCTCTCTTTCTTAGCAGTCCATTTCAAGCGGGTTATATGTATCCAACTATAAATCACTATACAGCATATGGTTATGGTCGTTTTAGAAGAGATTACTACTTTCCTCCTGCATTCACTTGGCAAGATTATAATGAACCTGCCAGAATGAAGGCTTTTAACTCTTGTTTAAATACTCTTGGTTGGGAATGGATATTTAAATGGTAATATCTTTCTAAAATTTGAAGATTCTTTAGTTTGATCATTGGTCGAGAAGACATAAAACTCACTGTGTTTATACTCAACAGGTGCCGGCTCATCGGTAAAAAGTGGTGGTTCAGCCCCTTTATGTTCTAGCTCTTTTAGCAGACAGTTAATAATAACACGAGAGGTTCCTAATTACAGTGCGATAGGTTGAAAGATCAATCTTTAACGCTCTAACACATTTCATTTTTTTACCATAGGTATTGAGAAGTTCAACGTCTGTTCACGACCCAATTTCGGTAATACTTCAACCGCTAATGCCGCGAGTATGATACCTGCCGCAAAATGCAAATCATATGGCGGCATATATACGAAAGAGCAGTTTGTGATTCAAGGGCAGTCAGCAAATGATATAGTGGTTATTATCTGGCATGAAGCCAAAAAAGAGTCATACCATATGCGTCATAATAATGTCATTATTCATGAAATTTGCTCATGAGATTGATTTTATGGATGGTGAGATTGATGGCGTACCACCAATTGAACAGTCAAAATATGAGTTGCTTGGTGCGTATGCAGCAAGCAATGAAGCAGAGTTCTTTGCTGTTGTAACAGAACGTTTTTTTGAATCCCCAGTCTCTTTGAAGCTACACTTTCCCGAGCTCTATGATGAGTTTAAAGATTTCTATATGATTGATACCACACAGCTTTTTTCATAAATCTACGTTTTAATTATAATGTTTCATCTTTTTTCTTCTATGTTTTGAATAGTGTGTTTGATTATTTTTATCCATAGAAATAACGCTTATATTACCATCCACTTCTAGTATTAATAATTTAACATCCTCTATTTTTTCAATGCCGTGTTCTCTTATACTCTCTTCTATTTCATCGGATGAAATTTCAGATTTTTTTATTTCTGTTTCCATTAATATACCATCTCTAATTAAGACAATTGGTTCTGACTCGATAAATATTTTGACTTTCTCATTTTGAAACATGATTTTCTTAACTGAATAATTAGCTAAGAATAAAACAGTCGCCGCGAATAGTCCCCCCTCTAAAGAAGTATTGGGTCCAACCATAGCATTTTGTACAGCATTGCTTATGAGAAGAAGTAAAATAACATCCCCTGCATTGAGCTGAGAAAGTTGATTCTTACCAAAAACTCTTAACGCAAACATCATAAAAAGATAAACAATAAGACTTCGAAAGCCAATATCTAAGTATTCATGCATTTTGAGCCTTTTTTCAATTCAATAGATTATTATATTATACATTTCTTGCCCAGTGAACTATGAAATCATTATCATCGCCATAATGCACCAAAATCAAAAACCCTTTTATTGAAAAAACTGCTCCTAACACTTATCCAAGTGTTTTCCATATACAATTCTCGCTTGTACAAAATATTATGTACGTTTTAGCGGTTTAACATCCGCTTACCCCATAACTCCAATGTCCGATCGGGAACAAACCATCTATCTTTTTCTTTGTCAATAATCTCTTTCATATAAAGCTGTTTAAGAGCGGAAGCCAATGAGGCTTTTTGAATGTTGTATGTTTTAAGGGTATCAAGCGAATAAATGTTCTCAATATCGGAGGTAATAATTTTAAATGCTTTTTTCTGTGTCAAAGAAAAAGTGTCATACAACAGTGTATAGGATGAGCTCTTGTCCCCAAGAATCTCTTCAAGTGCATTATCGATCATCACCGGTGTAATAGTTGCATCTTTATGAGTGTTATAAAGAATATGAAAGATGTGTTGCATCAGTTTCGTTTCATGATCACATAGTGCTATTAAATACTCCACCGTTGCTTCATTGATGGATAGATATTTCGATGCATACGCTAAAATGGATGAGCTATCCAACCCCCCTAATTCCATGTGCGTTGCCATTTCATACAATGGAGCACTATAAGTAAAGAGTGACGTGATTGAATGGCGTTTTGAGCCGGCAAAAATATAGGAAACATTATAAGGTTCTTGCATGTATTTACGAAGTAACGCATCAATTTTGGTATCAAGTAGAGTAATTTGCTGAAATTCATCAATCGCGAGGATCACCCTCTTCTCTTTACTCAGTAAAAATAATCCTTCAAAAAACTCTTCCATCATCTCCTCAAAGCTTAGCCCTTCTAAACGAGGCGTGTAGCTGATCTCAGCGGTATTTGGATCGACAGAAATTCCAAACGTAATTCGCTTGAAATACTTTTTAAGGTTGCTAATAATAGTTTTAAGATCACCGTGATGAGCTTTCGCTAATGACTTTAAAAGTATGGACGCAAATTCTTCTTTAGAAGCAATATCGAAAATGTCACAATAAATTGTATAACACTGATCACCATTACGATGCATCAACTCTTTGATAAGGGAACTTTTCCCCATTCGACGTTTAGAATACAGAAGCAGGTTGTTAGAGTTGTCCACAAGTTTTTGGATTTTAACTAATTCAACGTTTCGGCCATAAAACTGCTCTTCAAGAGCAAAACCTTCGTAATGAAATGGATTTATCATAATATTTCCTATAGTATTTAAAAATAAGTACTAAAGGTATTGTATATAATGTAGTCTAAAAGAAGTATTAATAGTATTTAATTTGGTAAACTTTGAAAGATCTTACTTATGATACATCAAATGTATTATTACTAATTAGTAATAATGTCAAGAGCAATATTGAAATTTAAAAATAAGTTCGAGAACTCATATAAAATCCTATTTTTACTAAGACAAATGGTTTAAATATCTCAAATTATGGCAGAATAGTTGTTTTTTAAAAAGGATGACTGCCTATAGGCTTCTGAATTAAGGTTAGTATTGAATGAGGTTTATGAAAAAAAAACGAGAGGCTGAATTATCGTTTTTTAATTGTACATAGTGTCTAATCTTTTTTCGTATTTTTGTCATTACGTTTTTCTTTTAAAGTTTTTGTTGGTGCTTTTTTAACTGCTTTTTTTGAATCTTGACCTTTTGCCATAATATCCCCTTTCTTTGGATTTGTTAATCATGTAATCGTTCACACATAGTATACGACTTATACTTAAAAGGCAGTGGCAATAAGTTCTTTCAACTACTGATACCTTATATACTCACTCAGCTTCATTATATAAAGATAAATGGCACTTACTCGTTATCCTCTTTATGCGCATTAATAAATGCATCTACCAAGAGCGTGAGTGATTCAAGTGTATTTTTATAGGGGTCACTATACCCCTCTATAAACTGGCTATCTAAATAGGTATAAGCAAAAGTACCTATTTTACCTTTACGCTTTGTGATGACCTCTTCTCCAAGACCCACTTCCATATAAATGGCATGCGTCTCTTCTATCTCCAAAGCATCAATTTTTACGACAAAAATAGGGGCATCCGTTTCTCCCAAGACAAAACCTGCTTTTTTTAGCTTTTCGGTGACCATGTTCTTTAACAAGGCTTCTTGATCCTGACTCAGAAGATTTGTTTGATTCGAGAAGTAAAGATTTAACGAATGTACATTATCAAGCGTGTAGAGCGAGGCTGAAAAAAGCGAACTTGAGAGTAAAAGCGCTAACAATAACTTTCTCATTATTTTTGCTCTGACTTATGGAGGCTTAGCGCATCATTCATGTTAGTTATAAACTCGTCTGGTTTCATATAGGCAACTGTTTTTGTCAGGACTTTTTGCTTTTTAGGCTCAATAAAAAATACTACAGGAATTATGGGAGTCAAAAATTCTTCGGGATATTTACCTTTATCTTTGTATTTGTCGATGATAATGCTCACAAAATTTTCATTAACTTTTACCATAACATCAGAATCCTTGAGGGTCTTCCTTTCAAACTTTTTACACCAAGGACAATAATCGGCTACAACAACTAACATGACGATCTTGTTTTGTTCTTTGGCAGTTTTAATAGCCATGTCATAGTTTCGTAAATAATTCACTTCAAAAGCAAACTCATCGATTTGTGCTGCACAGATAAAGCTAACCAGGGTCAGTAGTGTGATTAAAATTTTCATTTCATTCCTTTTGGTAGAGCCACTTTTATATCTAAGCCATTTTATTTTTATTATTGTAGCAGATAATGTTATGCAAACGTGCTAATGGCATAATGCAGTGAATCAAGATTGTTGCAGCGTATTAAAGATGGTTTATCCTTAAAAATCAGTATAATTTTTGTTAACAAAAAGTATGAGAAATAATAGAGGGGGAATGGTATATGAATAAACTTGTTTCATCGATAGGATTAGTCTGTCTGCTATTCGGCGTTGCTAATGCTCAAATCATTAGTAAAAATGGTATTGCGAAAGATACTGTAACGGGATTGATTTGGCAGGATAATAGCGATTCATCAACAGTGCAAAAAAATTGGTTAGGGGCAAAAGAATATTGTAAAGATTTACGATTGGGTGAATATGATGACTGGCGTTTACCGAATATTTATGAATTATCTACTTTACTAAATAATCCAAAATCTTATGACCCTGACAACAGTGCAATTATTTATAATGTGCATTGTTCCAATGGAAAATCTGATATTGTGTCATATTTTTATAATAAAAAGTATGTAGGGCAATATTTTGTAGTAGGAACAAGTGGCAAAGAAACATTAGATGAAGCTGCAAACTATATTTGTAAAAATTAAGTATGAATGAGAATAAATAGGCTAATTGATATGAAAACATTTTTTATTTTAGGTGCACTTTTATCGTTGCTTCATGCTTCCGACTCCACCTACCTAAACGAAGAAAACAGCAACTACGCCTTCACCTCCCAAGAAGCAGTCGCTTTCTCAGCGGTAGGATTTCGCATCAGCGGTGGAGTGATCGGGGTGAATGTCCTCGGCGGATGGGCGGATGGTGAGTATATCCTCCGCGAGGCTAATATCGAGCCGACCAATGTTCCCAATACGTTCGTCGCCGATTTGGTGTTTGCCAAGAAAAAAGGCTCATTCAGCTATTCCCACACAGAAAAGATCGGTATCCTCTATGATGGCTTCAAACTCTGGATCAAATACCGTGATCGTATCTACCGCTACAGCGTCCCCGCTCCACTGCAATCGATCGAACAAGAACACAACCGCATCACCACCCAAACCAAAGCACCTATCCTCGATGTCGTGATCGAGAATATGAAACTGCGATTTGAATTTTAAGGAGCAAGCATGATCATCTACATACACGGATTCGGCGGAAGCGGGGAGGGGAGCAAGGCGACACTGTTGCGACCGCTCTTTCGTTCCGACGGTATCATCGCCCCATCACTGCCGACCAACCCCGCACTTGCCATCGCGACCCTCTCGGAGCTGATCGAGACGTTTCGTCGTATCGAGACGGTGATGCTTATCGGCAGTTCGTTGGGGGGATTTTATACTCTCCATTTAGCCGCCAAATACAATCTCAAAGCCGCCCTCATCAATCCCGCCGTCCGTCCCTATGAGACCCTCTCTCGTGCATTGGGCATTAGCGGCGGAGAGAACTTTTATGACAACAGCCGCTATGAGTGGAACGAGTCGCATTTGGAAACGCTTAAATCCCTCACCCCGAACACAGTCAATCAGGACAATATCCTCGTACTCCTCCAAAAAGGGGACGAGGTGCTCGATTACTCCGATGCCGCTAACCTCTTGGAAGGGTGCAGTATGATCATCGAAGAGGGGGGTGATCACAGCTTCCGTGGGATAGAGCGCCATGTGGGAACGATCAAACAGTTCTTTGCCGGAGCTGATGGGGTGCTGGAGCAGTTTTTAAGCACCGCTGAAAACGAGGAAATCCAAAACTTCCTTCGCTCTATCGATATAGATGATCTGGTAAAAGCGTTTACCTTTTTAGATGAAGCGTGTAGAACACGAATCATGAAAAATCTCAGCACCCGAACGCAAAAAAGCCTCCTTGAAGATGTCGAGTATGCATTCCCTCGTGTCACCCTCGATGAGCTCAAAAAATCTTTGTGCTGGCTCCGTCACCATGCCAAAAAAATCATGAATGAAAACCCCTTTGTCCAACGTCCTGCATTAGGGGAAAAACCGTTTGGGCTTTTGCCTAATGTTCTCACAGCCTATGAGGTCGAGGCGTTGTTGGAAACAGATGAGATATTTAGTGCGGAGCGTATCGTTACGGCGATCACCTTTGCTGCCAAAGCGCACGGTGCGCGCGGGTGCAGGTCAAACCGTGCGACATCATCGAACGCTATCGAGAGTTCTTAACAAATCCGACACAGGGGCACATCGGGTGGGAGTATCCGGTGAGTGGGGATATTTTTGATTTTGAGGTCGAATTGCCGGTGGTGTTTGAGAAGATAGATGGCGGTAGTGTGTCGCTGGAGATCAGATTTGAGGATTTAAAGCTGATAGATCATACGAGAGGAATAATATGACAGATTTTACTGATTTAATCAAACGAGGCAATTTACCGGATGATGATAGAGTAGTGCCAAATTGGCTTAAAATCAAAAACAGACAATTTAATGATGTTGATGTATTTCACAATACGGTGGATAGTCTCATCGCTTTAAGCTCCCCAGAGTTCAATGAGTTTGTTAACAGTATAAATCACGATATGCTTTTGGTCTATCTAAGTACCATGAGTGGTGATGAGATGCAAAGATTCTATAGTTATCTTGAAAATGAAGTTACGATAGAAACCCAATCTCAGGATCAAACGGCACGAACTATCTTTAAAAATCTGATGCGTAATATCAAAGCCGATGAAATTTCTAATGAGCAAAAGGCGAGGGCGACACTTGAAACACCGCTGATGATAACCTTTGCTAAACATATATACCATGCAATTATGGATTTTATCGAGTATGCTTCGAAAGATTATTACAGCTACGAAGCAGAAGATACATTTACAATGTATGAAGGGCATTTTTCAAAAATCATTTGGGATAAAATGAATTTTATTCCTGATCATTTTGAGCAGGTGATAGACCATTTTCAGGGATTTTATGATGAAGAGGACGAGGAGCATAAAAAGTTTTTTGCCCATTTAGCAAATCGATTCGGACTTCTAATCGCAACGCTGAATCGATTGGTTGTTAAGACAGAAAATAGAAATTCATCTCTCAATTGGTTTACAGGGAAGATGGTCGAGTATGAGCTTGTCCCTGATGTTGAAATCTCTATCAGCCAAAGTAAAACTCTTCCATCTGACAAAAAACTCATTAACTTCCTCACCACTACTTTCGCAGGTATCTGTGATGAGAGTGACGATAACTATCTATCTTCACTCATTTGTGTTACCCAAACCCTGTTTGAGTGGTATCCAGTCAACCGTGAGGCATGTGACTATGTAATGGTGGAGATGATGAAAAGCGTTGCACTCAAAAAAGTAAATGTCGAAAATGCTAATGACTTTTTAGCTTTTTTCGAAGAGTTGCCACGATTTTATGACGTACTGAGCTATGATAAAATTTATGAACTTAAAGAGCTGATAAATCATGTTTTAGCAAACTATAAACCTCAAGATAACGTGATATTCGATAGCCCTGAAGTAAAAAACAAACTCATACTATTGAATTATTTGGTGGATATGGAGGATTTATATTTTGAGGCTGGAAAATAAATGGATCTAAATAACAACTGCTGTAACAGCGATACTCTCAACGAAATCAGAGTGCTCTTTCACTCCAATCTCGATCATTTGGTGCTGATGCAATGTCCTGCGTGCCAGTCTCACTGGCTATACCGTCACCATGAACCTGATTGGATGAACAATCTGTTATTGCGGGAAAATGACTACGAAGCGTGGTATCTACACATCCCTGCTGAATATTTGCACCATGTAGAGGAACTGAATTTCGACGTGTTGAAATATTGTGCCCATTATCTCTATGTATCTACAGCAAACCATCCGATCAATTTCAATTTGACCCCTGATAAGGGAGAAAGCAGATGAGAGAAAATCTGATACGTAAAGTGTTTTTGGGGCTATTTATCACTTTGGTGTTGTACGGCACCTATAACAAATCTATAAAGCAATATGAGCTATACGAACGCAATCGTGATCTACTTGAACATGGCACAATCGTAAAAGCAGAGGATTTTTATCGTACGGGGATGGATGGCAACGTATTGGGGTTTGAGTACTATAACAAAGAGAGCGGAACATTAGAGCATGGAGCCACCTACGATACGGGGAATGTCGACGAAATCATCAAAAAAGGCTCGATTAAAATCATCTACATGAAAGATGTTGACTCGTACTACGCCAAATACTACGATCAGGTGCTCGAAGAGATGAAACCGTTGCATATCATCATTCAATCGCTGTCGTATATCATTATCGCTTTATCCGTTTGGATTCCTTTGAGAATCATGAATGAGATTAGGTATCGACGCTTAAGAGATAAGCTCCAACTCTTAAAACAAACCAATGCAAAACTTGACCGAGGAGAACAAACTCGTTATCAACTCGATCCGACACACCATACTCAACGTCACTTGGGTTATAATCGTTGCCATTTTCGTTTATCGTAAGTACATTGTATTGGAAGTTGGAGGATAAAACATTCATGAAAACAGACTATACCTATCTCGAAGAGATCGCACAGCTTGATATTCGCTGTCGCCTGAACCAATACAGAGAAATACTCGAACTTACTGATTTCGGCTTCAAGGGGATATTTCAAGGCGATAATCCCAGAACCCTGGGGAATAAGCTCCTTTTTTTTATCAAAGAATCAGATCGACATGACGTGAAAAAGATGAAAATAATTCAAATTGATACATTCAAGCGTGTTGATTCTGAGATTCAAGAGTTCACTAAACTAGAGGATAAAGTATCCAATGAAGAGTTGCTTAGCCGATATAGAATGTTTGACACGGATTATTTTTTGAAAAACTCAAAAATAGGTTTTTCATCATGGCACTATGTTGAACAACAGATAAATAGTAAAGAAGAATCTAATAAAAAGAGACCCAGATGAAGAAGATATTTTTATCCCTGTTTTTACTTTGGAGTACCATCTCTTTTGGTGCCGATGCAGCACAGATGCAAAAAATCTTTGATGACAAAAAACCGCTGTACGAAAAGCTTCAAAACGATTTTGATGCGTATCCTGATATGAATGAGACCGCCAAGCTGGAGTATCAAAAAGAGATCAACGCTCTTTTGGACGTCGATTTCTTGATCAAAAAGATATAGGTCGAGAAGAGAATCCTCTCATGATCAATTATACGATGTATCACTATCTCATCAATGCCTTTAAATCCCAGCTTAACACTCCTGCGGGACTGGGTTACCATGACATGCTCCTCTCAAAAAGCGGCAAAGAGTGTTTTGAGGCCTTTAAACTGATGCTCGATCTGGGTGTGGATGTCGATAAAGACAACGATGGATTTTCGCCTTTGCAATTTTTAAGCAACGATGAGTATCTTTTTCAAAAAATCGATCTGTTACTCCAACACAAAACCGATATAAACCACCAAGACAAAGACGGAGACACCCCTTTACATCAGTTTGTAGAGTGGTATGCTCATGAGTATAATGAGCTCAAAAATGAGAGCACAAAGGAAAAACATTATAGTGACGTTGAATCTATCTTGCTTCTTGCGGGAGTTAAACCAAAAAATATCAGACAAGATTCTCTAATACGTTTAAAACAGGCCATAAAACAGCTCATCGATCACGGTGCCGATAAAAAGATAAAAAATAAACAGCAGCAAACACCTTATGAGAGTGCTCTAGCAAAAAAGGTCGAAGATAAAGAGCTTTTGGAGCTGTTGAAGCCAAGTAGTGTGGGTCGGTTTTAGTGCATTGAAACTGTTGTAGGCGATACATGAAAAAAAGGGAAATAATGAAATGGAAACGACTAAAAAATATGAAGTGAGAATGGACGACAATGAACTGCTATTTGGAAAGAGATCAAAAAAGTTAAGCGATAGGGGTTAATATGTACTACCGCGATGAAAGAGAACGTTATGAATAAAATAAAAGATTGCACCTATCTAAACGACATCAAAGGGTGTGAAGTCACCGCGACATATGAGTGCGGATATTTTCTAGAGATCGAGTACCTAAAAAATGGAGTCCGAAAAACTCTGGTGATCGAGTTTCAACCCTATGCCGGAAGTATGGGATACGGAACGAAATTTTGTTTTAGCGGTGTAGAATTACCTCAAACACTTGTGTATGATATGAGATCAGCTTCAAAAGCTTCTTTAGAAATGGGTATCAAAGGTGTCGCTTTGGAAGTGATCAATTCGCTATCACAGCACCGTTTATGTAGGAGAAGGGTGTATATGGATGTGAGTTGTTATAAATCTTAATCAATTCTTCGATTGCAGTTAGATTTCACTTTTTGGATAATTTTGCTACAATCCAAGAAATAGTTAATAAAGGAACGTGATGGAGTACCTGCTCAGCGAATACACCGTTTCCCAACGTAAGCAGCTAATCAACACCAAACAGCTCTATGAACACTACATTCGTCAAAAGAACTGTTACTACCGCGATTTCAATCTCAGTATGTTTTGGAAAAATTCGGGTGGAAAAGAGTATCTCACCAAACAAAACTCCATCACCAAAAAAACCTCCTCGCTAGGGGTACGCAGTGCAGAGACTGAAAAAATCCATACCGATTTCATTGCCCACAAAGAGACCCTAAAAATCGAACTTTCCGAACTCGAAGTACGAATGGAAAAGATGCGCAAACTCAATAAGATTGAATTGCTCGGTCGTGCCCCAGCTTCACTGATCCGTATTTACCGAAAAATCAACGAACTGGGACTTAACTCCAAAATCATCCTCATCGGCACCAATGCCCTCTATGCGTATGAATCCCATTGCGGTGTCTTCGTCTCCGAAGAACAGCTCGCAACTGACGATATAGATTTGCTCAACAAAAAGTCCAAGGAACTTTCCCTCGTCTTTACTGAAGTACTCCCCGGAGGAAAACTCAGCGAACTGCTCCGTCTCATCGATTCCAGTTTCGTTCAAGATAGCGATATACCCTACCGTTTCCGTAACAAAGAGGGGATGCTCATCGAGCTCATCAGCCCCATTAGCCAAAAGATGAGTTTTCAGACCTACCGTGAAGATCCGCTCTTTACCGACATCATAGATTTGGAGATGGAGGGGATGCAGTGGTTGGAAAACTCTCGCATTTTCGAGAGTATGGTGATCGACGAAATGGGAGCGTTTGCCATCATACCGACGATCCATCCCCTCGAATTTGCCGTCTATAAACACTGGCTCTCCTCGCGTCATGACCGTGAGATTCTCAAAAAACAGCGTGATTTCGAACAATCCCGCCTCGTCACTCAACTCATACGCGACTATATGGTCAATATCGATTCCGATACCGAACTCGCATCCATGAAACATTTTAACCGCGATGCGATCGATGCGTATCGACGAGAGATGCAGAGATGAAACAATTTTGACAAAGTGTAAAGAATAAACATGAAAACAGAAGCTAAAATTTTTAGCGAAGCGATGGCAAGAGAGTTAATCGAGCAAATTGAGTTGGCTACTACTGGCAATCCTAAGGGATACGATATGGTTGTGCATTGCAGAGCAAGTGTGGCAACATTTATCGCTCTCAACGAGATATATAATCTTAATTAATCCTTTGATTGCAGTTAGATTTCATTTTTTCGATTATTTTACTACAAACCAAGATTATATTCAGCATTGACAAACCTATAAAATAGGTTTTAAGAACTACAATATAGTTATAAAACGAATAGATTAAAAAGGGCAGGAAGTTTATGAATCACTACGTCATCGGCGATGTTCACGGTCATTATGATACACTTATCGCCCTTGTCGCAAAACTCCCAGATGATGCTCGTCTTGTCTTCGTCGGTGATCTGATCGATAGAGGAGCCAAAAGTGCGGAAGTGGTTCGCTTCGTACGGGAAAACAATCACCTGTGTGTTATGGGCAATCACGAAGAGGCGATGATTACGCAAGGATTTGTCCTAATGCGCTGTTTTGAGACGGGTGAAGATTTACCGACACATAGTATGTGGTACAGTAACGGCGGAGTCTGGACGTTGCGCTCTTACGGCATTATCAAACTTGAAAACGGCAAGCCGGTTAAAACTGACGATTTCACCGAGGGACTTCAGCGGTTCAAAGACGATATGAAATGGATGGAAAAACTCCCCCTCTATCTCGAACTTCCGATAGAGCATCCATCGCAAAAACCAGTCGTCGTTTCTCACGCCCCTATCGCTACTGCATGGGCAATGCGTAAGATTGATTCGATGTACAGCACCTTTGCCCGTCTCGCCACAACCTGCCGCCGTGATCCCGATTCCAGCGATGCACCGATTTTCAATATCTTCGGTCACACCCCGATGCAAAACGGCCCGCGAGTTAAAGAGCATTTTGTCAATATCGATACGGGATGCTATATGGCGGAAGAGGGGTATAACAGCCTCAGCGCCTACTGTATCGAAACGGGAAAAGTGATTAGTGTGAGGGAGAAATAGATTCGTTGAACTTTTTCATATTGATGAACAGATTCCCTTGCATCCTTGCATCATCGACCGCTTTATGAGTGAGGGCGAGATCATCGAACCACTCGGCAGGATAGTGCTCTTATTATGGCAATGCATAAAATGCAGCAGCGACAATTGCCATTAGTGCTTATTGGTGCTGGATTACCCATTTTACCAGCTTTGGCAGGTGAGTCTAAATCGTACGCCGAACGTTTGTTTAATTTTCCAGATATCAGTCCATTAGATGAACCTGATGCCATTAAGGCACTTCAAGATCCAGTTCAGGATGTGGGAGAATTATTTGACAATGATGCATTACATGAAATATTCTATTTAACCAAAGGGTATCCATACTTTTTACAAGAATGGGGATATCAGGTATGGAATCAAGCCCTTATTTCTCTAATCAGCTTGAAGGTGATTAAAGAAACTAGTGCGTTAGTTTCTAAGCGGCTCGATGATAATTTCTTCCGAGTACGCTTTGATCGGTTGACTCCAAGAGAGAAAACATATTCAAGTATTTTAATTTGATTGATAATCTTTTACGGTGGTGGTCAAAGGGTTTCTTTGATCAGCTCTTTGTCGTCAACAAATCTTATTTTTATAGTGACAAAAAATATTTATTTTCTGCATTGAGGCACTAATCCCTTAATGGGTATAGTTTTTTACTAATTTTCAAGTTTATGAAATAATAAACAGTTTATAACATATAATGTAGCAATAGTGTTACCTATAGTAATAAATATCAAATATTTAAAATTATTACAAAATAACATCACATTTGTAAGTTACCGTTCGTTAATATTTCTACTTCTACAATTAATTTAACGAAGTAATTATGAAAAAATGTTTATTTTTTATGGCCTGTGCGGCAACTATTTTGTACGGCCGTGAAATCAGCTTTACTGAGCTGCAATCTTCTGCTTCAGTAAATTCTCACCGTTTGAAACTGCGCAGTATTGATACCACTATCGAAGAAGCACGATTAGAAAGTATTTATTCAACGCTCTATCCGCAACTCTCTTTGGGCTATAACGGCGAATACAACCGTAATCTTGATCGTACTACCTCAGGTGCACTTGCGGTTGGTGATACGACGATCAACTCTGCGGTGCGCAATAAAGACTCACTTGCTTTACGTCTCAACTATGAACTTTATCACTTTGGTACAACCCTCAAACAAATCGAGATGTCTAAAAATGAGATTGCAGCAAAAAGACTCGAAGTGTGTAATGAAGAGACGAAACTCCATTTGGAAATCTTAGACCGTTACGCTCAAGCGCAAAAGGCTCAAAACGAACAGCGTTTTAAAAAGTCAATGCATACCTTACGTAAAGAACTCTATTTTTATAAACAGCGTCTCTATACTGCCGGAAAAGAGACCCGTGTTTCAGTAGGGGATGAAGCGATTCGTCTTATCGATCTGGAACACGATATCGAACGCTCGCTTATGACATACGAGGAAAATCTGATCGCACTGAGCAAACTCTCCCATGTAGAGCTTGATCTCAAAGAGACACAACTATTATCACTTGCTACGAAAGCCGATGAGATTCATCTTCGCAGTTTTGAGAACAATTCACAAGCACGCCAATATCAAGAGAAAATGGATGAGAAGAATGCTGAGATCTCGATGAACGAGCGCTCCCAGCTTCCGGTTGTATCGCTCTACTCAAATTACTATCTCTATGGGTCTGATCCCCATAACGCCTATGATGCATTTAAAAGTATCCAACCCAACAGCTGGAATGCAGGTCTAAGTGTCCGATGGAATTTGTTTGAAGGGTTCAAATACAACAGTGAATCGGCGCGTCTTCATTTAGAACGTAATCGGATAGATGAAGAATATGCCCTTGCCAAACGTGAATTTGATGCAAATACCCAAACCAAACAACAACACTTACAACGTCTAGCCATGCTCACCAAAAACGAAACCGAGGCACTTACTGAAACCCGCTCTAAGATTACAATGACCCAGCGTCTTCGTGCCGGAGGGGAGGCAGATGCGGTGAGTGAAGTGAGTGTAAAACTAGAGGGACTGGAGAGGGAGCTGACATTGGAATCAGAAAAGATACAACATGCCTATGAGGCGGAAGCATTGAAATTACAACACGCAGGAGCCCAAGAATGCACAGCGCATTAACCGCCCTCGAAGTAGCAGGCAAACTCAACCGCATTGCGATAGACACTCGTGTTATTATCAAAGAGTACGCCCTCAGTGAGCATGAACCCTCTATCGAAGAGCTAACCCGTATTGCAACGCGACAGGGGTTTCGTGCATCGATTAAAAAACTTCCCTTAGAGAAACTTATCACCGATTATCCGATGCCGATCATTGTCCTCAAACATGACGGTACCTACATGAGTATTATTCAAGGCAATACAGAGAATCAAGAGCTTTTGGTCTTCGATATTACCAAAAAAGAGCCTTACATTATGACCTATGAGGAGTGCACCTCTCAGAGCTCAGGGAAAAGCATTGTCTTAAAACACCGTATTCTTAGTGCCGATGCCCGTTTCGGATTTGGATGGTTTTTTCGTCAGATTATGAAGTACAAAAAAATAATGGCGGAAGTGCTTATTGCCTCATTTGTTTTACAACTGTTTGGATTGATTACCCCTCTCTTTACACAAGTGATTTTAGACAAGGTTCTCGTCCACCGCTCTATGAGTACGCTGGATGTTCTCGCGGTGGCGTTTGTTGTTGTGGCGGTATTTGAGCTGATACTTAATCTTATCCGCAGTCACATCTTTGCTCACACCACTTCAAAGATCGATGCCAAGCTGGGAGCAAAGCTCTTTCACCATCTTCTGGCACTGCCGTTTGTCTATTTCGAGAAACGCAAAGTAGGGAACATCATTGCCCGTGTTCGTGAGCTTGACCAAATACGAGAATTCATTGCCAATAAATCAGTTACCCTTATCCTCGATGTTCTCTTCTCCGGGGTATTTGTTGCGGTGATGCTGATGTACAGCGTTAAGCTCACGTTGATCGTGTTGGCATTCGTGAGTATCATCGCGGCACTGTATTTGATTATTACTCCTGAGTTGC
>JAQTLL010000007.1 GCA_028714915.1 Sulfuricurvum sp.
AAACCAAAACCAAAGGAGGACGCTTAAAAATAACCACCAAAAAAACTACCAATTTTTAGTGAAATGCTCACACCAAACTGGTCATTTTTATTTGGCGCAGATGGTCATTTTTAAATGTCGCTTGACAGCAAGAGCAAAAGCCGGAATACCAACAATTATAGCCGCTGCTTTAATAATAAGCTCATTGAGTCGAGCATCTAGTTGAAATATATGAAAAAAGCCTGTATACACCGTATGGTGAAATGAAATTCCGATCATATAGACAACATAATATAAATAGGATTTATCTCTTGTAAAAAAATACAGGGATAGATTATACAAGGCTAAAGCTATCATTGCACCAAAGAATAGGGCTAGTTTTTTTTGATGATCAATTTCTGCTTCATAAAATTGGTTAGTTTTCCATAATTTCAAATCCACTATTAACGTTGTTACCTCAGAGTAAACTTTAATAAAATAGGTTTTTTCTTCATGCGCTTCTAAATTTATTTTAAAAATAGGATTAATACTTTTTTGACCAAGGTTTCCAGATAAAATCCCTGATGTTTGTGGCGAAAAATTTTCATCAGGAGAATAGAAAAAAATATTTGTTGTCATAGGATTGTTGTATTCAAGAACCCTAGAAATTTTAACATCTGTTGTATTTTTTACAGTGAACTTGATCCATACATCAAAATTGGGAGAGTAGCCCAATAAAAGTCTTTTTGTAGTGTTTGGTTTAAACGTAATGTTTCCGTTTTTTATTTCATTAAACCCTAAACTACGTGTATGGTCAATATAAATTGAACTATTTTCCAAAACATCAACTGAAGTCGTTTCACTGCCAACCTCTATGCTACTTGCATACATAGAAGTAATCAACAAAATCATGAATAAAAAATATTTAATCAATTACACCCAACTTTAATTCTGAAAACAATATACCATATTATCTTTATGTAACTTATATGTTTTCTTATCATTCTACAAAAATATCAATGTAGAACAAGAATAAAAAATATTCGTGACGCTAATCATGATGGCATATGGTTAGAATTAAAAAATCAATTGATAACTGGTCAATATCATTTATTTGAATCTACACTTAAACATATTTGAAAGTACAAAGGTTAGCGTTGAGGATTCTCCATTTCTCCGACACCCATTTGGGGTTTAACGATCTTGAGATCGTCAATGAATCTGGAATCAATCAACGAGAAGCTGATTTTTACGATGCCTTTACTCAGGTGATCGATGCGATACTAGAAATCAAACCCGATTACGTCATCCACACCGGCGACCTCTTCCACCGCCCTCATCCCTCGAACCGTGCTATCAGTTTTTGTCTTACACAGCTCAAACGGCTCAGCGTCGCACATATAGAGACGATCATTATCGCGGGAAACCACTCGACACCACGCACCCGCTCCGCTTCCCCTATCCTCGCGGCATTACGGACACTCGATCACATCCATCCGGTGTTCGAAGAGGCGTATAAGAAAGTAATATTTGATGATATCAACTTCCATTGCATCCCTCATATCAACGATGAAGTCTCCAACCTCGCGGCGATTGAGGAGTGTGAAGCTTCGGTAGACGCCGACAAACGCAACATTATGATGCTTCACTGCTCTGTTGGAGCGCAGTTTATGATGGAGGAGTACGGCGAGCGGGTTTATCCGCGTGAGAAAGTGGTGCTGTTTGCTCAGATGGATTACGTCGCTCTCGGACACTGGCACGGTTTTGGAAGCGTCGGGAAACATTCTAACGTCTATTATGCGGGATCAACGGAGCGAACCAGTAGTGGTGATGCACGCAACGACAAGGGATATGCCCTTGTAACATTAGGGGATTCACTTGATGTGACATTCCACCCCATCACCCTCCGTCCCAGCCACCGCCTCCGTGTCGATGCCCAAACATCAGAGGATATTTTCAATGAACTCCGATCATACGCTGAATCGTTGGTCGTTGATGGTGCATTGCTCTCCATCACCCTCGAAAACCTGAGTGCCACCCAATCGATCGACATTTCCAACCGCGATATCGAAGCGTGTTTTCACACCGCCCTCAATGTTCAAGTGCAACGCAAGTTCCGACGTAGTGAAGCTTCCGCCGCGACGGAGAGTGTGAACGCCGCCTCGTTGCAAGAGTATTTTGGTGCGTTCTTAGAAGAGCAAACCACCACACCCGAAGAATTCACACGCCTAAACTCCAAAGTCGCAACATTGTTTGCACGCTATGACGAGGTGAACAATGACGCTTGAATCACTTCGTCTACAGAACTTCAAACGCTACGCCTCGTATGAGATCACGTTTGAAAGCGGTCTGTGTGGAATCCTCGGACGCAATGGACGAGGCAAATCGACGATCTTTGATGGTGTATTTTTCGCCCTCTACGGCGATTACAAAGGCTCCAAAGAGCTGATCCCCACCGCAGGAAGTACCGGAGGGGTCAAAGTCGAGTTGAACTTTGAGATCGAGGGGAAAATCTACACCGCTATCCGCGAGTTTCGGGGCAAAGCCCTCACCGCCTTTGCAACGCTCAAAGAGGGGGATGAGTCTATCGTGAGTGGCGCGCGTGAAGTCACCGCCGCCGTCACGAAACTGCTGAGGATGGGGAAAGAGGCGTTTTTACATACGGTATTCGCCTCCCAAAAGGAACTCACCGCCCTTAGCTCCATGAAAAACGATGAGCGCAAAGCGATGATGCGCCGACTGCTGGGACTGGAGAAGATCGATAAAATCGAAGCAATGATCCGCGAGGAGCTAACGGAACTCAATCGTGACATCAAAAGCGCATCAGCATTTCTCCTCAGCGATGAAACTCTCAAACAGCACCGAGATGACCTTACCTCTAAAACCGCCCTCTCCCAAACCATAGAAGCGACCCTCAAAACCCTCACCGAGGAATCCCTAAAGCTCCGCACCGCCTACGAAGCCGCCAAAGCTCTCGTAGAGACTCAACAAAAAGCCAAAGAGGAACGGCAAAAGAAACTCGATACCCTTGAAAAAGCGCAACAGACCCTTGCCCTTCACCAAAAACAGCTAACCGAACTCGAAACCGAGCTAAAAACCCTCAATGCTCATCACACTAACTACACGACACAACTCCCTCTCAAAGGGCAACTCGCCACATTGGAGCTATCGCTCAAAGCCCAAGACGAGTTAAAAACCACATTCCTCCAAAAGGTCGGATTAGAGAAAGAGCAAGAGGAGCTGAGAAAAGGCTACACTGCCCGTAAAGAGGAAGTGGCGCAACTGACCAAAGAAATCACTCCGTTAGAGGAGATGCACAAACAGCTCTCAACAGAGCAAACAGCCCTATCTGAACTCAAAGCCGCTCTCCTCAAGCTCGATACCGAGATCACCACCATCACCGCCGAGATCGGTTCCAATCGCTCCAATATCGCTAAAGTGACCAAACAAGTCGAGACGATCACCGATCTGGGACGGGAATCCTCCTGCCCTACCTGCACCCGTCCGTTGATGGAGCAGTATGACACTGTTCTCGCATCACTCCAAACTGAGATTAGTAAGGTATATCAAAAGCAGATCGATGCGTTACAACTCAGACTCAATGCCCTCACAGAGGAAAAAGTAGCTTCTCAAAAGATCACCGACGAGGCGCAACAAAAGTTCAATCTCCTACAAACCCAAATCACCCTCCTCCAAAGTAAATCCAAAGACCTCCTCAAAGCACAGGAACAATTCCGTGAGGTCGAAACACGGGGACTAAGCAACAAAGCTGCCCTTGCCCTCCTAGGCTCCATCACCTACGATGAAAATGCTCATAATGCACTCAAAGAACAGCATACGAACCTCAAACCGCAGGTCGAAGCCCTCATCAAACTCGAAGCTCTCATCGCCACCATACCTACCAAAACCGAAGCGTTCCAAGCACTCCAAACGCAAATCAAAACCGACGAGGCTTCTATCAGTTCAACCCAAGCCCTTATCACCGCCGACACCTACCGCCCAGAGAGCCACAACGAAGCGATCACCCATGCCAAAGCTTCCGAAACCGCCAAAGATGCCAAAGCTGTCGAGTACAATACTGCCATGTTGGAGCAAACCAACATCCGCCGCGACATCGAAGCAATCGACAAAGAGATCAAACGAGACGAGATCAACCGAGCCTCACTCAAAACCCGTGAAAACGACCAAGCCGACTACGAGAAACTCAAAGCAGTGATGTCCGAGTTCAAAACCCACATCAACGCTCGTGTTGCCCCCCGCATCGGAGAAGTCGCCAGCGACATGTACAGCCGCATCACCCGTGGACGCTATCAGCACATCGAGGTAAGCCCCGAGTTCGACTTCTACATCTACGACAACGGCGAGCGCTACCCCATCGAACGGTTCAGCGGCGGTGAGATCGATCTCGCCAATCTCGTCCTGCGCATCGCCATCTCCAAAACACTGGGGGAACTTAGTGGTGGTGGCAATATCGGGTTTTTAGCATTTGACGAGGTATTCGGCTCTCAGGACGAGGAACGGCGCATCCAAATAATGGAAGCGTTTCACACTATCAGCGAATCGTATCGACAGATATTTTTGATCTCTCATGAAATGGAGATTAAAGAGATGTTTGAGAGAGTTGTTGAGTTATGAAAATACATCTACACAAAAGGAAATAAAATGTTAACCACATTCTTACAAGCAATTCATGAAAAAAGACTCTTATCTATTGACTTTATAGCCAAAGAAGATAATTTATTAAGAAATAGAAAATGCGTCGCTTTTGATTTCGGACCAAGTAGAAAGTTCAAAGACAATAGTGACCGATTTCATTTTTTAGATTTAAATAGTCCTGACGGGAAACATAATTTGTCTATATTGCCTAGTCAAATACATAAAATTGAGCTGTTGGATGAAAACTTTGAACCTAAAAATTATGTGACATGGCATCCAATAAATTGGATAGTTAAAAGAGACTGGGGAATTTACTCATAAATAAGGAGGGTTGATTATGTATCAAAGAGGTTCAGAGTGGAGAAAATGGGATTTGCACGTACATACTCCAGACTCAATTGTGCATGAGTACAAACAAGGTGATAAAGAAAGTATTTGGGATAATTACTTAGAAAAATTACAATTATTACCTGATAACATTAAAGTGCTAGGAATAAATGATTATTGGTTTTTAGATGGATTTAAAAAAGTTAAAGAATTTAAAGATAGTGGTAAACTACCTAATATTGAATTAATTTTACCAGTTATAGAATTGAGATTAAGGGATTACGTAGGAAATAACTCCCTAAATAAAATTAACTATCATATTATTTTTTCAGACGAACTTAGTATTGATGAAATCGAAAGTGAATTTATAAATAAAATTGAAATGACCGAGTTTGAAAATAGAAGCCTTAGTGTAGTTAATTTGGAAAATTTTGGTAATAAAATCAAACAAGACACTCCTGCTGATAAGCGACCTAAAGATTCCGATAAGCAAATCGGGTTCAATAATTTTACTATTTCCTTAGATAAAGTGAATGAACTTTTATTAAAAAAATTATTCAAAGGTAAGTTTTTAAGGGTTATTGGGCAAACAGAATGGAGTGATTTTAGGTGGGAAGGTAGCCCTGCAGATAAAAAGTCTTTAATCAATAATGTTGATTTTATTTTTTCCGCTTCTCCTACAATTGAAAATGCGATGAAATCAAAACAAAGTTTAATAACTCAGGAAGTTAATTATAAATTACTTCATTGTAGCGATGCACATCAATTTTTTCAGACAGAGTTCACGAGTAAAATTCTAGGACATTGTTTTTCTTGGATTAAAGCTGATCCAACATTTAAAGGCTTGCAACAAGTATTACACGATTTTGAAGAAAGAGTTTTTATCGGAGATGAACCTGAAATACTTAAACGAGTACACTCTAATAAAACAAAATATATAAAAAGCTTAGATATACGACCAATTGCTGGATATACTGGAAATAAGGGCTTATGGTTTAGTGATTTCGCAACTTTAGAATTCAATAAAGAGTTAGTTGCTATTATAGGCAATAAAGGCAATGGGAAAAGTGCTATTTCCGATATTATTGGCTTATTAACAAACTCTTCAAATCAATCACATTTTTCATTTTTAAATAAACAAAAATTTTTTAAAAACAAGTTGGCAGATAATTTCGAGGCTGAATTAACATTTGAATCGAACGATAAGCTAACTAAACTTCTAAGTGAATCAATAGAAGCAAACCCTGTAGAAAGAGTGAGATATCTTCCTCAAAATTACTTTGAAAAACTTTGTAATGATTTAGAAGGAGAAGGCTTTGAGGAATCTTTGCAAAAAGTTGTGTTTACCCATTTACCAAGTCAATATAGGCTAGGTAAAAATAGTTTTGAAGAATTGATTAATTTCAAAACTGAGAGCATTGAAAGCGATGTTCAAACCCTACTTCCAAAGATTCATGAACTCAATAAAAAAATTATAAGTCTAGAAAGAAAGAATATTGAAAGATATTTAAGAACAATCAATGAAAAATTCAAAATTAAATGGAATGAGTATAAACAACATCAAAAAGACAAGCCGCAAAAAATAGAAAAACCAAATTTTGAAGAGGGGAGCGATAATGAAACGAAATTTAAAACCCTTGAAGAATTAAAAAAACAATTGCAACAAAAAGAAGAAGGTAAAAAATCTTTATCAGCTCGAGTTAGTGAACTGATGAAGCAAGATGGACATTTGAAAATTTTAAAAGCTGATTTTGAAAGGCTAGAAAATCATATAAAGTCTGTATTAGAAGTCACATCTACTGAACTAGAAAAATATAATTTAGATGTCAAAAAGATATTTAATTATACGGTTAATTATGAAATAATTAATTCTAAAATAGATGAAATCGATATTAGTTCTGCTCAATCAATGAAGTTAATTTATGACAAAGAAACAAATACTGGACTTAGCATTGATATCCAAAAATTACAAGAAGACATAAAACAAAGGGAAAGCAAACTTTCTAGTGTTCAAAAAGAATATCAAATATATTTATCAAAAATCAAAGAGTGGGAAGAACAAAAAAATAATCTAATTGCTGATACCGCAACGCCAGATTCAATAAAAGGTTTAATCTCAGAACTTAAATACATAAAAAATGAGTTATATATTGATTTAACAGAAGCAAGAAGTCAACGATTAGCAGGTGTAGAGGCTATTTACAACAAAAAATCAGAAATAGTAGATACATATAAAAAGCTTAAAGAGTCTATTGATTCAACCCTAGAAGATTATAAAGATGTTTTGGTAAATTACTCGATATCAATAAATGCAACATTTAAATTAAATAATTTTGAAGATAGTTTTTTGAACTTTATCAGTCAAAACAAAATGGGAAGTTTCTACGGGAAAGATGATGGAAAACAAAGGTTAAAAGGGATTCTTGAAGATAAAGATTTTAATAACTTTCAAGAATTTAAAGAGATTCTAATCAATCTTATTGAACATTTGGAAAAAGATTTTCGTAGAAATGAAGCCAAAATGAATATAGAAGATCAAGTTAATAATTCTGATGAATTATATAAATATTTATTTTCTATTAATTATTTGGTTCCTAATTATGAATTAATGCTAGATGGTAAAACACTAAATGAATTATCTCCTGGTGAAAAAGGAGCGTTGCTCTTAGTATTCTATCTGATGCTGGATAAGGAAGATATTCCACTTATCATAGACCAACCAGAGGATAACTTAGATAATCAAAGTGTTGCAAAAATTGTTGTTGAATTTATAAAGATAGCAAAAAAAAGAAGACAAATTTTCATGGTAACACACAATCCTAATTTGGCAGTTGTTGCTGATGCTGAGCAGATAGTGCATGTAAAAATAGATAAACAAAATAACAATGTGTTTAGTTACTTGACGGGATCGATAGAAAATCCTGAAATTAACCAATGTCTGGTAGATGTTTTAGAAGGAACATTACCTGCTTTTGGCAAGAGAAAAAATAAGTATATGATATGACCCTATCCAGATAACCACCGCCTTGGCACATTTCGAGACGGTGTAATGAATTCAATAACCATATTATCAGGGGAATTAAAATGAAAATCTTAATCTTTAGAATTTCAAAAGGCGAACCAGGCGGTGTTGTAGAGGCTTCCTGCCCAGTTCATTTTAATAAACGAAGAGCTGAATTAGAAGATAAGTTAAATGCTATAGTGCCTGATAAAATTGATTATGAAAATAATGGCTATAAAGATTATTTAGATGAACAATTATGGAAATGCAATAAACTACGACAAGGTTGGGGAATACCAAAACTAGACTTACGTGGAAATGAAGAAGAATGGATAGAAAACTATATTTTAGGTGCTAGAAAATATTGGGATATTCCTCTACATATCTTTAAAAATGATGATATGTGTCATGATGCAGCTGGTAGGTTTAAAATGTTTACTGAAACAATGAACGATGTAGATCTAGGAGACATAGTTATTATTCCAACACACTCTGATAAGCAACATCATGATTCTAAACATTTCACTATTGCGACTGTAAATGGTAAATATTTTTTTGATTTAAATGAAAAATACAATGATTTTGGCCATGTATTGCCTATTAAAAATCTTAAAGTAGTTCCTTATGACACATTAATTAAGGCAATCGATTTTACTGGTTATTATCAAAGAGCTGTAACTGAAGTAAAGTCTCATTATAAACTACATCAGCCACTCTTAGATTTTTTGAAAAAAAATTATTTAAATTAAAAGGAATATGTATGCCACAATACGCAGTTGATAGCAATACAAATGAAATTGTTGAAATAGGAGCATGGTTATTGACTCGGCACAGGAGAGGAAAACCTCTATGCAGAGTTCACAATTGCGGCGTAACTTTAACTATAGTTGGGGAGCATAATCCTGATAGAGCCACTCATTTTAGACATCCACCTAGTACTAACTGTCCATCAATTTTAACCAATGCAGTTCCATATCGGCAATTACAAAATGTCCCAATAGATCATGCTCAAATAGCTACAATTAAAATGGTTTTCCTTAATAATATTCATCAAATATTCAATAAATGTAGCAGCTTAATTCCTAATCTGAGTTTTCAAGAATTTTTCGAAATTATTGAAAATGCTCATAATCTAAATATTTGGGGGTATAGAGATATTGATCTAGAATACATACCCTATATATTGTGCACATGCAACCCTTATTTTGTGCAGAGAACTCCATATAGAAATCATCCTTTTCACTTTGTATTTAGTGAAATTCAAAGAGTTGATGAACTATGGATTAATGCTGGAAATAATGCGCATGTGATCTATAGAGTGGATAGAACTACTCAGGATGTGGAAAATATAAATATAATATTTGATTTGAATAATTTTAATAATCATTCAAACTTACCACAAAATCGTATAAATTCTATAAATGTTTTACTAAATTAAATGCCCCTCTCTAAATCCCTCTACACCCGCGGAATCCAATGCTCCAAATCCCTCTGGCTGAAAAAGTACAGTTCAGAGGTGCTGAGCCCTCCCGATGCCACCGCCCTCGCACGATTTGAAATGGGAAATATCGTCGGTGATCTAGCATGTGCCCTCTTTCCTAACGGTCGTGAAATCCCCTATCTGGAGAAGAACTTCGCAGGGATGGCGGAGTTGACGCGGGAGTGGATGACTGAGGGGTTAGAGTACATCTACGAGGCAACGTTTATCCATGAGGGGATCGTCGTGATGGTCGATGTCCTCCGCGTTACTCCAGATGGTGTGGAGATATACGAGGTCAAAAGCTCCTCGGAGGTCAAAAATATCTATCTGCACGATATCTCAATCCAGCGTTACGTCCTCGAGAGCCTCGGGATTAGTGTCACCAACAGCTATGTCGTCCATATCGACACTTCCTACGTTCGAGGCGATGATCTCGATCTAAGTGCCCTCTTTAGTATCGCCGACGTGAACGAAGCGGTTGATGCGTTGATGAGCGGTGTCCCTGCAAAACTTGCCGAGTTTGAAGTACATCTCGCAGATAGAGAGAACGAACCCGCCATAGAGATCGGAAAGCACTGCAAAAACCCCTATGAGTGCGACGCGATGCACTACTGCTGGAAAGTACAGCGAAGCATCCCCGATTACTCCGTCTTTAATATCTTTAACCTCGGCAGTAAAAATCAGGTCGAACTGTACAATCGTGGGATCGTTCGGATCGAAGAGATTCCCAATAGCTACAAAATGACCCCCATCCAACAGCAAAAAGTCGATAACTGGAAAGCCCAACGCACCTACATCGACCGTGACGCAATCGCTGAGTTTCTCTCCACCCTCTCCTACCCGATCTACCACCTCGATTTCGAGACGTTTCAGCAGGCGATTCCGCAATGGTCGGGGATTAGCCCTTATCAGCAGATACCGTTTCAGTATTCGCTCCATATCGAACACGTCGATGACACACTGGAACATAGAGAATTCTTAGCGCCCTCTGGAGCCGATCCGCGCTACGCATTGGCGCAACAGCTAATCCATGACATTCCTGACAACGTTACGGTACTGGCGTATAACATGAGCTTCGAGAAAGGGGTGATCGAAAAACTCGCCCTTAGTTTTCCCGATCTCAGCGAATGCCTCAAAAGCATCATCCCTAATATACGTGATCTGATGGTGCCGTTTCAAAAAGGCTACTACGTCACGCCATCTATGAACGGAAGCTACTCGATCAAATACGTCCTCCCTGCCCTCGTCCCAGAGATGGCACACGCCTATAAACAGCTCGACGGTGTACAAAACGGTGGCGAAGCGATGAATGCCTATGCTAATCTTGCCACAATGGAAGAGGCAGAGCAAGAACGCATCCGCTGTGCCCTCCTCGAATACTGCAAGCTTGATACATTGGCGATGGTCAGGGTATTAGAAAAATTAAGGGAAATATAAAAACGTCATGGATGAAAATAGCTACTTGATTTTGATTGATGGAGAAGATAAAACATTTGATATTGCCTACTTAAATGATGACCAACCAAGGGTTAACCTTCGATTCAAGTCAAGTGACAAAATCTATTCATATAATAATGCAACAAGAATTTCAATATATAAAAATCCAAAATCTCTTGATCTTAACTCTTGTCGTATCTATTTACGGGATAGATGTTTATTCAATATTCTCAAAATTTTGGACTTTGGGATGTATCTAAAAATATTTTATGAAAGCGGACGAATTTCTCTGTACAGCAGACAAGAGTTGCGTTTTGAGAATAACACACTTGTTCAAAAAAATGCCAAGAATACCTTTGATTATCTAAAAGCGTTGGCTAAGAGCATGAAAAGTGACGAGAATGATTTTTTAGATAAGCAGTACGATAGGATTTCATATCTCAGTGAAGAGAGTGTGCTTGCAAAATACCTAAACCCTGACATTATCAAAAAATATCATAAGCCAAAAATAATGATTTTTCCTTTTGGGCTAAATTTGAGTCAGGACATTGCCGTCACAAAAGCATTGACTAATCAAGTGAGTATTATCGAAGGTCCTCCAGGTACTGGAAAAACACAAACCATCTTAAATATCATCGCGAATCTATTGATGAATAACAAAACGGTTGCTGTAGTGTCCAACAACAATACTGCTATACAAAATGTGTATGACAAACTTGCTGCAAACAATCTATCTTGCTTTGCAGCTATGTTGGGAAATAAGAAAAACCAAGAAATCTTTTTTGCCAATCAGCTTGAAACATATCCACAAAGTTTTAATAAAGCAACTCAAAATTCTCTCCACAATCGTGATGCTTTAGAGAAAAATATTGCCGATATTAAAGAGATGCTACAAGCTAACAACGATTTAGCAAAAGCGTCCCAAGAACTAGAGGCATTAAAAACCGAAAAAAAACACTTCATGGATATGTTTGCTGCTAGAGCAGTAGGCATGGGGAGAGATGAAGATTATTTTTCCAAACAAAATGTAGACAATGCACTATCACTTTGGGCTGAGTTTGAGTCTTTGCTGTTGCATGATAAAAAAATCACTTTATTCTTTAAAATCAAAGCGCTTTTCAAATACAAAATTTTCTCTTTTAGCTTATACCGATACCCGCTGGATGAAATTATTCTTGTCCTGCAAAAATGCTTTTATGAGATTAAAGAAAGGGAACTAAGAAATACTATTTTGACACTGGAAAATTTACTAAGAAGTACAAATTTCGAAAAGATGTTAAAGCAGTACACAGCCGACTCAATGAGATTATTAGAGTTGCATTTATCAAAAAAATATAATCTGACCCAAACAAGGCAACAGTTTGATAAAGATGCTTTATGGAAAAATTTCGAAGACTTCATACAAGAGTATCCCGTTGTTTTAAGTACAACACATTCATTGCGAAACTGTACCAAAGAGAATTTTTTATACGATTATTTGATTATTGATGAAGCTTCTCAAGTAGATGTTGTTGCTGGTGCTCTTGCATTATCTTGCGCCAAAAATGTCGTAATAGTCGGAGATCTTAAGCAACTGCCACATATTGTCACTAAAGATATTGAAAATGTCGTTGATGATGTTTTTAGTCAGTATGCATTAGCACCATCGTATCATTATAAAAATAGCTTGCTTGCTTCTGCGCTGAGCATTTTTGACGATGCACCCAAAACGTTACTCAAAGAACACTACAGATGCCATCCTAAAATTATCGATTTTTGCAATAAAAAATTTTACCACGATGAATTGATAATCTTATCCAAAGAAGGGGATAGTGATATCCCCTTGGTTTTAGTGAATACCGCAGAGGGAAATCATACAAGAGGCAAGTCAAATCAGCGCCAAATTGATGTCATAAAAAATGAAATTTTGCCGCGTTTAAACCTAGAAAATTTAGGAATTATTTCGCCTTTTCGAGATCAAGTAAACAAATTATCAGATGAAATTACCCAAGAATTAGGTATTGAAATCGATACTGTGCATAAATATCAAGGTCGAGAAAAAGAGATCATTATCATTACAACCGTCGTAGATGAGGAAAATGAGTTTGCAGATGATCCAAACTTACTTAATGTTGCTGTTTCAAGGGCAAAAGACCAGCTTTATATTGTGGTATCCGATCGTGAAAAAAATAAAAACATGAAAGATTTAGTGAACTATATCCGATATAACAACTTCGAGGTTTCTGACAGTAAAATTTATTCAATTTTTGACTTGTTATATCAAAACTATGCACCCTATTTAAAAAAATACCTAGGGGTAATTAAAAAAATTTCGAATTATCAATCTGAAAATTTAATGAATGTCATTATTGAAAAAGTGCTCAAGGTTGAGCAGTATTCCAATCTGGCTTATAATATAAACTATCCATTAAATAAGCTCATCAAAGATACAAGCATCCTAAACGCAGACGAATTAGCATTTGTTAAGGCGTCATCACATGTAGATTTTCTTATCCACAATAGAATCAGTAACCAACTGATTTTGGCAATTGAGGTGGATGGTTTTGCATTTCACGCTAATAACCCTGCGCAATTACAAAGAGATGCGTTAAAAGATCGTATTTTAGACAAATACAGTATCCCTATCATACGATTTGCAACCAATGGCAGTGAAGAAGAGAAGAAATTACGCAAGAAACTAAAAGAGGTACTAAATGATTGATTACCACAAAAAACTGACGATTCACAGAGCGATGAATGAGATTCAAAATATCGATGGCTCAGTTGAAAGCGACCGAGGACGTATCATCTCCGCCCCTGCACTGCGTCGGCTTCAAAAGCGCACCCAAGTATTCGCCCTCGAACTCAATGCCGCTGTCCGAAGCCGCCTCACTCATTCACTCGAAGTACAGCAAACAAGCCGCTACATCGCCAGAAGTATTTTAGCCGCGATTAAAAAAGAGGATTCACTACAAAAATACGGTTTGGAAGATTTGGACAACGCCTTCGTCTCCACTGCTGAGATGGCAAGTCTATTGCACGACATTGGCAATCCACCGTTCGGACACTCTGCCGAAGAGTCGATCAATGCGTGGATGGCAAAAGAAGCTCCTCTCATTTTAAAGGCTCTCTATCCCGATATGAGTGAAGCAGTACATTCGTTTCGAGATATGCTCCTCAACGACCTGAGCAGTTTTGACGGTAATGCGCAGGCAATCCGAATCGTCCATAAGCTCCAGCGTCTCAATCTCTCCTATACCCAGACGGCGGCAATCCTCAAATACACACGAGGGGCGTTCGAACCCAAACCGGACAAATCCGCCCCACTCTCCTATCTCCAAAAGAAACCGGGATACTACTACTCCGAAAAAGAGTTTGTTGAAACGGTATGTGAGACTCTTGAGATGGCTAAAGGCTCACGTTTCCCCATCACCTACATCATGGAAGCCGCCGATGACATATCCTATCTCACCGCCGATCTCGAAGACGCGGTCGATAAAAAAATCCTCACGTTGGATAAAATCTATGAGCTGATTATGGCGGAGTCGCCGAAGGTCAATGCAAAATACGGTACCGAGGAAAACTATCTCGCCGATCTGGTGCAGACAGCGTACGACAAAGCGCAAAAAAATGAAGCGCAACCCTACCGTTTCAACATGTTCCTCGTCTCTATCCGCGCCGCGCTGATCGGAAAATTGGTCGCTCATGTCACAAAGATTTATATGGAAAATCACGAAGCGGTCTTTAACGGTACGTTCAACCACCCACTCCTCGAATTTGACCAAAAAAGCCCCTATTTTATCGCCCTCAAAATCCTCCAAAATATCTCGATCAAACACATCTACCACAACCGCGAAGTCGAGACCTTGGAAATCAAAGGAGATGCAATCCTCACCGGACTTCTCAATCTTTATAAACCGATATTGAGCGTTTCCTCAGAAGATATGGCAAAACTCCTCAAAGATGAGAGAATCGATAACACCATCGCCTCCAAATTCTTCCGCCGATTGTCCCAAAAACACATTGTTGCCTATTCCGTCAGTGTTGATGGGATAGAAGAGGAAAATAGCGAAGAAGAACGACGACTACGGGAGTGGTATTATCGTGCTCGGCTGCTGCTCGATTACATTAGCGGGATGACCGACGATTATGCGCTTCAAGAGTATCAAACTCTGATGGCGTTGTAAATTTAATTTAAGGAGAGTAGTTATGTCGGGTAGTTCATATAGCAGACCATCATTTGGTGGTAGTTTCGGATCAGGTGAAGTTTCTAAGATAGATAATTGTTTAACTATTAGAATGACTACATCCGTAGTTTCACCTGATATGTCATTTTTTGGTTCGTTATCCGTAGGAACAATTTTACTGATGGATCTATCGCAGGGTATTGTAGTTATTTTAAATCATTCCGGTCAGTCTGTTGGCTCGATTAATCCGACTAGAATTGAAGAGCTCATGAAATGCATGGAAGAAAACAAATTTCAAGCCACAATAACTGAACTTAATGGAGCGTATATCCAAGTTCTTGTTCAACACGCATAGGAGATTATTTATGATAGATATTATTGGTGGGTTTTATGAAGAACTTTGTTTATATCCACAGTGGAATCATTTTTTTGGTTCCGGAGGCAGAGCTGCAGTGGCTCTATCTAAACTAGACAAAATTGTATTTCATACCTATGCACATAAAGATAGTAAATTTAATCTTGATTATTTTTCAAAAATTTATGATATTGAAACAGATGCTCATAATTCTACTGTAATGGTTAAATTTGAGTATTACAATTCACTATCAAATCCAAGAATACATACTTTTAATAGTACCTTGGTCCAGCAAAAACAAATAACAATTAAGGCTGACACTGTAATTTGCTATGGCATGTTAGAAGCACCAAATCCTATTATTGATGCAGATTATGTAATTTTTGACCCTCAATCAGAGAATGACCCTTCAATGATTTTTAACAATGGTTCGACTATAAAACATTTATCAATAGTACTAAATGTTGAAGAAGGTAAAAAATATACTAATAAAGAATTCGTTGAAGAAATAGCACAATGTTTTTTTGAACAAAGTAATATTCTTGAAGTATTAATATTAAAAGATGGACCTTTTGGTGCACACGTTTTTTACAATAATGAGCATCATCATATTGGATCATACGGTACTAATCATGTCTTTAAAATTGGTTCAGGTGATGTTTTTGTCGCAATTTATGGCTATATGTGGGCAAAAGAAAAATTACCTCCTTTAGAAGCAGCAAAACAAGCATCATTAGCGACTGCTCATTACTGCAATTCTAAAGTTTTACCAATCGATAATAATATCTTTACTAACTCACTACCAACATTTCCAGCTATTATTGTGAATAAAGAAATATTTAATAAAACTATTTATTTAGCTGGACCATTTTTTACAATGGCTGAAAGATGGTTGATTGAAGAGGCTAAATATCAACTTCAAAAGTTTGGAGCAAAGGTTTTTTCACCGCTTCATGATGTTGGTTATGGCGAACCAAACTTTGTTACACAAGCAGATTTAAAAGGAATTGATGACGCTAACATTTTGTATGCAGTCTTAGACGACTATGATCCTGGAACAATTTTTGAAATCGGATATGCTATTGCCAAACAAAAGCCTGTAGTCATATTTATTGAGAATAAAGTTGTAATAAATATGACACTGTTCGAAGGTTCAGGGTGTGTAATCGAACATGATTTTGCTACATCAATCTATAAAACAATTTGGGAAGTAGCAAAAACACTATGACAGCACTATTACTTTCAGGTGGAATGGACTCGATAGCACTACTCTACTGGAAACGACCAGATATTGCTCTAACGATTGATTACGGACAAAAATGCGCTGAAGCGGAAATCAGAAGTTCTCAGTATGCGTGTGAGCAACTAAATATTGATCACCATATTCTTCGTATCGATGGATCAACTTTAGGCTCTGGTGATATGTCAAACGAAAAGCCTCATCCATTAGCTCCACAAACTGACTGGTGGCCATATCGCAACCAATTTTTAATTACCATTGCTGCCATGAAATTGATAAAGGATGGTGTAACAAAAATTCTAATCGGTAGTGTCAAAACAGATGAACAATTTAAAGACGGTACAAAAAAATTCATTCAATTGATTAATGAGCTTATCTCATATCAAGAGGGAAATATTACCGTTGAATCTCCCGCTTCAAATATGTCCACTTCTGAACTGATTTTAAAATCACAAATCCCTATGTCTCTATTGTATTGTGCACATTCCTGTCATACTGGGAATGTTGCCTGTGGTAGATGTAGAGGTTGTCAAAAATACTTGTACGTACTAGATGAAATTACTAGTTCAATCTAATTTTTATTAGGTTAAGAATGATACATTTTAAAACTACTTCACAACCTAGTGTTTTTCGTGCACTCTCCCCTACCCTGCATTTAAGCAATGAATAGTTATACGGAAAATGGTGTCGAAATCGTATAAGTATCGGATACTAAATTTTGAAGTTTTTCGACACTCTAGAAGAAGAGCACAAAGAGATGATGAGGAAAGTCTCTTTAGCGTGGTTATTACCACGCCATTTTATAAACCTCCGTCTTTGACCTTGGTGATCGGTGACATCGTGCTAATATCTCCAAATGAACTGGTTTTCCCGCTAGGTATTCAAGATGCTCTTTGCCTATGCGATAGAGAGCTGACCATTATTTATTATTAAAAAGGTCTAGAAACCAGTCTCCGATGCTTCTCTTTTTCTCTACTTTTGGATTGTCGTTATCCAGACTATCCTTTGTTTTCACATGCATATACGCCCGTTCTTTTTTAATTTCGGCAGACTGACAAGCATTGATTTCATCTTCATCCCATGAACCGGCCCACTCCACCTTGTCGTTCCTGATAAAGTAATGTGACCTACAGGCAAAGCGCCAGTTTCCGATAGAAGGAGAGAGGGAAACAGTCTCTCCATTGAACGTCATCTTCCAGTCTACGGGAGAGATGGGGGTTATCACCCTCTCTCCGCAGCCACATGCGCACAAATGTGTCGCCGTTTTGTATTCGATAGAGATGTATAGCACACCCTCTTCCGGCTTGGCCGGGATAAACTCGACAAACTTATGCTTCATCATCAATCTCTCTTCCTTGTTGCAGTGTGTCTACGGTAAATGTCGTCATCCCGACCGGCGTACTTTCATTGTAGAACTTGGCGTGTTTTTTCCACATGATCACGGCCATCGCGGCATTGATGGAGTTAAGTTCCGCGATCTGGATGTTCGACTCATAGAGCTCTTCGTCCGGATCGACCTGACCGATCCATGATCGGTGCTTCTTGCGCTTTTCGTTCGTTACAGCAACGGTCCTCACTTCCCCGAGGATCGTTCCCTGCGGAGTCGTCTGTACGCCCATGCCGACATCCACATAAGGGATGTCTTTGCTTTCCAGGTAGTCGAAGATCAGCTTTTTGACGCTACCCTTGTCTACTGCAACGAAAACAAAGTTTAATTCACTAAGCATCGTTATCGTGTTTTCGTCGATATCAACTGGGTGCGCCTCGATGTTTTTGTGCATATTGGAGTAGACATCTTTCATGTACTCCACCTTGGTCAGCTGCTTTTCTAATACCTCTTTGGACGGTGCACCGGGTGCCCGGAATGCGTTGTGGTTGTAAAAGATATCCGAATCGAACAGGTGAATACTCTGGACCGGTGTTTTTGCGACACTGTCCAGAATATAAGAGCCGGTCCCACCGACTCCTATGATCCCGATGTGATAGGGCATCAGTTTCCGGGATATCTCGGAGATGTGCGCCCGTTCACTGTTCGTGTCGATGTAATTGAAAACGCTTTCCCATGCAAGAGCCCCGTCTGTAGCGGCACTCTTCGCGGTGACAGTCGGGTCGATAACCAGCGCCGGCGACATCAATGCGGTTATGTATCCGATCATTTTATCATAGTCGCTACCATAGTCATTTGGCGGTTTTCTTGAAAATGAATAGTTAGTTGTGATATGATTGGCATGTTGAACCGATGATACCTCGTGTATCATATTTAATTGTTGCCCATTATCGTCACATGGTTTTTGACCTTGAAAGTGTATAACATGCTTCCCGGCATTTCGTTGATACACGGCAGTATTTCCCGATACTGTCAGGGTAGAAACCAAAACACCTCGGTCCACCTCTTTCCTCTCATTGACATACGGAATATCTTGGACAATCAGCAGGCTTTCATGCATATAGGCATTGTAGCCGCCAGCCAATAGCTTATCAAGATCCGTGATATTAGGATTTGTTGGTTGGAGTGACATTGAACACCATCCCATCTTTAATCGGTATGCAGTCGCTTGGGTCCATAGAGCCTTCCGCATTTCCGTGTCCTCTGTCGTATTTCACAATATATGGATTGTTTGCATCATAAGGCAGGTTTTGAAGCTGCAATATGTCTTTGTAGCAAAGTTTGTGTTGGTCCACTACAACCTGCACTCCGTTGATGACGATACTGTACTCTTTGTTTTGGCCAGGAGCATCGTCTAGATGGCCTTTTTCGTGATCTTGAGACATTTAAACTCCTTTTTGTTTATGTCATATCATTAAATGATGGTCGCCCATCAAAACCTCGATTTCTTTTTGAAAACTCTATCAACGCTGCTGACAAAGTTTTACGATAGAATGATAAAGAAAAACCCCCGTTAAAAAAAACATAGGTATCGTTTAAATCAGGGAAGTATTGAAAAATGCCATATACAGACTATAAAACTGACGAAATTATCGTTGATATCCTTGAGCGGATGTCTTCCGGTTCTCCTACCCCTATTGGTATGTACGCAAAGCCAAATAGTAATTCAAATAGAGAGACCATCATCAAACACATCAAAGAGGTGCGTGATTTATTTAATGCGGATATAGTTTATGATAGCCAATCAAAAATGTGGAAAGCTGGAAGACTAAACTTTTTGGATGATTCACCATTATCAGCCCAAGAGGCTGTTGTTCTTGCAGGGATTAAAAGAAACGCCTTTCATTACGGAAATACACTCGATAAAACTGTCATTGAAATTGCTGACTTCTTTCAGGAGTGGAAGCATGCCGGTATGTTTCAAAACTCTGCTGTCGAAGACTTTAAAAAATTCATGTCAAAGATCAAATTGATTGATACTGCGGAGTCGCGTGGTCAATATGTAAAAATTGCATATCGAAAACCAATAGGGGTCGAAGAGCGCACGGTCATCCCATTGAGAATTGCAAACATGGAGTATTATTGGTATCTTATAGCTATAGAAAAAGGTAAAATAAATCCGGATGATATTCGTAAATATGCACTCCACAATATTGACAACATTGAGTTAGATGAACAGGTTTACAACCCTAAATTTCAACAGGATATGCGTGAACTTGTCAAAGATATCCATCTTGGTATGAATGCTTTTTTTAAACCATATAGTGAAATAAAAACTGTCACACTCATGATTCCTGAGAGCTTTATCCATTTCCTTGAACGTTCCCCTTACTTTTTATTATGGGAAATCAAGAAAAACGAACCGGCAGTTGTTATCAAAACGAATTTCGAAGAAGGCCAACCTGAGCAAAATACCCATTATCGAAAAGTGGTGGCTCCATCAACAGATTCTGAATATAGAGATATTATCCCGTCGATTCAGAAGTATATGCCCCTGTTTATTGTTCCGGATCTTCCGGAAAATAAAGAGCTGATCCTTCATTTGAGAAAAGGCTCAGAAAGCTACGCCTCTAAAAAACAAAAGCTGGAAAAAGCTTTGCGAGAGTACTAGTTGTATATATAATCCAATAGAGACTGTTAACCAACCTTTGAGTTTTAATCCTCTAATTATCCTCTTTAAATGCGTGCGGTATTTATTCCGCAGTGTTAGCCCAATTAGTGCGAAGTTTACGGGTGTAGTAGATCAATGCTTCCTCACGACTTAGCCGTTTAGGTTTGTCTTTGATATGAAGTGTGGAGCAAAATTCTCCATCGATCATTTGAATACTCATGATCTCATCCATCACACATTCCCCATAGGTTCTTCCCTTGGCGGGTTCGGTTTTAATACGGAGATGTTGTTCTAACTCTTCCATGGGGTGTTCTCACTTTAGTGACCTAAAGAATCGGGGAGATTGCGATCTCGTTTAAGTGCATCGATCGCGGCATCCACGGCGCGTTTGAGTTTAAGGGCGGCTTCTAATCC
Organism: Sulfuricurvum sp.; assembly: GCA_028714915.1. GTDB lineage: Bacteria > Campylobacterota > Campylobacteria > Campylobacterales > Sulfurimonadaceae > Sulfuricurvum. The sequence continues at coordinate 21,033 of JAQTLL010000007.1, forward strand.
CTGTTTGTCTTTGGAGATATTCAAGGATCCCTCTATGGTGATCATCTCTAAGCCGTTTTTGATGTTCAGATTACCGGTAGTGAATCCATCAGTCTCGTTCTCATATGCCATAAAAGGTTGCTGCATGATGTTCCTCTCTTATGGATAGTTTATTATCGCAATGATAACACACCTCTACGCCTCACAACACCTTTTTTCGACTCGTGGGCTGATTATTATTCGATCACCTCTCTAAGGACGCTAAAAAACGCTCTGGTGCCATATATTAGCTCATAGAGGGGGATAGTGATGACCGCCCTACCCTATTAAATTGCCAATAAACTCATTTAACAGTTTTTCTTGATCTTTCGTAAGTTGATTCAGTTTGATCGTGCAACCTTTTGATGTATTTTTGATGCTAAAAATATTAGTCTTATCGGTAGGTGCGTCTAGGGCTTTTACTTTTAAAACAAAATCAGCACGACTTGGATTAGTTTCTACATACCATCTATACAATTCAGCGCATTTTACGGGATCTTGTACTTTTCTAAGATAATCAAGAACAACTCTATCAGAAATGGTTTTCTTGGTTGCGATGTCGTGTAATATTTTTTCAGGAAGAGTAAGGATACTAAGGATGCGTGACACTTGTGTTTTATCTTTTCCAATGATCATCGCAAGTGATTCCATATTAGGAAATAGCTTATTATCCAATGCAGCTCTCATCGAAAGTGCAATGTCGATAATATGCATATCATCGCGCTGTATGTTTTCAATCAAGGCTTCGGACATTAACTTTTCGTTATTCTTCTCCCCCACTTTCACTATCGCTTTAATAGTTTTATGATGGAGTATTTTACATGCTTCAACCCGTCTGTGCCCGTATCGAATCATATATTTGTCACCATCTATTGGCATAACGGCAATGGGCTGTAAGAGACCGTGTTCTTTGATAGTTAATGCCAGCTCTCGAACAGTATCTGGATCCATACTAAGACGAGGCTGATAAGGGTTTACTACTAGTTTATGTATAGGTATGTCAACAATTTGATCTGTTTGAAATTCTGCTTCATTTTTAGAACCGATCTTGGTTTGAGGATTACTCATGCCAATTTTTTTTCGCAATGCGTCTGTACGACTTTCTTGTTTTTTGTCACTACTCTTTAAATGAGCATCAAAATCTGTTTCCATCATTGCATTCCCTTTTAATTCAACTTAAAATGTTCTTCGATTTGATTGCATAGAACTGTCATCTTTTTAGCCGCAGTCGCATAAGCTGTTCTGTTTTCTTGTACCATCTGAAAAATTGATTTACCAGACTCCTCTGCGGTACTAATCGCATTTGATGCATCAAGGGCGCCAAGTTTTGGATTTAGCTTCACCGCAGCATATGGTTTAAACTCTTCATAAGCTTCTTTAAATAACGCCGCTGCTTCATCTCTTTTTTTCTTATCTGTATAGGCATTGAATAAAAAGAAAACATCATACGCTCCAGTGAGGGCAGTGCCTTCCCCAAAAAAAGTATGTAACGTAGATTCCGTCGCTTGTCTTGTTCGCTTACCAACAGTCATAGGAATTATGAGCTTGCTTGCATACTTAAGTGCTTCTAATACTTCTGCAGTTGGGTCGCCTGGCGTGTCAATTATCACGTATCGATATTTTTGAGTAAGCTCCCGAATAATTTCTTCTACAGTTTTATTTTCTATGTGTTCAACGTAATCTATTGTTGGACATGCATTTACTTGTGATGCTGGTTGAGCAAGGTCTAAGTTAAGGATAATTGAATCATCCAAATAAAATCCAAAAGCATCACTAATGGTTGATTTTCCAACACCTCCTTTTAACGATACTGTTGCGATTACCGTACTATTACTGTTTAATTCTTTGGATTCTTGTGCTGAATATTGCTCCAGCATCATATTAAATATCTCTGATTTTTCATTTTCCCAACGTCTTAGTGTTCGTTCGCTTTTATTGAAGAAAAAAGCCATTCCACTATAATCTATAGCCACAAAGTATCCTTTTTGTTTGGTTGCACATGTGCAACAAATGAATTACACTATATTGACAAAATCATTTTGATTTGTCAATATAAATTTATTGAAATATGTAAATAGCCTTGAATTTTATTAACTAGTTTAAAGAAAAGTTGCACATGTGCAACTTTGATCAATATAATTACTCTTTAGATTCAATGAAATCAAATATATTTGTATACCCTGCTTGTCTAATCTGCTCCATCAACACTTCCCCAGATTCACGCTTCATACGTTTTTCCATTTTCCAAGCTGGTTCTGATTTACCATATAAACCTCGCTCCATTTTACTAGCTATCACTCTATTTACTTCGTCTGCAATATATTCTTCTGATTCACCACGACTTTGCATCAGTAACATTAAATTTTTGATTTCTGGATCTTTTTTGACCTTCTGCATGAAGCTTAGTTCTTCAATATTTGAAATTTGTTCAATCTGTTCAAAATGTTGAATTAATTTAGTAGGAGTAGTAATATTTTTAAGCCAGAATAGAGCACTATCAGATCCATTAGATAAGAAATTAAATACATTTGAAACCGCTTGCGTGTCATATTCTTCTTCAAGTCCATTAACTGCATCAAGCCACTTGTCTCTATTTTTAGCAATTGATCTGTTTCCAATACTTAGCATTAACGATTCAAATTTATCAAAAAGATGTTCTTGCAAGATTTCAGTTTCATTAATAAAATTCTCAACTACCTCTGCCTCAAATGCTGTAGAAATATTATCGAAGAATTCGATGCCAAAAACTTCACAAAAACGTTCTTGGTGCTCTAGGCTATCAAATTCAAACCGTTCAGTTGATTTCATATACGGCCCTATTGTAGCTTTCATCGAATCAAAATTTTTATTATCAATAATCAATGTCTTTTTAGCGGTCAATTTAAATTTAAAAGGTAAAATGCTATTTGTGACGTCTTTCTCTTCGGTATGACTATTAAAATAGGGTAGGGTGGGGCTCAAAATTCCCTTAGGAATTAAATAGCTTATACGTAAATATTCTAATGATTCAGTAGCTATTGCACCTATAAATATAAGCTCATCTCGGTCAATAATATTCATATACACAGGGTCGTAAACATACTTTTTCAATAAAAGTTCATCGTTCTGAATCAATCCTTCAAGTTCTTCTGCATCACCAAGATTTTTCATATGATCTTCAAACATCTCTTCGCGAGTTTTCCCAAAATATTCAAAACTTCCATCATTCACTTGGCCACGAATTCTTTCATATATAGCTCGTAATCCACCTTGAGCCTTTTGCCCTCCAAGAGAAACAAGAGCAAGAAAATATTCAAATGAATACAAAACCGTATCGTCAATGTTCTCATCTCTAATACCTTGTAAAACTTTTCTATCATAATCACTAATTTCAAATTTAACACTGTAGATGTTACGACCTCTTTTTTTATCAACCGCCCACGTGAGATTTGTTCCTAATTCATTATTGATTTTTTCAAGAGAAGGAGCAATAACCATTCGAAGAAATAAACGAAACTGCTTATAGTTAGTATTGAATTTTTTCTGTAAATATTCAAAAGTCAAATCTCTCCCCGATACAAAAAGGTTCCCAGAGATATAATCAATAAGAATTTCGTAGAGTCGCGTTGCATTTGGTGTTGATACCGCGATATAAGAATCAAGATGGTATTTCAAGAAGTTTTTTGACAAAAACAAAACCATATGGATCATTCTTCTCGATAAAACAATTTCTATTTCAGAATCAGCCCCATGTTTATAACTGGAATGAGGAAATAAAACACCATTTTCCTCAATATCTTCAATTATCCCTTTTTCAATATTGAAATGTTTTTCCGTCCAGTTATTGAATTTTTCCTGTACTTTTTTAACATCATCATACAGTCGATCTTTTTTTGTTCCATGAATTTTTGCATATTCAAAAATACTTCTTGCATCAAAGCGAAATACTAACTCCTCATCTTTTACTTCTGTTATAATAGTTTCACGCCAAGCTTTTTTTTCTGCTAAAGAATCAATATTCTTCTTACGAATTTCATAATTGCGTTGTGCTTCTACTTCTATTGACTCGAGTGATCTACTTTTATCAGACTTTTTTGCTTTTTTAATGTAGTTGCTTATATAAGAATCTTTATATTCTGTAGAATATTTAATTACAAGCTCTTTGGATATAGTTTCAATTTGCTTCTGACGCGCTATGGAAAAAAGCTGATCTTGTACACCCTTTAGAATGGTTGCACTCAGTCGTTCTACTGTCCCTGTAGATTTTACATCTTCCTTTAGAGTTACGTCTGCGCTGGCAAACTCTGTACTCTTTCTAAAATATTCATCTTTTTCATTTTTTGTAAAGACAATTATTTCTTGCTTTTTCATATCTTCCTCAGTCAATTACTTATAGTACAAATAGCATGATTTGTTCCAATGATAGATATTATACCTTGAAACGTTAGTATCTTGTCCATATTGCGTAATACATATGACTATTTATTAGTTTAAACGTTAGCTGCATGTCCAATATACACTTAATCATTCACTCCAAAAACACAAGCACCCCTTAAATAGTTAAAACGTTAGTACTTTGTCCGTTAAAATTACTTAAACGTTAGTTGCGTGTCTATACCCTTGGACAAAATACTAACGTTTAAGTAATTATTGCCTTCAAAAAGTCCTAAAACAGCCTATAAGAACATTATTTCAGACAAAACACTAACGTTTGATTGGATTTCATACTCTTTTGCTGCGAAAACAGCACAAATATGTTCAAAACGTTAGTAAAAAACCCAACTGGTAGACAAAGCACTAACGTTTAGCAACCTAATAAAGACCCAGCACAAACAAAATAGGCATTTTACGTAAAATATTTGGGCAAAAGACTAACGTATAGACAGTTTTTATATATTATTAGGGTTAATTCAAAGAATAAGTCTAAATAATTGACATAGTTCTAACGTTTAAATAAATTAAACATTCTTATGACGAAATAAAACTTCTTTTTAATGGACAAACAACTAACGTTTTTATATAAATTTACTAACACTAAATATCCTCCAAACAACGTGCCAAAAGGGCTTTCAAGGAATTCACCTAACCAATTAATAAATTCTATATAACTTCTTTATAAATAAATAATAAAATAGAAGAAGAATTTTTTTAAATATTAATACTAAATAGACATAGTATACAAAGTAGACTGCACAATTGAATTAGTAGCTTTGAGAGCAGGGGGATAAAAAACTACCTCGCTATGTGTTGAAGATGCTCAATCATCTTAAAATACCCGATCAGCATCTCAAATATCATCCGCCACATAACCTCAAACCCAATAAATAAAACCATAAATCCAAGAATAAGTCGTGAAGTAGCAATAAGGAAAGTTCGCGAGAGAACATCGGTGACTTTAATCACCCAAGAGCGTTTGACCCAAAGCAGGGCAGGGATCATAAGTGCTCCGAGGTAATAGAAGACTATCAGTACCGGTATAGAGATAAAGGAGTCAAAGGTTAGAAAGTTCACTTTGATTTTTTATCCATTAAATCGCATACACCGCTTTTGCTAATTGCCTCTTTGATTTTCTTGCAGTGCTGATTCTCAATATAAAGTTTCAACCACGACTCAACCCAATAGGGGATCTCGCGATCTTCATTCCCCCAGTTTGAAATGGTACCGCCAGTAGTCCCTAAAATCTCGGCAAACTCTTTTTTAGCAAGACCGGCTGTTTTAAGAAGATCGTTAAAAGTGTGTTTGTCCATTGGGTCCTAAATACTTATTCGTTTATAAAATTCTATCTAAATCACCTCAAATGTTTACTAAATGAGTTTAAATACATTATTTGTGAATAAAATCATAATTTTATTAATCAAACGTTTATTTCGTAAAAATACCGTCACTGCCACATACCCACATTGCAAAATGCCATAAATTTACATATAGGTAATAAATAATGCTTTAATATAATCATATAAGTATGTAAAGTGTTGACATTGTTTATATATGAGTATATAATTATCAATAATATAAACGTATGTTTATTTTAACCCAAATCAAAAGGAGATTTTATGACCCAAGTATTTTTCAGCGATATCGATTTGCTAATCGATGAAGAGAAAAAAGAGATAGTGATTAACCCAAAGGGAGAAAGATTTTACTTTTTACCGTGTGAAGAGCAGTATAAAGTTTTTCGTGATGCAATACTGCGGTATGACTCTGTTGAGGAGAAATATGAGATCGAGGGGGAACAGACACTTTATAGCGAGCATAAAGGTGTAGGGCTTGATTATGAAAAACTCCTCTGTCTCCATCCCCAAGAGCTGATCCATAAAAAAAGCTTTTTTGGGTTTACTTGGTACAACGTCTGCGGAGTCCTAAAACGTGAAATTCGCACCGTTTATTTGTGCCAGTATAAGGAGTACCGTATCCATGAGCGTTTAGATGTGATATCTAAAGCTTACGAGGAGAAATGAGATGCATCTGGAGATGTTGGCTTCAAGCACCGGTGAAGTGTGGCTGATAGGTGTTTTGTTCCTAATTGGAGTGAGCTTTCTTCTTTTTGGAAAAGGGTTAGAAATGATATTTGTAGGGATAGTAGTGTTAGGCGGTATTACTGCTATTGCCTATAGTAATCATAGCAATTATTTGGATGAGCGTTTTACGTTGCAGCGTTTTAATGAGGGTAGGGCACTTTCATGCGGCATGTGGAGAGGCGAGGGGGTCAGAGTCGATCTATCACAGGGATGGGTCAAAGAAAAGGGTGTCGGATTTGTCAAAGGGGATGTCATTGTTAATGACATTGGAGTATGCCGAGTCATTGGTGAGAAAACACCCGAACCTTCCAGTGTTCCGTATTGGATGGCATTTGTAAGTACATTAGCAATTTTACTGACATTGCGTGCAGTGACTTTAGGTGTCGAGGAGGAAGATCATGACACAAGAGCTGAGTAATATCGTTTTTCTAAGTCTTTTCTACTGGGCTCTTAGCGTCTTAATGCTACGAATCATCATACATGAGGGGCGTCAACGACTCTACCTATTCAGCACAGGGTATTTTGCCATAAGTGTGGGAGTTGGGCTCGGTGTAGCGATGAAATGGCTATTGGCCGCAAGTTTGCTGTTTATGGTTATCTCTATGTCGGTCACACTTTGGATACTTGTGAAGCAAAGCCGTGAGTGTATGCGGGATCTCAAAGCGATCCATGAGGAAGAGAAACGAGCAAAATATTCCAAAGACGATAAGTATGAGGAGTCTACCCATGGAAAATAATGTCATCTATCTTAGTGACGCATCTTACGATCACCTCACTAAAGAGGCAGGGATTGGTGTTAAAAATCTCTATACGAATCAAAGCCATTCACTATTTGTCCATGCCATGAGTGTACACGAAGCCGAAGAGTTCGCACTTATCGAAGCGATTACCCATGCAATCGAACACCATCATCGCAACTGCGTATTTGTTTATGACAACATGGGAATTGACACTAAAAGTATTGGAGCCTTTTTTTCCAAGATGTTCGATCGAATACAGTTTTTGTGGATGAAACGCGACTATCTCTCCCAAGTCGATGCATTAGCCTGCAATATTCGACTCAAACACGCTAAGAATGCCAATTGGACGAAACAGATACTCTCACGTGCCTCTACAATCAGCGATGAGGAACTGGTGAGTGCATTGATGCCTTTAACGCGCGGTGAGACCTATGGGTACCTGTGCGCCATCAGCGGCAGCGCACCGATGATGAAACCCTACCCCAATAACATCAAAGAGGTTGATGAAAAAATCATAGCCTTGTTGTTGTTTGCCGGGAGTCAGAATTTGCATCGAAAACTTTCCGAGCGATTTAGTCGTATCCCATGTTACAAACAAAAACTCTACGATGAACTGCTCAAAGCAGCAGAGTTTGATATGAGCTGGTTTGAGGAAGCATCACGAAACACTTCAAAAGAGCCGATTGCGGCATAAGGAGGAAAAAAGATGAGTCACTTTGATATGGATATGATGGCGATATTTGGGTTAATGCTCTTGTTGGGTGGGTTTACACTAACGTTTCTCAAAGAGATGATCATCCCGATGATCACTTTATTTTTGCTCTTAATTATGGTCTGGGGAGATGATATCTGCAGCCGATCCAATCGCTTGAGTTTTTATGGAGATCACTTTGATAGGGGAGGGGAGATTGTCTGTAAAGACAATACTGCTCGACCAATCCTTATTTCGAAGCTCAATGGTTGGGAACATAAAGGGGAATATCTCTTTAAAGGCAATAGGGGAGTAGAGATACTCGAAGATCAATGTGAGATTATCAATCAAATTGAACCGCACTGTATTAGCGTTACAACACAGATCATTATCGGAACGACTGCATTGTTTGGGATCTTTGGGTGGATGTTCTGGATGTTTTGGCGCATTAACGATATCCGTAAAAAAACCAAAGCGCGCCAAGAGCGAAAAGAGAAAATCATTCAAGGTGCCAAAGAGATGGCGGAACTGTATAAAACCGATCCGGAACTCAAAGAGTGGAATGAGTTTGCAGGGGATCATTTTGAAAAGATGGAACAATACACACAGGAGGAGCATCATGTCGAAAAGAATGTCTAAGTTTTTGATCATATGGACACTATTGGTTTTACTGCAAATTTATGCATTAGCCATCTATCAATACGGACAAACCTATGGATTTGATGAGGATATTAATCCAACAACCATAATTGCTGCCACGTTATGCGTGATTGGGATATTAGGTTTAATTGGGCGGTATCTCAATAACAAAGATATGAAGCGTGGGTATTGCGATAGCGGTATAACCCAAGAGCGGATCGATGAATACCAAAAGTCAAAAAATGGTGGTCATTTAATGGCGGTAGAGGATCAACATCACGAATTTAAAGATCGTGAAATACGGGAGCGCGATTATGAAGACGACGATGACACGAATCGTTAAGGGTAGAGTGCGGTATTACACACTTGAATTGATTCCCAATTTATTTGGGGAATGGATGGTAGTCCGTACTTATGGCTCAATTAAAAAACTCAAACCCACCGGTGTGATCCGAGAAATTTATAACGATGCAGAAGCAGCCGTTGCCTCAATGCAGTTATTGATAAGCACCAAACACAAAAAGGGATACGTAGAGCGATGTACACTAAAAAATGGGTAAGTTCTTTGATCTTTTATATCCCCGCACTGATTGCAGGGGTACAAGCACATAGTATTCAAGAATTAGGGGTGGCGCTTTTTTTATTCGCGATCGCATTTACGGCCGCTGCTATTATCTTTTATCCACATAGTGAGTTTTCCAAAAGAGTGTTGGAGCTTTTTTAAACCGCACCCAAATCATTTTAAAACGAATAAGGAGAAATGAATATGAGTGATTCATTCATAGCCCTCAATATCATCGTCCTTATAGGATTGATGTTCTATGCCGTTCGCACGCGAAACATGGAAAACAAACAGAGCGTAAAGATGACGAACAATCAACCGCCGTTTCGACTGTATGAAGTTGAAGAAACCGATTTGTCGCTATACCATTACCGACGCGGCAACTTTATCACTTCTCATCCGGATGATACCGACCGCCTCGGTGAAGCGTATGATAAAGGGAACTGGCGCTTTCTGATGCCTCATGCGGCTGCGGATATGCTGGTTGAGTGTTTTTCTGGAGATGAGAAAAAAGCTTATCTGGTCAAACGAGCCATTGAGCTGTCAATCGAACATTATGCGATTGAGATGGCTGATGATGCGGAGTGCTTCAAAATCATTGAAGAACGACTCGTCAATACCCCATAAAATTGAAGAATTTAGACCTATAAACTTTTAATTCTGAGCGATGCAAAAACCTGTTTGTAAAGATCATTCGGAACTTCATGCTCTATAGCCAACCGTGTAAAACTATTAAATGCCTCAAGAGATTGTTCAATTATTTCATTAGCATGTTTTGCGGGTATGCTGCACTTAGATGCAAAGGCCAAAAGATCATTTCGCTCAAACTGATCTCGTTTACCCGATAGTGAGATTTGATGCGTGTTGGTCCATTTGCCGAGAGGATCGTATGAAAAAGTCATGTCAAACGCAGGGGAGAGGCTCCATGCGCCATTTCTGTCCATTTGAAAGCCAAAGTTCTTTGCGTGATCGTCTTGATTTCGTCCGATGATGTTAAAGACGGCACGGCGGTAAAGTTCGACGAATTCATTGTGTCCAAGATTCAATTCGCGCATTGTGAGGATTAATTGCTCATACGAATATGCACCTGTGGTATCACGATCAAAATGCTGTAATGCAGCCCATGAGGAGTAGTGCTTCTTTCTAAGCTTGCCATCACGTATTTCACGATCGAAGCGTTCGATCATGAATAAAAAATCGTCCCCGTTCATCAGATAGTCGGTCTTTGGCAGCGTAATTCCGCATTTTTTGGCGATTAAAGAGTAAATGTACTCTATTTTAGTCATCCCCTTTGGATCTTTTCTATCCCGGTCGCTGTTCTCATTGGTATCAAATTTTAAGAGCCAGTACGTTTTATCTGAGCCAGAATCTACGCTACCATCGTAAAACGAACCCATGTTGTCTCGCGCGACGAGCGCTTTTGAGCGTGCACCGCCCGCACTTGAACCGATCTGTATAATCGAGAGGGCATCGTTATGAGATGAAGCATTTGCCAGTTCATTAGCAAATTGTTGCTTATTGGAGAGAACCATATTGGCCAGTTCGCAGAGATGTCCGATATCAAGTGCACCGCCACCCATTGCAATGCCAGGGTTTTGCTCTGGAGTATATTCAAACGCCCCCATGCTTCGCTTTCCAATATAAGCAAGCCGATCAAGCGCCGTAATGTCGTTTGGTAGCTTTCCTTTATCGGCGAAAAAGAGATCAATTAATTGATTACCAAATTTATCGGGGAGTGAATCGGCAAATATCCCTGGAAGACCATGGAAGGTTCTAAAGCTGATCGTATCAAATTTGTGCAGTAGCTTGTTTGATTTCATAACGATAGGGGAGAGTTCTAATGCCATCGATGCAAACTCTGGACCAAATTCAAAGGTAGCAATAGTGTCATTAACCCCATATCCCAGATAACCGACCGTCCGCCCCCAGAGTGAAACATGTATGATGGGTGTGCTCATTCTTCATCTCCCCATTGTATGGCGGTAGTCTTTTTGGATTTAAATATCCTTTTTTTTGGTTCGGTGGCATTTATGGCGCTTGGGCGAAAGCTGTTGTCGGATTCAAGAAGAGTGTTAAGTTTATCAAGTTCTCCTAGCGCTCGAAGTACTTTAATGAAATTGATCAAAGAGGGGGAGCTCTTTCCCTCTACCATTCTTGTAATCGTTGAGATGCTAACGCCACTTTTATCCCGCAAGTCTTCTAAAGATAGACCATTCTCGCGTCGCTTAATATCAATGCGTTTTCCCAACTCGATCTGGGTTGCGGTGTCGGAGAGAAGAGAAAAGCGCATGTTTATCCATTTAGTTTTTCATATATGAATAGTATTGTAGCAAATAAGTAAAATACATGTCAAATATGAATATTATATAAGCAGTCAAATAGGTACTTTCTACATAAGGAAAGATTAGGCAGTTTTGCTATGCTTGGAAAAATCAGCTAGTTGATAAATATGAGTGTCTTATTAAAAAATAGGGTAAAATACAAGTTATTAACTATGAATAAAAAATAAAAATAAAAATATAATATTTTAAAAGTATTATATAGAATTATTAAATAAGGAATGTATTTGAAAGTTGTTGCAGGTAAAGAGAGTCTCTCGATAGTATTGGAGACTGCAAAAAAACTGTTTGCTATATATTTTTCAGATCAAAACAATGGAAAATCGAATATTTTGCCGCAGGTTTATGAAGGTTTTTTCAAAACAATTCTTGATAAACCAATCATATTTTATTGCGAAATAGGCGCACTAAATGGTTCCCATCATTCTGGAGAATTTAAAAATTATGTGTCATCAATACATTATGCCGAGAGTCTTGAAACACTTTGGTTCCTTTATAATTTACCCGGGCCGGAGCAGGAAAAAATAGAAATCAATTGGGTTATTATTGAAGCCAAAAAAACAGTAAACCATGCTGATTTACTACAAAAAGTAGTTTTTATTGATCACTGGCAAGAGAGCTATGGCAAGAAAAACACGACGGGTAGAATTGACTTTCAACGACTCGAAATAACGATTAAAAATAATGTACCTAAGAACTTCGGTAAAAATATCATGAAAAAATTTATCAAATTTATCAGCTATCCGTTGTTAGGTGTGAAGCCTCCACAAATGGCATATATCTATCCTAAGATTCAATATATCGACAGCCCAAGAGCTATAAAGATCAATAGTGAAATGAACAAAAATATCTACAGATATAAATGTATCGTATGCGGGATGCTCCACTCTGTGGTTTTATCACAGGCTATAAACAAAAAAATACCAAGCTCTAATACAATGATCAAATACGATACAGTAAAGCAAAGCATTGAGTTTGTGTGTGGTCATAGTAATACTTCGTATCAGGGAAGGCAAAATGTATATTTCAAACTTGATAATGTTGGAGGATACAAGTTAAATACACCGGAATCATATGATCAGGCTTTTCTGTTTATTTTTTATACATACCAAAGGGATAAGGATAATATTGTCTATCTTGATCAAAATTTCAATAGAATAGTTATTCCTATAGAGGAATATTTGGGTTTAGATGAAAGCCGTTCAATCTGATATTGCCAAATTTTTTGAATACAGCAAGCCTGAATTGCTTGGCAATTTACTTTATTCCGCCATTTTCATATTACGCTCATCAATAGACAAATATGAGGTTCTTATATCGGATATCCTAGAGAGGTCGGGAATTAATCAAAAACCTCCATTTTTTATGAGAATGATGGAGCAATATTACCTAGAGCTTAAAGCGCATCCTACTGACAAAACATTTCATACCGAGATGCGTCATGCCCATGGTGATATTCAGGAGAATGCACTCGTCTGGCCCTATTACGCATTTTATTGGGTATGGCCTTCGGATACCCCATTTGATCAGATGAAAATGGTATTGCCAGCAAACATTGGTCAAATTATACTGCGCCATCATCTTGACCATTTATCCTATCGGCAGCTAGAAGCGATTGATTCTGATGAGAGGAGAGCCCACGGGTTTTATCAAAACGTCGCAAGGGGTGTGACAAGGGCTGTTGAGCTTCTTTCAGGGCTCTATATCCGAAAACAAACTTTAGATGTAAAAGAAAAAGAATACCTTGAAGAGTTATATTTCCAACCTGGTAACGATGACTGGCTATTCAATTTTTACAACATACTTGAAAACAATGTAGTTGAGGCCAATTCGTTTTTAATACAAGAGGGCGGTGTATCCGGATACTACATCAATTATAGTTGTATTGCTCAAGACATAGGACCATGGCATTTTCAGACTACCAGGAAAACAGTTGCGGGCAAATCTAGGGACAAAGGGGTCAATGCCAATTTTGCAAGTTATATGGCAACCTATAACGCTGAACATATCAAAATGCGCGAACTTATTTATAAGAAGAAAAATCAAGAAGGATCAAGCAGAAAAAAACCAAAGGTAGTCTCTCAATATACAGTTGCAGAACCTTTTGAAAAATGGCTATCTAAGAATATAGACAAACCAGAAAAGCCATCTAACATAGAAGAAGCGATCGAACAACTAGGTAAAACAACTAAAAGGGCTAGAATATATCCGGATCCAGCCGAAGGGGAAACCCCAACAATACCAAATGCAGCACAGCAGCGTAAGAAAAATAGGGCTTTTTCAGCTCGTATCACAAAGCGCGCACTACTTTTAAAAACAGATTACGAAGTACCACCTAAAGAGCACTTAAAAGCGTTTATTGAATATGTATTCTCAAAAAAAATAGCTCCTGCATTTGATAAAGACGATTTATTCAGAACAATTTTTTTAACCACAATAATGACAGGGCAAGAGTATCAGCGGGTGTTGAGGGGTGTTTTTCTACTCGATGACAATATGATGAAATATAAAGCAGATATCAATTTTATTGAAATTGCGATCGACCCGTCTTTATTCTCCAAGGAAAAGCAATCCGAATTTATGGTGATGAGTCAACAAAAAATTAGTTATAGGCTACCACATGCGTATGGCATGCTGTGGTCCAAGGTTCAAAGCCTTATTAATTCATTGGAAGAAAATGAAATTGAGTATCTAAGCAGCATAAAATGCACCAATGAGTATGTAGCCTTTTTAACATCTTTACAAAACTCTTTTCCAAAGAAAATCAAAATCAATTTCAAGCAAATGTGGAGAATCGTAGCCACCTATAGGCGTGAAAAATACATTGAAGACATGAGTGTGCTTTTTTGTGTTGGGAAACACCAGAGCTCCGATGAATCGAGGCTTGCATATGCCATTACCCAAAAGATATCGGATACCTATTCAGGACTGATTGAGCAGTTATATATCGATTTGGGACTGCACAAAGGCGTTTGCACAATGATGGGAATATCATCAGAAATATTCAAACCATCCATGACTATGACCGTAAATAATGAATATGCCGGTACGAAGCGAGTACTGAATCACCACAAATCGGTTCATTTCTTCCGTGAAATCAAAAAGATGGTGGTACGGGAAAATTCCCAAGAAGCAGCTTTCAACCTTTTTTCTATAGGTTTTCGTTATGCCATGTCCATTGCTTTGGGGACAAGAACCAGCCATAAATCCGACTCGTTTGAGTATATGTCGATGCATACGATTATGATTAGTGAAAAAGCCGAAACGATCAGCCTTGGGATGAGGATTATTCCGGTATGTAGCATAGCCAAAGCCCTGATACAAAGATACCGTGTCATGGCACAGGAGATGGGCTTCGATGCTACCCAGGCACTACTGGTGTTTAATGGCAAACCAGAAGTGTTCACCACAAAAAAAGCGGGTTTGTTTCTAAAGGCTTATGGAGCAGCAGATGAGATCCAGGAATTTGTTTTGCGCGTTCCACTTAACACCGGTCGGCATATTGCGACTAAATATGCAATCGAACATAACTTCAACGGGTTTTACCTTGAGGCATTCCTTGGACACTACATCAGTGGCGGGGAGCATGAAGGGATTTTTTCCACCATGAACATGGGCGAATATATCAGCTCTACTAGGGAAATGCTCGACCATATATGTAATATCTACGGGGTGGAGCAGTTATGAGCCAGACTGAATTATTTGTTAGTGCCTTTGAGATCCTTAGCCAAAATATTAGGAAACATTCATCCATCAGTGCTCAATTCCGAAATATTTTATTGGCATCGCTCAGAATGGAGAGCGATTCAGTACCTGTCGTAACAGGGTTGTTCAAGCTCAATATCCAGTTCCTCCAAACACTGATCAGGGTTGCTACCAAAGATTTAAAGGCAAAAACGGATGCAGAATCAGTGCAACATGATAAGATGCTATATAAAGAATTCAAACGCCTTAAAAGGTACCAGCTGATCCACAAACAGTCGGTTTCATACCTCCCAAGAAATCTTGTCTTGGTATCTATTAATCCTAATCACAATTCCTTGTTAACGAATGCGTATTCCAAGCTCGATTTAGTCGATACTGCCCAAAAAGCATTTGAAACGCACTGCATGGTTGAACGCCCAGGTGCTAATGTCTTGTTGCAAATTTACATATATCTGAGGCTGTTCCATGTTAAACCGCTAGTTCAATCGGTGATGGGAAAACTCCATTGGAAAGACCTTATTGTAACGCCCGATAAAAAGGCCTTGTTAGTCATTTATGAAGACAGTTTTTTCACCAGCGGTGCAGATGGGCATGGGCTCAGGCCTTATAAATTGTTTTTGCTCGATGAGTTTGTCTCTGGGCTTTTTGTCAAAATCAACGACTACTATCAAAACAAGGCTCAGCTTATTTTTCAAGACGTACGCCTTTTTGAGGAGCAAATGGCCAACAGCCGAGAAAAGTCTTCAATTAAGGGAGTCACAATCCATGAGCTTCGCCAACTCGTTAAAATCAGGTATATGTACATAAATTCGCCACTGGCCCTTACATTGAGAGTAGGGGTTGTTCAGCCCGTGCAGCTCTCCCTGGCAGATGTTGAGGCCCTGTATCCTGGTACTGTACCATTAAAGCTTATGGATGAAGAGAAGATGCGTGTGGAGTGGGCATTATGCAGACCTGAAACGGAGCAAGAGGAGACAGACTGGCAGGCTATCTCATTTGATATCTATGATTGTCAAGATTTTCTGGCTTTGCTGAGGCATCATGACAATATGCCGCCTAGGGAATCAATCAGCAAAGCAGTTGCTGAACTAAATCAGGCAAGCAAAGGTAATGATTCCCCGCATCTTGGAATGATCTATGAATATCTGCTTTATCTGCTGGTTTTACTGCAAAAAAAGAGGATACGCTTGTCTACATTAAAAAGCTATGTGTGGCTGCTAAATAAGCACCTTTTTATGATGATCGCCGATTTTTATGACATCAAGGAACATGAGATCCACAGATTGAGCAATCGCCTGGATAGCAAAGAATACAAAAAAACATCGGTCTCTAAAATTAAATCTCAAATCAACCGTTTCTTCAGGTATTTTGCCAAAAAAGGGTTTGTGATTGATGTGGCGGGTTCTTTTTATCCGAAGTCCATGGTCTTCAGCCATGAAATTAACCCCATATACGACAATATTGAAGAGAACTATAAATCCTGGAAATCTATCGGTAAAATAGGCAAGCACCACAAACATTATCTACTTCAGTTGAAGGTACTGGTACTTCTTGGATTTTATTTGGGGCTACGGCTGAAAGAAGCCCGGTCGATTTTATTACGTGATATATACATTTATGGGAACCACCTATATGCGGACATTAATACCAAAGGGATTAAAAAGATAGGGTTCAAATTCAAATCCTACAGCGCTAAAAGGAGGGTGGATGCCATCATTGAAGACCAGGGGCATCTTGAGATGATTGAAATATGGATGAAGTCTAGGGCTGATATGACAAACAAGTCGCAGCACGCTTTTCTTGAACTCTCTGCGTTTAATGGTTTTTTAAATAAAGCTATTAATGAGCAGGTGTTTGATTACATCAATTCTAGTATCAAATCGGTCACGAAACGTTATTGCACATACCATTCTTTACGCCATTCATTTGTCACCTATCAATGCCATGACCATTTTCAAAGTGGTTCGCCATACCCCTATTTCTTTTTAGAATTGTCGGACAAGGTAGGGCACCGCACCCCAGATGTGACTGTGAATTCATATTTACATGGGGGTGTTTTGTTTTTAAAATACGGGTCATTACATAATTCGGAAAAAATTGCACGCTAAGCTAAATAGGGTTTCAAGCTACAAAGGGATTTTCTTCCCATGCGTTTTAAACTTGCTTAACTCTAGACACTATAATAAAAAAGAACTATTCTCTGAAATAGTTAATACATGTCAGTTTGAAGACTATAATGCTTCGATCTTCTTAATAATTTTCTCTCGGTGCTCAGCAAACAACTTTTCGATCGATGAGGTAACCACTTCCTCTTTTGAGCTGTATTCCCCAAACCCGATCATCGTATGGATACGCTCTTTGGAAGTAAGGTCAAGTTCAATGAACTCTTTATCAAATAGACGTTTGATTTCGAGCA
This sequence comes from Sulfuricurvum sp., assembly GCA_028714915.1. Lineage (GTDB taxonomy): Bacteria > Campylobacterota > Campylobacteria > Campylobacterales > Sulfurimonadaceae > Sulfuricurvum. The sequence continues at coordinate 38,640 of JAQTLL010000007.1, forward strand.
AATTCTCAATTGCAGCACCTAAACGTTCCCGTTCATTAACTCCTTTGTCTAAATCGAGTGAATTGGCAATTTTAGTGAGCTCTTCGAGACTATTGCTCTGTAAAACGACTCTACGGTCTATTTTTTCATTACTCATGAGATTATTTCCTTTTTTGTAAGACTTTATAGCTATATAATAGAAGTATAATAGCTATAAATCTGTATAGAGTCAATATTAATGACATAATGCAAACTATAAATTTATATACAACATAGATAATACTCTTTGGCTGTATGGAGCGATCAGTTGCTAAATCGCTGCACAATATGGCTTCGTTTTCGTATTAATACTAAGATAATACAATATTATCTTGTAAGTAAAAAGGGATTTTGGTATAATTTTTAGGAATTTAGATGGAAGTTGATCTTGATAAAGCTTGTTCCTTACTAAAATAGAGGTCATTTAATGTAGATAAGTATC
>JAQTLL010000008.1 GCA_028714915.1 Sulfuricurvum sp.
ACATCATCGCTAAAAAAGATTACGAAGAAGCACAGAATCAGAGAGTCGAGTATCAAGAACAACTCTCCATGAAAGAGCACGTCATTGCTCAATCACAGGGAAAACTAAATGAACTCACCCAACAGCTCCGCCTGATCACCCAAGAGTACCGAAATAAACTTTTAGCCGAACTCACCCAAAAAAGCAAAGAAGCAACCTCCCTACGCACCGAAGTCGAAACAACCTTGTTCCGTAATGCCAAACAGCAAATCATTGCACCAGTAGATGGTTACATCGGTAAACTCTTAGTCCATACCGTAGGAGGAGTCGTCACCCCCGCAGAGAAACTCCTCACCCTGATCCCCAAAGGTGTCCCTCTCATCATCCAAGCCACTGTACAAAACCAAGACATCGGTTTCGTTACCAAAGAGATGGAAGCAGCCGTTAAGATCGATACCTTCGATTTCCAAAAATACGGACTTATCCACGGCAAAGTCAAACATATTGCCGATGATGCCATCGAGGACGAGAAGCTAGGACCCGTCTATGAGATCACTATCGATCCTAAAGAGACGACACTCAAAGTTGAGGGGAAAGATTTAACTATCAATCCGGGGATGAGTGTCACAGCAGAACTCAAAGTCGGAAAACGCAGAGTGATCGAGTTCTTTATCTATCCGATGATTAAGTATTTGGATGAAGGGTTGAGTGTGAGATGAGGAAAATAGATACCCTCCATCTCGTCATTCCAAACTCGATTTGGAATCCAGTGCATTCAAATTTATCCTACAAAAAGGCAGCCTAAATGAAAAAATCACTTCTCACTCTATTTTTAACGCTAACAGTCACAATGACCCTCTACGCTTCCGACGTCATCCTCTCCAACACTCTCGGAGCCTACTACTGCGCCCAAGAGCCAAACCCCAAGACCTACATCAAACACACGGTCGAAGAACCGATCAGTATTTATTGGGAGGACAATGTCTATCCGGGGTTTGATGAAGCAGACAGCAAACTCATGGTTGCCAACTATCTCGACGGTGTACATCTGCAAACGATGGCACTCAATACCCCGGATGGGAAGGTGAAAGTTTACAGTTATTCTAATCTTACTCAGAGTTATAGTGATTTAGTGCAGGAGGGGTATGCGGCTACCAAAGAAGCTCAGGAAAAACGGGTTATTTTTGATAAAGCACGTAATCATAAAAACTTTGAAGATTATCCACCTGATTTTAAAGAAATCAGTAAAGCTTGGGCACAAGCAGATAATAAAAGAGAATCCCTCACTAAACAAATCGAATCCGCCAAAGCCCAACTAACCCTCGTCATCACCCAAACAACCCGTGAGCAAATGCCCCTAATAAACTACACCGTAAAAACCGACGAAGTCCACCTCTCTGATCTAGCTCGAAAGGTTCTCTACAGTGACAAGGTAAAAATTACCGATAACCGAACCAAAGAGGTGATTGCGTATAACCGCCGTATCATGCAGCTCTACTCTGCGAGCTTGATGCCGGATGTGGCAATGGGGAATCGGTATTACTATCCTGTCCCCATATGTGGTGTGACGACTCCATCACGTTTTGATGAAAATATCTTTCAATATATTGGAAGAAGTGGAAAATATTTACCCGGTAAGCATACGATTGACGACAACGTAAAACTTTACATAAAACACAACAAAAAGGATAGCAAATGACATTCGAAGCACTGCTCCAGTACGATGAAAACCGTGATGGACTTATCGACCGTAATGATGCGGCGTACAATGAGCTGCGAGTTTGGATGGATGATAACCAAAACGGCATCACCGATGCGGGAGAACTCAAAACTCTTCAAGACGCAGGAGTCGCTTCGGTCAAGCTAAACCCGTACTATAAATCTCAAAGAAAGGCAGCCTAAATGGAAAAAACGACACAAGGTATCAACCCCTCTACACCGAGAGATTATGATAAAGACCCGATAGTGATTGAGGATTACAATTATATTTTTTACATTTTATATGTGATATGGGGAGGGGCAATTATTGCTTATTTATATCTTGTAAATCCTTTCCATAATTCTAATGAAGTATCAAAAAGATTTTGGCTTCTTCATTTCATTATAATGAGCGTACTGCCAATAATAACTTTTTATTTTCAAATGCGAAAAAGTAAAAGAAAACTGTTTCTTCAAGAAAATGAAATAGTTTTTAAGGAAAATGAAAAAATTATAGAAAAAATTGATCTAAAAAATGTACAGAGTATTAAACGTACATTCAATGATTACTATATGAAAAATCAGGATATTGAAGACTGGAGCATAGTTTTTGTTGTTTTATTTTTACCATTTAACCTGCCAATTCAACTGATTAATAAATTTTTGTTTCATGTGTTTAAAGATGGAATTTTAAGTTATAGATTTTTTGATTCATTCATTGTGTTTGATAAGAATCAAGCATTTATCAATATTTTGCCTAATACAAGAAGCGAATATAAACATGTAGTGCAATATTTTGGTAAGCGGCTGGGCTTTCAAACTGAGAATGCTGAAATATTTTTTAAACTTAACTATGGAAATGAAAAAGGAGCTAACAAATGACACCGGTAGAAATTTTAGAAGCGGCAAAAAAAATTTGGGACATGTCACATACAGGTGTGAGTTATAAAGTAGATAATACGGCAGGCGAATATTATCTAATGCTTCAACAAGCAGGAGGAAGCATAATATTTGAGGGAGCTATCAATTCATTTACGCATGAAGATACATGGGATGAAATAATGGCTGGTTTAGCTGGTGATATGGTTCAAAGCGTTCTTCTTGTCGGAAAAAAAGGAATTGTTACAATTCCGTTGGATGCATTAGGAATATCGATGGATGTATCCTTGGGGACTTTAACTAAAGATCTTTATAAACAATACAAATATGGCCCAGAATACCTGCGTAAAGGTGAATTTTGGGACTATCTGACCAATTGGGAAGCGACACCTAATGATGGCATCTATAACCCGATTCCATATGCAAAAGTAAAAGCATTACGAAATTCTGATGGAAGTGTGACGTATTATAAAGACAATGCAACGGGAATGTATGTATTCCAAGAAATTTATAAAACTGAATATGATCAACATTTGGCAACAATCAAAGCGGCTTCTGATTTGATCGGAAGAATGGCATTTGATGTTCAAATCGAAAACACAAACGGCGTACTAAAAGTAACTATGCCAGACGGTACAGTTTACGCAATGGGAGATGATACGTCAAATACAATCGATGGCGGGAATAAAAATGACGTACTGTTTGGAAGCGGAGGAAACGATACTCTCAACGGCGGAGCTGGAGATGATCAGCTTTATGGTCAAGCAGGTGCTGACAACTTAAACGGTGGCAGTGGCTATGACAAATACTACACTACTTCAGGCGACAAAGTCTACGACTCCGACGGCAGCGGCGCAGTCTACCTCGGCGGAGAGCACCTCGACGGCGGTGAGAAAAAGGTCATCAAACACATCGGAGTAACCACCACCAACTATACCAAAACCTACATCTACTGCGAATGTAAAAATGTCACCAAATGGTCAGACGTAACTACCGATGAGTGGGAAGAAAAAGACGAATACTATATCGATCAAGCCACCGGAACCAAATATGTCCTGAGTGGTTCCACCCTCAGTGTTATCTCATCAGCAGGAACGATCACAATCAATAATTTCTCCAACGGACAACTGGGTATTCATCTGGGTGAAACCGAAAAGATCGATAAAAGTGATGTCACCCGTGACGTATTCCTCGAAGAGGACTTCTGCTCCCCTCTCGTCCTTGATATTAATAATAACGGAAATTCTTCCACACGACTGAACGATTCAAATGTTTACTTTGATATGGACGGAGAGGAGGTGAATGGCAAAGCCAGAGAGACCACCCTGGGGTGTGGGTTCAAAGAGCGCACCGCATGGGTAGAGCAAGGCGACGGTCTGCTGGTACTGGATCGTAACGGCAACGGAACGATCGACAATGGTACGGAACTCTTCGGTAACTTCACCCCTCTATCCAGCGGTAACAGTGCAAGCGACGGATTCGAAGCACTGCTCCAATATGATGAAAATCATGATGGTAAAATCGATCGTAACGACGCGGCGTATCAGAATCTCAAAGTCTGGATGGACGATAACGCAAACGGCATCACCGACTCAGGGGAACTAAAAACCCTACAAGAAGCCAAAGTCGCTTCAGTCAAACTCAATCCGTACCAAACGCTCCTGAGTTTCTTCGACAGTAATACCGATGGTGTACTAAACACCCAAGACGATGTCTACAACTATATCCTAATGCGTCATGACGATAACGGAGGAGTAACCCTCTTTATCCCCCAAACCGATAATGAAACCGCCAAAAAACTCTTTGATAACTTCAAAGGGCATGAGATTATCACCACTTCCAACGGGACACTGCTGATCAACGGTGTATCATTCGCCAGTTTGGAGAATATCGCGACTGAATATGTTGCATGTAACAGTACACAATATCAAATCCAAAAAAAGGCAGTCTAAATGAACCAAATCACCATAGGGATGAACACCCACGAAGCGAGTTTAGTAGGTGGAGCATACTTTTATAGAGTCATAGCAGACGAGGATGTATGGGATAAAGATACAGACCAAAATATCATCATAAAAACCCAAGTCATAAAACCCGACAACTCCCAAATCTGGATGACTTTTCAAAACACTACTCAGTACCCAGACAAAGGACTCCAAACTTTTCAAGTCGAGTTTCAAAAAGGTAAAGTCGTAGATATTAAAAATATCACAAAGGATACATCATGCTAAAAATAGGAGTAATCACAATGGCACTAATGAGTTGTTTACATGCAGGGTGGTTTGGGGATTTGTTTGACTCTACACCAACGCCATATTACACAATGCCTATTGATTTAAGTATGGCAGGAAATGTAGCAGAGACGGATATTAGGATTGATAAGCGATATTCAGTAGAAATACTTTTAGATTATTATTCTTATAACAGATTAAGTAAAGAAAAAAAGCTAAAAGAAAATCGTGATAAGTATGCTCATATAATAGAAAAATATTTTGGAAGAAATGAACCTTTACCTATTTTTCCAATCAAGCTTACCGTATTGAAATATGAAAAAACTGGTACGAGTATAGTAGTTGATAAAATTTATTATACACATTCGCGGACAACAACTTCAAGTAGATTTATTGATGAATTTAAACTTCAAGAAGGTTCTAAATATCACATCAAAGTTGAAGCGGTTGAGGGATATCCAGAGTTGGCATATTTAGATGTCATTGTTGAGATAGATTATATTAGAGCAAAATAAAAAAGGAAAAAAATGTACACAATAACAGTAAAAATAGCAGCAAATGGTACAATCTATCACGAAGATGGAACATCAACAACGGGACACATGTGGTATTCCCTGTCAAATGGAAGTTCAACAGAGTCTTACGGATTTGCTCCTGCAAAAGACGGTATGCCATTATGGGAAGGAACCATAAAAACAACTGATGATGCAAACTACGGCAGTACTTACTATACTGGTACCATTGTTATCAACCAGTGGCAATACGAACAGTTGATAGCTTTTGGAAATAAAAACAACCTAGACGGCAATCAATTTGATTTCAGCAGTTATTACAACGGCCTAACTAACAGCTGTATCGACTACACATGGAAAGCCCTTAGTCTCATAGGCATGAATCCAAGTGATTTTGAAGGGCAGCTCTGGCCAACTCATAATGCCGACAATGCGGATGTTGCACTTTACAAATATTTATTTGGCAGTACAAGCGGTTGGAATGAAGCATGGCCTGATGGCGGAGATTATCATGTTATTTATGGAAGCAACGGTAATGATACGCTTACCGCTGCACTCAATACCGATGCCATTTATGGCGGAGGGGGAACGGATACCCTTATTGGGAGTGCGTTAAATGATTTTTTAGATGGTGGAGCAGGTGTTGACGAGATGTACGGCGGAGCCGGCTATGATACCTATATAGCCGGTCTAGGCGATAAAGTCTACGACTCCGACGGCAGCGGTGCAATCTACCTCGGCGGAGAACACCTTGATGGCGGAGATAAAAAAGTCATCAAACACATCGGCGTAACCACAACCAACTACACCAAAACCTTCACCTACTGCGAATGTAAAACTGTGACTAAATGGTCGGATGTCAGTACCGACGAATGGAAAGAGGAAGAGGCTTTCTATATCGATAAAGCCACCGGAACCAAATACATCCTGAGCGGTTCAACATTGAGCATCATCTCTGCATCCGGAACCATCACGATCAATAACTTCTCCAACGGACAACTGGGTATCCATCTGGGAGAAAGTGAAAAGATCGATAAAAGTGATGTCACCCGTGACGTATTCCTCGAAGAGGACTTCTGCTCCCCTCTCGTCCTTGATATCAATAATAACGGAAATTCTTCCACACGATTGGGAAATTCAAATGTCTACTTCGATATGGACGGAGATGGTTTCAAAGAGCGCACTGCATGGGTAGAACAAGGTGACGGTTTGCTGGTACTCGATCGAGTGATTAGTAATATTCTCCCTCAGCAGCGGATGAACAATGTACTGAAAATGACAGATGAGACGTATTTAAGGGAGATAGCAGTATGAATATTAAAACAATCACCAAATACACGCTTATTGCAATTCCGCTGCTTTTTTTATCAAAGTGTGGAGCCGACAGCACAATGCCGGATCTCAACCCACATCCTATCGATGAAATAAGAATATATGGTAAAACCTCCTTTGGCAAAGATTGTAAGTTACTATTTAATATCAAATATGCCCCCAATGATTCATTTGGAATGCGACAGACTCAATGGATCAAAGTGTCAACTAATCTTAAAAAAGACGGATCATACGAGGCAATTGTCTATAAGGACTATTATAAGCAAATGTTTTCTGCATGGAAAATGGTAGCGTTTAATCCAGAATTTCAATGCCAAGGCTATAGTCAAGGAGGAATAGCAATGCTTAACTTATCCGATAAAAGTACGGTGAGTAAACGTCAAATCAACTGCACGAATGAAGAACATGCACGCTTAGGGAGAAGAGTAACGTGTGCCATTAGTAATACACGTTCTATTGGCTTTGAAGAAGTTTCAAATTCACAAAAAGAGCTAGAAATAAATATTGCCGATAAAGGCTTGAATGTTCCATATTATGAATTGATCAAATGAAAGGACGAAGAACATGAATATCAAAAAAGTCATCATATACACGCTATTGATAGCAGTTCCATCGGTATTTTTAATAAAATGGGGAATAGAAAATAGAACCTACGATTCAAATAAAATCCCTGAAATCAATCCTTATCCGAAAGAGAAGTTGAGGATATACGGAAAATTCCCGTTAGATCCCAAAAAGTATTATATTGTAGCCGATGCATACTACAGTACAACCAACCCAAAATGTGATAATGTGAATTGGATCGAAGGAGCGCGGAATGCGCCATACGAAGTTATTCATAATTTGAATGCAGTTATGTCAGATAATCATTATGAATTAAATATTCATAACGATTATTATAAACAGGGTATTTGCGAATGGAATATGGAAGGGATATATATCAATATTACTGAAAGAGTGAGGAAACAACCATCCTATAAAATGGTAATCTTTACTAAAAAAAGAGCCACTTTTTCTTTTATATATAATCTAATGGAAGTATATAAGAGTCCACTTGATTTTGTATGTAGCTACAGGCATGATATATCAAGTGACTATACCAATTATTTTTGTAAGGATAAGGTAAAAAACATTTTAATCGATAACCGAAATGCATTATTCCTTCCTGATTCACAAAAAGAACTCGAAGTAAATTTCCAACAAATGGCAGAACCAACACAAAAAATAAAACAAGGAGAAAAATAAGATGGCATCAATAACAGCAATAGATGGGGCGAATATAGCAAATCGAGTTTATGGTGATTTAAAGGTAGGGGGTGATGTATTAGATTTTTACACCAACCCTACTACTGGCTTACAAATGGCATTATTACAGGTTGGTGATCGTAAAATTGTCGCTTTTAGAGGCACTGCATCTATTGAAGATGTAGTTACTGACCTCCAAATGGGAGTATCTACATATTTAGCAGGTCTCGCAGATCAGTTTACGCCAGCAGGTGTGACTCTGTCTAGATGGATAAATCAATACGGTCTATCTGTAAGCAACACCACCATAGTCGGGCATTCGCTTGGAGGTGCATTAGCACAATACTTTGGCGCTACTACAGGATTTAAAACATTAACATACAATGCTTATGGGATAGGAAATGAAATATCTGGCGGTTCGAATATAACCAACTATATCACAATGTATGATCCAGTAAGTGCTCTGCCACGTAGTAAAATGATTGGAAAAACTTATATGTTGCAAGACGAAACGTTGATTGCTGCATTGGGACATGGTATTTCTAATTTTACAAGCGAGAGTAATTGGGTCAGAGGCTATTCAAGAGTTAATAGCCCTCATGATATTGATGTCATTTACAGTGGTTATGCCGAAGAGGATGAACGAAGAATATATGCACGAATTAATGGCTCAAAAGACGACACCATATTCGGCGGAGAAATCAACAACGTTCTTATAGGCGGTGGAGGTAAAGACACTCTATATGGTATGGGTGAAAGTGATACATTACAAGGAGGAAAAGGAAACGATATATTAGTAGGAGGGTATAGTGACCAAGTTGACGCATTTACCGACTACCTCTACGGCGGCGATGGTAAAGACACTTACATCTCTGGAGACAGCGACCACATCATGGACTCCGACGGCAAAGGCTCCGTCTACTTCGAAGGCAAATTGCTCACTGGAGGAACCAAACCCGCAGGCTCAGGATGCGGGACAGGTCCCGATGGTAGTGATGAATACTACGGAAACGCAGGAGTGTATAAACTCTCAGGCTCTACCCTGACATTCACCAAAGACGGCAAGATTCTTACGATCGAGAACTACCATAAAGATAACAAAGATTTGAGTATCACCCTAAAAGACAACGAAGGAGACGGAGGAGCGTGTCCATCTCCGACACACGATTGCCCCAAACCTGTCAATCCGATATTCAATTTCAACTTTTCTCTCCCAATCCCAATTCAACCAGTAACGTATAACAAGAGAACCATAAGCATTTATCATTACAGCAGTGGAAGTGCTGACACATATACCTCGACACCATCCACCCCTCACACGACATCGACCCCTCCCGCACCGAAAGTAGCATGTCCAAATCTGCCTAACTATAACAGTGCCGGAAAAGGAGGAGGCGGTGGCGGAACCCCTCCTGTCGTCCTCGACCTAAACCGTAACGGTATCACCTCCATCTCAATGGCTACTTCTACCGCACTATTTGACTATGACGGCGACAATGTACTAGAGAACACCGCATGGATCGAAGGTGGGGACGCACTCCTCGTCAACGACATCAATAACGACGGCATCATCAACAACGCTTCCGAACTCTTCGGTAATTACACTAAAAATTCAGATGGCTCTATCGCTAAAAGCGGCTACCAAGCTCTCAGCTATTATGACACCAACAGTAATAATGTCATAGATGTCTCAGATACACGCTTCGAAGAACTTAAACTCTGGATCGATGCAAACGGTGACGGAGTCACCGACACAGGCGAATTAAAAACTCTCAGCGAAATGGGAGTAACCTCTCTCACCCTAAACAGTGCCACCCCATACATCCCTACCACCGAGAACACCAACACCATCATCCAAGAGACAACCTTCACTGATGCCAACGGCGAAGGGATCATGCGTGACGTACTGTTTCGCTACGAGAACACCTCGACCAATACCGATGGTGTCTATTTCGATATGGACGGAAACGGTATAAAAGAAAAAATGCTCACATGGACAGACCCCAATGAATGGATGGTGGTCAAAGACATCAATGGAGATGGCATCATCAATAGCGGTCGTGAAGTAGTCGGAAATAATATGATCCTTTCCAACGGCACCAAAGCCGCCGATACCATTCAAGCGTTGAAAACATTTGATATCAACAACGACGGTAAAGTAGACAGTGCCGATAACTCAGGACTGGCATTCTGGACAGACCGTAACCACAACGGTCTCACGGACATCGATGAACTCGAAGCGCTCGGTGCCGCAGGGGCGATCCAAACCATCAAACTCAATCCGTATCAAACACTGCTAAGCGGTTATGATAATAACAAGGATGGAGTAATCAATAGCTCCGATCAGGTCTCTAATTACCTCTATATCCAAACCAACGCAGATGATAGCGTCACCCTCTACCTCCCAGATAATGCCCAAGCAAAAGCGATGATAGCCGGATACACAGGGGGAGAGAGTATCCAAACGTCGCAGGGGGAGAAGGTTATTAAAAACATCCTCTTTTACGCAGGGTACTCGATGGATCTCAACGATACGCTCAATGGCACGGATGCAAGTGAAACCTTAGCGGGGAGCAGTAGAAGCGAAACCCTCAGAGGAATGGGGGGAGGTGATATCCTCGACGCAGGTGCCGGAGATGACACCCTAGAGGGTGGAGCGGACAGCGATAAACTCATGGGGGGAGCGGGTAATGATACGTACCTCTATAATCGCGGAGATGGTAAAGACCTGATTATTGATAGTGGGGGAAGCGACACGATCAGCTTCTCAGCAGGTATTACCCGTGATGATCTCATCATCAAATCAAACGGTGCCGATATCAGCATTTACCTCAAAGACGGAACTAAACCTCTCTCCCAACTCACCGATCAAATCATCATCAAAGATTGGCATACGACATCGACAGTTAACGCCATCGCTTTTAGTGACGGAACTACCATGGATGAACGTGACATTGTCACACTCTATACTCAGGATGAAAGTGCAACCGCAGGTGAAGATTACGTAGGTCGTCCGACATTTGATGTTCGTATCGCCGCAGGTGAGACGTATGCGACATTTGATATAAGCATCCTAAACGATACGAAAAAAGAATCAACTGAGACATTTTATACTCTCATCGATACCGTACGCACAACCCACGGGGCACATGTCGATTTTACCCTTACTGATATTCAGTCGTTTACGATCGAAGATGATGACAGTGATAACGGAGGCGGTAATAATCCCAACAATCCAAACCCCGATCCTAAATATGTCACGGTAAGCGTCTCCGATGCTCAAGCAGTAGAGAGCGCAGGGACGATCAGCTTCGTCGTTAGTCTATCCGAAATACTCAGCGAAGATGTCTCTATCGATTTCATCACCCAAGATGCCAGTGCCCATACAGGGGATGACTATGTCCAATACGGACGCTACGGAGTCACCATTCCCGCCGGACAACGAAGTGCCGTGTATCAAGTCGTACTCCTAAATGATGAAGTTCCTGAAGATACCGAGAACTTTAGCCTCACCCCATACTCTCTATCGTATACCGGAGCAGAAAACGTCCTCCTCTCCAATAGTGCAACGGGAACGATTTACGACGATGATGACCCACAATACGTCTCTGTCCATATCAGTGATGCCAGCGCAAAAGAGCGTGCCGAACATTTGACCTTCACCGTTAGCTTATCCAAAGAACTTGAACGGGATATTACTATCAGTACATCATTGGGCGATGTGACGATTGCGGCATGGTTGTCGAGCAATTTGATCGATTATTTCCAATTTAATGCAAAGGTAGCCTAAATGAAAAAGTCCCTGATATTTCTACTCGTCCTCATCACGAGCATAACCCTATACGCCTCCGACGTAATCCTCTCCAACACCCTTGGAGCCTACTACTGCTCACAGGAACCGAATCCAAAGACGTACATCAAACATACGGTCGAAGAACCGATCAGCATCTACTGGGAGGACAATGTCTATCCGGGTTTCGATGAAGCGGATAGCAAACTCATGGTTGCCAACTACCTCGATGGAGTTCATTTGCAAACAATGGCACTTAATACCCCTGATGGGAAGGTGAGAGTCTATAGCTATGCCAATGTTCCACAGAGCTATATTGATTTGGTGAAGGAGGGGTATGCGGCTACAAAAGAATGGACAGTTCGAAAAGCTGCATCCAGCAAAGCTTTCGAAGAAGCCTACGATTCAAAACACGGTAAATATAAAGATGGTTATAGTCGTGATTCCTCACCGCTTAAAGAACTGAGTGCGGCATTTAGAGAAATTGATGCAAAAAAATCCGCGCTCACCAAACAAATCGAAGTGGAAAAAGCCAAACTCGATCTCGTTATCACCGAAACGACCCGCGATCAAATGCCACATATGAACTACACGGTGAAGACCGATGAAGTTCATTTCTCAGAATTAGCCTATAAAGTTATTTATAGTGACGAAGTTAAGATCACGGATAACCGTACAGCGGAGATTATCGCTTACAACCGCCGGATTATGCAGCTGTTTTCAACCTCATTATTACCAGATTTTCAAGGGGGAAATTATTACGTTCCAAAGGCGTTGTGTGGCAACGGAACCGAGGTGTTTGAACGGGGTATTTTTACTACTTTAAAAAGAGGCACATCAAGAAAATTAGGACCAAATGGCGGTCGCTATGCTAAATCACAAAAAACAATAGGAGAAAAATAAAATGTCACTCAATAACAATACAATTACCGATATGGGAATTCTTTCCAGTGAAGTTTATGATGCAAGAAATAGATACTTTGTATTTAATGCAGATGGTACTCGGATTGAAAGTATCATAGTAACCGATAACGCTACCTACACGATTATTGACTCTTCTGATACGCTTACTGACATGCAGGCTCTTCTTCTCAAAAATGAGAGTACAGGGCAATTTGTTATTGCTTTTCGTGGAACGGAGGGAACAACGGGAGACATTATCTCTGACATCCTCAACGGCGTTGCCAACTACAACCCGCAGATAGCCGATGCGAGAGCCTTTGTCCAAAAAGCGCTGGACAATCCTGACTATAATATTATGACTTCCAACCTCATCCTAACCGGACACAGCCTCGGCGGGATGTTGACGCAAGCGATCGGAGCGGAGTTAAAAATCCCCGGCTATGCCTTCAATCCTTACGGGATGGAGCGGATAGAGAGTATGCCCGGAGCGATGTCACTGCTGACGGCATTGGGACCGGTCGGCGTATTGGCGCAAATTCTCAGTTACGATATTCTGATAAAAATGGGCGTTTCAGCCCCAAACGCCGAATGGGCAAAAAACAATATTTTTACGATTTCCTACACCGATTCGGGTGCTTTGAACGGCGATATTCTCTCGAATCTTGCAACCAGCCTTACATCGGGGCATATCGGTACGTTTATTCCCCTGATAGGGGAGGATACGGGATTCATCGGAGGACACAGTATAGTACAGATGAATCAGGGCATCGCCATTTACAATGAAATCCTTAGCCGTTTTACTGCAGATACGACGTATGACACCCTGACCAGAGCTTATATGGTTAATCAACTGATGGGGTATTTTTTCTCAAGCAGTGCGTTCTATTCCAAAGATATGTATGATGTGACAAACCGCTATCTTGCAGTTGATACCAATATATTTGAAGCGGGTGCGTCTACTCTAAGCTTTAATTTCTTACAACAACTTAGCGCTTCACAAATCGCTTCACAAGCTAAAATTGATAATGCCGTCATCTTCGCCCTTATCCGTCTCAACGGCTTCGCAGTCGAGGGAACCCTCAGCAGTTACAGTAGTCTCAACCGTGATAATTATTCCACGATGTACATCGAAGATCGAAGTCTGCTGTTGTATAAGATGCTCGATGCGAAGACCCACGATATTGGAGATTGGTTTATCCGAGATATGAGTTATGGGATCACCGCCAACGACGACGGATGGCACTACGACAATAATCAAATCATCTTTGGTGCTGATGGAGACAATCTGCTCGAAGGAAATGATAAAGCGAATAAAGCTGACCACCTCTTCGGAATGGGCGGCGATGATTATCTTCGTGGTAATGAAGGGGATGATTATCTCGAAGGGGGAGAAGGAAATGATATTCTTTTCGGTGGTAAAGGGTATGACATCTATGCATCAGGTGACGGCGATACGATCATGGACGAAGACGGAAAAGGTGAAGTTGATTTCGAAGGAATGCTTCTCACTGGCGGAACCCTCACCGGAAGCTATGAGATGTTTAAAACCTACGAAGGTGATGGAGGGATGTATATTCTCCGAAGCGATGGGACACTCATCTTTTCTAAAAACGGTAATTTCTTAACAATCAACGATTATCACAAAGAGTCCAACTCTTTAGGTATCCAACTCACAGGTGATGATCTCGAACTCTCCATCTTCGCTCCCGTAGTCAGAGAAGCCGACGGTAAGGCTACGGGAGCCATTACCCTTTCCCATGCCTACACCGAAGATGTCATCGTCACACTCTATACTCAGGATGAGAGTGCAACCGCAGGTGAAGATTACGTAGGTCGTCCGACATTCGATGTTCGTATCGCCGCAGGTGAGACGTATGCGACATTTGATATAAGCATCCTAAACGATACGAAAAAAGAATCAACTGAAACATTCTATACCCTCGTTGATACCATACGCACTGCCCACGGAGCACATGTCGATTTTACCCTAACCGATGTGCAACCTTTTACGATCGAAGATGATGATACGGACAATGGAGGAGGCGGTAATCCCAACAACCCAACACCTGATCCTATATATGTCACAGTCAGTGTATCGGACGCTCAAGCCGTAGAGAGCGGAGGGACAATTAGCTTCGTGGTCAGTCTCTCTGAAGTATTGAGTAAAGATGTTTCCATCGATTTTATAACCCAAGACGGAACTGCAGTCACAGGCAGCGACTATATCCAATACGGTCGCTACGGTGTAACAATCCCTGCTGGCCAACGAAGTGCAGTATATCAAGTCGTACTCCTAAACGATGAAGTTCCTGAGCCTACCGAAACATTTAGCCTCACCCCATATTCATTATCGTATACTGGACCTGAAAACGTCCTCTTCTCCAACAGTGCAACAGGCACTATCTATGATGATGACCCACAGTATGTAAGTATTCATATCAGTGATGCCAGCGCAAAAGAGCGCGCAGAGTACATGAGCTTTACTGTTAGCTTATCCAAAGAACTCGAACGGGATATTACTATCAGTACATCATTGGGCGATGTGACGATTGCAGCCGGTGAGAGATCGGGGAATGTGTACCGTACATGGAGTGACGATACACTTGTCGAACCGGATGAATCATTTATGGTAGCATTGACAGGACGCTCGTACAGTGGAAGTGAACAAATACTGCTCCTTAACACCGCCATCGGAACTATCATCGACGATGACCCAGAACCGCAACCACACCCATTCCCTTATAATCCAGCAACTCCCCAACCACACGACCCCCTCGTGCTAGACATGAACCAAGACGGGGAAATTTCTACTATCGCATTAGCCGATTCCCAAGTCTTTTTCGATATTACAGGAGATGGGGTCAAAGAGAGAGTAGGGTGGGTAGCACCACAGGATGGATTACTCGTTTACGATAAAAACCGTAACGGTACGATAGATGGTATCAGCGAAGTATTTGGTAAAGACGGTCTCAGCGGTTTCGCGGAACTAAGAGCCGTTGCCGATACCAATCATGATAACATCATCGACCGACGTGACGAACTCTACAGCCAGCTCAAAGTGTGGCAGGATACCAACAGTGATGGTATCAGTCAAGCAAACGAGCTCAAATCCCTCTCCCAAGCCGGAGTTAAAAACATAGAGCTAAACGTCATCGGTACCAACATCAACCTCAATGGCAATATCCTATCCGAAGCGGGACGTTATCTTAAATCAAACTCAACACAAAGGAAAGCAGCATGAAAAAGTGGCTCATAGTATTACTTTTAATATTAGGTGGAATGATATTCCCTACACAAGCATTGAGTGATTCACAAATAGAGTCTCAAGTCGCTCAGATATATCACGATTATGGTGTTCGCGTTCTTTATAAATATGATCGTGATCAGTATTTTGGAATGAAGTCTAAATTACCACCTGTTAATGCAGAAGGAGAGCAACTTTCGGATGAAGAAATTCTTCGAATTCTTCCAATAATTAGAGAATTCTTATCTGTCTATTCTAAAGATTTAATTGCAAAAAATCTAAAAGTAATTTATCTGACGAAAAAGTTATTTTTATTTGGTAAAAGCTTTGGTGCCAGCTATGGTGGTACAGGCTTATACATAAAAAGTGAAGGTATTAATAAGGGATTCACAAATGAATTTTTATTGGGGACGATGCATGCAGAATTCTCAAGTATTTTAATGAAAAACTACACATTTCCTGAAAAAGCATGGAAAAGTAAAAACCCTTCAAATTTTCAGTATGTCGGTAATGGTAGGGATATGCTTGGAACAGGTATCTCATATTCTCAAACACCTGAACTGCTTGCCAAAGGGCTTATTTGTGAATATGCACAGGCAAGCGTCGAAGAAGATTTTAATATGATGGTTTATTGGTTATTTACAAAACCAAATGAACTCAAAGCATTAGCAAAAAAATACCCGATTATCAATTCCAAACTATTGCTGGTAATCGATTTTTATCAACATGCGATGAATAGCCAAATTACATTATAAGGAGTAAAAAAATGCAAGTTGTTACAGTACCAAAAGAAGTGATATGGGTGACGAGACTTTTATGGATCGACATTATTGCTCGGCTTATCATTGTATTTGCTGTGGTCTTAACCAGTGTTCTTGGAAATGAGGAAAAATTAGTGCGTTTATTAATGGTAATACCTAAGACGCTAATAATGGCTTTGATAATTTTGGGTATAAATTATTTTTTACGTAAAGGTAACAAATGGTTTTTTATATTAACAATAGGCTTGGCAGGAACAGTAGTTGTCTCGAATTTGTTTTCATTATTTAATTATGATGGATTGACAAATCTTGTTGAGTATTTGATTCAAATACTGTTAGGCAGTTTGATTTTATCGATATTATGTAGCAAACTCACCAAAAACACCCTTCAAAGTGCCTAACCATAGGGCTTTATAAGCCCTTGTTTTCGTTTCATGTTTTTAGATTTTACCTCTAAATAGAGGCACTAAATGGAAGCGTTTTTATGTAATCTTCCATAAATTTCCAATCTGGTTTTCCTTGATCGTCAATAGGAAGTTTTATCACAGATTTTTTCATTTTCTCTAGTCCCCATTT
Organism: Sulfuricurvum sp.; assembly: GCA_028714915.1. Classification (GTDB taxonomy): domain Bacteria; phylum Campylobacterota; class Campylobacteria; order Campylobacterales; family Sulfurimonadaceae; genus Sulfuricurvum. Next base: position 17,151 of record JAQTLL010000008.1, read on the forward strand.
TCTACCATAGCTATATCTATATTTTTCTTTTCTAATTAGTGTATTTATAAACATTGAAGAATATTTATTTAATTGAGGATTTATCAGTATAGTGATAGCAGAAGAAGCTAAAAATTCATTTTCTTGAAAGAATGTTTCTCCAATCGAACCGTCATTTGATACTGTAATTTTATTTCCTGATTCTGTTTTTTCTGAATCAATAAAAGCTAAAATCCCATTATTCTTTTCTGTGGCGGAAATGAAAGGTATATTTCCTTCTTTTTCTGTTCTTTTGCCTTCTGTCCCTCTTTTTATTTTAAAGACTTCTTCGTAGGTAAAATATTTCCATTCTTTGTCATACAAAGCTAATAATGGATCTTTTTCTAATTTTCTTTGTTCTATATATGAAAGATTTGATTCTTCATAGTTAAATTCTTTCTCCTCAAAAACATAAGAGGGTAAATCTTCTGGATGAGGAATCATTATTGATTCTAATGTTTTGTTAGCTTGTCTTCCATAGCTATATCTGTATTTATTTTTTTCTATAATTTTTATATAAAAGAGAAAAGCACTAATATTCATTTCATTTTTTGGAGTTAGGATGTAAACATCTCGTCCTGAATAGTATTCTTTCTCATGAAAAAAAGTAGATAAAACCGAACCTCCTGCTGCTACACTTAATGAAGGCACTTTATTTGTAGGTTGATCTTCAATTTGTAATACATAATCAGAAATACCATTATTAAAACTACCTCGTCCAACATAAGGAATAGAATCCTCTTGTTTTTTATTAACTATAGTTAATTTATTTTTATCTAAATTTACTCCGTATTTCACTTCAAAAATTTCATTTAGTTTTACTAATCTCATAGCTTACACCTCTCCTTCAAATAATTCAGCATTAGCTAATTTAAATAGAGCATATTTTTTTACTTCAGCTAAAAAATCTTCTTCTGCAAGAGTTGAGTAATCTGTTTCAAGATATGCTTCAGCACACCACTCGTCATTTGCTTCAACTTTTACTTTTATACTAAGTTCTGGAATGGTTTCTTTATTTCTGTAAGCTTCTAACCAACTTTTTTTAATTGCATCCCATTCATTATTCATGTCTGATCTTCCAAATTTTTTTGACTTAACATAACCATCTTTTTTCCAATAACCAAACCAAGTTTTATAATCTTCTTCTGTATCATGAGGAATATGAGCTTCAAATACCATAATACATGTGACTGTGCCTACTGGATAAAATAGCTCGTCAGGCATACTCATAACAGCCTCTAATCTATGTTTTTTGAATAGTTTTTCTTTTGTTTTATGGATTTGAATCGCACAGCTCATTGGAACAATTGTTATTAACTTTCCTCCTGGTTTTAAAATATTTAATGTATGATAAATAAAATCAAGCTCATGTAATCCTACTCCTTTTTGAGAATATGGAGGATTGATAAAAGCGTAATCTATTTCTTTTTCTTTTAGTTCTTTTGTGATACTTTCGTCAAAACAAGATCCTTGATATATATTGGCTTGTCCGTCTCCTCTTAATATCATGTTGGCACAAGCTAATGTATACATATTTGGTTGAAGTTCAACTCCATACAAACAGTTCTTTTTGATATTTATAATATCGTCTTCACCTGTTGCCTTAGAAGTCATTTTACTCATAGCAGATATTAAAAATCCAGCTGTCCCAGCACATGTATCTAATACTTTTGTATTAGGTGTTAATGTAACTAATTCTGAAAATAAGTTTGTTATATGTCTTGGAGTTAATACAATTCCTAATCCTTTTTTATCTCCTCCTGTATATTTCAAAAACTCTCCATAAAAATGTCCTATTGCGTCATAATTATGCTCACTTGTTATGTATTGGCTAACATTTTCTTTAATTTTGTCAATAATATGTCTTAATGGGCTATAGTCACCATTAATCCCTTCTACTGATAAATTTGGGTGATTACTAATAAATGAATATGTATGAATCATATTGCTTAATTTTTGATCTGGTATATTTGCTGATTTTAATTCAGTTTGTATAGCTGTTGTAAGCTGAATCGCCAAAGGATTGCCTTCATAATTTTTATAACTATTTTTAAATCCTTGATTGTTTAGTGCTATCAATATCCCACTTACCAAAAGAGGTTTTTCTGCTTCTGATAATTTTGCATTTGCATACATATATTCATGGATTTTTCTTGAAAACTCAATCAATTTATTAAAAGACAATTCTTCTTCTGCAATATCTCTTTCTATAAGCTTTTTATAATCTTTGAAATCTACTATACTGCTTAAACAAGAACCTTTTTTATCAAGGATAACACTACACTCTTCGGTTCCCTTTTTCCAAAAATAATTAGAAATTATCAATTCTTCTTCATTTTGACCACTTGCAGCTATTGCTATGACATTGAAAAAATCTTTAAGCTTTGAAGCATAATGTAAAGCTCCATCTACTGCATATTTTACCGCTTGTCTATTTGTTTGGTTCTCGCTATCGTGAAACTTTGTATCTGGTTTACATTCAACAACTATTACATAATCACTATTTTTTTCTACAATAATAAACTCTGGTCTGCCAACACTACCACTACCGTTTTTGCTCGCTGTTTTTAATAATTCTTGAACTTTTTTATTTGTCGATTTTTGTTCGTCAATATTTTTATAGCCTAACTCTTTTAATCTAGATTTGATTAAATCTTCTGTAATTCTTTCATTCATTTTTTTATCTCCATGTTGTTTTTTTTGTCTTTTTTTGGACTGGAAAACCTAAAAGGAGAACTACGAATTTATTGTTAAAAAAGAACCTTCAAAACATTTATGTTTTGTTATAGGAATATTTCAAATAAAAATAAGGGTTATTGAAAAGAATTTACATGATTTTTGAAAGAAAATAGAGGAAGTTGTGATTTATGAAGATTTTTGAAGTTTTTAACGTGTAAAAAGCCTAAAAAAGACTTTTAGATTAACAATGAGTTTTTGTTTTGAGTTGGATTTGTTTGAGATTTAGAGGAAAGCCAAAATAAATTGGCTTTTATAAGTAGCTTTGTAAGATTTTAGATTCTTGATCTTTTAACGTTGAAATTTTAATTGCTAAATCATCTTTCTCTTTTTCAAGAGTTTCTATCTTTTCTACAATTTCTCTTTGTTTATCAAGAGAAGGAAGAGGAATTTTAATACTTTCAATAGTAGGTATTGTTAATTCAATTTGACCACTTTGACCTTTTGCCATTTTTTCTATTGTTTGAAATCCTATGTCAGCTAATGCGTATAACACATATCTTGGAAGTGCAATAGATTGATTGAGGCGGAGAATAGAAATATGTGAATCAGCAACAAAATCACCTTCAAGATTAAAGATGGTAACTCTTCCAGCTGTCCCAACACCAGAAGAATTAATTAATATGTCGCCTTTTTGTAAATTTCTTTCGTCAGATTTGAATGATTCAATTGCAAAATGTTCTTCACTAAAATCAAATACTTCATATCCTCGTGCTTGACCAGACTTAATCACCTGAATTGTGCTATTACCATATTTTGTTGATTTACCACGCTTCAACATGGTGTTTATTTGACCTAATTTTGTAAGGGTTCCAAATTCAGAAGCTAGTAAAAAACTTTTATCGATTTCTTGAGAGATTAAATTTATTTTACTATTAAAAACTTTTATAGCCAAATCGTTATTTTCAAGTTCTTTAACAATTGTTTTCTGTATATCAAAAGGAGGAAGAGGAATGTTTAATAATTTAAATGAATCAATGTCTATGTTTTTTTGAGCGACCCCCCTTCCACATGAATAAATATTTTCCTGATTTTGATATAAATATAAATTTAAATAATCAATATTTAGTAGGTCTGTATTTGATTTAACAGTAAAGCCTGAATCATTTAGAAAAAATGCACCTGAGACATATCTAACACATTGAGGAGACATTCCAAATCGTGATATTATGAATCTATTTTCTCTATTAAAAGAGTTGGCTTTAAAAGTCTCTCCACCACCGCCATAAACTGGGTAGATAACTCCCTGTTCATTCTTCTTTACTATTCTTGTGCCATATTCAATTTCTACCAATTCACCAAGAGTTTTTAATTCCCATTTGCTATTAATTATTACTTTTTTTTTAGCAACCAAAGAAACTTCTTTTAAAAAATCAACTTTATCAAAGGCAATCATTTCATGAAGTTTTTTAATAAAGACATGATCTTCTACAGATTTATGAATTGTCTTTTCGGAAATTGTTTCACCCAAAAATGCCCTATGGACATAGCTATTGACCTTTTCATCGTTCAATAGATTTTCCATATCATAAAGTTTTGTTGTTGGCTTTTCTTGCTTGTCAAAATACATTCTCATGCCCTCATGACCTCTACGAGCACTGAACTCATATCCTAGAAATTCTTTTTCAACTTGTTTTTCACCTGATTTAATAAGTATGACTTGTTGATTATATGAAAGGATAAAATAAAGAACCTTTTCACCTTCACGATCTCGAATAAATTGAGTTAATTTATTATTTATGATCTCTTGTTGTTCTTCTTTTGAATATCCAAGAAATTGTTTTTGAGTGATTAAATTTTTATAATCAGAAGATTTTTTAAATAGATTTTTATAGTCAATAAACATTTCCGTTAATTCAATATCTTTTATTATCGTTCCACTCAAAAGAGCTTTATAATCATTAAAATCTAAGCCCTGATAAATTGACTCACAATAGGTGCTAAAAGCTCCTGCAATGCCATTACAAGTCATGTCAGCCTGAGCCATAGGATTGCTCATAAACTTATTAATAACCTCTTTAACTCTTACCCAATGGTTTTCATCTCTTTTTTTCAAAAAAAGAGTAACTGTATTTGTTCCAGTTGCCATAAAGGTATTTGAACCAAGTTCAGCTACTCCAACAATATCAAAATACTTTAAAATGATTTCTCTTGCGTCTGTATAAATACCTGTATTACTCAAAATACTGCTAGGAAGGATTATTCCAGCAACACCACCTTCTTTCAAAAGCTGTTTTGTTCTTTCAATAAACAAACATTCAATCTCGGAACTATCGTCAGTTAAACGATTGTAGAGACTAAAAGACTCTTTGCCTTTTTTTAACGTGTTTTTGAATGCAGAAACTGAGTAAGGAGGATTTGCAACGATCACGTCAAACTGGTGGTTATTTCTTTTATCACCGTCTGCTGTTTTCTTTAATAGTTTTTCATAGTCAGCACTATTTTCAAAGCTATCAAGACCGTCAGCATGTGCAAGGTTAGCTAAACCATCTCCATTAAGGAAACAAGCGACTTTGGCAGTCTTAACAAGTCTATAATCCTTTTCAATCCCATAAACAAAATCTTTAGCCCAAGCATAAGTGTCTTCACTATAACTATTAAGCTTTCTTCTTACCGAGTCTTTATATTTACTCTTATCCATAGCCTCAATAATATGCTGTATTTCGTCCATTGCTTCAGTTAAAAAATGACCACTTCCTGCTGCATAGTCAATTACATAAGGTAAAAAATCTTCTTCTCTGTTTTCTAACTTCTTTTCTATAATCTCTTTTAATGGGATACTACTTGTAATAAATTTTGCGATAGGAACTGGTGTAAAAAATTGTCCTGATTCTTGTTTCAAGCCTGTGTTCAATAATAATTCAAAGAAATCCCCTAAGAATTGTTGCTTATGAGAATATCTCAACTGGAACGGTTGAAGAAGTTCCACAACCTCTTTAACTACATTTGCGTTTTCTTCAAAAGAAGCATCGTCAAAGACTTCTTTAAATGCGAATTCATTATTTTTGTAAAGTCGTAGTTTCATGAACATATCTGAAATATGTTGTTTAGAGACGCTATTCAAAGACATAAGTTCTCTATCTAAATCATTATCACTAAAATCTGTAATATCAATATTCAAAAATTTTCTCATACCTTCCTTATAAAGGTTGTTAAGTCTATTTTGAAGGGTTATATGTGTATCGTCTTCTTTCCATTGAAACGAAAGTTCTTCATCTGGATCTCTGTTTTCATCTTCGATTTTACATAAAAAGAGATTGAACATTTTATTGAAAGCATTTGGTTTATCCGAAACCACGTTATGTCTAAGTATTTCAGCAAATCTATTGAAAATAAATCCACTATCTGATTGTTGGAGAGGTCTTAACTTTTCTCGTATAAGAGCTTTTGATTTAATATCATAAATATCCGCCCAGTCTTCAAAAATACCATTATCTTTAAAAGATTTATTCCATAGGGAATGCGTTTCATTTTTATTTGAAGCCACTCTTATATCTTCTGTAATCTCAACAATGCTATTAAGATAATCTAAGCCATTATCATTTAATCGTGAAGCATATAAACATAAATATTGAGCTGATTTGTCTTGCTGGAAGTAGGAGAATAGTTGTCCTCCCTTGGCGAGCATATTTTTTCTTTCTTTGTCGTATTCACTTCCAAAAGTTTTACATTCAATCATGAGAAAACATTTATTATCGTCGTCTTTATCTGCAACGTAAATATCTAACTTGCCTTTTTCTTTTCGTCCTAAATCCCATTTGATTTCAAGAGTCATTTTTTCTGGTGCATAACCTTTATCTAAAAGCTTATCTACACATTCCAATACAACAAAATTTTCACTACTAGAAAAATTACTTGTGGTTTTATCACCAACTGTTATTTTCTCTCCATACTCAATAGCTTCTTCATTAAAATCTACTCGTAAAATATATCCATTATGCTTTTTATAGCTCTTGATATAGATTTCTTCTTTGGCTTCTTCTGGTTTAAATCCAAGATTAATTATCAGCTTTTTGAGATAGTCTTTTTTCATTTTTATTGATCCTCTGAATAAGGGTTTAAATTTAGTTCTATTGAATCCATTCTAAGTGCATACATACATTGTATGAAGAATGCAAAACTAAAAGTTCCTCTGCTTAATTTGGTAGCTATAGTGTTTTGATTCTCTTCTAAGCCCATTGCTTGCAACGCTAAGGCTAAATCATGGTATCTCATATTACGTCGTGCTAATTGGGCTTTTAGTATCCCTTTGGCTTGTTCGTTCCAATATTCTTCTGGCATTTGTTTTCCCTCCGATATTCTACTAATAATTAATAGTTTTAGAGATTTTAAATTAGCTGTATTGGATTAAAAATAATTCATACTAAACAAATATTTATGTCAAATATAAAATATTAATTCCTTATATAGCAATATATATTCTAATATAGCATAATCTTGTTGTTAATGAAATAAATCTCAAAATATACATATTAATATGTTTTCTTTATTGATTATTAATGTCATATATGACATAATAAACTCAACAAAAAGGGTGAAAGGAGATTTTATGTCTCAACATTTTTTATTATCGTCTGCTTCTCGGACTTTTAGTGTTGTTAAGATTGCTAAAATGACAGAGAAACAAGCTGAAACCTTCTTTCGTAAAATTCGTTGGTCTGATACCAATGGAAAACCTGTTTGTCCTTCTTGTGGCTCTTTATCTCATTACAATTTATCTACTCGTGACGTTTGGAAATGTAAAGATTGCTCAAAACAATTTTCGGTTACTTCTGGAACTTTATTTTCAGGTCATAAACTCCCATTAAAAACTTATTTACTTGCTATTGCTATTTTTACCAATGAAGTTAAAGGGATGAGTGCTTTAAAACTTACAAGAGAACTTAACATCCAATATAAGACAGCTTTCGTTCTTCTTCATAAAATAAGAGACGCTTTACTTGAAACAAGAGACGAAGCTCCTTTAAATGGTGTGTGTGAAATGGATGGTGCTTATGTTAATCATTATGTCCGTCCAGCTAATAATATTGAAGATCGTGTTGATAGAAGAAGATTTGAAAACCAAAGTCCTAATAAGCGTTGTATCGTTGTTGTTCGCCAACGTCATGACGGTGGAACTGAATACATAGGAAGCAGTAGAACGCTCACTTACGTCCTTCACAATGAAAATCCTACTGGTATAGCTCAAATTGCTAACGTAGCCATTGAAAGAGGAACAGAGGTTCATACAGACGAAGCTAACGCCTATGATAACCTACACGCTCATTATAATATGCAACGTGTCAATCACTCTGTAGAATATATGTCAGAGGAAGGGGCTTGTTCCAATAATGCTGAAAGTTATTTTGCAAGATTCCGAAGATTTCAACATGGTCAAATTCACAGAATGGGAAATTTGTATATCTCTAATTATGCTAATGAAATCGCTTACAGAGAAGATACACGAAGAATGTCCAATGGAGAAATATTTCAGGATATTTCAGAGAAGTGTATGAAGACAATCCAATCTAACGAATGGACTGGCTACTGGCAGGGTAATCACCGTATCTCTGAAAGATTAGGGGCTTAGGCTACCAATTCCCAAGTGAAACCAGTTAATGAATTTTTATTTACGGATTGTATTAAATTACTTTTGACCTGTTTTTTCAGGGTGTTAAGTAAAGACTTTTGAACATTATCCATTAACGCTCTATCCTCATGATCTAATTTCTTTTTTCTCATAAGCTCAATAGTTATATCGCTGGTTGTCATTGGTTCTTTTGCTTTTCTAAGAGTATCAAGAATCATTACATGGCTCTCTCCACGTTTGAAATAATGTTTATTACCTGTATATCGTTTGGCTTTTATTTTTTTAATATCAAAATCTGGACTAAATACTTTTATAGACGTATCTATTCCACTAATAATCTCTTCTAACTGCTGAACCTTCGTTTTATAGAACTTCAATTCACCCGATAACTCTTCTTTTTTGCTGATTAATTGACTGACTACGTGTTGCATAATGATAATCTCCTTTTATTATTTGTTAAAGGATAATTATATTATTATAGTGGGTTTTTGTCCCTATTTTAGGGTACTATATTTTGGTGAGTTTGCTACATAATATCGGATTTTATATTTACTATTTAGACAAAAATTATTTTTTAAATAGCAAAACAATACAAACAAAAAAATCAAAATATACATAAGGAAAAAACATGACAGAGCAAGAAAGAGTTGATAAGGCAATTGAAGAAGCAATGCAATTATGGCCAACATCTATACCTAAAGCATGGATAGATGAGATTCGAAAATTACCAATTATTGGTGATGAACTAACTAATAAATTGTTGGAGTTAAATGAAAAATTAGGAGAACTAAATCCTATTAAAAGTGAAGCAGAAGAAGCAATAAAAAATATTGCACACACTTTATTGTCTAATGCAGAAAATATCAATGAATTTTTGAAGGAAATGGGATTAGATAATGGTTTAGGACCTAACTCTAATAATCCAACTCCTAATGACCCAAGTAGTCCAAATGATAATCCAAATAATCCTGGCGGAGGCGGAACAAGTCCGAGTGGCACAACACCTGGAGGGGATACCCCTAGCGGAGGTGGCACATCTCCTGGAGGAACTAGCCCAGGTGGCACAACGCCGGGTGGTGGCGGAACAAGCCCCGGAGGAACGACACCGGGAGGTGGCACAAGTCCAAACGGTCATCCCCATCCCTACAACCCAGCAACTCCGCAACCCCATGACCCGCTCGTACTGGATATGAATAAAGACGGAAAAATCTCTACCATTGCATTAGCAGATTCCCAAGTCTTTTTCGATATTACAGGTGATGGTGTCAAAGAGAGAGTAGGATGGATAGCACCACAAGATGGATTACTCGTTTACGATAAAAACCGTAACGGAACGATAGACGGTATTAGTGAAGTATTCGGTAAAGACGGAATCAGCGGTTTCGCGGAACTAAGAGCCGTAGCCGATACCAATCATGATAACATCATAGACCGACGTGATGAACTCTACAGCCAGCTCAAAGTATGGCAAGATACCAACGGCGATGGTATCAGCCAGGCGAATGAACTGAAAACCCTCAGCCAAGCCGGAGTGAAAAATATCGAACTAAACGTCATCGGTACGAACATCAATTTAGGGGGCAATATCCTATCCGAAGCAGGACGTTATGGGGACAATACAGGAGATCGTCAACTTGCCGCAGGTGAGACGTATGCAACGTTTGATATAAATATTCTAAACGATACGAAAAAAGAATCAACTGAGACATTTTATACCCTCGTTGATACCGTACGCACAACCCACGGGGCACATGTCGATTTTACCCTTACCGATGTGCAACCGTTTACGATCGAAGATGATGATACGGATAACGGAGGAGGCGGTAATCCCAACAACCCAACACCTGATCCTAAATATGTCACGATAAGCGTCTCGAATGCTCAAGCCGTAGAGAGTGCAGGGACAATCAGCTTTGTCGTTAGCCTCTCTGATGTACTCAGCAAAGATGTTACCATCGATTTCATCACCCAAGATGGCAGTGCCCATACAGGGGATGACTATGTCCAATACGGTCGTTACGGTGTAACGATTCCTGCCGGACAACGAAGCGCGGTGTATCAAGTCGTACTCCTAAATGATGAAGTTCCTGAAGATACCGAGAACTTTAGCCTCACCCCATATTCATTATCGTATACCGGAGCAGAAAACGTCCTCCTCTCCAATAGTGCAACGGGAACGATTTACGACGATGATGACCCACAATACGTCTCTGTCCATATCAGTGATGCCAGCGCAAAAGAGCGTGCAGAGCACATGACCTTTACTGTTAGCTTATCCAAAGAACTTGAACGGGATATTACTATCAGTACATCATTGGGCGATGTGACAATTGCAGCATGGTCGTCGAGCAATTTGATCGATTATTTCCAATTTAATGCAAAGGTAGCCTAAATGAAAAAGTCCCTGATATTTCTACTCGTCCTCATCACGAGCATAACCCTATACGCCTCCGACGTAATCCTCTCCAACACCCTTGGAGCGTATTACTGCTCACAGGAGCCAAACCCTAAAACTTACATCAAACACACCGTCGAAGAGCCGATCAGCATCTACTGGGAGGATAACGTCTATCCGGGGTTCAGTGATGAGGAGTGCAAAGGGATGGTTGCCAACTATCTCGACGGCGTCCGCCTCCAAAGCATGGCGCTTAATACCCCCGATGGGAAGGTGAGAGTTTATAGCTACGCCAATATCCCGCAGAGTTATATCGATCTGGTGAAAGAGGGGTATAGGGCAAAAAAAGATTGGCAGGATAAAGACAAAATCCATCAAGACGCTTTCAAAAAAATGTATGACAAAAGCAACCATAAAATCCGTGATGAATTTACGGATGAATGGAAAGAGATTACAACAAAATCAGGGGATGCATATAGAAAAAACAATGCCCTCACCAAACAAATCGAAGCCGAAAAAGCCAAACTCGATCTCATTATCACCGAAACGACTCGCGAGCAGATGCCAATGATGAACTACACCATAAAAACCGATGAAGTTCATCTCTCCGATACTGCGCGCAAAGTCCTCTTCAGCGACGAGATGACGATTACCGATAACCGCACGCATGACGTGATCGCCTACAACCGACGGGTTATGCAGCTGTTTTCGGCAGCACTTATGCCGGACTTTGCAGGGGGACGGTATTACGTACAAGAGGGGATTTGCGGAAACCCCTCAAAGCTCTTTGATCGTGATGTTTTCATAACGTTAGTAGGCGGCTACTATAACCTAAATGACAACAAAAAACTGTTCTACAAATACCAAAAATAAAGGATAACCGATGACACAAGCACAATTAACCACGACACAAATGGGAATTCTCTCAGAAGAAGCTTATAATGATGCTTATTTTCTTGATGCAAATGGTAAGCGGAAAGAACCTGCAATTGTCACGGCTTATGGTACCTATACCATCATCGAATCTCAAAGTACCCTCAACGGTATGCAAGCCTTGCTTCTCAAAGCACCGGATGGGAATTTCGTTATTGCCTTTAGAGGTACGGAAGGAAAACCAAATGATATTCTATCAGACCTCCTCAACGGATTTGTCAACTATAACCCGCAGATAGCGGATGCGAGAGATTTTGTTAATGAAATGCTTATTAATCATGCGAATATTGGATTAACTTCGTCCAACCTCACCCTCACCGGACACAGTCTCGGGGGGATGCTGACGCAGGCGATAGGGTCAGAGATGAGAATTCCCGGATATGCGTTTAACCCCTACGGGATGGAGCGGCTGGAGAGCATGCCGGGGATTTTATCGGCGCTCACACTGCTCGGACCTGTCGGAGTGTTGGCACAGGTGCTCAGCTATGATGTTTTAATCAAACTCGGAGTTTCCGCTCCCAATGCCCAGTGGGCGAAAGACAATATCGTCAATGTCTCCTATACCGATTCGGGTGCATTGAACGGCGATATCCTCTCCAATCTAACCACCAACCTTACTTCGGGGCATATCGGTGCATTTGTCCCTCTTATCGGAGAGGATACTGGATTGTTAGGCGGACACAGCATCTTTCAGATGAATTATGCAGTCGCAATCTATAACGAAATCCTTAGTCATTTTATCGCTGGTACGACGTATGAAACACTCACGGATGCATATTTGGTTAACCAGTCCATGGGGTATTTCTTTTCTAATAGTGCTTTTTATCCCAAAGATATGTATGACACCACGAATCAATATTTATTTGCCGATGCCAATATTTACAACAATAATGGCTCTGCATTATCCTTTAATTTATTCAATGATCTAACCAACATACAAATCGCATCACAAGCCAAATCCGATAATGCCGTTCTCTACGCCCTAATTCGCTTAAATGGTTTTGCTGTAGAGGGAACTCTCGGCAATTACAGCAGTCTCAACCGTGATAATTATTCCTCGATGTATATCGAAGATCGAAGTCTGCTGTTGTATAAGATGCTCGATTCGAAGACCCACAATATCGGAGATTGGTTTATTCGAGACCAAACGTATGGCATCACCGCTAACGACGACGGATGGCGCTATGACAACAACCAAATAATATTTGGGTCTTATGGGGACAATGTACTTGAAGGAAATGATAAAGCCGATAAAACTGATCACCTTTTCGGGATGGAAGGGGATGATATTCTTAATGGCTACGATGGTAGCGACTATCTCGAAGGGGGAGAAGGAAATGATATTCTCTTCGGTGGCAAAGGGTATGACATCTATGCATCAGGTGATGGGGATACGATCATGGACGAAGACGGAAAAGGTGAAGTTGATTTCGAAGGAATGCTTCTCACTGGCGGAACCCTAAGCGAAACACATGAACTCTACGACCAATACGACGGAGATGGCGGAACCTACTACCTCCTAAAAACCAATAACACCCTGATCTATCAAAATGGGGAGCAGTTCCTCACTATCGAAAACTATCACAAAGAGTCCAACTCTTTAGGAATCCAACTCACAGGCGATAACCTAGAACTCTCCATCTTCGCCCCCGTAGTCAATGAAGCAGACGGAACCGCTACGGGAGCGATTACACTCTCCCATGCTTACGGTGAAGATGTCATCGTTACCCTCTATACACAGGATGATACAGCAACAGCAGGAGAAGATTACACAGCTCGTCCAACATTCGATGTTCGTATCGCCGCAGGTGAGACGTATGCAACGTTTGATATAAATATTCTAAACGATACGAAAAAAGAATCAACTGAAACATTTTATACCCTCGTTGATACCGTACGCACAACCCACGGGGCACATGTCGATTTTACCCTTACCGATGTGCAACCGTTTACGATCGAAGATGATGATACGGATAACGGAGGAGGCGGTAATCCCAACAACCCAACACCTGATCCTAAATATGTCACGATAAGCGTCTCGAATGCTCAAGCCGTAGAGAGTGCAGGGACAATCAGCTTTGTCGTTAGCCTCTCTGATGTACTCAGCAAAGATGTTACCATCGATTTCATCACCCAAGATGGCAGTGCCCATACAGGGGATGACTATGTCCAATACGGTCGTTACGGTGTAACGATTCCTGCCGGACAACGAAGCGCGGTGTATCAAGTCGTACTCCTAAATGATGAAGTTCCTGAAGATACCGAGAACTTTAGCCTCACCCCATATTCATTATCGTATACCGGAGCAGAAAACGTCCTCCTCTCCAATAGTGCAACGGGAACGATTTACGACGATGATGACCCACAATACGTCTCTGTCCATATCAGTGATGCCAGCGCAAAAGAGCGTGCAGAGCACATGACCTTCACCGTTAGCTTATCCAAAGAACTCGAACGCGATATTACTATCAGTACATCATTGGGCGATGTGACGATTGCAGCCGGTGAGAGATCGGGGAATGTGTACCGTACATGGAGTGACGATACACTTGTCGAACCGGATGAATCATTTATGGTAGCATTGACAGGACGCTCGTACAGTGGAAGTGAACAAATACTGCTCCTTAACACCGCCATCGGAACTATCATCGACGATGACCCAGAACCGCAACCACACCCATTCCCTTATAATCCAGCAACTCCCCAACCACACGACCCCCTCGTGCTAGACATGAACCAAGACGGGGAAATTTCTACTATCGCATTAGCCGATTCCCAAGTCTTTTTCGATATTACAGGAGATGGGGTCAAAGAGAGAGTAGGGTGGGTAGCACCACAGGATGGATTACTCGTTTACGATAAAAACCGTAACGGAACGATAGACGGTATTAGTGAAGTATTCGGTAAAGACGGAATCAGCGGTTTCGCGGAACTAAGAGCCGTAGCCGATACCAATCATGATAACATCATAGACCGACGTGATGAACTCTACAGCCAGCTCAAAGTATGGCAAGATACCAACGGCGATGGTATCAGCCAGGCGAATGAACTGAAAACCCTCAGCCAAGCCGGAGTGAAAAATATCGAACTAAACGTCATCGGTACGAACATCAATTTAGGGGGCAATATCCTATCCGAAGCAGGACGTTATGGGGACAATACAGGAGATCGTCAACTTGCCGCAGACATACAACTCTTAGCCCTCGAAAAAGTTACCTCTAACCCTAACAGTACTAAAACCTATACTATCGATCCGATCACCGAAACACTGCCACAACTCAGAGGCTACGGATACATCGATAACAGCTTCAAAGTCTATAACCTCGATCCGAAGCTCAAAGAACTCGCCTTGTCATTTATGAACGACAAAGAATATGCCAGTGCCAACTTCGGAGAGTTCATTTTACGATGGTCAGGGTTTTACGATATGACAAAAAGCAAAGGGATCAGTGAATCATCTCTTTCACCTTATCTATCAGATCACTCCCCGATCAAACTGTGGATGTTGGAGCGATTCTCAGGGGTAAAAGTGGACGGATGGCGTACCGAAGCACACATACATGAAAACACCAATGGTGGATACCATAACCAGAGCTTCGGAAACGAAGCTTACTTGATCGATAACTACAATATCCTCATTGAACGCTACGAAGCAATGTTCGCACTTCAAGCGTATTACAAAGATACGTTCAGTGATACCCACTACGATATCAGTATCGATGAGTTTGTGATCGATGATACTCTAGCATTGACGACTAAACTCACTGCATATCTCAACAATGCTACCGTCTCACAAACTGATAAACTCTACCTCGCCTCGATGATGAACAACTTGGAGGGGACGTTCTTGCATTTCGATGCAGCATCTATGATCGACTCTATCACAGACACAACCCTCAAAAGTACCATTACTGACATTATGAATGAGAAAGTTCACTTCCAGTTTGCGAAAGATAGCGGTCTTTACAGTTATGACAATACGCTCGTATACGGCAAAGAGAGCGATGAATCGTTAGTCATTAATTCAGCCCAAGCCGTTACGATACTCGCCCAAGGCGGTGATGATCTCATCCGTGATAATGCCGGAGGCAATACTACCTATATCTTCCGCAAAGGAGATGGAAGCGATACGATTTACGATGCAGGGGGGATGGATACTCTAAAACTTGACAATATCACTTTGGACGAGGTAGAGGTTGTGATCAATAACACCGATCTCCTCATCACTCTCAAATCCGATCCAACCGATCAGATCAGAATCATAGATTGGAAGAAAGTCTCTAATCGTGTAGAGAATATCCTCTTTGCAGGAGATAGTCAAGTCGATTTGAATGAGCTGCTATTCCCTAAAACCGAAGGGGATGATTACATCGAACTGAGCAATGCCAATGATACGATCAATACGTTAGGTGGGAACGATACCGTCTATGCCTACGGAGGCAATGATACGATTATCGCAGGAGAGGGTAACGATGTCGTTTATGCAGGCGATGGAGATGATACGCTAGAAGGCGGTGTCGGCAACGATATCCTCGATGGGGGAGCGGGTAATGATACCTATCTCTACGCTATCGGCGACGGCAAAGATATTATCACCGATGTATCCGGAGTAGATACCATCCATTTTGCAGAGGGGATAACGGCGGATATGCTCACGGCGCAGTATCTCACGAACGGTGATATGGTGATTGCTCTCAAAGAAGAGGGGAAAGCGCTTACAGAACTTAGTGATACGATTACGATCCATGGATGGAACAATCCGTCCAATCGTTTGGAAAACATCTTCTTAAGTGACGGTACAGCGATCAATCTCAATGCTCTCCAAATCGTAACGGAAGGGGATGATATACTCATGTTCGGTGATAGCGGAGTGAGTGTTGATTTGCTAGGCGGTAATGACACGGTTATTTCGGGCAGCGGTAACGACCTGATCAACGGAGGCGAAGGTGATGATACTCTCACTACCGGAAGCGGCAACGATACACTAAGCGGTGGCGAGGGTGATGACATACTCTCAGGCGGCGAGGGCAACGACACTCTATCTGGAGGAACAGGAATCGATACAGTACAAGGGGGTATGGGTGATGATCTTTACCTTTACAATCGAGGAGACGGTAAAGACACTATCATCGACGAATACCGCTACGGCTATAACAGTTCTAGCCAATCCAATGCCGGAAACGATACACTGATGTTCGGTGAAAATATCACTATTGAAGATTTGATCGCCCGTGTTGTCGGTGATGATTTGATTATCGGCATTAAAGAGGGAACTAAATCATTCGATGAGCTAAGTGATGTCCTCACAATCAAAAACTGGGTGAACACCAACAACCGTATTGAAACAATCACCCTTAATGACAAAAGCATCGTTGATTTAGCGGCTATTCAATTCGCGACCGAAGGATCGGATAATCTTATTTACGGCGACAGTGTAACGACCCTCGATGCACTTGGCAGTGATGATACGGTAGTAACGGGTTCAGCAGCTGATACACTCCATGCAGGAGAAGGCAATGATACACTGCGAAGCGGCGGAGGTGATGACACCCTCTACGGCGATGGAGGTAATGATGTGCTCTATGCTGGTATCGGTAATGACACCCTCAGCGGTGGCGATGGGGCTGATACTCTCTACGGTGAAAACGGTAATGATACCTTATCCGGTAATACAGGTGAGGATACACTTCAAGGCGGATTGGGAGATGATCTCTATCTCTTTAACCTTGGAGACGGGCACGATACGATCATCGATGAATACAGTTACGGCTCTGGCGGAAACGATACACTCCGATTTGGAGAGGGGATTACGAAAGCCAATCTCATCGCCCGTTCCTTACCGGGAAGCAATGATCTGCAAATCGGTATCCAAGAGAGTGGTAAAGGATTCGACGCACTCAGTGATGTCGTGACCCTCAAAAACTGGTTTGATGCCAACAAACGGATCGAAAACATTACCCTCTTTGACGGTACGGTTGTAACTCTAAGCGATATGCAAGGGGGAACCGACGGGGATGATTATCTCGTCTTCGGTGACAGTGATACCGTGATCGATGCGATGGGCGGTAACGATACCGTGATCAGTGCCAACGGCAATGACACTCTCCGTGGCGGAGCAGGAAACGATATCCTCATCTCCAATAATGGTAATGACACATTATACGGCGGTGAGGGGAACGATATCCTCAAAGCAGGAGCAGGAGATGATACACTTAGCGGTGGCTCAGGAACCGATACACTAGAGGGTGGATCAGGCAATGACACCTATATCTTCGGTCGCGGTGATGGCAAAGATCGAATTATCGATTCTGCCGGAAACGATATGATCAAATTTGCAGAGGGAATCACGAAGGACGATCTCGTCGCTCGTTTCGTGAATGGAAGTGATGATCTACAAATCGGTATCTATGAAGCGAGTAAAACATTCGATCAGCTCAGCGATGTTATTACAATCACCGGATGGCGTAATAGTGGACAGCGTGTTGAAAACTTTTTACTCAATGACGGAATAATGATCACTCTTAGTGATATCGAACGCTCTACTGCTGGGGATGACTATCTGGTATTTGGGGATGAAGGGGTAAGCGTTGATGCACTCGCAGGAAATGACACTCTTATCACAGGCGATGGAGCTGACACTGTAAGCGGCGGAGATGGCAACGACACCATCCTAGGCAACAAAGGAAATGATACTCTTAGCGGCGGTAAAGGAGCTGATACCCTCAAAGGGGGAACGGGGAATGATACTTATATCTTCAATCGCGGTGACGGATCCGACAATGTATTTGATGATCTTGGAACCGATACCCTCAAGTTTGGGGATGGGATTACGAAAGACGATCTGATCTTTAAACAACAGGGTAATAATCTGATCATAGGCTTAGCCGAAGTCAATAAAACGATTGATCAATTGAGTGATGCTATAACGATTACAGATTGGTTTAAAAGCAATACAAATATCGAGTTGCTGAAGTTTGCAGACGGCTCATCCATGAGTCAATCCGATATCGCGGGATTGTTTGTCGCAAATGATATTCAAGGAGCACTGTATAGCAAACAGGGTGCACAGATGTTTGGCGGAAGCGGAGACAATACTTACGTCTATAACCGAGGTGATTTTACCGTCGTGATCGACGATCAGTATCAGCAAGGGCAGATCGATGTGAATGCAGGAAATGACACCCTCTATCTTAGCGGCGGTATCAATAAAAGCGATGTCACCATCGGAACAGTCGGAAATGATTTGATCATCAAGATCGCCTCTAAAGTTGAAACCTATGAACAACTGCGTGATTATGTAGTTATCAAAGATTGGGCAAATAGTAATCGGGGAATCGAGCACATCATTTTTAGCAATGGCGAAATGATGAATATCGATAAAAATGGAACTTTCCCAGCCACTACGTTTAACTATGGTTGGGTATCGAGTCAATACCAAATATACGGAGCTGATACGAATAGTATCTCAGGAACGAATACGGATGAGACGTTCGAAACCAATGGCGGAAATGATACTATCAACGCCGGAGGGGGAAATGATCGTATCTATGCGGGTACAGGAAATGACACGATTGAGGGAGGCTCAGGAAATGATGTCATTACCATGGGTACAGGCGATGACTCGATAACCGATAGTGCAGGCGATGATGTCTATCTTTACAATCGCGGTGATGGGAAAGACACTATTTATGATCTCAGCGGAAATGACACTTTAGTTTTTGGTGAAGGAATTAGCAGAAAGGATTTGATTGTAAAAAAAAGCGGTAGTAATCTTGTAATTGGAATTGTGGATGGAGAAAAATCGTTTGAGGAATTGGGTGACAAGATTACAATTAAGAATTGGTTTTATATCAACAATAAAGTTGAAAATTTTCAACTTTTTGATAGCGAGATGTTGATACCAAATGAATTAATTAGTGTCACACCTATCGATAACTTAAACCTCCAGTCAATGAAATTTGATGGAAATGACACTGTTACATTGCTGAGCCGCGAAGAAGCGATGCAAATTACCAATTCGTTTTCATTCGGAGCATGGATAAAAGTTTCTGCCACACATCAAATTGACCCTGAAAGTAGCTCTGGAGTAGAAGGCATATGGAACCAGCATTATGCATTTGAACCTTCATATGGAGGCGATTCAACTGCTAATGGTTATCTTGGGGCTGGATTATCTGTAGGCACTAATGGTATAAGCGTATATGAACATTGTGGATGGTATTTACCTGCTACAGCCGTTTATTCAGGAAATATTGGAACTGAATTTAACCATATCATGGTTGTTTATGAAAATAAAATACCGCATATTTATTTAAATGGTAACTTAGTGTATACGGGTAGAGAATCTATTTTAAGTAATGTATTTTCGCCATATATTGCAGGTGGAATGAATCCATATGGATATATAAATGGTTTGATGGATGATATTCAGATATACGATAGAGCTTTAAGTGCTGAAGAAGTCATGAATATTAAAAATGGGAATGTATTAACAGATGGCTTAGTCGTTAAATATGATTTTGAAGGGACTGATCCTTTAATTGATAAATCAGAGTATGGACATACGGCAATTATTAATGGGAATCCTACAATTATTGATTCTATCCATCCAATTCACACAGAAACTTTTGAAAACGGAGCTACTGGATGGAGTAATAATACGACGGAATCTGCATCAGAACTCAGCCGATTTTTAGGACGCTTCGGCGGAACAGGGGGCAATGAAGGAGTTTCAAAAGCATATGATTTCGGAGTTATTAATGCTGGAAAACAAATAACTATCGAGTTTGATATGTATGAGATTGACAGTTGGGATGGAAATAACTCTTATAATCAGTCCAGTGAAGGCAACCAGGCAGAAGCTTTTCAAGTGTTTGTTAATAGAATAAAAGTTCGAAATGATATTATGCAAGCATATAGTGGTGATGAAGATAATAGTGGAAAATATACATCAACAAATCAATTTAATGGTTGGGGGGCTGAAGAAATTCATCATTACTCAATAACAGTACAATTAGATTCGAATGGTAAAGTGCAATTAGGCTTTGGCAGTACATTACAACAACCTATTAATGATGAATCCTGGGGAATCGATAACATCACAATTTATATGGATTCTTCGACCTATTCTCCACCACTTATTCTCGATCTCAATGCTAACGGCACGACATCCGTACCCCTCACCGATTCTCATACCTATTTCGATTATGCTGCTGACGGTCTCAAAGAGCATACGGCATGGATCGAAAAAGGGGATGCACTTTTAGTCAGTGATCTCAATAATGACGGTATCATCAATAACGGAAGTGAACTTT
>JAQTLL010000009.1 GCA_028714915.1 Sulfuricurvum sp.
TTGCGTATGATATGGCAAATAAAGAATTCATCAACTACGCTGGCGCTACGGTATACACTTACAAAAACCTGTCATTGAATACTGGAATTTTGGATATTGACGGGGTCGCATTAAGCGTTGATTATAATGTCGGCGCATTACTAAATGTCAATTCTATCCCTATGCTGAAATACCTGGATTACCTGCATACTGGAGCTTTCGGCGGGTATCGGCCCAATGAAGATAGGAAAGGGGCATACGGATTTGACGCACAATTCAAGTTGACGTTCTGAAATTGCGGGCAATTAAATAATTATTTTTACACTGGATTGACTTTATTCCACCTTCTCGACGAGGGTATGGTGGAATAAGGTCAATTCTTTTTCCTTGACGAAAAGATTAGGTTTGCTATACTTTTAGATGTTAGCGAAAAGAACACAATCGGGAGTTGTGAAAATGAAAAAAGCACTGGATAAGAAAAGAACAATTGAACCACAGGCGACCGTTGCCCATGTCAAAAGCATGGGCTTTTCTATTTTCCCGAATAGAACCAGTGCGGCGGTTGCCTGTGGATTTTTAATTTATTGGAGGCCCGCATGAAAACCATAATTTGCAAAATTTTGCTTTGGCTATGTCTGGCAGTAATCCTATTTATTTTCTGGACAGGGATAATCACGGTATTCGGATATTTGAAGATAGCCTATGCCGAAGAAATAAATATTGAAGCGATAATCCAGATTGAATCATCAGGGAATCCTTTTGCAGTGAGTGAGGATGGGTGTGTTGGGTTAATGCAGTTGAGCCAAAGCGTCATTGACGAATTCAATAAAAGGTATTCCAAACCTAAATTATATTATAAGAAAGAAGAATTATTTGATTACTGTAATAATGTTAAAATCGGCACTTGGTATATAAATCAACGAATCCCCGAAATGCTCAAAGCGTATCATATCCCCGATACAATATCTACAAGACTGATTGCATACAATTGGGGGATCGGGAATCTTGTCAAATTTAATAAAAAGTATGCCGGTCATGCAGTGCAGGATACATTGAAATATTTGCCGGAAGAAACACGGGGATATTTAAAAAAATACTATAAATTAATAAAGGAGGATAAATGATTAAATGCGCCTTCTGCCGCAAGAAAGCACAAGCAAGGGTAGATTTAGGCGGGTCGTTAGTGCCGGTCTGCGCCAAGCATTTTGGCAATCATAAAGCCGTTACGCCGGTGCATCCGCAGACAAAGAAAGAGGTGGCGGGGATTCAAAGCATGATAAACATTGAAGAAAAGGCGGGGTTAACGCCTGTATTGGATTAGGAGGATATATGACGCATGAAGAAAACAGAGCGATTCTGAATTTCGGCGATAATCTAACTGCGCAATTAAAGATGTTGGCGGGTAAATGTGAAACTGACCGTGTAGGGATTTATATGGCGTTGACAGTATTACAGGCCAATTTACTGCGCGTCCAGACACAGGATATAACACAGATGGTCAGAGAGGCGACAATTGGCGATCCGGTCAAGGAAGCAGAAAGAATCGCGAGGGAAGGATGAGTCGTTACGAGTGTCAAAATCCACGAAAGAAGGGGGTGAGATTGAGTAGCCGTAAGGCTCTGACGCATTGTGTTAAAAAAGGATGCCCGTATCTTAGAATAAACGTACCCAATAGGAGAAGAAGATGATGGAAAACACAGGAGTAGCAGTTCAGGGCAACAATGAAATATTGACCGCATTGCAGGTCAAGCAGCAAGTCCAGTTAATTCAGGAAGTCATGGCGGGCGTTATGCAGGAAGGGCAGCATTATGGCAAAATCCCCGGGTGTGGCGACAAACCGACTCTGCTTAAACCAGGGGCAGAGAAATTATCAATGACGTTCAGGTTGCGGCCCGTGATAGATAATGACCGGGACGTGAGTATCCTGGACATGGGAAACGGACACCGAGAGATCCGCGTTTACTGCCATATCATGAACATGGCGGGAATAGAATTAGCTACCGGCGTAGGGTCATGTTCTACGATGGAAAGCAAATACCGATACCGTGGCGGAGAAAAAAAACCGACCGGCTGCCCTGTGCCTACTGAATACTGGAATCTAAAAAAAGAGGGCAAAATACAGGAAGCCTTGGATAAAATCGGGGGGGCAGGGTTCGGAGTCTCCAAGATCAACGGCATATCATGGGAAATCGTCGAGTTCGGCGAGAAAATGGAAAACTCCGATATAGCCGACACTTACAACACCGTCCTGAAAATGGCCAAAAAACGCGCGTATGTCGATGGTATTTTGTCAGCAACCGCGGCCTCGGATATATTCACCCAGGACATTGAGGACATAACGCCTGACGTTATCAACGCCGATACTGCGCCTGTCAAATCATCAAAACCGCAAACCCAGGCCCCGCAAGAAAAACCTGTGCAACAAGGTGAAGTCCGGATGATAACACCGGCGCAGAAGAACGCTATTCAGAAGATATTCATTCATCTGAAAATCGAAGAACCCGTCCAGAACGATATGTATGTAGACATGGGCGTGGGGACTATCGATGAATTGACCATGCAACAGGCGAGCGATCTTATCAAGAAGTTATCCGCACAAGGGGCGAGAAGTGGATAATTTTTATTATTCAGACCTCGATCACAGTTATGTACTCAACGGCATAAAATTGCCGTCAGTAACCGAGGTCTTGGAAGCGCAAGGGTTAATTGATTATTCCAGAGTAGACGATGAAGTGTTAAAAACTTCGTCGTCATTCGGCAGCAATACCCATTCCGCAATCAAGCTATACTTGCGAGGCAACCTCGATGAATCGTCCCTTGACACTGCCATAAGGCCATACCTCGACGGGGTGATTAAATTCTGCAAAGACTATGAATTTCTCCCTATCAAAATTGAACAACCCGTATATTCAAAACTATGGCGGATCGCCGGTACTCCTGACGTTATCGGGTTATCAAAATTAGGGGTAACTTTACCTGACTGGAAATCCTCGACAAGTATTATACCCGCAACCGCCATACAGTTGGCAGGGTATGAACTCATAGAGAACGAGTGGCGAGTTCCAAAAATGAAAATAAAACACAGGGTATCGGTACTATTGACCGGAGACGGGAATTATATGCCGACATTCTACAAAGACAAATCGGACGCGACACAGTTCCAGTCTGCGGTGAATAATTATTTATGGCGAGTGAAACATAACCTTATAAAGCGAGGGTAATCATGGAAAATGAAATTGCGGTATTAGAAAAAACAGCCGTTGAGGTTGATACGCAAGCTCAAGGGTTGGCGGTAAAAAACCAAGAACAATACAACTGCGCTGATTCTTTCTTAAAAACGGTCAAAGATTTACAAAAAAAAGTTAAAGACACGTTCAGTCCGATCATTCAAAAGGCGTTCGCTGCGCATAAAGAAGCCAAAGCCCAGGAATTAAAACATCTTGAACCTTTGCTCAAAGCTGAAGCTATCATTAAAGAAAAAATGCTCTCTTTTTTGCAGGAGCAGGAGCGGATAAGGGTAACGCAAGAAAGAAAACTTCAAGCCGAGGCAGAAAAGAAACGACAAGAAGCGTTACAAAAAGCAGACCAAGCGCGACAGTCCGGTAACGAAGCAAAAGCCGATAAGTATGATGAGAAAGCCCAGAACATTATTGCTCCCGTTCTTGCTCCAACGGTAGACAAGGGCAACATTGTTGTAAAGAAATTATGGCGTGCCGAAGTAACAGACCTTTTTGCTCTTGTTCAGGCAATAGCCAATGGAACTGTACCGATCACAGCAGTTGAGGCGAATATGACCACCCTGAACAATATGGCGCGGACGTTCAAAGATACAATGTCGTATCCCGGAGTAAAGTTTGTAAGCGAAGAAAGTCTTGCAGCATCAGGGCGAAAATAAATCACACCGCCGCCCAGGGTCGACGATTGGCGAAGGGGCATACCACTCCTCATTGATTACGTCGGTACAAGCGGTTACAGGGACTCTAAGGCGCTTCTGTTTCCCTAACACAACAGAGAAACCGCCAGATAAGGAAAGCATAATGAACCCGATCTTCCTGGGAAAAATAGATAAGGGTAACATCATACTGCGCGAGCGCGATAAGTTTAAGTCATATTTGCGCAGTATGGACAATCAAGAAGTTGAGGTTATTGTTCGCAGGCCCCGGCGATCGAGGACTGACCAGCAGAACCGTTGGTACTGGGCCTGCGTCGTCGGTATTCCAGCCGAGCATTTTGGTTACACCGTCGATGAAATGCATGAAAGTTTTAAGTATCTTTTCCTGCGCCGTCCGGAAGAACCAGGCAAGCCGGTAACAGTGCGATCCACAACTGACCTATCAACAATAGGGTTTACCGAATACGTCGAGAAATGCCGGCAATGGTGTGCAGAGCAAAACATAGTTATTCCCGATCCAGATCAGGTTGACTATGAAGAAAAAGAGGAGGAAATAATATGCCCGGACTTTTAACAGAACCCACACACCATATCCCGACACAAGAACAGGTCGATACCTGTAGAGCGTCCCGGGACCAGCTCAAAGCAAAGAGCCATAGATACCGTATGCAGATATTTGACTACATACAAATGAATGGGGGGAAAACCTGCGACGAGATTGAGGTTGAGCTTAATATGCGCCATCAAACAGCGTCATGTTTTATAAGTAATCTCAAAGACGAGGGATTTCTGAGGGACAGCGGGAAACGAAGAATGACGCGGGCCGGTCGACACGCGATTGTGTGGGAAACGGCGCGGTATGGGAATGAACAGTTGAAAATGTTTTAAGAACTTTTTAATTAAAATAATGCTTGCAATTTATAAGGGTTATGGTAGAGTAGTTACATGATGCGAGGCGTAAAAATGACAATGAAACCAAAAAATCAAAACACCGGCGAGCTAAAAAAGCAAGTCGGTAATTTTATGCCTCCGGCACGGGTTGCCTCGCAACGTAAAGATGAAAACCATCTACCCGACCGGAGGGCTTTTTGTTTCAGAGGATTTCTAATGCCCTGGTGGACACAGCCTTTCCTAAGAGGCCTGCTCTTTTTTGTCTGCCAGGGCGTTTTTAATGGAGGATTTTAATGCCATATCGAAATATTGTTTTTATTAAACTCGAAAAACGATTGTTAAATGATTGGCGTTTCTTCACACTTTCAGAAGAATCTCAACTGAATTTCATCAAGGTTTTGCTCTGTTTAGCTCAAAATTATGGCAAAATGCCGAAGAAACTCGAAGTAATAAAAACCATGTTTCATACAAAGCAACACAAAACTACCATAGAAAAATCCATAAAAGATATACAAACTAACTTTCCTAAGTTTAAAGAAACAGATGACTTCTATTATATGGAGGACTTTGAAGAAAAAACTAACTATATACCTGATAGGGAAATCCCTAGGAAATCCCAAGTGTTTCCAAAGGTCGTTGTAGATAAAGAAGAAGATAAAGAAGAAGATAAAGAAGAAGATAAAGAAGAAGATAAAGGCATGGTTAAATTGTTTGACGAAGTTTGGGATTTATACCCTAAAAAACTTGGGAGAAAAGAAGCGCAGAAGCATTTTGAAGCTACAGTCAAAACAGATCAAGACTTGCGTGATATTAAAAAAGCAATTGAGAATTATAAACAAAGCGGGACTTTTAAAAAAGGGTTTATTCAAAACGGGTCTACCTGGTTTAACAACTGGCGCGATTGGATAAATTATCAAGAACCTAAACCAAACGGTGTCCCAGAGAGTTTACAAGGATTCATAAAAAAGGATGTGAAATGACAATATTAACTAATCCTGTTGAACATAAAAATAAATTACTTAAGGATTACAAAGACGGCGTTCTTACTTATGAACGATTTATAGCTTCATGTGTGGTTTGGCTGCAAGAGCCGAGTCTCTGGAAAGATATAATAGTCAAATATGAGCCCCCGCCCCCGCAGATCAAGGAATGGCAAGACTATGAAACTATGTCGAAGTATGAAAAAGCGAAGATTGGAGAAAGTTTTTATAATATCCCAGAGATAGCACATTATATAAGCCTGAAAAACCATGCGTTGCGTTGGAATATTGGGATGTATGGGTGGCTTAAAGAACAGAAAGAGATTATACCCGACATTGCTGAAAATCTCGATATACACAAGAAACTTGATATGAAGATTTATGAGTTTAGAGATTGGATTCGGCGGTTTGCTCCAAAACATATCTCATTCAAAGAATCACAAGAGAGGCATGAGTATGTCGGGCAGCCGGAAGAAGTTGGCGAAGTGGCAAAGGCCGCGCTTGATACTTTTGGGGGGCAGGTTACATGAGTCCTCAGATATAACGAAACGTTATAACTAATATGATCTATCTTGAATTATTCATCCCAGTGATCCCAATAGCAAAAGGTCGCCCGAAGTTTTTCAGGCGCGGCAATTTTGTAGGAACATACACGCCAACAAGAACGCGCAGTTATGAGGCCGAGATCAAAGATATAATCGAGCGGCATATGCTCCAAAACAATATCAAGACTGCTATCGGGCCTTTAAGTATGTCGCTTGTATTTTACTTTCCCAGACCCAAGAGCCATACAAAAAAAATGCGTATGTGTATGCACCATACGGTTGCGCCGGACGTGGATAACCTGTGCAAGAGCGCTTTTGATGCCCTTAACGGCATCGTGTTTGCGGATGATAAACAGATTTGTATGCTCGCTGCGGCGAAACGGTATTGTCAGGATACTCAACGACCGGGCGTTATGTTACGGCTGGAGAAATTAAAATAAGATGATTAAAAAATATAAGGCTAAAATCAAGGTCTTGGAATAACCGACAAAGGGGGAAGGATGAAGATTGAAATAGTGAGCAGATGGGATAGAACAAAGATTTTGCTGTGCGGCGAATACGAAAGCATTAAAGACGCTTTGGAGAAGAATAGAGACGCAGACCTGGGAGGCGCAGACCTGAGAGGCGCAGACCTGAGAGGCGCAGACCTGAGAGGCGCAGACCTGAGAGACGCACACCTGGGAGACGCATACCTGGGAGACGCATACCTGGGAGACGCATACCTGGGAGGCGCAAACCTGGGAGGCGCATACCTGGGAGACGCATACCTGGGAGGCGCACACCTGGGAGACGCATACCTGGAAGGCGCATACCTGAGAGGCGCAAACCTGGGAGGCGCAGACCTGGGAGGCGCACACCTGAGAGGCGCAAACCTGAGAGGCGCAAACCTGGGAGACGCAAACCTGGGAGGCGCAAACCTGGGAGGCGCATACCTGAGAGGCGCAAAATCCTACGTTAATTCCCACGACTTTTTCGCCGAGATAATCCGCAGACAAAAAGTAGAGGATTTTTCAGAAGCAGAATGGGCTATGATCGGAGTAATTTTGGTTCACAGGATTTGCTGGGATAGTATTAAAAAGCGGTATGCCAAAAAGATTATGCCTGTGTTTAAGAAACTGGCAAAAGTTGGGTTTGATGAATGGGCTATAAAATACGCAGAGGTGATGGGATGACACTCAAAGACGAGGTAGTGAATATCTGCGCTAATTTTTAACCAAGGGAGGAAGCATGGAAGTGAAGACTCTGGCGTTGGAAGAAGTAGTTGTGTCATCGTTTAATACTCGTAAGCATTGTGACGAGGGGAAGCTGAAGGAATTAGCGGAATCAATCAAACAGAAAGGGTTGATCGAGCCTGTAATCGTAAGGCCATTAAATGGAAAATATGAATTGGTATGCGGCGAACGCCGGTTCCGGGCGTCAAAAATGGCTGGACTTTCCGATATCGTTGCCCGGATCGTTAAACTGGATGATAAAGAGGCGTTGGAATTCCAGGTTATTGAGAATTTGCAGCGCGAGGACGTGCATCCATTGGAAGAGGCTGAGGGGTATGAACAGTTGATGAAGAAACATGGATATAAAAGCGTAGATGATATTGCTGCGAAGGTTGGTAAGAGTAAAGCATACATCTACGGCCGGATGAAGTTGTGCGAATTGATTCCGGAGAATAGAAAGTTTTTTTATGATGACAAGTTGTCGCCATCAACCGCGCTTCTCGTGGCCAGGATCCCGGAGCATCTGCAGAAGGAAGCCGGAAAGAGGGTTGCATGCGGTCGTTGGGCATCTGATGGATCCATGAGTTACCGCGAGGCGCTGAAGTGGATTGAAGAAGAATTTATGCTTCGGCTTAAAGATGCGCAATTCGATACCAAAGAGAAGGGTATTGCTGGAAAATGTTCATGTGTGGATTGTTTAAAACGCACCGGAAATCAGAAAGAGTTGTTTGTCGACGTAGCCAGTGCAGACGTCTGCACTGATCCGGAATGTTTCAAAGCGAAGAAAGTAGCGTTTACGCAGAAGGTGATCACCGAGCTAAAGAAAAAAGGGAAAAAAGTAATTTCTTCAGAAGAGGCAAAAGAATTATTTCAGTACGAAAGCTCTACTACGCCAAACCAGAAATACATGGCTTTGGATGAGCATCATTATGATTGGCCGTCTGGTGTTACACCGCGTAAGATGCTTAAAGCTACCAAGGACGTTGAAATTATCCACGCCATCCATCCATATTCAGGCAAGATAATCGAAATGGTTTCGCGCACCGATCTCCCAAAATTGTTCAAAGCGGCCGGTATTAAGACCGAGAGAGCGGTAAATACTTCGGAAAGAAGGATCGAGAATCAGCCAGAAGAAAGGGTCACCCGTGCGAAGCGCGGTCTATGGATTGAAAAGATATCAGCTTCCATGGATTCGCGCGTTAAGAATGTGCTCCTTTTAAGTTCGCTCCTACAGGGTATGACTTTGCTCGATGAAGATGACGCTCTTCTGGACAACGCGCCTAATGGTGATGATCTCGAAGAGATCTATAACCTGGGCGATGCGCAGGTCCAGAAACTGATCGCCCGGTGCATCTTCATCATGCCCAAGGATCATGATGATAATAGCCTTGAATTTATTTCTGGTAAGCTCGGATTCACTGTGGCCAAGGATTACGTGATCACGGAATCTTATTTGCAGGCACAAACCAAAGACCAACTAGTGAAGCTGGCTAAAGAAATCGAACTAGATAAATATCTCAAGGTGAGGTTTAAAGGTCTACCCTGTAACCTGGATATTATGAAAAAGACAGAGTTGATCAAGCAGTTCCTAAAGGTTGGGTTTGATCTCGTAGGGAAGGTGCCGAAAGAGCTTATAAAATAACCTGGAGGATGCTATGATTCGAATATTTTTTGTAATAGCTGTGATGGTCATGATGAACTGTCCTCAGCTATTTGCATCAGATCTAAAAAAGGGGGAGGGTATGGATAAGCAAAAGGAAACAGTTTTGGATGTACTCAAAGAGGTCCGCGATCTCTTGAGAGGGCAGGGAAACGTGGTCGCTCCGGCTTTAGTCATACCGCGCGTCATCAACGATCGCTTCACAGACAACGGTGACGGCACCATCAGCGACAAGCAACTCAAGGTCATCTGGGTCAAGGATCCGTCGGTCATCGATGCGCTTAAAAGTACGATGACGTTCGATGTTGCAAAATCTGCGTGCGATAAATTGTCATACGCCGGATTCAATAGCGGATGGCGCATGCCTACGGTTGAGGAACTGCGTTCGATCGTGGATTACACGCGCAATGACCCGGCATGGGATATAAACGTTTTCGGCGGGAAGCATGACAACTGGTACTGGACAGGCACGCCATGTGCATGGGACCGTACGGGTTCCGCGTGGGTCGTGTACTCCGGCAGCGGCGACGTGGGCAGCGACGACAGGAACGTTCATGGTTATGTGCGGCCCGTCCGCTCCAGCCAGTGATGACGTTTTGACAATTTAACCAAGGGAGGAAGCATGGTCAAGAAAATAGTAGCAAAGGTCAAGGCAACAGTGGCACGGTTCATCGTCAACAAAGACAACACGATCACGGACCAGAAGACAGGCCTGCAGATCGTCCAGGATCCTACGCTCCTGGGGGACATGTTCAATAAGGCACTGACGTTCGACGAAGCGGTCAAGGCAGTAGCTGATCTGAATGTCAAAGGGTATGCCGGTCATAAAGACTGGCGGCTGCCGAGCGTTGAAGAACTCTGCGGCATGATCGATAGGACGAAGCATGATCCCTGTTACGATACAAAAATATTCAAAGGTAAGTTCGACAACTGGTATTGGTCCGGCGAGACCTGTGCATGGTCCACGGGTTCCGCGTGGGTCGTGGGCTCCGGCCACGGCGGCGTGCACAACTTCGGCAGGGGCCTTCGTAGTTATGTGCTACCCGTCCGCTCCAGCCAGTGATATTAACTTTGTGGATAAAGAGCAAGAAAAACTATTAGCCCGAGCCCTCGCAGAGATAGAGGGGATGGTTGTGCCGAGTGTGGAAAGCATTAAACAGATAATCGTAGATAAATTTATGGCGGAAATTATTTTAATGCCGCGCTATTCTGATAAGGATAGAATTATGCAAGAACAAGCTGAAACAAAAATTAAGGTTATAGCGGGTGTAGCTTCAACTACCATCCACGCCATGCTGAAAGAGAGGTTAAGATGAGGATATTGTTGCTTTTGTTAGTAGCTATCGGATTGACGGGATGTTGCAGTATGCAAAAATTGAATAAAAAAAATTATACATTCTTGGAGTATTACGAATATGCCCAAATATTGTTTTATAAAACCCACACGTCTTGGCTCGGCGATGAAAAAACAGATTTTTGTCTGACGCTTGCTTTAGAGCTACAAAGCAGAAACGAGGATTTAAAGAAATTAAAGAGCGAGCTGCGTCCAACTTTAAAAGTTGATCCCGTATTAGCAAAACAAAGTCAAGATTATCGTCAATGGTGTTATGTCAACGGATTAGGGTTTTTGACAGAGGGATATGTAAACGGTTTCGGTGGAAAGTTTTTTCAAAAAGTTAAGGATTATAAGTCAGAATGGGAATGGTATAGAATGTATTTTAATATTCCGTTGTCGGATATGGAACGCAAGTGGAAAGGTAAACCTAAACCCGAAGGGCTTGATGATTTTCTGCAATCTGTGGGGACGGAAAGAAAATGAGATTCCTATTGTGCCTTTTTCTGTGTGGCTGCGCAATAAACAAGCCTGACGGGGTATATATAGATCACAAGTTAGCAATCAAAAACGGCACAGTAGCAGATTTCTGCAAGGCGCAAGGTTCAGTAGACTTGTATCGCAACGGGAAAATAAAATGGGGCAAATGTGGCAACCAAAATGAGGGGAGGCAATGATGGATGACAGGTTATATTTGTCTTTACAAGTGATATTTCAAATTTTAACTACGGCAGCCGGTGTGTTAATCGGGGGAATAGTATTGTTGCTGATACTGGGGATATTATGACAACGAGTGTCCTAAAAAAAGTTTAACTCAAAAAAGGGGGAATAGCATGATAGCATTTTTGGCATTGATTCTTGGGGGAACGTTAGCAATTGTGTTTGTAATGGGCTTAATCTCACTGGGAATTTGCGTGTCCGCAATTTACCGAAAGTCAATAGGGGAAAAAGTCAAGGGCGGCAAAATAAAAGAAGTATGGAGCTATTTTGGCGTATGCATAACTACATTATTTTTTATATCTGCTGCCTGCGCGATTACGTCCGAGGTTCACAATGCCGAAATCAACGATATTAAACAGAAATGTGGCAGTTATATTTCTTGGCTGAGTGAAGAATTTGGAAAAGCAGACCAGTATGGTAAACGTCAATACGATATCGCCAATAACTGGGCGTTACAATGGTCGCCGGTAGAAGAAAAAATCAAGACAATGAAAAAAGGGGATTATATAACCCGCGATATTATATTTAATTCCACAGGTCAGGAATTGACGGTAATGTTCAAACGAATAAAATGACACCATGACAGCCATAGAAATAAAAGTTAAACGGTTGCGCCAATTGCGCGTTGAAATACGCAGGTTGCGCCGCTTGCTCGATCCCAGCCCCGCGCATAGAAAAATACTTTACTGGAGGCGGGAACAGAAAGTCCAATGAGCCAATTCAGCCCGCAGATCATAAGGTTAATCAGGGAGAACAAAGAGCTAAAGAAACGTGTTGAGGAGTTAGAAGCGTTGGTTGAGAAATTGAAAGAGGTTGGGAAAGAGTTGCCTGTTGCGGACACTAACCAGGAGAATGCCTAATGGAAAAAATATTAAATTTGTTGTGGCATAACGCAAAATATAGCGGTGAAGATTGGGGATTAACCGGATGGGGATGGGTTGTTGTAGGGATTATCGGTTTAATTGTAGTTATCAAGTTTTCTATTTGGGTTTACAACGCAATCGAAGAAAGCAACATAGAAGAAAATAAAAAATTAGCAAAATTGGGCTATAAAGACAAGGATGATATCGAAGTGTTTTTAGATAAAATCGATTCATCTATGTATGATTTTTTAAGGAGCAAGGGGTTACGAAAACAATATGAATTGTTCACGGAAGGCGTATCATCGGATTTTATTAAAAATGTTATAAGTAACAAAAAAGCAAAAGAAGCCGAAGATGATGGATTGATGACGGGTCTGGTTGTTGGGACGGCGGCAGGGATGACTATAAACCATAAATAGAAATGAATAACCTAAAACGAGGATGGCAGAAATTGTCCAGGCGAGGCAGGAAAAGGCTGCAAAAAGAAAAAGAGTTTAGCTATACTCACAATGACCATACCGAAAATGGGGATGAGAATTATACGCAACTAAAAACCACGAGGCAGTGATGACTAAAGACGACCTGTTCGATTGTATCTGGATCTCATTCTGGATGATTGTTGCAATCGCGGTATTCTTCGTGTTCGCGCCGATTGATTAAAAAAGGGGGGATAATGATACCAAAAGATGTGGGGATTAAGGATGCCGAAGAGAATAAAAGATTGCGCGAAGCATTGAGATATATCATTATCACATTAAATAAAAAACATTGACACAAATGACTTATTGTAGTATATGCTTAATCAGGAGAGATCAATGACCTATTTTGCTATCATCATCCTAACTCTTATCGCTGTAGCAGCTACCCTATTGAGGTAATATGCCTATAACCCCTTCCAAACACGCAGGCGGGAGACCAACAACATATAAAGCAGAGTATGCTGTAAAATTAATTAATTTCTTCTCCGGCCCTCATTATACAATCAAAAAAGAAATAAAAACGGCAAAAGACCCGTTATACTTGAGCAACTTTGCAAAACGCATAGGGATATCGCTCCGCAGCTATCGATCTACGTTCAAAGATTGGGCTGAAAGGTATCCAGAGTTCAACAACGCCTTAAAAACAGCAAAAGAACTTGAGTCTGAAAGAATACGGACAAATGCGCTATTAGGTCTATATACACCAGCGTTTTCTATCTTTACGATGAAGAACATCGCAGGATGGCGTGATAAGACCGATATCGAACACAGCGGTAGGATAGACTTATCTGATATGCAAGATCACCCGATCTTATCCAAGTATATGCATATACCCATACAAGAGCAGCCGGTGAACAGGGTAAGCAACAAAGAGTTAGTTAATATTGATGTAACTCCTTGTGCTGTAGAGGTTAAGAAGTTAACATAATGTTTATTATAGGAAGTAATTTATAATGCCATTACCCGACCATATACAGGCCAGGATACAGTCTACATCGTACCAGGACATTGAGTACATCAGGTCATTGATTGATCTTGAGAGAGACTGGCCCGTGCAGGCAGAGGGAAAGCAGGGGATTGGCGACGGGGTGGGTGGGGAGACTACATTGGAGTCCCAAGCCGTTTCCGCGCCGTGCAATTTTGTAGAATTGCCATAAAAAAAGTTTTGGAGTCCCCGGTTTACTATTTTGCAGAAAAAAACAGGGAAAAAGGGGATAGCAGGGGCTGCCACAATGCCTCAAATTTGCGTAGAAACGGGGCAAGGTTGAAAGAACGGGTTGAAAGTGGCATAGGTTAGTTACCAAGAGGTAATCAATGCTTTATTTTCTTTTCTGGATATTTATAGTTGTAGTGATTTTGGGGTTGATAATCCTTGAGCTTATCCCGAAGATAATGAAAGACGGGACGGGAGGGTAATGAGTGTAATATTTTTATTCCTGCGGATATTCGGGGTAATATACACTCCGGTAGACATACTGATCTTCATGTTTTTCATATGGGCTGATTATGTAGCGGTGATGGAAACGCTGCGGTGGTGGAGACTAAACGGGAAATGACCTGGCGGGATAGGTTGATGAAGGAAGCTGAAACCATCATTTCTCATGGTGAAGGCCGGTTAGAATTGTGGGTATCTCCGGTAGGGGCAGACAAGACGAAGGTGCAGGTCAGTTGTGGCAGGGTATGGAAATTTGAGGTTGACAGGGTTAAGGACGATTAAAAAGAAAACAACCGGGCGTTGATTTAGCAGCTCCCCGCCCAAACATACTAAAGGCGAGTCTTGAGTGAAAACTCTTGGCTTGCCTCTTTTTTATTATGGACTTATACAGTAGGTTTAATCAGCAGGAACAATCGGATTTGATTGCACTCGGCAAAGAAGAAAACGGATTAGAGAAACAGCGCCTTTTATGCCAGAGTTATTTCAAGCGGGACTTTGAGTCGTTTTTGTACCTGTTAGGGTATAGAGACCTGGGCGAGTTCCATAAGCAAGAGATCGCGGAATTGCAGAAGTACAGGTATCTTGGGGATTATACCGTGCATAATTTATGGCTTTGGTGCAGAGGATTTTTCAAAACATCCATAATTACCAAAGCGCATTCAATATGGCTCATAGTAAACAACCCGAATATCAGGATACTGCTTGTAAGTTATACAATGGACGTAGCGAGCATGATTTTAGTGGGGATAAAATCTACGTTCATGTTCAATGAAGATTTCCGTTACTTTTTCCGTGAATACTGTCCATCCGCGAATAAAGAAGGCAAAATAGAGTTCGGCACGACTACACAGTTCACTATCCCCATGAGGACAAAAATTTATGATGAACCCACGATGATGTGCGCCGGTGTCGGGACGAACATCACGGGTTTACATTTCGACTGGCTCAAAATTGACGATTTAGTCAATAAGGAGTCGGTGAACAATAACGACCAGATCAATGCGTCAAAAGAATATTTCGGGTACTTACGCAACTTTTATGACAACAAGTTGTACCCGAAAGAAGATGTAGTCGGCACGATTTACCATTTCAACGATCTACACAGCGTATTGAATGACGATACTAACAACAATTTCCATAAAAGTATCCGCCCGGCTGAATGTAACGGGGTTTATACTTTCCCCCAGCGTATGAACCGCGAACAGTTTGAGGAAGATATGAACAACCCGGCAATCGGGCCTGCTATAGTTTATCCGCAATACCAAATGCAGCCGTTTAACCCTAAAGACGCGAAGTTCAAATCGGAATGGTGGCAGGAATACGACAAACTCCCCGACGGGTTAGCGGAATATGTGTGTGTCGACCCCGCATCTACGCAGAAGAAGAAATCAGATTATACCGTTATCGAGCGGTGGGGGATAGATTATGAAGGCAAACATTATTTGCTTGAAGGTATCCGGGACAAACTGGAGGTGTTCGACCGGATTGATGCTGTTACAGATATATGTAAACGGGCTAAACGGCTGGTATCCGTCAAGTATGAAGTGTTAGGCGGCAGACATGGCGACCTTGAACAACTCAAAGCGAGGTTTATTAGCGAGAAAATGTATATTGAACCCACTGAAACCCGCTCGACTACATCAAGCAAAACAGACAGGATCGAACAACGGTTGATCGGCCCGTGGCACGCGGGAATAATATTCATGCCCAGGACATTATTGTGTAAATCAAAAAGCGACGGTAAAACGTATGATTTTGTCCAGGAGTATAAACTCGAATATTTGCAGTTCCCGTTTTCGGCTCACGACGATGCTCTTGATTGTCATTCCCAAATGTTCGAGGATCTGCAAAGTTTGCAGAAAGGGCGTAAACCTGTTGCTGCGCAACCGCGCCACGCGATGACCGCCGATGAAGAAATGGAACGGTATGAACAAATAAAGAAGTTTGCAAGTATGGGAGTAGGCACGCAGGAAGCTGTAAGCCGGATTGGAATAAAACAGATGATCCGTAAAGCGAGGGTGTCTAATGGATAATGCGGAATTAAACGTTTGGCAAGCTAAAATATCTCGGTGTTCGGCATACCAGCAAACACAGCATCCTAACTGGAGCGAAGCTATTGACCTTATAAACTGCAATTTGTTGACTAAAAAGTTCGGGATCGATGACAGCGAATACGTGGAAGTGAACTTCGCAAAATGGTTTATAGACGCTATCGTCCCGATGATTTATTATAAAGACCCGTATATATTCATTAAACCAAAACACGAAAGATATACGTCATTCGCTCAAACCGCAGAAACGGTGGTCAACTATTACTGGCGGGAATTGGCATTAAAACAACAGATGCAACGGTGTATTGCGTCGGCTTTGCTTACTCCCCCCGGATGGATGCAGATAGGGTATACTGCAAAAATCGGGCAGGATATAGCTAAACTCGATGAAGAACAAAATAAGTCCGTTATTCAAAACATAAAGGATTTCATTAAAGGTAAACTTGGCGAACCTAAAGAAAAAACTCCCGCGCAACAGGGTGTGCTTAATGAGTATATCGAAGAAGAATCCCCGTTCGTCAATTGGGAAAACTCATGGAAAATATTAGTTCCTCCGGGGTATCAGGCATTTAACCAGATGCCGTATATTATAGTTGTGGAAACTGTGGCGAAAATAGATTTTCTGGCAAACCCGTTATACAAGAACAAAAACCAGGTATCATTAGCGTCAGGTAGAAATGCTACATCATCTAAATTCCAGAACATAGAAACCGCCAATTATGACAATTCGACGGATATAAATAAAGATGACGATTCTGAAACCATAGACCTTTACCACATCTGGGATAAACGTACCCAGAAACGCTATACCATCACAATAGGTTGTAATGACGCGCATTTTGAAGGGGATTGGCCATACGATTTTGACGGGTTCACGGTCGAACCTTTAATATTCGAGGACAATTTACCTTCAAAAACCGAATCGAACTTTTATCCAGTCAACGCGCTTACCCCTATCTTGCCGCAAATACGCGAACAGTCGTCCGCAAGGACGCAAATGTCTAAATGGCGTAAACGCGCATCAGGGTATATCCTGGCGCAAAAAGGGTTGGCTAATGATGAGGATATCAAGCAAATAGAAGAAACTGAAGCCCTGCAAATAATTTATGTGAACAATATATCCGCATTCCAGTTTTCCCAATCCCCGCAGTTGCCCCCGGACGTGTTCAACGTGGATAATGTTATAAAACAAGATTTGCAGATGGGGACAAGCATGGGACAAGTCATGTTCATGCCAATGCCAGGTCAACGTACGGCTACACAGGCGGGGATCGCGCAATCAGGGTTACAGATCAAAGTCCAGGCTAAAATAGACAGGGTTGAAGATTTCACCGTAAAAATAGCCACTAAACTGTTCCAAGTATGCTGGCAGTTGCTGGATAGGCAAAAGATTTCAGAAATTATCGGTGAACCTGTAACCGAAGAAATGTGGCCTACTCCCCCGGAAGATAAAAAGGAACGGAAACGGATAATAAAATCCCAGTTGCAGTTGAGGATTGACGCGGGATCGGCTGCCGCGCCAAAAGACGAAACGGTTGAAACTAAACAGGCAATAGATATTATCACTGTTTTAGGGACGCTTATGCCTGAACGGTTGAATAAGCCTGAAATAGCGAAAGCGTTATTCCGGCGAAATAAGTTCAGCAAAGATTTAGATAAACTGATTATCGGCAATGATGAAGCCGAGATCATGGCGGCAGAAGAAGAAAACAAGTTGCTTGGAATGAATATCCCGCAGGTGGTAAGTCCTAATGAAAACCACCAGTTACACGTTGCAGTTCATGGCAAAATGACGCAGCCGACAGACGCCGGCGATCTACATTTATCGCAGCATGGTAAATTTATGGGTATTGCAGGGATGACGAGTAAACCTAAAACATCAACGAACCCTGAAATCAAAAGGCAAGGGTTGCCTAATGAAAGCGATACGTTGCAATCTGTTCAGAATATGGGCGTAGGCACAGGGCCGGAAACAATGGCGTAAGAAATGATAAAATAGGTTGAGGAAATGACTAACGGATGCCGGTGGCAAGAAAAATCGTTTTCAGTATCAATGGCAGGCAAATGCCTTTCTATATGCCGTAATTGCAGCACGCCTATTATGAACACTGTGTATCGGCACAACGGGGACGATTTATGTCGGGCCTGTTTCAACGCCCGTCCTGCGGTACATATTGACAATTCAGCGATCAACGGATTTCTGACCACAAAAGATAAACTGTTCGATTTTATAGATGTTCATACCACCGGCAAACCTGTTGCTATAAGAAGCAAACGCCAGTGGGAAAAACATATAAAATCGCTTGGGTTGCATGACGATATTAACATGAAAAAGTTCAGCAAACCTGAAAATTTGCCCGCGCATAAAGATATCCCTTTAGACAAAGACGAAATGCGGGATCTGATGCACCGTAGTTTGCATGACCCTAAAAACAGGCATTTGTTTGGAAGAAACGGGATAATACGATAAATGGGAATATATATTTTTGAATCAAACCAAAGATGAAAGGAGGATAAAATATGGCTGATAAACTGATACCGACTGTAAAACCTACCGGCGCAAAAGATGGCCGTCCTGAAGGAAGCGAGTTGAAAACTATCAAGACCGCGAACCAGACAGACGGTAAGTTGATGCACAACGCTAAAGCGGACAACGACAAAATTTTCGGGTAATCCCGAAAGGAAAGGTAACATATGGGTGTTATGACAGGAACATTAGCGCAAGCCATGAAGGATACACAAGCCCAAAAGGTGGAAACCGTCAAGGCTGAAGTTAATGACACAGAGAAGGCAGAAACAAAAAGTTCAGAGGAAACGAAGTCGGGTGATACTTCTGAATTTTATCAGGGAATTGACATCAAAGATGTCCCCGAACAGTATAGACACCTCGTAAAAGAAAAGCTGGATTTAGCCGAAAAAGGAGTCCAGTCAAAGTTGAGGGAAGTGGCTGATCTGAAACGGGTTAAGGAAGGGTTGGCGCAACGGGGGTTAAGCGCGGGTGAAATCGATACCGCGATCAACGAGTATGTTACCCGCAAAACCGCGCCGACAAAAGAAGCGGAAAAAAACGCGAAACTTCTTGACCAGTTGATAGAGAAATCCGATCCTGAAACAAGGGAAGCGTTAGGTCAATGGCGCAAAATCATCGCCGAGGAAGCGCAGGAAGCGATTAAGGCTGTCCGCGAAGAACTATCCGCAATCAAAAGCGATACTATCTCTACACGCAGGGAACGGTTGGTCGTGGAGATAGACGGGTTGCGCGAAAAGTATGGCGATGAGTTGATTGATAAGTATAAAGATACTTTGATAGAGGCTGGACTTAAATATAAAGCCCCTGCGAAGAATCTTTTACATTCAATCGCCCCTGATGAAGTCGAGGAAACTATACTGGCGAGAGCTAACAAAGGGAAAAAACCTCTGACAGAGGAAAAGAAAAACGCAATAACTTCAAGTTCAAACGTAGTGTCTAATGAAACCGTCGATACAAAAAAGACGACGTTCGGCGATCTCATACGGATGAACATGAAGAAAAAATAAGGAGTAAGTGGAGTGCTTGCAACTCAAACGTTAACAACTACCATACAGAACGTGATAGACGCTGTTACGAGTCCGTTAATCTCAAAAAAGATTTCGGATAACGTAACCGAGAACATCCCGTTAATACGGTTTATGGATAGGACAGGACATAAAGAATACGAATCGGGTGGCGATTGCTATGAACCCCTCGTTCTTATGGACTTGCCGTCCGGTGAAGCGTATACGGGATCGACTCCTCTTAAAACAGCCCAGACGGATACAACCCGCAGGGCGACGTATGAGAGGAAGCTGATACAAGTCCCTGTATTGGTAACGGGGACAGAACTGTTACGCAATGCAGGTAACGGAGAAACAGCCCTTGTGAATTATATGGAGACGCAAATTGATCAGGCGCGTCTGGGTATGATAAATACTCTTGCCGGAACTTCTATCGGGATACAATCCTCGCAGAGTGATTCCGACTTGGGTATCACGGGGTTGGCGACATTCCTCACCTCAACGCCGACATCAGGAACAGTAGGCGGATTATCCCGCGCAACGTATGACAAATGGAGACAGAAAGTCAACGCTGTCGCTACCGGCTGGAATACTGACGGGTTAATCAGCCTATCGGCATTGTTTCTTGATACAATGCGCGGAGATGAAAGCGCCGGAGCAATAACAATGACATCTGCGGGATTCGCTAATTTCATCAGGTCGTTACAGGGGACTATTACGTATAATATGCCTAATGGCCCTGCAACTGCGCCTGTTGATTTAGGTTTTCCTGCGATCAATTACTTCGGCGCAACGGCATTCCCTGACTATTATCAACCGTCGAATACCGCGAATATGTTAAACCTGAAATACCTGAAACTCCTGGTGGCTAAAGACAGGGATATGTCAATCAGGCCGTTTTTAACTGATTACAACTCTGATTCTGAATGCGCCAGGATATTTTGGGCAGGTAATTTAGTATGTTCAGCACTGTCAAGACAGGGACTCTTGTACGGGCTGGTTGAGACATGGTAAGGGAGGATTAAAGATGAAAAAGTTATTTGTTGTTCTTTTGTCTGCCCTTATTATTCTTGGAGTATCAACCCAAGCAAGGGCAGAAATAGAAACAAGTTCGTACACAGGCAGGAACTATCGTGAATTGCAGCGGTTTATCCAGGTGTATAACAACTACGGGAACACTATCACCGAAAACTCCGTTGTGATCCTCGATATGGTGGGAAGTCCAACTCCTATTACGGGAACGGTAGCTGTTACCATTCATGCGACGTATACTTCACCTTCGGCATTAGCTATTGGCGTAGCCGATGAAACTATCGCATCCGGCGCAATAGGAAAAATCTGCACTTACGGGCCTCATTTAGTGAGAACTACCCCTGTTCAATCGGGTAATTTTTATATCACTAAAGGAAGCGCGTTAGGAACGGCATCCGCAGGATATACAGTATACCCCGGATCGGGGTATCCGTAC
Source organism: Sulfuricurvum sp. (assembly GCA_028714915.1). GTDB lineage: Bacteria > Campylobacterota > Campylobacteria > Campylobacterales > Sulfurimonadaceae > Sulfuricurvum. Next base: position 21,042 of record JAQTLL010000009.1, read on the forward strand.
CTTCCTACGGGTATGGTTGGATCTGCTGAAGATTTACGGTCGCAGACCGCAACTACAGCTCGTTCAGCGGTAGGTGTTGCACTTTGTGAATACTCAACAACTCCTGCTTCAATATGGTGGGCGTGGATAAACGTAACGCCTGATCTGTAAGCAGGAAACACAACCGGGAGCGGCTGGAATGCCGCTCCCACTAAATTCGGAGTCTTGATGTTAGCTAAACTTATAGGTTTGTTCTTGGTGATACTTCCCTGGATGATTTTCCCGCGGCCCGATGTGTATGACCAAACGCGGATGATAAAATCGGCGTTTTTTGATTTTGGGTGTATGGCGATAATAGTTTACGGGCTATATTCTGGGTCAATCCAAAGGTACAAGAACAAGATTTTAGCTATACTCACGGGGTACGTTTTCATAATCCAATTCTTTAATTGGTATAAACCCCAGATTTGCAGTTACAATAAAACGTTATTACTTAATATCTCTACAGTTACCCCGATGTTGCATTTTATCCTGGCTGTATTAGCCACTTATTTCGCGTGCAGCATCTTAAAAAAAGACGATTTTAAGGTCATAGCTAAATGTTTAGCATGGTCATCCATAGCTGTTGCCGGATACGTTTTATTGCAGAAAATAAATATCGATCCCTGGGGTCAAATAATGTTCAAACCTGGGCTATTCGCTCCTATGATAAGTTATACCACCGATCATAACCATTGTACTGCTATGCTGGATAATCCCAATATAGTCGGCGGATATCTGGGGATGTGTTTCCCGTTCATACTGTCATTACGGAAATGGTGGGTTTACTTGATAGCACTATGTATCCCGCTAATACTTTTTTGGATAGAATCAATGGGCGGATTAGCTATTTTCCTGCTTGGCGCGGGAATATATTTCGCGTTAACGGATTGGAAACGCGAAAAGTTAACGTATAAATTTGCTGCATTGGTGGTCATATCTTTGATCGTAGCAGCGATGATCTATTTTATTACCATATTCAACTGGTCATCGGATATCGGCGAATTGAGTTTTAACGGCAGGTTCAGGATACTGGCAAGTTCATGGGAGTATTTCAAACAAAATCCGTTATGGGGTAAAGGGCTTGGCGTATTCCAGACATACGGCATTAAGGTGGGGGCATTATGGGCTAAAGAAGCGCATTGTGATTGGTTTGAACGGATGTGCGAGCTGGGGATCATGGGAACAGGGCTGATAGCCATATTAGCAGGACGGTCAATCAAACATTTTTCTTTTGACAGGTCAAACAGGACAGCTATAGCGAGCCTTGCATCGTTTATCTGTTTTCTTGTCTTGATGATATTCAGTTTCCCGATAGAAAACGGGGCGTTAGCATTTACCGGATTAACATTATTCTGGGCGGTAGAAACATTATAAAAAAGGAGATATGATGAAACAAAAAGAGAAGGAAATAACGTTAGAACCCAACTCTAAAGTAGATAAAAAAGAATCATACGAGTATGCGGAAGTGTTGAAACAGGTTATTGTGGATAAAAAGGCTGAACTTGACACTTTGAAAAACCAGATCATGAGTTTACAGGGCAGGTTGCAGACTACACAAGCATCGATCTTACAGGAAAAAAATGCGTTCGACAACCATACAGCCCACGAGAATAAAAAGATCGAAGATGCTCAAAAGAAACTTAAATCGGATACCGATGAATCGTTGCGTAAAGTAGATTATGCCCAGAGGGACATGACAAAACGCGAGACTGAACTATCTTTACGCGAGCAGAGGATCAAGGATTTAGAAGATGAGAAGAAAAACCTTATTGACCAGAGGATAACATTAGGCAAATTGAGTTTTGATCTTGACCTCAAACTCAAATCCGCGCAGGAAACAAAAGATATTGCCGACGAGAAAATCAACAGTTGTGCCGCTAAATCCGCAGAACTCGACAAAAAAGAGAAAGCGGTAGAAAGCCGTAACCGCGATATTGACGGCAGAGAAGAAAAAGTCGCTGCCGATTTGAAACAGGCAAAATCATTGAAAACCGAGATAACACAACTGCGTGATGAGATCAAACCGCAGTTAGAAGCGTTAGAGAACAAGAAACAAGCGTTGATACTTGAACAGAAAAACCTGGACACGAAGTTGGAGCAGGTAGTTACCGAGAATGCTAAAACGCAAGAACTGTTGACTCAGATGGAAGCCCGGACAAAACAGGTCGAAGAAAAGAAAAAAGAGTTGTTCGCTAAAGAAACCGAACTTTCACAAAGAGAAGCAAGGGTAGTGTTATTGGAGATATCCGGTGCGTAATTTTTGGGGCGGGAACGAAGGCACGCGGCAAAGCGACGGGCGGATACTTGTTGGGGGAGTAGCGTTATCGGATACATTGTCTACGAACCTGGTTGTTAATAACGTCGCGCTGTTAGCTCCAACAACGGCATTAAAAAACAGGAAATGGGTTTTTATCCTGAATGCCGATGATGCCGATTTCGTATATATCGGCGGGGCTACAGTCTCCACGACTAATGGATTTACATTGTACCCACACCAGGCAGCATTCATACCGATATCCGATGACGCTGCCGTTTACGTTATTTCCACCGGCGCCGCGGTTAATGCCGATGTAAGGGTATTGGAAGGAGCGTAGCATGAGGTTTATCGACATAATCCTGGATGTTGAGAGTATATCCCTTGTTAAAGATAATAGACCTATGGTCAAACGGGCAATAAATGCGACGTTACAGCGCGTTCACCAGGCTCATAATTTCCCTTATTACCTGCAAGATAAAGGAGTGATCCAGACCACCGCCGAGTATACAGACGGGACGGTAACTGCGGTCAACGGCGATGCTACGATCACGGGAATACTTACGGCATTCACATCAGCGATGGCAGGAAGGAAGTTCAGGAAAGGCGGGGAAACGGCGTTTTACAGGATAAAGTCCGTTACATCAGGGACAGAGTTAGAACTCGAAACCCCGTATTATGGGACTACTGACGCAACGGGAGAAACTTTTTCAATATTCAAAGACGAGTTCAGGTTAGCTCCTGACGTTGACCAGTATAAATTTTTAAGGCAGATTGAGAACGGGGAAATTTTGTTTTCTACTCATCCGGCGAACTTCGATTCAGCGTATCCCGCGCCGTCGTTTATGGGAAACCCTAATATCGAAGTCATGGTAGGGACGCAGATGGATACTTATGACACCGGGTCTGTTTCAGGTTCATCCGGGTCAAAGACTTTAACGGGTGTTGGAACAGGGTGGACATCAGTTGAAGGATTAGGGCAGGGATCGCAACTCACGATAGGCGATTATGTGTATATGGTCAAATCCGTTGATTCCGACACTCAAATAACTTTGTATGATAAATTAGCCCAAGCCGTAACTGCCGGAACGTCGTACAGCATACTGTTAAACAATCTTCGTGTCCAGTTATTGAATATCCCCGATGAAGCTAAAAATTTGTATTACCGATATTTCAGGATACCACAACCGTTGGTAAACGATTATGATATCCCAGATATGCCGATGGGATGGGATTGGATACTACCGTACGGCGCGTTATCCCAAATGTTTTTACAAAAAGGGGATTTAAGTAAATCTTATCAGATAACAGAAGCCAGGTTTTTAGCGGAGTTAGACAAGATGAAACTTAAAGTCGGGTCATTTACTCCTGACAGGATTTATCACAAGAAACCGATGCAAAGGAGACGCAATGTATCGTTGGGTCAAGAACCTTCTGGTTATCGCTGGTATTATTGCGGTTAGTGCGACATCATGTTACGCTCAACTCTCCTGGAAGAAATCTCGATACTTCCAGAACTGGGGCGGGCTTAATGATAATGTTGCATCTACTGAAATAGCCGACAATGAAGCCACGGATATACAAAACGTGGTATTCGATACCGGCGGGTCAATTAAGAAACGGTATGGATATGACACTATTCCCTGGGCTTCAAAAGTGTCAACCGGCACGACTGTTTGCGTCAATGGTGTTTCTTATTATAAACAGAAAGACGGGGATAAGTATCTCGTCGCTGTAATTAATTCCGACACTACATTAAAATTCTATTATTTACCATACCAATCCGGCGGCGACGTATCCGGCCCGTGGATTGACGTTACCAGCGGAGCGGTAACTTCGTTTTCTAATAATTACCTGCCGACATTCGCTTCATGCTCTGATTCGCTTATAATCGCCGTTCCAACTACGTTGAACAAGAAACCGTATGTTTTTACCGGCGGGACTATCGGGTATATGGATTCGGATTCCGATACTCCATCTTGCACTATTGTCTGCTACCATAAAAACCATTTATTCACTAATGACGCGGCTAATACGTCGCGTATATGGTTTTCCGCATTGGGAATCACTTATGATTTTTCGGCGATAGATTTCATAGATGTCGGGTCTGACGATTCCACTAAAATAACGGCGATTGTATCCGCATTCGAGGGATTATACATCTTCAAGGAAAAATCCATTTGGCGGTTATCCGGGTATGACCGCGATTCATGGCAGTTGACTAAAATGGTGGATATAGGCACGCCATGCCCGCAATCGGTAACTGTTGCCGACAATGTAATATACTTTTTCACATCACAAGGCGATATTGTAGCGTATAACGGCGGGTATGACATACGGTATATATCCGCGAAAATAGGCAACACGATGGATGAAGTGAATTATACCCGGTTGCCGTACATTTTAGCTACGACTATGCCGGATAAAAGCGGCGACGTGTACTTCGCGTTCACTGACCATACATCATCGACTAACGATAGGATACTCGTATACGATACGACATACGACGCTTGGATAAAGTTTTCAGGGTTGAACGCTAACTCTATGTGTACTGCTCCTGACGGCAATAATATAGACCATTTATACTTCGGTGATTATTCGGGGTATGTCCACCGTTACCCATCTTCCGAATATAATGACGGGAATATATTAACATCACCCATTGTATCATTCTACCAGACCAAATGGTTCAATTACCCTGAAATCGATCGGCAAAAGTATTTACGGGTATTAAAAACTTATGTCTTATCCGAAACCACGTCAAATACGTACCTCACGGTAAATATGCGGTCTGATTATGAAACTGGAGGCGATACCGATAATATCCTTTTAACAAAAGTAGGCGCATTGTGGGATTCAGCAGTATGGGATATGGACATATTCGGCGGGCAAACGCTTATCATAAATCGCAAAGAAGTGGATAAAGGAAAAGAGATGTTCCAATTGAAATTCGGCAATAGCAAAAACAGCCAGGGGTTTACCTTATTGGGGTTCGAGACTTTCGTGGAGAGCGGCGATGCCACTTGATGAGAGATTTTCTTATTTTATCTCTTGTATATTGGGAAACAGGATGACCAATTTGATGACCTTTTTGAGTACCACTATTTTTATCATAAAGAGCATGCCAACGCATATGAGTGGATTTATTAGGAAACAATATAAGGTTTTCAATGCGATTATCAAGTTTATTGCCATTGATATGATGAACAATCTCTTGAGGTTTAAGCAATCTGCCAAGATGTTTCTCTATAACCAATGTTTGTTCAGCAACACATTTACTATATTCGCAACTTTTCGGATGATTAGGTTTAAATATACATTTATATCCGTTAATTATTCTAAAAAGTTTCTTAGGTTTATTAAATCTACTGTTCCCGGATTTTCTTCCCGATTCAGCAACTTTTTTAGATGTTTTAGCGGTAAGTCCTTTATTCCAAGAAGAAAGACCAAGCCTATATTTATTTCCAACCATAAAGGGATTGTGCCGTCCTTTCCAATAACTTGGTTTATTAATATGCGCACAATGATTAGAACAAAATCTTTTTGTTATCCAATAACGCATACCCTCATTCGGTTGTTTAATAATTTTTCTACAGCAACGGATACATTTTTTAGTAAGCATATTTTTTGCCTTTCCGAAAAAAGTATACTATATTTTAACAGTTGTGTCAACCATTTTATTATGCTATGAATAAATACATAAAACTTATAGTCATACTATTCGTATTGTTTATAGGGTTTAAGACCGTACAGGCTAAAGTTATCAGCACGTCCGCGCCGTATACTAATCAGACCGTGGAAGAACTTAATTACAACCGGGAGTTGTATGACAATGAGGGGATAATCGAATTTGTTACTACTAATCCCGACGGGTCGCGGACAGGGCGTAAAGGGGAAACGGTTATTTTGTATACCGGGGGAAAATATTATCTTGAAACTTGCGTTACTGGGTCAACGACTTATTGGAGAGGGATTGAGTTGACGGATACACCTTAAATCAGGAGAGATCATGAAAAATATTCTGTGGTTAGTCTTTTTACTATTGTTCGTCGGAAAAGCTGAATCAGCGCCTACAACCACGATGTCCGTGCCTAATAGTTTTTCAGGTGGGACAACGATTTTGTCATCCGAAGTAAATGACAACAATTCAGAAATACAGGATAAGTTTAATACGCATAGCCATGAAGATATTACCAAAGTAGGGACAATAAACACAGGCACATGGTCAGCCGGGACGGTAGCTATCACCGTAGGCGGCACGGGACAAACGACTTCTCATGCCGCATTTACCGCGCTTGCCCCGCTTGTTACGTCCGGTGGCATAATATCGTTTAACGGATCATATTCCGAAGAAATTACGCCGAATATCAGCGGGGCAGTATTGATGTTTCAAGGCGGGACTTATAGGACGGTATTTACCGACAAAATACCGATTACATCTATGGCATCAGGCGCAGTTATCCAAATAAAATGGAATGAAGTCAATAAGGTTGCGTCAGGGACAACGGCTATTCCTTATGACAACACCGTGCCTCAAGATACAGAAGGCGATCAATATATGTCATTATCATTCACGCCGAAAATGACTACAAGTTATTTGAAAGTAGATGTGGCAAGCCATTTTTCCAATGCGGGAAATAATAGGATAGCTGTAGCATTATTCGGTCAATGGTCGCACAGCGCATTAGCTGTTGGCGGGTCTGGTGATGACGGGTCAGCGGACGGGATTGAAAACATATCGTTTACGAAATACCTTACAACTGCGACCACTGCGACATTGACATTCAGCGTCAGGGCTGGAGCAGCAGGGGCAACAACGACATTTAATTCACAAGGTGGCACGTCATACTGGGGTAACGGGTCAGTGCCATCGAGCATAACAATTTCGGAAATCCGTGGATAAAGGAGAAAACTATGGGATGGTCTGCTGGTAGAATTGCCGCTGCTCTTGGCACAGGGGGGATATCTGAACTTGTTGGCAATATGTATGGTTCAACCGATACATCAGGAGCAGATGCCGGTATAACCGAAGCCGGGAAAGAAATGTATCAGCGCGGAGAAATGACAGATGAAGAAATATCGCAGTATTTATCATCGTTCGGGTTAGGGAATTACCTGTCAAATTATCTGACTAATGAACTTGGACAAACACAGGAAGAACAATATCAAAGTGGCGGAGAATTGAACCAGGCGTTGTATGCCCAAACGTTGAAAGATGCACAAAATCCTGAAGGGCCATACATCAGTTCGCTTGAACCGTCATTACAAGCAGCGGAAGATTATATCAACAGATCAGCCCAGTCAAGAGGGTTATTGACATCGGGGATACCCATTGAGAGCATGGGCCGCGCAGGAGTTGAATTGAGCGTTAAAGACGCACTTGCGCGTATGCAAGCCCGTGAATCGTCATTAAACCGCGCAGGCCAGTTGTCGGAGTATATGGGCAACTCAAGACAAAATACATTGTCTAATTTAAGTTCTTTGTATGGTCAACAGCAATCAGCGGGGTTGAGTTCCAGGAGTAGGCAGGCAGGACAGGCGCAAGCGGCGGCAGGGTATACGGCATACCCATACCAGGCCCAATTAGGTGATGTGTATGGCAGGAAATCGGCACAATACGCTTTGCCTGGTCAATTATTGCAAGCGGGGGCGTCGCTCGGCGGTGCGGCCATACTGGCGTGTTGGGTAGCAAAAGAAGTGTTCGGTTCATGGGAACACCCGAAAACTGTTTTAGCGAGGTATTATATAAACAACATTGGGCCAAAATGGTTCAAGAAATTTTATCTTACTCACGGGGAAAAAATAGCGCAGTTCATATCTAATAAACCCATGCTTAAAATATGTATAAGGCCGTTATTTGAATTATTCGCGGGAATAACATTGTTTTCGGTGGCAAATAAAACGGAGGAACAATGGGATTAAGCGATCCGTTTCAGACAACATTTGAAGGTGCGAGACAGGGGGCAAGTTCCTTCGGAAACGCTCTCACTAATATCGCACAACTTGTGTTGGCGAAGAAGATGGAAGATAAGAGGATTGAAAATGAGTTCAAGCAGAAAGAAAAACTTTTACGGGCAGAAGCAGGTATCAAACAAGAGTATGAACAAGTGAAACAGAAACGCACCCAGGATTTCATTGCCGGTTTATTGGGGGGCAAGGGGCAGCAGCAAGAGGGGATAGGGTCTGCGCTTATGGGTGGTGGACAAGGGCAGATGGCGGTAACTGGGTTTTCTCTTGACCCGAACACCGGAGACGTGAAATTAAGTTATGGTGAATCGCCGGATGTAAAACAGAAACGGGAATTGGAAACAGAGAAGTTAAAAGAATCCCAAAAGAATATAGCTAAAATAGAACGGTTTGACGTTCTGGGTAAAAGGATAAAAGAGGAATGGCTTAAGACTTCACCGTATAAAGGAGCTATTACCAAAACCGGTCTTACCCCCGTTCTTGGCGCGTGGGATGTTTTCAAGAAGAATTTACAAGCTACTCCAGCACAGCAACAGGATGCGGCTTATTCTGACTTTGTGGGGGGAATACGAGCGCAATTGGCTCGTGCTATGGGTGATGTCGGAAACTTAAGCGAATACGAACAAAAAGCGGTATTAAAGTTAATCCCGACACTGATGGATAATTATGATACAGGTATACTTAAACTCGGAAAACTTGCGGGATTGGTGGAAGATATAAAAAATTCAAAGGGATTGAATAAACAACAGTCTACCGCTGAAGAAACTAAACTGCCTGCGGATTTAATAACGTCTCAATCCACGGATAGCGGGTTACTTGGTGGCGCATTGGGAATAGGAGCAGCCGCCGGCGCAGGAGTTGGATTACGTGCCGCAAACAGAGCATTAGCGCCACAACGCAGTAAACTTGCCTCAAACCTTATGAACTCCATTATAAAACCGGCAGATAAAGAATATATGTTCGGTAAAAATCCAGGGTTAGCGGTAGCGCAAGAAGGCATTTCGGGAATAAGCCTTGAGAGTATCGGCACTAAAGTTGACCAGAGATTAAATCAACTCAACACTTATGCTAAAGAATTGCGGTCTTTAGATACGAATAAAGCAAAAGTAGTTAATTTGTCACAAATGTTAGATCCATTCCAAGACGTATTGGCTGAACTAAAAAAACAGCCATTGACACAAAAAGCAAAAATTGCCGAACTTGTTAAAATGACAAAAGATATCGCGGGCAATATTCCCGAAGGCAATGTAAAGAGTGTGCCGGTTGATGCGGCATACAATATTAAAGGCGTAGTCCAAAAAATGCAGAAATGGGAAGTCAAGACATCAGCCGATGACCTTATGAACAAAGCCCTTAAAAAGGTATACCATAATATTGATTCAGCTATAGACACGGCTATCCCAGAGTTGAAATCCGTCAATTCAAGAATATCTAATTTAATAAGCGCGAAGCAAGCTATCAAAAAACGGGTAATTGTTTTAAGCAAACAAGACAAAACGGCGTTAGGAAACCTTTTGACTTTACCGATAAAAGGGACAGTAGGAAGCACGGCGGTAAAATCGAATCTCGCTAAAATACTAACGAATAGAATAGGGAAATTGGGTAAATCGTTGCCACCGACATTAGGGGTTGCGTCCACTTTAATGGATGCAATAAAATTCTCAAAAAATCCTGGGGCGTATATGTTGCAACTTGTAGATCCAACGCTTGATATTCCAGATGATGTCATAAAGGATAAAAAGAAATTTGATGTATGGCTGGGTAAACTAATACAAGAAGAAGGCACAACTTAACCAATGGAGGCAGCAATGAAAAGATTTGCAATAGCATTGATTCTGGTAATGTTGACCGCAGGGGTATCTTTCGCATACTCTGACCAAATAGCGTATACCGAAGATGTATACTGCTCGGAAAGCACAACCAGTTGGCGGCAAACGTCAGGGGCAACAGTATACACCCGCCCTATTGACGTATGGAAAGGGGGGGACTATTTCGCAATATCTTATAGGGCGGTATCCGCAGCGTCAACACCCTGGCTTGCGATATACATGGAACAGTCTGACGTCCTGCCCGCGACTGACGGCGCAGCCGATAGCAACTGGGCAACTCCGTCAAATGTTTGTATCATAAATGAGAAATTGATAGATGAGTCGGTGCATATAGACGCTATTTACCCAGTGCCGGTAAGGTATATGCGGTTCAAGATATTAGATCCGAACGTGTCTTATGATGTTATTTCAGACTCGATGATTGATTTTATTAAAGTGCATAGGGTGGGGACTGTCAGATGATAAAACGATTATTTTTAGCATTACTGTTACTGCCGATACTTTGCGGGTTCAATGGGAATATGCAAGGTGGGTTTGACGGCAAACTGGGCGGCAGCAGGGAACTTGGGGCGAAAATAGCTGCAATGCCGCCAGGGCTGACATTTTACGCTGATTATACCGACGGGCGTAATGGTATAAACGCCGATTGGAGTTTAGGCGACGGGACAGGGTATTACAGCGGGTTGAGTAAACAACCTGACTTAAAGGGTGGGTATCATGCGACCACCGCCAATAAGGATGTCTTGAAATACAAAATTGACCGCAACAGGACGGCGGCGCAGGAAACGATAATTATTAAGTTCACACTTGATGCTTCAGATCATGCACTCGCAGACCATTTTATCCAAGACACTGACGCAAAGCAAAGAGAAATGAAATTGCGGAGTTCCAGCGGGGGGAAAATACGTATAGCCCCGAATCTCACGGATGCCTCGACTATTAACGCAATTTCTACTTTAGCCCCGTCAGCAAACACGCAATATGTCATAGGCGCAGTATTTCAAACCGCATCTCCCAATGTTTTGCTCTATTGGAACGACGGGGTAGATACCATATCTACAACTAATACTTGGAATGGAGTAATAGCATGGGGAAGTTTTTTTTATGTAGGGTGTAGGAATGCGGGCGATCAACAACTTGATGCAACAATAGCATCAAGCGCATTTTTCAACCGTGCCTTATCAGTGAATGAAATAGCAATGGCAATTAAATGAAAAAACTTTTATATTTGTTGCTCATTATTCCTTTTTTAACAGGCGCAACCCGATATGTCGCTTCTGATGGTTCGGGGAACTATACGACCTTTGCCGCCGCTAATACCGCCGCTTCCGCAGGAGATACAATAGCGGCAAAATGCGGGCTTACTTATCGTGAACAGATTATCCCCATAAATGGCACAGCATCGGCTTATACGACATATACTTCTTATGGCACGGGTGCAAAACCTCTTATTCTTGGAAGCAAACAAGAAAACAACCTCACAGACTGGACAGATTTAGGCAGCAACATCTGGTCGAATAACGACACTTCTTTCACGGTCGATGTAGGGAATATAATTTTCAACAATGAATCAAGTTGCGGAGTAAAGAAAAAAACCGAAGCGGAACTTTTAACACAGGGTGATTTTTGGTATGACTTTACCAACGACCTCATAAAAATATATTCAGTCGGTAATCCCGCAAGCGTTTACACTAATATAGAGTGTGCGTTAAGGCAGGGTATAGTAAAAATAAATTATAGTCATCATATAATAATAGATGGTATTGATATAAGATACGGAGCGTCAAATGGCATAGAAGGCAGAAGCCTAAATAATATTACCATTAAAAACTGCAATTTGTCGTTTATCGGTGGTGGCGATCAATTAGAGGATCATACCGTCAGGTTTGGCAACGGTATAAACTTTTGGCAGGGTGCAAGCGATTTGTTAGTCGAAAAATGTTTTTTTGAAAATGTCATGGACTGTGCTTTTACTAACCAGGGCGACGGGAATAATTATTCAGTAAGCAATATAAATTATAAAAATAATATCGCCGATAAATGCAAATGGATGTATGAAAAGTTTTATACTGGGACAAACATAACAGGAAACAATATTCACGTTACCCACAATACTTTTACCAATGCGGGAAGCGAATGGGGTTCAGCTCAAAGGTGGGATACTTCTATATCAAAGTTTTTTGTTTCTCAATTAGATACTGCGATTTATACGAATTGCACGTTTAAGAATAACATTATGAGTGGTTCTGATGGTGTTGCCATACGAACAAACGCAGTTGCAGATGCAAACGATTTTGATATGGATTATAATTGTTATAATGTTACGACGGTGGGGAAAATAATAAGCACCGATTACACAACTCTCGCTGACTGGCAGCTCGCCACATCCCAAGATGCCCACTCCATAGCGGCTGACCCCTTGCTCAATTCCAATTATAAACCGTTGAACGGTTCACCGTGTATCAATGCGGGGGAAGATGTGGGAGTGAATACGGATTATTATGGGAAATCAAGGGTTGGCACTGCGGACATCGGAGCAATTGAATTTAGGCAGGGGATTGAGACTCAAGGCGTGAAACGCGGTGGAGTTATATTCAAATGACTAAATTCCTTATTATCTTTCTCTTACTGCCTGTTCTCGCATTCGCACAAGTAGGCGGAGTATCCCAGTCGCCGGATGTGATACAAGAAGAGGACGGGTCTCCTAAAGTATACAACCCAATATCCAAAAAGTATCCCAATGGAACGGTAATTGATAATGGCGACGGCACGGTGTCAATAGATACGTCATACGTTTCGGGGTCGGGGAATTATATTGAGTTCATTGAACATGGCGAACAGATAATCAATAAGTATGACAACCAACTGGATTTCGCAGCGATGGACGGAACAGTTACCGAAGATCAAATCACGTTTGATTTCAATTATGCCACTGCACCGATAATATATTCCGCATATAAAAACGGACTTATCGTTTCCGAACCACAACTATTTATTGGAGTGAACCAAGCGTCAGATTCATACATTTTTTCCCTTCAACCAAGTATGTCAATGTTGCCTGGGATAAAGTTTGACCAGTCATCAAAAGAATGGCAGTTCACTACAGACGGCCAGTTCTGGGTTACTCTGTCAAAAGATACTACCGGCGGGGCAACAAGTATGCAGGTGCAGGATGAGGACGGAACTCCCTGGACATCACCGACAGTAATCAAGTTCACTAATGGCACGGTTACGAATAACGGCAACGGGTCGGTATCTGTTTCAATAGGCGGTGCAGGCGCGCCAAAAGGGAACAATACGACAATCCAATACAATGACGGCGGGGTGTTTGAGGGAGTCAATACTTTGACTTACACTAAAGGGACGCAAACCGTATCTGCGCGGATAATGCAGATAACCGATAGTCTATACGTATTAAACACCCTGAAAGCCGAAGGAATGAGGATATACGCGCTGAATTTTGCGTCAGGGAGTATGGTATACGTGGGTAAATCCGGCGAGTTGATGACCAACTCTGACCTTTTATTCAATGGGGATACGTTATCTGCACCGTCAATTTCAGCGGGGTCAGGAATAGAAAACAGTATCACAGCACCTGTTATGGCAATAAAGAACCAATTGCGTATCCCTTACGGCACGAACCCTGTAGCATTATCATCAGGCCAGATCGCGGTGGATACCTCGCCATTAACAGGGGCGGCATTCCAATTCTATGCGGGAACTATGTCTTACGCATTGATGGCGATCGATTCTCGTGGATTCCCTTTACTCAACCCTATTGACAACGAACGTATTCCTTTATGGAAAATCCCCTCTGCTATCCGTGTTCAGAATGTATACTTGTTAGTAACCGGCGGCACGTCTCTTGTCGGCAGGGTTGAAGAATGTAATGGGAACGGAGAATCTTGCGCAGCTATACACGCGGATATAACGGGAACAGCAGGAACTACAGAGAAAGATGCCGGAATAAATGACGCATATATCACAATGGGCAATTATTTGGCATGGAAAACTACAACGCGGACAGGGGTAATATCGTCAGGCACAATAACTATTGATTTTTATAGGCCACCTGCAAACTGATGAAAATTCTGAATACTAATCGACTACTAAAATATACTAATTTAGCACTTGTCTCAATCCTATGCCTGTGGTGCAACGTCTGGGCGGCGGTTGAGAACTTCTCAACAGGCTGGACGGAAACCGATCCTAACAATAGGTTGAGCCAGACGGCTACACGAAGCACCTGGACAGGATTGACCGCGAATGAAGCGGCATACGTAGTCAAAACTGCGGGAGTCAATTATACCGGCGATTGGAGTATAGCCTTTTCTTTCTACGTGGATAATGCGTCTGGTAATGGGTCTGCGTTGATATTGCCCGGGCCCTTTTTAGTGGATGCCTCTAATGCGGGTGGATGTTTCGTAACATTTACCGATTATGATAATTCCAAAGTTACAATTAGTGTTGGAGCTATAGAGTTGTCAGGGTATACGACTGATGTGGATATAAATAACACGACGTTAAGTGTCAATACGCTCTATTATGCCCTTTGGCGCAGGGATGATGACGTAGGAACAAATGGCACGTTATACCTTGATATTTATGCGTCAAGTGCTGATAGGGATGCGGGGTCGAGCGTCTTGCTGTCCTTATCCGTAGCTATCACCAAATTCGGTAAATTAGATATGACGCAAGCATTTATGCCGTATACCGCAGCGTTCGGGGATACAACGGCGCAGACGGCATATCTTGAAAATCTTGATTTGAATTATATTCAACCGGCAACAACAAGGAGGCGGCAATCGTTCGGGTTCTAAACAACTTGAGGATAATATGATTATCAAAGCATTCGGGGTGGAAGTCGAGATAAAAAACGGCAGTAACTGTAAATATGTATCGCAAAAGGAGTGTCATAAAGCGCATGACGATTTGACCAAATATCTCGACAGCAAATTTGCCAATACCACGCAACGAATTGACGATTTCATGAACAGCGTGGATAATTATGTAGAACTATTAAAAAACAAAAAATGACTGACCGCGATATAAGTATTAAATGCCCTAAACATGGCGCAGAGTCCATGATAAATAACGGCATATCTATAAGGTCAATAAAAGTGTTCAAGTTATTCAAATGCAAAAAATGCGATTATACGACAGATAGGGAAATAACATGGGAGGATTTTAACAGGGAATGGGCGTAAAAAGTTTCTTTGAAATACGGATTAACAAAATATGCGTAAAATGTCATTTCCATACAAAACAGTTCAGGCGGGGAAACGTCTGGATATGTTCGTTATGTAAAACGCCACAAGTGTCAGGCAGAAAGGAGTAAATATGTCTGAACAATTAACATGGAGTGCAGCAGTCGCAACGATCCTGATTATCTGGAATAGAGGCAAAGCTATTGCCGGGTGGATCGGGGCGAAAGTGATGAAATTGAAACCTGTAATACAACCGCTTATTGAAGCTGTAGAAAAGGCGGCGCAAGACGGGCAAATCACAAAAGAAGAGAGAAAAGATATTGCCATGCTCGCAATAGACAGTATGGAAAAACAAGGGATCATCAAATTGAATTTCTTGACCCGGTGGATAGTCGGGTATGTCATAGATAAGTTGGCGGCAAAGTTGCCGAAATTTGAAGTATCAAAGGAAGCAGCAACCGTGGTCAAAGACGTGATCGCGGAATACAAAAAAGGGGGAATCATATGAAACGGATATTGTTAACAATGATGATGGTTGTTGTAATGGCGACTGTGGCATACGCGGACATATTCGGCACGGATTATAAGGATTTGATCGTTATCGGTGAACCAACGTTTAACAGCAAAACGGAAGCAAAATCTTTAGGATCTGCCGGAACGTTAGATCAATACCCGCAGATATTCGACATAATCAACCGCATAGTCCAGACTTTAGGGACGCGGGAAGGCGTTGCGTATGATATGGCAAATAAAGAATTCATCAACTACGCTGGCGCTACGGTATACACTTACAAAAACCTGTCATTGAATACTGGAATTTTGGATATTGACGGGGTCGCATTAAGCGTTGATTATAA
>JAQTLL010000010.1 GCA_028714915.1 Sulfuricurvum sp.
ATCTCTTCTGGTGGTATTGGATAATCGATAAGCATCAGGAACTTATAGAAGGCACACATGCAGATATAGTAAGCCTTAGCATCTTGGGCATTCCTAACCTTTGCTAAGAATATCTTGAATATCCTTAGTGTTGGGTTCATGGTGCCGGCAACTAAATGACCATAACCAAATCCCTTTTGTAAGATAATTCTCCTAGCACATGAAGCAAAGATGACATGATCAAATGCTCTTGCTCTCTTAGTCAATTGGTGCTTATCAAACCCATCAGAATCAATCATATCAATTCACCCATATGTTTATATTGGTTGGTGTGTGTTCGTGTCTCATATCTCATCCTAGATGCCAACATATGTAAATAGCATCATAACAAGTATTACAATTGAAATAACAACGAATCTCTCGAAATCTTGTATTTCTTGATATTCCGCTTGATTCATATTAACACATCTCCTGTGAGTTGTATATACATCTGCTTGTATTTATTACCATATTATTGGTTCTTGTGTTGTACCTCAATCTAATTTCTATCCCAGCATTTGTTTCTGGTGCCATATGGAATAGATGTTTTTTTTTTATGCATTTATTAGCCGATGCATGACTTAATTTTTGTGTTTCATTGTATGTGAGTTGACATTTTCCTGTTTTGCGTGCTTTGTTGTGCGCCATGGCATCGCATGATCGGCAATAAGGCAACGTTTCGTCTGTTCCATATCCCTTATAATGATGATGTCTAACTTCTCTGATACATCCACATTTGAAACACTGGCCTATAATACTCATATATTCACATCCAGTCATTCTGATAAATGTCAGCCATTGCCTTACATGTTCTCTTTGTTCTCGCATGTGTTGTTATGATTCCATGCATTCTATTCCAAGCAGCCAATTGTTTAGTTGTCATTGCGTGCTTTCTTCCTTTAAGCTGCTCATCACTTTTTTGTGGTGTGTTTGTATTTATATTCATGATATTACCTCATTGGTTTGTGAGTATATAAGCCTTTACATCTGTCTGCCTTTCTTCATGTATGAGATATGACCATTGACCATAACCCCAGAGACCGCACTCTCGCAATCAACACTGCAATACTTTGTTCTCCTACATGCACATTTAGTATTGTTATGGGCTGGTATGACTCTCCCTGGTGATATTCTTTTAAATGCTTCATCTAATGATGCAAACATACCGAAGTTTTCATCTATCTGTCCTGTAGTACGGATGTAATCGCATCCTATTATTGATATTATGTTATTTGTCATAACACATAATTGATTTGTGTGTATATAAAGATATGCATCATGAAATGAAGCACTGTGAAAGTATTAATATATCCCATTGAATATAGCAGATAGCGAAGTGCATATAAACTCATCCAATGGAAATAATGCTTGTATCTATTGAATAATCGATACACTCGCGCGCGCACACCTGGGCGCCTGAGTATATATTAATACGTTATATTATATCTATAATAAAGATAATCTTTAATATAAGGATATGGTCTTATTTATACACAATATAAGATATCTTTACTTATATACATATAAATATAATATATACAATGCTCACTGGCGTTCGCGCTCGCTTCGCTCACCATGAATGCTTATATATACATTAAATAACCATATAGTGTTAAGTGATAGTATGACAGATGAAATACAACTGGAATTATACAACGAATTTAAAGAAAGGTGCGCAATTCATGCTATACGGCCTGAGTTTGTGCTTGAACAGTATATAAGAGACTTCATAATGCTTGATGAGAAAGCAGATAACAAGGTGTAAAATGGCATCAGGAACATGTACATTGTGTATGAGAGAATATAAGAACTTAGGAGCACACAGATGCAAAGGAAAGCAGCAAGAAGATACACACGAAGATATAAGCAATATCTCAACAGATCCTATAATAAATATGCCTGTTATTGATAACACAGGACAACATATAGGATTAACACATGGTATGGGTATTGTGAATAGAGTATTATCATCACTCAAATCAAAGAAGCAAATAGAAGTCAAGACCCCTGAGGAATTGATCGAAGGCTTACAGTCATACAAGATACCATCTAGGAACCCTAAAGAATGCTTTATGGGCAAACTTAGGAACAAGGACAAGACATTCGTACAAGTCGTACTTGTAAGTGAACTGAGCGAACCTAAGACATTCTGGGCTGAAAAGACCGGAATGAATCACATCAAGATGGAAGATAGGATGTACAAGCTTCCCCGTGATGCTCGGGGAAATGTGTTTTTCTGGCACGTTGATAACAAAATGCCCCTAATTGATACCGCACACACAACACAAGATGATGCAGATAGCAGCTTTCACGAGTTGCAGCTTGCAAATATGTATTACTCAATCGGAAGAGCAGCTGGTGCAAATGATCTACTGAATAATCTTAAATTCATATTGATAATAGTTGGTTTCTCCATATTGTTATTGCTTGGTGTCATTGCATATCTCAGCAGCATAGATAAACATATTGGTGCGAGCAATGAGCAAATAATGCAATCATTAGTATATTTGAACGAAAGCATTCATAGGTGAATTTAATGAGCAACGAAGTTATATCAGTGTCTGATGACGAACTCATCAACATTGACGCAAAAACAAAGAAAGCTTTTGAGAAACTCGCAGAACAAACATACCTCACAATACAGAAGCGAGATTATAGAGCTACACTGGTCCACCGAGAAGAATCCGGTGATGTCCCTGATTCGGCAGCAGCACTCATACACATAGACGAAAGTCAGAAAGATGAGAACAACAATCCCATAGAGCTCGATGTCAAAGGACATATCACACCATATGAAGCTATGATGTTCAAAGACGTTAACTATGCCCAGGCACTTGTTAGACTTAAGAATTGGGCATACTTCGAAGAACCCGAATATGATAGAGTAGGCAATCTTACAGGACGGGTTGTAAGAACCCCCATAAACCTAGCTCAAATTGATATGTTAAGCAAGAAGAGGCTTAACTTGGGTATAGAAGGCAGGCAGGCATACAAACACATCAATGAGAGGCGTGCGAATGCTGGTATGATGCCGGAAGAATCCCTGGGAAGCAAAGTGTCAGGATGGGCAGGATTCAAGAAAGAAAAAATTAGCAAAGAAGAAATAGAAGAACAGTATGGAAAGAGGTAATTATGAGACAAATAACAATTGATGTTGAAGATATGATCTTTGGTCTTGGTGTTGCTATTGTGATATGGTCA
Organism: Sulfuricurvum sp.; assembly: GCA_028714915.1. Lineage (GTDB taxonomy): Bacteria > Campylobacterota > Campylobacteria > Campylobacterales > Sulfurimonadaceae > Sulfuricurvum. The sequence goes on from JAQTLL010000010.1 coordinate 3,220, forward strand.
TATGCACCACTGGGTTACGTTATGATAGGTTGCGGTCTTGGATATGATGCAAAGCCATCGATTCAAAGACTTGCTCTTGCTTTTAGCTTATACATGAAACGCAAGTAATCTTTTTTTAGAAACATGAGCAGCCTGATATTAATTACTGGAACAATCGACCAAGCAGAAGACCCATTCCACAGACTTGATTTTAATCAGCTTTACTATGAGACATGGAAGGATGACATAGACACAAAAGAGATATGGAAGGAGACTGAGAGAGTACCAATCAAGTTTTATAACTCCGATATATTCAGATTGGTGCAACAAAAAGGAAGCGGAAAAACACTGAAGGCTATGGATATCTTAAGTCAAAAGGCTTTCTATGGTGGAAATGTTGCAGCTAATCTTGGTCTCATATGGCACAATCAAGTTAAGAAAGACAAGAGAGAATGGGATGCTTGCATAAACACAGTTGATGACTTCATGAACTTGAAACACTGTACAGCATTGATTGACGATGTCGCATTATGGATTAAGAAATGGAATACATCCCAGGCAACAATCCTAGCTGAGATTAGCGCAGCGGGAAGGAAGTCTGGGCTTGATATGATATGCACATCACAAAGAGAGAACCAAATACCACCGGAGATAAGAGACCAGGCCACAGAATGGATAGTTCCAATCATAAGGGTAAGGGATGAGCGTACAGGTTCACTCAATCCAGACGATAACACAGGTAGACCCATAGAGCTCGTTACTCTACATTTCGATGGTGCGAAGGTATTCAAATACATGTCTGACCCAATTATCAACCTAGAGCCTCTTATGGCTTGCTACAGCACGGTAGAGAAAAGCATCAACTTGGCAGATAACAAATCATCGGCAAGACCAAACCAACCTGGGTATGTATTGGAAGCAAAAGCATATGAGTTCCTTAACAAAACATGTCCGGCCATGCAATACAAACACCTGGACGGTAAGAATGTTTTTGACATAATATCTGACACACATGCTATTGATGTTGTTGGTTCTGACCCTGACGGTGCTCTCGTACTGGAACACAAGGACCTTATAAAACACATCCTCACAGCAAAGCGGAAATGCCAGAAGCCTTATATAATGTTCATGTATGCTGGTAATTGGCGTTTTGTACCTATAACACAAAATCTTAATGAGCTAGTCATGGGGAAAAGAATCAATCCAGCACACTTGGCCCAGAGGCTAAAGACAATAGATTCAATATAAGCCTCTCTTTTTTCCTCGGTATCTCATCTAATATTCGATACTATATTATTGTATATTATATGTGTCTATAATTGTGTTTATATAATTTTATAACTAAATAAATATGTATAACAACTGTTTTATAATATACCAAAGGTTATATAAGCAAAGAGAGATTATAGTATAATATGGCAATCAAGCCTAACTCATATAGACTAAAGAGGAAGTGAAATATAAATGTCAGTAGTTAAAGTAGCAGTCGAAATATTGTTAGTTGCTATCTTGGGCGGTGTAGCGTTTACCCAGTTCTTTGCAACCAACACAACCACCTGGGATGCAACAACCGTGGCCACGTGGGGAGTAATCGCCCTGGTAGGCATCATAGCCTTAGTTCTCTTACTTCTGAAGAGCGCAGGTATAAACGTAAACATGTAACCCTTAGAGGTCAAATCAATGAAGTCAATAACAGAGGTGAAATAAACTATGGATATTGATTTCATTATATTTTTTGTTTTCATATTCATAACAGCATTATTCATAGACATGACTGATGATGGTATTATGCTAATTGTGTATGCTTTGTTCTTTGGTGCGATATATGCAAACACACAGAGCGCAACACCACTATTCTTTAGCAATGCTGCATACTTAGGATTCGGAACAGTCTTCAATACATTCTGGCTTGCTCTATGCATTATGTCCTTTGCAAAGAGTATGTTTATAGCAAACAACAAGGGCCTACTCAAATAATTGAGGTAATCAAATGTCAGATATGAAATTTCAAATAGCAGCTAAACTTACACTTGCTTTTATTATAGCAGTAATATCATATGTGTTGTTATCCCCCATACTTGCTTTTTATGGTTCTTATATGCCTACAACATTCATATGCAACACATCGGATTCATGGTGCGCATTGACACAGCCACTTATGATAGTTGTGCTTCCAATTCTCGCAATAGTGTTTGTGGTGTGGTCAGTAATCGAGGTGTTTGGAAATGCCCTCAAATTTTGATATGGCCTGGACACCTCCGGCACCAATAGAAATTCAAGTACAAGATGTTATAATGAGCATGTCATACAACTATTCTAGACTGATGGTTATAATGAGTGTTGCATTACTCGCATATGTTTTGTTTAACAATTTCGTTACTATAAAATCGGATAAATTAAAAGCAATTAAAAAAGACTTCGATGAATATATGATATTGCCTGCACTATTCTTAACCGCGGCCACAGTATCTTATTTCATATCATTGTAAAAGGAAATTAACATGAGACAGAATAGAAACACAGAGATAGAAAAGATATACATGCACAGGGGCGGTGTTGTGATGATAGAGTATGACAAAAAGAGCGCGAAGCCACTTATAAGATCATATGACGGTGTGTGATTTCCATGATAAGAAAGTATTTTTTGATACTAATAACATTGTTGATATTACCGGTTTCAGCAATGGCATTTTCAGATAACTTTAATGATGGGACTATAACAGATTGGACAATCACATCAGGGGCATGGTCAGCAACGTCGTTTTATCTTGTGGGTTCTGGTGGAATATACAACTCAATAGGAAATCAGCAGCACCATGTATCATTCGATTATTACCCAACATCATCTACGTTCGGAAACGTGGGAAAATTATATTGGAGTGGAACAACGAAAGGATTATCGTTCACCGGACAAACAACTTGTTCTAATGTAGCGGGAATAGGTTTTACAACAGCAGCGACTTGTTTACAATTGAACACTCAATATCATCTATCTGTGGATATAGTACCCGCAGGAAACCAAATAATATTTAATATAACTAGATCATCTGACAATGTTGTGTTATATTTACAGCAGTTTCCATATACATACACCGAGTCTGATAACTTTAAAATAGATGAGTCCTCGGGGGTACATGGGAGATATGATAATATACTTACATCTGCAATTTCACCAGGAACATCGTCTTTTATAGAATTCGATTCCGAGCAATATTTCACAAACGATCCCGCTACTATAACATGGTCACTTATTTCTAGTGAATGGACAGACATATTCTATTTCAAACGAATATTGTTAGAATGGACTGTAGCATCTGGACAGGATAGCTTGGTACTTATGGATTCACCTCCGCAGACTGGAACGTATGTATACCAGCTTTCAGATGTGGGAACATATACAGTTAAGCTACAAAAATCCTTCTTGGGTATTGGAAGCCAGACGGATTTAGCATCAGACACTGCTATAGTACAATCAGAAGCACAAAGCTATATCTTGCCAGAATCACCGACAGGGTTTATGCGAGTTCCATTCAATGTTTCATATAATATAGGGTATTCACTCACGGGGTACACCTCTGAAATTGAAATTATAGGAACAAACACAGTAACTGGAGGTATAATCGAGGTATCTATAATAGACGCTTCACTGGGTAATACCGGAACGCAGATATTACAACAAACAGACGTCAAAGTATGGCCAGAGGGCAAGTATTCTCTCAAATTATATGATGCTCGCAAAGATAGGGTGTTGGATACTAAATATATAACTATAGTCAATGACCCGCGCCTTATACCAGTGTTGCTTTTCAACACGAGCAATATATCAACCGATAGATTATCATATTTTATAAATGATTATATGACGGTCGATTTCGTTGTGGATGATGCAAACTTTACGGCGTACACTATAAGAGCAGATGTGTATAATTACAACTCCTTAACAACAACAAAGCAATTTTTCACAGCATTCACCGGACAAGTTGGAAGCTTTGAAACTCTCGTTAATTCTAAGATAGATATGAGATGTGATCGGGGCATCTACTGCTGGTTTGATTCTGGAATTAATCAGATAAGACTTACTGCTTACAATGATACGTACTCGAACACCATCGCGTCTTACAATTTCACTGTAGCAGCAACAACCGTAGATGGATGGGGCTTATCTCTGAGTTCTCAAAACATTTCAACCACAGAAGAACTTACAATGAAAGTAATAATACCAGTAGGCGCTACCGGAAAACTGCAAATAAGAGACCCTGGTTATGGTACTAACACAACAAAGGTTTATGTGGTTGAAAACATAAACGAAGGAACACAGACATACAAAACAACGGTAAAAAGAGTTGGTCTTAATGGCAAAGGATTCTATGAAGTGGAAATAATAGATCAATCAAATCATGTTGTGAAAATGCATTTGCCACTTAAGGTAACTTTTGTTAGTGAAGTCGCACCAATTCCACCAGGCATGGGCGCAGAAACCGGAACAGATATAAGCGGATTGTTGCAATCCAAGATATTCTGGACACTAGTATTTATAGTTGGAATAATGCTTGCAATATCTATGAAAGAGAGGAAGCCATGAGCCAGAGCACAAGCTTCATAATGGGCATGACCGGAATAGGAGTGTCCCTATTTACAATCATACTAGGATGGATGCCCTGGTGGATAGTGTTTGGTGTGCTAATATATGCTGGTGCTCTATATGAGACAAACTTCTTTGCTACAGGAATAGCAGGCGGCTTTGCTTCCGGTGTGTTTGCATCTATGGGGTGGCTTCCACTCATGGCATATTTCACACCAATAGTATTAGGTGCTTTGTTCCTCGCGGTGAGGGTGGCCGGTAAATATGTGAATACAGGGGTGAATGAATAATGACAGTAATCACAACTTCAGAAATAAAAATACTTGCAATACAGGTCATATTAATGGCCCTTCTCGGTGCTTTCATGGCGTTATATAGTGTGCAGCCGGCAGAAATAGGCGCACCAATCGGTAGCGTCGTGAGTTCAAACACAACCGTATCAGCAACCGACCAATCGTGGATATCAAGTATAATATCCCTACCATCTGGTATGGGTGACTTGGCATTCATAACATTACTTATCATAGCACCATTCGTTTTCTTTGATGCAATGATCGCGCTGAGATTCGCAAAAGACATAGCGACAGGATGGATTTAAATATGGCAACAATAACCATAAACTTAAAGGAAAGATTGAAGAAAGCATACGAAGCAACAAAGCGCGGATTCAATGAGAAGACAAGAATACGTGCGTCTTCGTCTAGGAGAAAGTAAACATGCCATGCACGAAAAGATACACACAATCCCAGGCATTTAAAGACCTGGGTGTGATCGACAGGGCGCATGAATCTGGACGCATCACAAAGACACAGCATGATAGTAGGTCACGAAAGGTATTAAGTAGATTGATGAGACAATAAGCACATGGATAATGATAAAGTTAAGAAAATAGCAGTGATTGCTTTGATGCTTTCCATGCTGGGTTTGGGCGTGTCGGGTACTATAACCAACGGTGTGAATGGAACAAACGGCACTTCGTCTGTGTTGGGTACACTGACATTTGCACTGCACAATACAAGTTCAGACGTGACAGCCTACCCATCATTAAAAATGGATAGTATAATAGTTGCTGATGTTCCTAAGACATCCAGGACATTTATAGGCATTGGGAACGGCCAGACACTACTACAAAACTGGACATCATTACCAATAAATCTAACGCTCATCCCTGCCGGTGCTGTTTTAGTACACATACACGCCATTAAATTAGATGGTATAGCACATGATGATAGATTGAATTATGATATAGGAGTCGTAAATAGTACAGGTGGGAACTTTTCAAGTCTTGCAATATCTGACCCAACATCAACATTTATAACAACGACTGAACAAGAGTTTAATATAGAGGGCGTGATGTTAGAGCGCACTATAAACATGACTGATAGAATAGCATTGCGGTTATATGTCAATCAAACCGGTTCAGGAGCATTGCCGGATATTACTATATATATGGATGATCTTACAATATCTAGACTGGTCATCCCCGCAATCCCAATCGATCTTACCGGATTGATAAACGGCGTGGGAAATAATACGGCAAATATTAATCTCAAAGTCAATAAATCAGGCGATACCATGACAGGCAATCTCATAATGCCGCGCAATTTTAGCATAGGGATATCAGACGGCACTGTGGGATTTTCACAAAACTATAGTGGTGGCAATGGGCAATATGCCGGACTGCTAAGTTATGATACCACATATGCGTCATATATGGGCATTGTTGAAAACGCTTATTATAACCAAACGACTGGGTATTGGTATAGATTCAACGATCTAAAAAGCAGCGTAATAATTCAAATATTATCGAGACCAGCTAATGATTATGGGTATCAGATGTATGTAGTAATGCCAAATAGTTCAGCTACTGCCCATAGGATAGAATACACTGAGTTTATATTGGTGACGTCTATAGACTCCACAGGGATTACATATGGTAATACTTTGCCGATCACAGCATCATATTATGCAGGCACGGGAACAGATTATGCTTGTTTCAATAGCGTGGGTACCATAATACGATCAGATACGGTGTGTTGATATAATAGTTGGAGTGGCAATAAATATCATGTTTGGGTTTTAACCAAACAAAACGCGTATCATTTGGTACGCGTTGTTTATTATCACAAGCGCGAAGAAGCCGCATATTATATATAGAGCCAATTTTTTAATGTTTGGTGTGTATATTGATAGTATCCCATATATTACCATTAAACCCATTAACTTCATGGCTATTAGGGCATTTACCAAGCCCAACTGTGCAAACATTGTGTTGGCAAATGGGTTTGCTTCTTGTAGGTATAAGAATGTAAGACCATACCAAGTTGTGAGCACATCAAGAGCTTGCAAGATTATAAAGTGTCTAAATTTTAGTTCCATACATCATAATTGACTTATGAGTATATAAATGTATTGTAAAAAATAAATGTTAATTTGTTTGTGGTTTTCTCTTGATATGTCCTGTCTTGTGCATCCCGCACACATGAGCTTCATTATTGCATGTGAAGCTTTGTTTGCTATATCCTGCGCATATCTTCGCATAGCAGCATCTGTTTTTCATTTAATTCACCTTAAGCCACATCTCATATATTTCGCTATATTCGTATTTATTACCATCTGTATTTGTGTGGTCCATTCTTACACCTTCAAAGAGAATCCTAGTGTTGCACTATAAGCAATAACAACACATGCAGTTATTATCACTTCGGTTACGTATGATTTCCATTCGTTATTATTGTTGAAGTTCATTTTAATTCCTCCATATTGCCTTTGCAAGCACTTGTTTCTGTATGTTGTTGAGTGGCTTACCATCGTTATACTTATCAACGGCCTGCCTGAGATTGCTTTCTACCATCTCATACATCATACACACAGATTCAAACTCTTGCTGTAATGTGTATGGGTGCATTGCAGCATATCTTCTATGTGTTTCGCAATATTGGCACCTGCATGTTTCCATATTTAATCCCTCATGTTCATATAATCTTCGTGTGATATTGTCTTTACACCGGTGCTTATTCTTGTAATATATTGTTCGATTGTTTCATTGTCTGTATTTTTGTTTTCCATGTTTATCATCTCTATATACTACATTATTTCATGAGTATATATAGTTATTCGTGAGCATATTTTTCTTATGAATATTTCATCTTTTTTTACCATATGAAGTATTCCTTCTCCCTTCCATTTTTGCCATTCTAGAATAGATTTTATACCATCCGAAGAAGATTGCAAACAATAATCTCCCTCAACGATACCATATCCTTTTTTTATTTGTTCATATTTAAAAGGAATATTAATCCTCGCTTTCATATTCTATACATCCATAATATTTTATCTCATATTTATTTATTCATTGATTGTATCATGTCTTGGTATTCATTTTCTGCTTGTACATACTCAAAATATTTGTCAGTTATTATTTTATCAAGTTCTTTCATAGAAGATGCATGCTTTATTTTCATTAATATTTCTTCCACTGTCATATACATTACCTCACATAAAGTCCCTGATTCTCGCGGGTTCTTTTGCTGTGTCTCTCACCACAACATTAGGGTATTCGTTTGTACCCATGTCGATAAGCAGCTTTGTTATGTCAAGATAGAAGTCATAACCCTTGTGTTCTTTGTTCTGCTCGTAGTATTTTCCGGAAGGTGTCTTCCAGAGACATACTCCCGCCACTGTCAGTCTGCATATAATCACATCATCACTCATATCTTGCTCTCTTTGTTTGGTATCATCAACTGCACTTTATCAAGCTCTGTTCTCATTGTTTCGAAGTCGAAGTCCAGGTATATCTGTGTGACATCAAGTCTTGTATGTCCAAGCAATCTTCGCACAATCTCCACGTTGGTGCCATGCGTTATTAAGTCAATGGCTCTAGAATGTCGTATAGCATGAGGATTGACACCCAGGTACTTTTGGCTTAAGACATATGCTTGCTTGCGCCCTATGTCAAATATGAGACCTGTTTTCTTCTTCGGGTCTATAATCATGCTGAGTTTTCGTAATGTCTCTCTGTCTATAGGCAATATTCTGATACTTTCGCCCTTTTTCTTCAAAGAGTAGATGTTTATGGTTCTGTTCTCCACGTTGACATGCTCGATGCGAATGTTAAGTATCTCGCTTATCCTAGCGCCAGTCTCCCACAGCATCAAGAAGAGTACATGATCACGATTGTTCTCTATGCTTTGCAACTTAAGACCATAGTCTTTTGCAGTTAGTATTTTCTTTATTTTGAATTGTGACATAAATAACCTCTTATCTTATCGGTTCTTTCAAGTTCATTTCTTATATCATTGCATATTTCATCTTGTGTCTTTTGTATTTTTTTGTGTCTTCCTCTCGGTTCATGATAATTTATTGGTGTGATTAGTCCTATGTCTTCTAACTTCCATGAATGACTATGATAAGCCATATGGCAATTGTAGCATATTACTATCAAATTGTCTGGGTCATCATTAGAATGATTTCCATCTTTATGATGTATGACTAATGATGAGTTGAATTCTGCATAGTTGCATCTTAAACAATTGACTTTTTCCATAGTAGACATATTGCTACTCTTGTCTAATATACCTTTGTATTGAAAAAATCATGCAAAAAATAGAGTTTATAAATAGACAAAAACTACACCAAAGGTAACAATATAAGCATTTTGTCTATTCAATCATTCCACGTAAAAATCCATCTATCTGCATAGAATGATATATCTCTCAGTTCTCTGACAAAAGTTAATCCGGTTTCAACCGAAGATATTGCTATTAGTTCTATCTCATCTTTGTGTTTTATCAACTCATTCCCTTCTATATCATCAAGAGTTCTTATTGTGTTGTTCTTGATGTTCTTCATCTCTTTAGTGAAGAATGGTTGAGATGATTTAAAGTATATGGTTTTATTTATTATTATCATATTAAAACTCCTGTTCTCCATAGCTCGCGTGATTGTCGACTATTGGTATCTGCTCAATGTTAAATCTATTTCCTTGCTTTCTAAAGTGGCCTATGCTAAAGCCATTCATCCAGTTGGGTTGTCCTACAACATACTCAGGGTGCAAATCACACAAGCAGCCATTCTCAAACCAAGCATAACTTCCGCTCATGTTCGTGAGGTAATGAGCTCCCATTCTGTGAGTGTGGCCGCTTATGCCTGACATTCCTCTCTTTTCTAACATGGCTCTCGCGGTGTATGCGCTTTGCTGTCTCACAACACTTCCATGCTCAACCAAGAACTTATGATACTTAACACATTCGAATTGATTTGCATATGTTATCTTCAATTCGTCCAGGTGAAGCAAGTTTGTCATGCTCAGGGCATCCAAGCTGCTTATCTCAGGGTGCTTCCACAGATATTTTTGAAGCCTGTGTTCGTGATTGCCTTCTATATACAGAATGCTGGCTTTAGCATTATGTTCTCTGATAGTGCTTAGTATTTTTCGTGCTTTGGTTATATCTGCTTGTAAAGATGTGATTCGCTCAGGTTCCTTATCGAATGTTGATATTGCATAGAAGTCAACGATATCACCGAGTAAGTATATCTTATCCGGCTTATACCATTTCATGAACGCATTCACAACTTTCAAGCTCTTTGTTTGCTCAAATGGCACATGTATATCAGACAAAAATATGCTTTTCTCGAATTGTTGTTTCATTTTGTCTCCTTTTTGTTTTGCATCCTCATATACTTAATGCTTGTGAATGGTATTATGAAAGTCTCATCTGTTCCAACGATTTTTACTTTCGCATCATCAAATGACAGCACACAGTCGTTTATTTCGAGGTTTCCTTTTACTCTGAACTTTATTTCTATATCCGGTATTTTCATTGACATTAGTTCAACCCATTCAGTCTTTGAATCTTGTCTGTTATTATAGACATCCCTTCTAGTATCTCATACAAGTCTTTTCCACGAATGTGTATTTCACAGTCATACTCTTTTGTGTCTTCATCGACATCGATCCATACTTCTTGTTTCATACTCATAGTGGCATGTCTCCATAGCTTACATACTCTTCACTCATGCATCTTATACACATGCCTGTCCACTGATTAACAAATTCTGCTTGTGATGATACACCACATTTACTACAGCTTTCTATATATTCTCTCATGATAATTTCACCTGTACTTGTTCTTTGTTCTCTTTGTATCCTTCGAATGATAATGTCGTTTGATTACCATCGACTACACCACATAATGTCCTTATTGCACTTATAATTTTCCATGGTGATTTTTTTAATGTTTGTGGTGAGTACCTTAGTACTTTCCATCCTGCAATCACTGAAAGATTGTATTTCTCCATGTTTTGTTCGTATCCTATGCCTGAGGTGTGACCGCCTACTTTCCCCATCCATATACCGCCTTCTATCTCTATGGCTATTTTGAGGGATGGGTTTGCGCAATCAAAGCGAAACTTTCTTCCTTCGATGCCTTTGAACTCATTAACCCACTGCCCTGGGTATGCTTCGTTTAGTATTTCAAAAAGAAGCCTTTCATTTTCTCCTTTCATTTCATTTCACCCACGTCCAGAAAAACCCATCGATATCAATTTCATCGAGTTTTCTTTTCAATCGTTTCAATTCCAATTTAGAGAGAGTTATTTTATTTCGTTCTATAACCGGATACGTTGTTCCTATTACAAAATACTCTCCTTCTTTGCTTATAAATGGAAAATAATTATTATGTACCATATATTATCCTCAGTTGTGTGTCTATATCGTGTGCGGTCGCTGTTGCCTTATATACATCTTCGTGTTTGGATTTTATTTCCCATTCGGTATGTCTTTTACCCGATTTCATCTCAACCTTTGATATGATTTTGACGCTTGAGAGATCATTCTCAAGCATCTGGTTCATATTTCCGGTGAGTTGTGCTTCTTCTGGTGTCATTGATTCATACCACCGTGTAAACACCATCTTTCTCATACATGAAGCCTTCGGACTTTGCCCGAGCGATCATATCAAGTGCTTTGCCTGGTGCTATGGTGTCACATATCTTTATGACTTGATCAACTTTCACGGCAACACCGAGTTTAGTTAATGTCTTGATATCTGCAAGCATTTGCCTCATGTTATTGAGTACAACGTCCTCGGTCGGTGCCTGGGCTGGTGCGCTTAAGTCTGGCTGCCGTGTGTCTGTTCTTCGCGGTACGCTTGGGTCAAGTGGGGCATCTGTTGACAGATACACCAATGATCTTCCGTTGTGTACCAGTGTGATGCCCTTGAAGTTTTCTGTTCCCTTTGGACACGCAACCGCAAGGGTGTTTAGCTCATGGCCGAACATTTCAAGGTCTGATACAAAACCATTGAAATCTATTTTTATAAGATATACTACATAGTCGTTTCCTTTTGCGCTTTTCTTTGTTGCCTGTCTAACCGGTCTATTCTTAGGAAGATCTTCTACTATTGTTATCTGGTCGTTTCCTATGAACTGTGACATTCGAAATACATAGTTGTTCTGTATGTTTCCGAATGTCTGGGGTGGCTTTGGTGCCGTGTTTGTTGGGTATGTCATGTTTTTATCCTCATTGCGCTTATGCGCTTATGTCATTACGGTTTGAATAGTATTTATAACCTTGCTTTCTTTGTAATTCATACATCGTACAAAGTTGTCCATAGCAGGATATTTGTTACACTGGTGTGCTTGGGTTCTATCGACTATATCGGATGTGTTTATGAGATTAATGCAACCTATGCATGTGTTCTCATACTGCCGGCCTGTCCGGCTCACTCTGATTATTTCATTTGGTTTATTGTAAATCATGTTACTTACTCCTTTTCTCTTTCTCTTCTCGCACCTTATCAAAGTGTGCATTCAATTGTTCATTTGACATTTTCTCGATTATATTCTGAATATGTAAAAATTCAAAATGCATTAACATTCAAATCACTCTCTTTACGGTTGGTTTGTGTGTGTTCTCGATTATGTTGTTTTGTTCAGGTTTCACTTTGTTTCTTGCTGATCTTCTGCCAGCTTCTATTTTCTTGTTGTTATTTGACATAGTTAATTTCTCCTTGTTTCTGTGTTTATTTTCCATACACCGCATACCTCTATTGATTTGTGGCACGATGGGCTTTTGAGTATATATAAGATGCATTTCTCATTACATTGTTTTGTTTCCATTTATCTCACCGTTTCAACATTTCCGCATTTACTACATTCTGCTTTCATATCATACCACTGATTTATTGTTAAGCTGCAATTGTTTGAACCGCATTTTATACAACTTACCATTATTTTAAATCCTTTGCTTGATGTTTCCATTTCAATCATCTGTCCGTGTGTTTCCTTGGTTATCCATTCTACCATCTGTTGTTTGCTGATAAGCGCGTAGCCACATGGCATTGATCAACATGAATTCATTTGTTATCATGGTGTGTCTTCTCCATCCATGCTTTTACTGACATATTGTGTTCCTTTGACATTTCCTCCCATGTTTTTTGGGATTCTGTTTCTGTTTTGTTTATCATTGTTGTTTATCTCCTTTTATTTGTTTTACGGATACACATACATTCTCTTGTGAGTATATATAAGTATCCATGAGCATTATGTTAATCTCTTCTGGTGGTATTGGATAATCGATAAGCATCAGGAACTTATAGAAGGCACACATGCAGATATAGTAAGCCTTAGCATCTTGGGCATTCCTAACCTTTGCTAAGAATATCTTGAATATCCTTA
>JAQTLL010000011.1 GCA_028714915.1 Sulfuricurvum sp.
CATTACCTTCAGTCCCATATACTGTATCGTTACCAACCCCAGCTTCTACCGTATCATTTCCAGCACCTGCAACAATCACGTCATTCCCACCTAGGGCATGAATAACATTGTCCTCTGCGCCGAAGGTATAATTTTCTGTATTATCCGTGAAAGTTAGGACATCTTCCGGTTGAATCTTCGTACCGTCGTAAAATTCGATGATCTCTACCCGCTTATTAACATCGTTCCAGTCTTTGAGCGTCATCGTATCGGTAACGACTCCCGTGTTACCTGTTTCTAAGATCGAAATTACAAGGTCATTTGCAATTCGCTCAATACGAATATCGTTTTTCCCTATTCCTTCTCCCAGTCGTATACGATCAAGCCCAGCGATGTCGGTAACGACATCATTTCCATCTCCGCGCCCGAAAAGATAAACATCATTTCCATTTCCGCCATTTAGAATATCGTTACCTGATCCGCTGTTTAACGTATCATCTCCATCAAGTCCATTGAGAGTATCGTTTCCTTTTCCACCGTTTAGCGTATCATTGCGGCTGTCGATACCGCTGATCGTATCGTTGTTATCAGTTCCGATACGACTGACAATACTATCCATATCGATCGTGGAGTTATCGGTAAATTTGAACGTTTCGGTCCGATTTGCGGCAGTGAACCAGTTTTTCAGTGTCAATTTATCTGAAAGGTTATAGAAACTTTTTAGGCCGTCTTTGAGACCGACGACGAGATCGTTGCCATATTGACGAAGCATGAGGTCTTCTGCCTTGATCCCCTCCCCGAAATACACAAGATCATTACCTACAAAATCATTTATAATATCTTTGCCATCACCCTTACTAAAGAGATAGATATCATCGCCAGAAGTATCAGTGACGTAATCATCTCCGCTACCCATCACAATCGTATCGTTTCCGGCTCCTCCTTCGATCGTGTCGTTACCATCACCTGCATAGATTCGGTCGTTTCCGCTACCGGCATTAATCGTATCATCACCGGCGTTGGTTTCAAACACTTCATCGTAATTGGTTCCCGTTACCGTATCATTATCGTTTCCGTAGATATAATAGCGATTATTGGTCCATGCGGTGCTCAATGTAATCGCCGGATAGATCGCAGCCTTGTCGATAGTCAGTGTTTCACCATCACTAAATACGATCTCTTCGATACCGCGTAAAGGATTCTTCCAGTCTTTAATGACGACAATATCCTGAAGCTGCTCATACGTACTTGCCCCCTGAATTTTTATGACGAGGTTGGCTCCGCTGGTAGCGATCGTGACATTGCTGCGGTTTACACCGGAAGCAAATACGAGTTTATCGTGCCCCGCATCGATTTCGATGTTGTCTTTAAAATAAACATCATCAACAACGACAGTAAAATCTCCTTGATTGTAAACATAGGTATCATCATTCGCGCTGCCGCGCATTACCGAACCGATCTTACTGAATAGGGTGTCTTGGATATTGATGTTAACCAGTTTTGCCGCTATCTCGGAATTGCTCCATGTGCTGCCATCCGCAAAGCTGAACGTCTCGATCGTATTGTCACCAAACCAGTTTGTGAGTGTCATGGTATCGGTCAATTGTCCGATTGTTTTATTTGGCTCTTTAAGGGTGACGATTAGATCGTACCCTTTTTGCTTAAAGATCAAATCATCTTTAATAATCCCCTCACCGAAGGATAGGGTATCGGTTCCCAACTCGTCAAACACATTATCCGCACCGTCTCCACGATTGAAGAGATAGGTATCGTTCCCTGTTCCCCCTTTGAGCGTATCGGCTCCTTTACCTCCGCTAAGTGTATCATTTCCTTTACTGCTTAGGATGGTATCGTTACCCTCACCTGCGCTTACGATATCGGCTCCATCTCCCGTGATAAGGGTATCATTACCTGCGAGTGCATCTACAGTCACCCCTTCATCACCGAATACGAGATAATCATCACCCACAGTAGCACGTTCTATATCAGTGAGCGCTACGAGTGTTCCATCACTGAGACGGAAATTTTCAACTCTTTGGAGAGTATTTCGCCATCCAGAAATCGTAATGACATCGCTGAGCTGATCGAAAGTTTTACCTACTTCATTAATGCCGATTTGCAGATCGTCACTGCCGCTGATAAAACGAGCCACAAGATCGTCTTTTGTGATTCCGTCTCCGAATTTGATCGTGTCATTGCCGCCGTTCGTTTGGTAACTTCCATTGGTAGCATAATCGAGAATTCGATCTTTCCCGCCACCGCGAGTGAAAAGATAACTATCATCGCCCATTCCCCCTTCGAGCGCGTCATTTCCCGCTCCGCCGGAAAGCGTATCGTTTCCGGCTCCCGCTTTGAGAGTATCGTTACCCTCGCCTCCCTCTAAGGCATCATTACCGTTATTGGAGATGAGGATATCGTTACCCGCTCCGCCGCTGAGGGTATCATTGCCATTGGCGGTGATCACGGTGTCGTTACCACCCATCGCATCGATCACAGTATCGCTATCTCCGAAGACGAGATAATCATCTCCATCCGTTCCTCCCTGCATTTCAGAGAGGGTCACGACCGTACCGTCAAATAGGGTGATATTTTCGATCCGTTTAGTTGCATCAAACCAGTTTTTAAGAGTCACGATGTCGCCGAGGGCATCGAATCCTTTGCCGCTTTCACGGATCCCGATTTGTAAATCGTTGCTTCCCGGTACCGAGCGGGCAACAAGGTCAGCTTTAGTGATCCCCTCTCCAAAGCGAAGGGTGTCATTGCCGCCGGAGCCATAAGCATACTCATCGATAATAGTATCTCTTCCATCTCCTAGAGCAAAGATATAGGTATCATCTCCCAGAGCGCCGACTAAAGTATCCGTTCCGGAATTACCCGCCAACGTATCATTACCGTTTTCACCGTAGAGCGTATCGTTACCCGCACCACCCTCTAGTACATCATTACCGCTTCCCGCACTGAGTATATCATTGCCTGCATCTCCATAGAGAGAATCATTCCCATCGCCGCTTCGTAACGAATCGTTCCCGCTGCCGCCATGCAGTGTATCGTTTGCAGCACCTGTAATGACGACATCATCCCCGCCCAGTGCATCGACGCTCGTCGCACTGTCGCCGTAGATCAGATTATCAGCCCCCTCTGTGGCTAACTGAATAGCGGCCAGATCGATGACCGTACCGTTGAAAAGCGAGATCGTTTCAATACGGTTGTTGGTGTTCATCCAGTTTTTTAGGGTAATGACATCGCTAAGTTGGTCAAATGTTTTACCGTCCTCGCGCAATGCCAAGATCAAATCATCACTACCGGGTTTGACAACCGCAATCAGATCGGCCTGAGTAATCCCTTCACCGAATCGTAGAATATCATTTCCTCCGTTTGACTGACTGGAACCGTTATATCCGTAGCGGTATTCGTCGATGATGATATCTTTGCCGTCACCACGCGCATAGAGATACAAATCATCTCCTAACCCTCCCTGCAACGTATCAACTCCGGCTCCACCGCTTAGGGTATCATTGCCTTCACCCCCGACAAGAAGGTCATCACCATCCCCGCCCGATACAATATCATTTCCGGCGCCCGCGCTGAGGAGATCGTTACCCGCTCCGCCCTCCAAGGTATCCGCTCCGCTTCCTGAGATGAGTGTATCATCTCCTTCGCCTCCGCTGAGTGTATTGACTCCGTTACCTGCATTGATCGTATCGTTACCCGCTCCGCCGTCGATCACGTCGTTTCCGCTGCCGGAAGTAACCGTATCGTTACCGCCCAGCAGATCGATACTCACTCCGTTATCACCAAATGTGAGGAGATCATCTCCCTCCGTTCCGATCTGGAGAGTATCGAGATTAATCGGTGTTCCATCACTTAGAAGGATATTTTCCAAACGGTTGGATGGATTATTCCATCCACGGATTGTGACCGTATCGCTGAGATTTTCGAATGATTTGCCATCTTCACGCAATGCAATAACCATATCCGCTCCGACCATTTTGACGATCAAACTCTCTGCCGTTATTCCTTCGCCAAAACGGAGGGTATCGGTACCTAAACTGTCGGTGATGACGTCTTTACCGTCGCCGATAGCATAGAGATACATATCGTTGCCGTTGCCGCCATCTAGTGTATCAGCACCCGTTCCGCCGGTGAGCATGTCATTCCCCTCTCCGCCGATAAGAATGTCCTTCCCCGTATCCCCTCTAAGGGTGTCGTCTCCCGCATCGCCGTAAAGAATATCATCTCCAGTGCCGCCGCTAATCGTGTCATTTCCGCCGAAGCCGTGAACTCTGTCATTACCGCCCAGTGCATCGAGGGTATCATTCCCAGCGCTCAGATCGAGGCTGTCCCCTGCTTCGGTGACGAAATAGGTGCTGATTGCATCGGTAAAATCAAACGTGCTACCGTCTGAAAAACGGAGGGTTTCGATACGATTTGCACTGTTAGCCCAGTTGACGAGGGTCACTTTGTCGCTGAGTTCATCAAACGTTTTACCCGCTTCGGCACGGCCGATTATCAGATCGTTGCCCGATGAGCGCAAGACGATATCGCTTTGGAGCATATCGATGAGACGAAGGGTATCATTGCCGCCTGTGTCGATGATCGTATCCGCTCCGTCGCCTGTACGGTAGAGATAGACGTCGTTGCCGCTTGAGCCGTGGATTACGTCATCTCCCGTTCCCGCTAGCACCGTCGATCCGGCAGAACCGCTGATAGTGAGCGTATCGTCCCCTTCGGTTCCGACAGCGAGGATGTTGCCTGATGTGTAAATGCCATTTCCGTACACGTAGGCTTTGAGAGTATCGGCATAGATAGAGCTTACCAGTTCACGCAGGAGCGGATCGGTGATACTGCTAGAGACGCTTGCCCCGTCAAAGGCGAGGAACGTCCCCTGAATCGAGTTCATTGCATCGGCTAAAAAGAGCTTTTTTTCCAGCGGTTCGGTCGAGCTGTTCATATACGCGCTCACCCCTGATGCAAATGCACTCGGATCGCTTACGACGAATTCGTCGATACTAATATCATAGGTAAGTGTAGAAATTGTTATTTCAGGATAGTAAATTTGGAGAGCAAAAACTGCTTGATAGCGGTCTTTTACGCTAGCATAAGCAGTATTTACATTGGCAACGTTATATATCCCTGAGCCTACATTAGCAGAACCTCCTGTTTTCATCGCTAGAGCAGTGGAATTGATACGTTGTTCGATACCGCTGCTAAAACGATTGTCTCCCATAAAATGTTCGTATATCCATACTTTTTTATCCATCTCAGAGAGAAGAGGAGTGGTTGAAAGATTATATTTACTCTGTGCGGTTCGTAAGAGAGTATTCAATCCTGACCACTCAGCTAAAAATTCATTAAAGTAATTTGCACCCTGAGAAACATCAGTGGACATTGAAAAAGCTAAATTGCGAAGATTGTCGTTGACATTGTAGGCTATCTCACTGTTATAGACCGTTCCGTATCCGCGTAGTTGCGGAAGTAGTTTGGATTCAAAATATTCGGTATAGTTGGTAATTATTCCAATATCCATTGTCGTAATACGGGAATCAAAAGTCAGCTCTACATCAGCGGCAAGTGAGCGTTCCCCTACACTGTCACAGTAGCGCCCTGCTTCGGACAATAGGTTACCGTTTAGGTTGATGTTTGTGGCAAATACGTTTAGTTCGATATTTTTAACTCCGGCTTGGCTGAGGGTTTTTAGTTCACCAGCTTGGCTGATACCGTCTTGGTTGGTATCTTGCCAGACTTTGAGCTGATTGTAGAGTTCGTCACGGCGGTCGATCACTCCGTCATAGTTGCTATCCGCAAGGGTGCGCAGTTCCGCAAATCCGCTCGTCGTAGCGGTACCGAATACTTCGCTGATACCGTCGATCTTACCGTTGCCGTTTTTATCGAATGCGACGATCCCCTCGGATGCCTGTACCCACCCTACTTTTTCTTTTATCCCGTCACCTGTCAGGTCGAAGAAGGCGGTGGAATCGGCTAATGCCACGGTAGAGATCAGACCATCTTTGTTCATATCAAGGACGAGGGGGTCACGACGGCGGGGAGGATCGAAGGTGAAGGGAGAAAAGGGGTGGCTGTTTGTTGGTATAGTCGTATGGTTGTCAACATTATCAGCAAAATGACCAAATAAATATGCTTCGAGTAATAATTTATTCCATGTTGGCCATATTGCACCATCTGTTCCAGTTGGGTTAAGCCCTGCTTTTTCCAAAGCCATCCATGTAAAATCAATACAACTATTGGTAATGCCATTGTAGTATAAATCAAAACCATTAGCATCAGGATTCTCTCCAAAATTCTTCATTGCATCGTATTGCTCTTTGGTAAGTTCCAGTGTTTTTGAGTAATCACGTCCTAAATAATGGGAATCATCACTTTTCTCATCTTTTTTCACCTCGCCAGGTGTAAAAGGACGCCCATCTAAGATTGGTGCAAATCCAAAACTTTGATTTGGTTCTCCGGTACCATCATTAAGTGAATACCACATATGCCCTACTTTTGATGTATCTCCATTTGATAGCGGTGTGCCTCTACCTGCTATATTTATTGTTACCGTATACATTTTCTTCCTTTTATTTGCCGTGATAGGCTTGACGAATTTCAATATTCGTTTTTCTTCCACTCAACTGCGGAATATCTTGTAAACTCTCTATACGTACCTTATAAATTCCTTCTTCAGCAAACATTTCTACGATACTTTTGGTGTGTATTTGATAAGATTTATCTTCAGAATATCGCATAGAACCGACACCCCTATCTGATAAGTCTATTGTGTAAACAGTAGACTCATTAAGTAGTGCGGATTGTGGCCTCCAAACACTATAATGACCATTTATATGTTGAATTGGAGTCTTATGTTCCCCAACGGGAGTGATAGTAATTTTTAGAAGCATTGGTACGCCGTAAGCATGTTTTTTACCGTCGGAATAGCGACCACCATCTCCTATAATTTTTTTTAAATTCTCATAATCTGTTTTCCAGTCTTGACCATTACTAGACAAAAAGCTTATATCGAAGGTATACCAGTGTACTTTATGCCATTCTTTTATGTCCGATAATGTCAATATTGCAAACCAATTAAAGCTTTTTGTAATTTCAAATTCCGTTTCATATACATTTCCTGCTTTTGAAATATCAAATGGAGCAATGATAGTGGGAGTAGCTATATTATCCTTTGCGTTACATCCCGAGAACATTAAAACAATGAAAAGCATCGTAATTACAGTCATTTTATTTTGCATGTATATCTCCTTGTATTTTTTCAATAACATAAGCCTGTCCATTAACAAATTCGACATGAAATGTTTGTATTCCTTCTCCATGGAATTGAGTATTATTTTGAAAAGTCATACGGATCTTACTGTTATCTGGATGATAGGTTTGAGCTTCCATAACCCGATAAGGATCAGCGTTTGCTCCCCAGTGTGCAGGATCAGCGCTAACACGAAAAGCAAATGCTCCTCCAGCTAATTGTGCTTGAAAAGGAGTCATCCCTATAATAATTTCCCCTTTTAAAACAGCCTCTCGAATATCAGAAGAAAATAACTCAGGATTTTTATCAATCGCTTTTCTTACATTTTCTTCTCTATTTATGTTTATTTCATGTTTCATTTATCCTACGCTCCTTGTATTTTTGTAATTTTGGTTATTCACATATTTTTTTTTCATCTCCTGCAATATCGTGCACATATCATTGTTAATCGTCTCATCTGCCTTACTTCCAACAGCGAGGATGTTACCTGATGTGTAATTGTGATTTCCGTACACATAGGCTTTGAGAGTATCGGCATAGATAGAGCTTACCAGTTCACGCAGCAGCGGATCGGTGATACTGCTAGAGACGCTTGCACCGTCAAAGGCGAGGAATGTCCCCTGAATGGAATTCATCGCATCGGCTAAAAAGAGCTTTTTCTCCAGCGCGACGGTCGGGCTGTTCATGTACGCGCTTACATTTGCCGCAAATGCACTCGGATCACTCACGACGAACTCGTCGATACTGATATCGTAGGCGGCGTTTGCCATGACGTCGGGATAAAAAGTCTGGAGGGTAAAATAGGATCGGTATCGGTTAGCAATAGCATTGTAACTCTGCTCAACTGCGGCGACTTGATAGTGAAGTCCGGTAGCGGCTACGGAGCTTCCCCCGGTAGTCATCCCCTGCGCCGTCGAATTAATGCTCGATTCAATTGCATTGGAGAAGTTCTTTTGTCCCAAAAACCGTTCGTAAATCCATACTTTTTCATCGATAGCGGAGAGAGTGGGAGCTGTGGAGAGGTGGTATTTGGTCTGAGCGGTTCGCAGCAGATCGTTCAGTCCTGTCCATTCGGCCATAAAGGTCTCGAAATTATTGGCAACCGCTGTAATATCGGTGGACATAGTAATAGCGAGCTTACGGAGGGTGTCGTTGACGTTGTAGGCGATCTCGCTGTTATAGACGACACCGTATCCTCGCAGTTTCGGTAAGCTTGCCGCATCGGCATGGACGGTATAGTTGGGGATCAGCGACGTATCGACCGTCGTGATACGTGAATCGAAGGTGAGTTCGACATCGGCGGCGAGAGAGCGTGTCCCGGTAGTGTCACCGTAGCGTCCCGCTTCGGTGAGGAGGTTTCCGTTTAGGTTGATATTGGTGGCAAATACGTTTAGCTCGATGGTGTTGACTCCGGCTTGGGAGAGAGTTTTTAATTCGCTTGCTTGAGAAATACCGTCTTGATTTGCATCCTGCCAGACTTTCAGCTGATTGTAGAGTTCGTCGCGTCGGTCGATCACTCCGTCATAGTTGCTATCCGCAAGGGTGCGCAGTTCCGCAAATCCGCTCGTCGTTGCCGTACCGAATACTTCACCGATACCGTCGATCTTGCCGTTACCGTTTTTATCGAAGGCTACGATCCCCTCGGATGCCTGTACCCAGCCTACTTTTTCTTTTATCCCGTCACCCGTGAGATCAAAAAAGGCGGTCGAATCAGCGAGTGAGACGGTAGAGATCAGACCGTCTTTGTTCATATCAAGGACCAGTGGATCGCGGCGTTGAAGCGGAGGGAGCGGAGCGAAGGGGTGGCCGTCTTTGGGGTTGGGATTATAATGCAGATCAGTTGGATCGTAAACGATAAATCCTAATGCTTCCAATCTAGCTTTTTCTTCGGGAGAGAGTGATATCCACCATTGGTTATCTATTGATATTCCGTTTGACATCAATTGTTTGAGTGTATCCGTCATATCCTTGATACTATGAGATGCTCCCGGAATTTCGACAGTATCACCTACCATTACACCAAATTTAGCAATAATCGTTAGAAAGTCTGATGCTGCAATATTGGTGACTTTTGAAGTGTCGATAGTATCCGGCAAAATACCCAATAATTTAAGAAGTTCCCCCTTGACACCGCCTATTCCCGGAGCATTATACGTATAGGCATGATCTACTATATCAGAGTGTTTTGCAGTGAATGTCTCGGCTATAAATCCCCCTAGTGAATGCCCCGTTAAGGTGATTTGCTCTTGAGCACCAAGTGTATTATCAGCAACAAGCGCGTTATAGAAGTTTTCCATAGACTTCGTTTGCGATATAACTGTACCGAAACCGCTCAATTCGACAACATCCACAATCCCATCAATAATGCCGTCAGTTCCCCGAATAGCCATTACTTTATTGATAATATTACCTTGAGCATCCACTTCACCAAACAGTACTGCATCAAACCCATTGATACTTCCGATGCCGTATTCAGCACTGGTCGCAAGGACTACGTAGCGGTTGGCGAAATCGGTGGCTTGCTGATTATTGAATTCAACTTCAAATTTTGATTTTGTCAAAACTTCAATATATTGACTTTGAGTCATATTACTATTTAATCCAACCCCATAACTCGCTTGAGCCAACTCAGAATTATCCATATAAGTTTGCATTGTTACCATTTTATTTTCCTCCTACAGGAATTAATGTTTTTCTAAGAAGATTATTTTCATATGAAAAATCATGATCCAAACATGAAGCCCAGCTTCGATTGCCTGTTTCAAGTGAAGAAATAATCCCCGATACCCAACCTTTGCCAAAAAGGTAATCATCAGTATGAGCGATTTCTAATTGTTCTTGTTTATCAATTATCCGTATGGAAATAATTTTGTGTAGATGTAATACAGCAACTAATTCACTATTGATATCATCTTCTACTACTTTCCAGCGACTCACTTCACTCTCTTTTAACTCTTTATTTGTGATACATTTTCCCTGTCGAAATGCTTGTGTATAGTCATAACTGTATGCCCCATCATACGAAATACACTCGGCAGATGTATTGGTGTCTAGCCAAGTATTTCGATAATACTTGCCGTTTTTTGGCTCTTTGTAATCGATGAATCGATAACCTTTATACGGCAATAAAATACTACCTCCATAGTGATTCTCTCCCACATAAAATCCTTCGACATTGTCAACGGTCTTATAAATTTTTATCCCCGATTCGTATTTACACAGATATAAATAGATCGGAAATCCAAGGATTACGTCCCACGTCGGGATGAGGATAAATATCGCTATTGCGATACGCTTTTTGATAATGCTTTGAGTCTCGGCGTATACCATCCCCACTATTTTTTTGGCTATCATCCAATACAGAAAGAACCCCAGTAATATCATTCCTCCAATCATGCTACGCTCCTTATTTTTTTAAAGTTTAGATTATTAGCTGTCTGTAAACGGAGGGTGTCATTGACATTGTAGGCGATCTCGCTGTTATAGACTGTTCCGTATCCTCGCAGTTTTGGAAGATCTGCTGTATCGGGATGTATGGTATAATCAGGGATGAGAGAGGTATCCACTGTCGTGATACGTGCATCAAAAGTAAGTTGTATATCCGCAGCCAGAGAACGTGTGCCTGAACTATCTCTATACCGTCCCGCTTCGGTGAGGAGGTTGCCGTTTAGGTTGATATTGGTGGCAAATACGTTTAGCTCGATGTTGTTAACTCCGGATTGGGAGAGGTTTTTTAATTCACTTGCCTGAGAGATACCGTCCTGATTGGTGTCTTGCCAAACTTTCAGCTGATTGTAGAGTTCATCACGGCGGTCGATAACATTGTCATGGTTGCTATCAGCGAGTTCGCGTAATTCTGCAAAGCCGCTGGTGGTTGCCGTACCGAATACTTTGCTGATTCCATCGATCTTTCCGTTGCCGTTTTTATCAAACGCTACTATCCCTTCAGTTGCTTGGACCCAGCCTACTTTTTCTTTTATACCATCCCCTGTAAGGTCAAAGAATGCGGTTGAATCAGCCAATGATACGGTAGAAATTTGACCATCATGGTTCATATCAAGTACTAGGGGATCACGGCGTGGAGGATCGAAACTGCTGTCAGGGTATGGGTGCCCGTCCGGACTTGGTGTAGGTGTAGGTGTGGGTGTAGGTGTGGGTGTGGGTGTAGGTTTTGGCACTGGTGTTGGTTTTGGCACTGGTTTTGGCACTGGTTTTGGCACTCCACCTCCCCCTGGATTATTAGGATCAAAAGGAATAAATCCTTTATCTCTTAACGCCTGTTTTTCTGCATCAGACAAAGAAGGATAAACCCTATGCAGTGCATCATAAATGCTTTCAGCTGCTGCGCCCCCTATTGCTGAACCAATTTCTCCCCCAACTATTGAACCTGGTTTCCTAAGAATACGTCTGCCAATAAGTCCACCAATTGCACCCCCAATAAGCGCACCTTGCATCACATACGCATCTTTTGAAAGATCATTAGAATTCAGTAGTGTAGATGAATCATTTGCTGTATTTCTAGCGTTATTAAGTGTGTCAGCTATATTAGTTGCCGCTCCCATGTCAAACCTTTTTTTGTAATTTAGTTGTATTAGCGTTCATTCTTTTGTATCCTTTTGATCAAAGTTTTCACTATTTTCCAGCTCACTAATATCGTTTTGCCAAATAGTTCTGGGACGAACCAAGTTCCACTCCAAATCAATATTCCAAGCCCAATTTTTGTTTGCGCAATATAGCCTGCAAACCTAGATTTAGTATACGGGTCAAAAAAGATGAATACAGGCTCCTTTTGCAAACTGACATATATTACGAAGATTGATAGCAAAATATTGAATACATAGATACTAGTAAATTGACTCGTAAATGTCTCTTTGGAACATTCTTTAATCTTACGAAAACGATAGAAAAATAAAAGTACCATAAAAGGTATCATCACAAAAGCTACAGACAATTCCAATGATGCTATTTGTGGCATATCACTGTCATGCGACATCATCTCAATTCCTGGTAGCAGAAACGACATAAACCCTATAAAAGATTGAGACAATACACTTCTGGTTACACTTTCTTCACTGATAACTAGTGAAAGTATCAAAAAGAAAATGAATAAAACCACCAATTCCAAGTTATTAAAACCTAGATTGTTTATATTTCTCGATTCACTTTTCTGAGGTTCATTTAAAAAAACCTTTATTTCACGCCAGCTAAGACCATTCGGCATAACATTGCGACTATACATTCCACTCATTTGGTTCCATATTTTTTTTGGTATATACATAATCCATCCAAGTAAAATATCTATCAACCATTTAAAAAAATTCATTTTCGACTGTTCTCCTTGTATTTTTGAAGTTTAGATTGTAATCATTACCATACAGACCGTGCTCACTTTATAAGTGAGTACACCCTTCTGTATAATTCATGTCGCATGCTTTACGAAACAGTTGTTTAGCCTTATTCATATCAGCCTTCACTCCGTTCCCATTGTCATACATAACCCCAAGATTGAAACAACCGCTACCTTCACCGCTTTCACACGATTTTTGAAACAATTCAAACGCTTTCAAATAATCTTGTTTTACACCACGCCCAACGTAATACGTAACCCCAAGATTGAAGCAAGCACGACGATCATCGCTTTCACACGCTTTTTGATATAATTCATATGCTTTTAAACAATCTTGCTTTACACCTAGTCCATCGTTATACATACCTCCAAGATTGGAGCAACTAGTGTCATTGCCACTTTCACATGCTTTTTGATACAATTTAAACGCTTTAAGATAATCCTGCTTTACACCTTGTCCCTGGCTATACATAACCCCAAGACTATTACACGCAATAGAATTGCCGGTATCGCACGCTTTTTGGTAAAACTCAGACGCCCCCGGATAATCTTTTTTCTCATAAACACTATCCCCTTTCTTAAGATAATTTGTAGCAATCATTGCTTCTATATATTGAGAACCAAAAACAATAATATTTATTATTGTTGCAACTATTAGCCACTTTTTCACGCTGCTTTCCTTTGTGTTAAGTTTGCTTGATACCTATAGATCATATAAATTCCTTTTATTATACTTAATCACAATTTATAAATTAAATCTCTAAATATTACCATAAAACTATTTTAAATAACTAACAATGTTATATTGGCGTACTAAATATTAACTTAACTTATTTCTATTTGAAACATATAAAATGATTTAATATTTTTATGTGTTAGCTATTCATCTCACACTCAACCCTTCATCCAAATACTTGATCATCGGATAGATAAAGAATTCGATCACTCTGCGTTTACCGACTTTCAGCTCTGCCGTGACACTCATCCCGGGATGTATGGAGAGAGTTTTCCCCTCCCCTGTGAGTGTTGTGTCACTCGGGGTAATGGCTATCTCATAAACGGGTCCGAGTTTCTCATCTTCGATAGCGTCATCGGCGATGTGTTTAACCTTACCGTGGATAAGTCCGTATTTTTGGAAATCGAAGGTATCGATCTTAACGGCTGCTTCCATCTCTTTGGTAACGAAACCGATGTCTTGGTTTTGTACAGTAGCTTTGATGATAAGAGGTACACCTTTGGGGATAAGAGTGAGCAGTTTTTCGGCAGGGGTGACGACACCGCCCACTGTATGGACGAGGAGTTTACCGATATAACCGTCTACTGGTGCAATGATTTGCTGTTTGGCATTACGGAACAAGGTTGTTTCGACTTCGGTGCGTAGGGAGGTTGCTTCTTTGCTTTTTTGGGTGAGTTCGGCTAAAAGTTTGTTTCGGTACTCTTGGGTGACAAGGTGAAGCTGTTGGGTGAGTTCATTTAGTTTTCCCTGTGATTGAGCAATGACGTGCTCTTTCATGGAGAGTTGTTCTTGATACTCGACTCTCTGATTCTGTGCTTCTTCGTAATCTTTTTTAGCGATGATGT
>JAQTLL010000012.1:0-6829 GCA_028714915.1 Sulfuricurvum sp.
TATCTTTCTGTCTCTACTCTAGCTCTTTCTCCTGTAGCAGTAGCACCACCAACAGCATATCTTTTAGCTAACTCACTGATTGTATCTCTTACAACTGCTCTGGTTATGGTAGGCGAACTAACTCGCCTAAACTCGTTTAAAATATCAGCCTTAGCTTTATTGGCCTCAATATTACTAATAAAGCCACTCCTTTTAGCACTATCAATCTTGTCGAAGGCTACCGATAATTGTTCTTCTTTGGTAATTATATTCTCTCTTATAGATGATTTACCTTTAAGCCAGTCCTTTACCTCGCCTACTTTATCGGTAAGTCCAGAGAACATATCTTCAAGAGAATTCTTTAAAGCATTGCCTTTAAGTAAATACAATTCCTTTAATGTATATGGAGTAGTTCTTCCTCCTTCAAGATACATCTGAAATAGTTCTATCCTGCCCTGTGGGTCTCTGGTATAATACTCAGCTCTATTCAGGTGTAGTTTATCGGCAAGCCTACTTCTTAAATTTTCTATTCTATTAATCTGGCTACCATTAGTAACTACATTCTCAGCTTCCATAAATATCTGGTACTTCTTGAATCCCTCAACTTCCCTGTTAAGATATTTAGAGCTATTAAAAGTCTTAACAGCTGCTTTCTCCATTGATTGCATATCTTTCTTGGCAATAACCTTAGGCAACTCTGTTATGCCAGGTACGTCTAATAATATTCCAGCACTTATTTTACCTGTACTACCAAAGGCTGATTGATGAGCAAACTTGTTGTACAAGCCAGCTCCAAAGTACATACCACCTTCTTTACCCTGTACAGTAACACCAGTCTCAGGCTTAGCAGTTGCTGTAAGCTCATCAGCTCCTACTTTAAAAGGACTTGTCTTAACTTCTATATTATTACCAGTTAATTCTTTATACTCAGCTAGATACTTTTCGAGATTACTTCTCTTACCATAAGCGCCAGTACCTTCTTTAAATATCTCTCCTGTAGGTGTGGCACTCATTGAAACCTCGCCTACAGTTGCTTGAAAACCAGTACCTTTCATTTTCACTTCTTTAATACCATATGCGGTTTTACCTATAGCTTCACCAGCAGTCATTTGCTTCATTAAGCTAGCCATTGCTGTTCTAGCTTCTTCTGGAGTGCCTATTGTTTCATCAATAACAAGCCTTACAGTACCACCACCACCTTTCTCAGCAAAGAGCTTACCAGGCTGTACTCTAGCTGATACTGCCCTAGGTTGTATTGCCTTTAATGGTATCTTAAATGGGTCAGCAATATTCTCAAGTAAATTTACTGTCTTACCAACTATACCGAGTGATAATG
Source organism: Sulfuricurvum sp. (assembly GCA_028714915.1). Lineage (GTDB taxonomy): Bacteria > Campylobacterota > Campylobacteria > Campylobacterales > Sulfurimonadaceae > Sulfuricurvum. The sequence goes on from JAQTLL010000012.1 coordinate 1,316, forward strand.
CAGCAAGTACAAGCCCTGTAGAACGCTGTGCAGGAGTTAAGTCATTCCAGTTTTCTACAGTAGACTTAGTAATAACACCTCCGAAGGCATAATTGGCAGGTCTTGCTGTAATCTCTCCAGCCCTAGTAGTTACTCTTTCTACTTTAGATATACCTTCATATGCTTTAGCGCCAGTTGTATCTACAGTCTTGGCTCCTTCTAGCATCTTGTTAAGCATTTCAGAGTTTTTAGTTACCTGTGCTAGTTCTTTCTCTGATACAGCAACATCTTTAGTAGCGGATTCAGCAGCACCTTTCCAAAAACTGGCAGTAGTCTTTTCAGTAGCTCTAGTTGCCTCTTTTGTTACTGTGTTAAGTAACTCTCTCTGTGCTGCTACTTTGACAGTAGCTTTACTTAATCCTTCGGCAGCATCTTTAGCAGCAAACTCTAAAGCTTCTTTACCACCTAATGCTGCAATCTTAGCTCCTGTACTTGCTAGTTTAATGCCTGCTCCAACACCTTTGAAAGCAAGTCCAGCAACAGGTATTAGCATAGCTATATCTAAGGCAGGATAGACTACCTTCTGCCATGTCTGCAGCGTATCCCACCTGCCTGCTCTTACATATTCAAAAGGTAACTGCTCCATTAGCAGTTCTTTAGCAGTAGTTTGTTTATCTAATACTTGTTGTCTATATTCCTGTAATGATAATGAAAGGTCTTTCCCTTCTTTCAATGCTGCTTCTCTGGCTTTGCTAAAATCAAGCTTTATCTGGTCTTCATCGAAACTAGTAGTAATAGCAGAACCACCAGATAAGACCTCTTTTATTAAGTCTTCACCAGTTACCTTTATATTAAGTACTTTTTGTATTCTCTCATCTAAAGGTAATTGTTTAATCTGCTGTACTTTAGTTTCTATATTCTTAATAGTCTTATCTATATCAACTAAAGACTTAGCAGCTTGTAATGATGTAGTTTTAGTAATTACTTGCTCTGCAAACTGTCTCTGGAGAGCAGATAATGACTTTATACCTCCAATAAATGCAGCAAATTGTTCATTTCTGGATAGCTTACTCCATTCAGTTGCTAACATAAACTGTCCAGTATTACCAAGTTGCACTAATATATTGCCTTCCTTATCTCTTGGAGTTTCATCAGGATGTCGTGAAAGATATGCTAAGTATTGTTGTACTCTATCTAATACTCTATTCTCTACCTTCTGTGCCGATGTAGTACCTTGAGTATATTGTATAGCTTGTAGTTCAGCTTCGTACCTTGCTAACTCTGCACCTTTTAATGCAGCAATAGTTGTCTGTGTTTGTGCTAGCGACATACCAGATATTACTCCAGGTAATCCAGCAGACAAAGCAGTAGATTGCACTGCTAATGTCTCAGGTGTTTTACCCCAAGTACCACCAAGTGCTGTAGCTGCTCCTGTATAAACCGATGCTGCTGTTACTGGTATTGTAGGTGCTGCAGTGGCTTTGCTTACTGTAGGTGCTGTAACTGTAGGTGCTTCAGTCATATAATACTTAGCAGTTAAAGGCCATTCACCACCAATATATAATCTGTTACCACCTTTTTCTATGACAATATTAGGATTATTAGTAGTACCATATTCCTTTATTGTGTCAGAAGTAGGGTCAGCAGTTTTAGTAAGGCCAGTAGCGCCAGGGTAGTTAGTCTGTATATACTGGTTAAGTCCTGTAGTTCCACTCTTATCAAGTATATCTAGCCAAGTAGGGTCTAGTTCACCTTTCTGTATCTCTTTGTTTAGGTTAGCTATTGTAACTTGATAACCAGCAATCTGCTGTTTCAGAGAATCTATCTGCATCTGTAGATGTTGCTTATAGGTAGGATTTATTCCAGGTGTCTGTAATATCTTTGTTAAATCATCAATTTGTGTTTGTATACCTGGTATCTGTTGCTGTAATGACTGTACCTGCTGAATATACCCTACTGTTTGTTGTTGTGCTTGATATGCTGTTGGGAAAGTCTGGTATAAGGCTTGCTGATAAGCATTAAACTTTGTAATACCATCGGCTATTAACCTAGCTTGATTGTCTGTAGTTAAAGAGTTAAATACAGACTTAGACACATACTCTCCAGTACTTAACTTAACACTATTCTGTTCAATCTGTGCCTGTGTTGCTGACTGAGATGCATTATAACCAGCAACACCAAGTTCTTTTAACTTGGACTGTTGTTCGGTAGTAAGTTTATCAAACTCAGTTTTAGGTACCCACTCGTCTTTACCTACTTTAATATAATTAGTAGTATCTACAGGTACTACTGTAGCAGCTTTCGCTGTAGGTGTACCTTTAAGTTGAGACAATCTCTGTGTAAGCTGTTGCTGTACTTTAGCTTTATAACTAGCACCATAGCCAGGTAAGTCACCTTTTCTAAGTTCTCTATTAGCAGCTTCACGAGCTTCTTTCTCAGTTCTAGCTTGCTGTATACTGGCAATAGTAGACTGAGCAATAGCAGCATCTTTTTGCTGTTCTACTGACTTTTGTGCTATCTGTCTTAAAACATCTGCTGGCATAGTATTATCCTACTACATCGGTGGTTGCTGTTCTCTTCTAAACTTACCACCTATCAACATAAGTATAAATATTATCAACATTAATGTAATAATAATAGTCATTAATCTCCAGTAACTTAACTCAAAGGGTGTATATGCTGTTACGTTACCTGTCATTGTAGCATTGCTAACAGTCCAGTTCATCCATGAACCAGTAGTAGGGTTCAACATTGTCTGATATATATTATTCAATATAGGTATACCAATGCCTAACATTATAAACAAACCTATAAATATCCAGAGAGTATCCAAGCTATGTACCTCCTCCTCTAATTGCATGCCATAGTGTTAATACAAGGAATATAGATACTCCCACTATCGGCCCCCAAAGTAATAGCAAGAAAGGTAAGTACCAAACATTAGGCACTTTACAAGATGAAGTAGCAGGTTGCCAATCAGCATTACTGATTGCTTCGCATTGTACTTGTGTCTTGGTATAATCTATATCATATAAGAAAGAGTACTCTAGTGTTAAAGACTTATATACTGCATTTATTACTGTAGCAGGATTCATACCTGTAGTAGTTAAAGCACCAACACCAGCCTCTTTTTGCTCAGTAACAGTTTGCCCACGATAAGCTTGTATCTGAGCTACCTGTTCTGCAGTATAGACATCAGAACCTTCAATGGTATTGGAGATTAAGGTACATACAAGCCAGAATGTGACAAAAGCAATGAGCCACCTAAGTGAAATTGTAATCACCCCCTAGCAATACCATTGTCTTTATTGAAATATATTCAATACTATTAAATACATATACTATATTACTATATATATCCATTATAGTCTCTCTCCAAGAGCTATAGCAGCAAAAGCTATAATAACAAAAGGTAATATTAAGTAAGCTGTTACTAATTTCATAGCAATACCTATACCTAATACAATAACAACAACTAAGTCAGTAAGTAATATCTTCTGCCCACCATAAGCATAGACTAATATACCTGCTGCTAATGCAAGGCCTAGAGCACCAAAGAACCATAGAGTAGACCTTGGTATCTCAAAACTATCTGCCCACCAGTTTACTATCTCAAACCAAGGTATACTGCTTACATTAGTATAGTCAGGTGCTTGATACCAAGCTGTAGGTGTAGTAGGTGCTGGTAAGCCAGCAGTAGAAGCACTAGCTCCAAGTGTTGTTATCATTAAAGTGGTATTAGATGTTGAATACGTAGTACCAGATATACTCCATGCCATAAGATAATATGTAGTACCAGGTGTTAAGTTAGTCCAGACTACTGATGTCTGTGTATCAAGATAGACTTGTGTTCCATCTAATATACCTGTAGGGTAACTGCCCGTCTTACCTCTAATTAAAGTATATGTAGCGCCAGTACCTTTAATCCAGAATAATGATACCTCTGTAGACCTGGCAATACCCTTGAAAGTATTAGGTTCGTCAACAACTGCTTTTGTGGTAAATGATTGTTCACCGCCACAGGCACATGACATATCGTTTCTAATCTGAGCACAATAATAGTATGTTTTGTCAACTACAAGCCCTGATATATCTACATAAGGTGTATCACCTGTATAATAAGTATTCTCTATCCAAGGAGTAGTAGCATTATAAGAAGTAGCATTGAATGTACATGTTGCAAGTGTACATGAATGGTCATCTGTACAGTTGCCACTTACTGTACTGTACCCAAATCTGACATCACAGGCTTGTTCACCATCGTATATGACTAATGAGTTAAGTCTAGCAGTAGTAGCTTGTACATAAGTAGCTGGCTGTGTATCAATATCAGGGTCGCACATTGTAACAAAAGTAATCTCGTTGCCCCATGACCATCCTACAGAGTTCATAGTATAAGCTCTGGCACAATAAGTAGTACAGCAAGTTAGATTAGATGTATAACTGAAAGTACCAGCACCATGAGTGCCATAGTAAGAGTAGTTAGCTGTATATGAAGTAGTGTCAGGCGGTTGAGTTGAAGCAGGAGTAGTAGAGTTACAAGTAGTACCCCATGCAAATCCCCATATAGTAGCATCTGCACCGCCTGTAGCTGTTATCTCACCAGCAAAGTCTGCCCAGCATCTACCACCAGAGTAAGTTATATTGCCTGTAGTACTTGTTGTTACTGTACCTGTTGAAAGAGGAGTGTAAGTAACAGTCATTTTGAAATATGTAGCACAGGCATAATTTGTGCCATTGACTAAAAGGATGCCAAACTCAACATCGTTAGTACCATTCAAGTCGTTGGCTGTCCATGCATTACCAGTTGCAGGGTTCTTATTGAGAACACCATTGAATGTAGACTCTGTATTTGTTTGGTATACAGTGGCAACTGAAATACCCTTTGCAGTTCCCATATAATTGATTCCATTTATACGACAATATGGCTGAACAACACCAGAATTATCACCAGAAGTCCAATCAACTGACAACATTACTCCATCTATTGAAGCTGCTGTTGTTACAAAGGTCTGCATATGATAGGTATGGTATATAGCAGAAGTAGTAACATAAAGAACACTTGCATTACCATCGTCTGAATTTAAGTTAGCAAAAGTACCAGCAGGTGTACCAAAAGGTGCTTGGTATTGTCCCTGTGTTTGGTCACCTTCGCTTAATATTGTCCTATCTAATGTAGCAGCATATACAGGTTTAGCTAATGGTAGCAATGGTAATGCTAGTATTAATAGTATTGATATATATACTATATATTGAATGTACTTGTTATATTTACTATATATCATATTATCTCTCAATATACGTATACGTTCATCCGGCTTTCAACCAATATAGCTGGAATAAAAGAAAGAAGGCTGCTATTGCTAAAAAGAATCCAAGTGCTTGCATTGGTAATAATCCTGTATACCAGACTCCTAACAATATAACAAAAGATACACTGATAGCACCGATAGCACTGCCAGCAGGGAAACACAGAGCACATACTGCTGCAAAGAATATAAAGCCTAGTATTGCACCTATAGTACTACCACTGAT
>JAQTLL010000012.1:6929-13175 GCA_028714915.1 Sulfuricurvum sp.
TTAAATACCTTAGCATCTATAACTTCAATGCAGGGATTACCCCATATCTGAAAGAGGTTATCGGCATTACAGTGAGCTACCCATGTTATGCCTGCATCATTTGAGCTGCCAGCATTACCTCCTGCATAGGTGCCTGGTATTTCTACACCCCAGACAATATAGGCAATAGTAGTACCTTCCTGCGCCCTGACTACAATCGCATATGTGGTATTGGCAGATAAACACTTTTCAGTAACATCTATTTTATACCAAGAATAATCTGTACTAATAGTAGTACTGTCTATATATCCTGTAATTATATCATCACCAGTAGGTTCTAGTATACAAGGTGCTGCTGTTAAGTTAGCAGTATGTCTTATACCTACTGTAACTGTCCCAGGGTCAATACCTACTCTTCTTAGAAACAAGTATATAGAAGTTACTGAATGTGGTACAGCAGTAGTATTGGTAGTAAATGTCTGATAAGACCAGTTAGCACTATATATAGCAGGGCTATCAACGGCAGCGGTGGCATTAGTAGTAAAATCATAAGGTACAGGACTGCCTCTGGTAGCAAATACTCTATCAGCACCATAATACCAACAGGTGTCAGCAAAAACTTTAGCTCTATAATGATAGACAGTAGCAGGAGAAAGGCTTGATAGTTCAATACTATAAGACATAGGTGTTGCCCATACACCTGCTTCTGTGGATTCGCTTGTATAGCTTACAGTAGTACCATAATCAAATCCTCTGGTAGTTACTACAGATGTAGTATACGTTAGAGAGCCGTTGACAACACCCCAGTCTTCTCCAAAGCCAGTACATGCTTCTGTTACTATTGTTGAAGTAGTTCTCCAGCCTCTGTCATGATTTATAGAATCTTGAGCTACAGCATCAGTAGAAGTATAATGACAGTAATACCATCTGCCCGCACCATCAGCAGGTGCATTTACATCATTATAAGGATTAGTAGTACCACCTTCTCCTGCTATACTTGCGTAAGCAGCATCAGCATCAGCAGCACTTCTGTACCATGCATAGACAATAACATCGTGCCCTCTGTAGCCTGTATCATGGTTAGTACCACTAAAAGCGTTTACACTGCATCCAGAAGCATTGCAAGCAGTTACTATATATACATGTGTAGTACCATTGTTAGCAACTTCACCAGCACTTGTTAATGCAATATAAGCACATGCTATACCATCTGAAGCTGTTACTGTACCAGGAGTTATAGTAGGCGGGTCTGCACCTGCATCAGCATAACCACTTATCTGGGCACCTAAGTCTACTCCATCTCTATATATATGGTAAGAAGTAGCACCGAAAGAGGCAGTCCACGTTATTGTAACTGATGCTGTACTGGTGCCATCTGTAGCATCAACATTAGTAGGCGGTGCAGGTATAGTTAGAAATGTACCGCCAGCACCATAAGCCCAACCTGCAGCATTATGAGCACAGGCTCTGTAATATATTGTAGTACCTGTAGGTAAGCCAGCTATAGCATGGTCAAAAGGATTTTCTCCATAATCTCCTGCTGCTGACTTCCATCCAAATTCCCATCCTGCAGGTGGAGTACTAGGGTCAACATCACCTGGGTCTCCAGCATCTGCAACTGTGTCCCAAACGAAGCCATAGTAGTCTATTGTTCCTCCACCATCATCTGAAACAGTACCATTTAATGTAGCTGTAGTATCTGTAACTAAACTAGCAGCGTCAGTTGTTACTGTAGGAGCTGCAACAGGTGCTATATAGCACACCAATCCCCAATAGACAATCCTGGCAGTAGAGCCTGCTGTGGTAGTACACCCTATCGACAAGTCATCATAAGCACCGATGGCATATGTATTGACAACATCATTACCAGTTGTATCTACTGCTCCAGTTATGGAAGTAGTTATTCCTGTGTTGCCGCCAACCGAAGTTGCTCTTATATCTAACTGGTAAGTCTTGCCTGCTCCTGGTGTACCTGAGAGCATAACATATAAATTTTTCAGAGTTATTCCCGACTGACCACCTTGATAAACGTTGGCTTCTGTAGCAGTCCAAATACTGCTATTAATTGTAGAAACTATATTATTGTATTCTGTAGTTCCTGTTGTAGGCGAGTCACTGCTACTACCAAGCAAGAGTGATTCACCATTTGTATCTGCTACAAAAGTCATACCAATATAATAATAAGGAGCAGTAGACGGTGTATTCTGTGGTTCTATTGCTAAATCTACAATGTCGCCAGCAGCAACAGTTATTTCGTTTACAGTATCATGACCTGTTGTATCATCTGCCGTTATAGTACAAGTCAATGTGGTATCACCAACCACATAACCACTACCAGCATTTCCTAGCCTTAATGTAAACTTATAAGCATCTGGGTTTGTCCCTGGATCAGCACTTAATGCAACATAAAGATTTTTTATCTTACCACTTGTTGGTATAATCTGATAGGTATTGGTCTCAATACCTTCACTTAATTGTGCTCCATGCATTAATGGAATATAGTTTGTAGCACTAGTTCTAGACGCTCCTGTGCTTAGTAACAAACTCTCTTTAGTATTATCACCCGTAAACAAGATTGACCACCTAGCCTTCGGCGTAGCAGTCGGTGCATCGGCATAAGTAGACTGAAGCTCAATAACATCGCCAGCAGCAACAGCTAATGTTCCAGCATTTATGTTTGTAGTTGCAGGGTCGGCAATAGTAACTGCTAGGCTTGTAGCTTGAGTGACATTTAATAGGGTTATTGTATAACTACCACCACCTCCAGGTGCAACTGAGAGTTCTACTGCAAAGTTGCCAAAAGTTCCAGAAGTACTAACAACTTGTCGCCTGACCCTGGCGGTTGCCCATGTATAGCCTCCACAAAGAGAAGTATATTCTGTTTGTGTATTATTTAGTGCATCGTTGTAGCCACCGCTAATCATCTGTGTCATCGGAGGAGCAGCATAAACAGGTTGGGGTGTAAATGCAGGTACAAGGCTAAGAACTGTAATGGCTATTACAGATAACAGTATTAAGAGTTTACTTATTCTCTTATTGGACATTTATAAAAACCTTTATAGACTGTTCTATATTATTAGGACTAATCATAAACTCGAAAGCCTTACTGTTTACTCTCTGTGGCATATCAATATATACAGGTACTTTGATTCTGCTCTTAGCAGCAATACTTACAATGTTATTATCTAACCTAACCCATTGAGAGTTAATAGCTTGGTATTCATTATTATCAGACTGACAGAATATATTAAGTGGCAGTTCTATATCCTTACTACTATTATTAGCAATATAAATACATTGTTCTGTAGTATATCCAAGTGGTATATTATCTAAATATATCTTACTAGGTGATAATGATATCATACTACCATTGTAGTTTACTCTTACTGCTCCACTGTCTGTCTTTACTGTTAGTAGTCCTTTGACTGTTAGAAACGAGCCTAAGAAAACACCAACAACTAACAAGAATAGACTTACAATTACTACAGCTAGTTTACTCATTGATATTACTCTTAATTAATAATTATTACTTCCCTTTAATACAGTATATCCAAGCAATAGGAGTTAGTATTATAAAACTAAGTAAAGTAATACCTGCTAGGGTAGCACCTAATATCTTAGCTAGTATAGTCATTGACTAACTACCTCTTCTTTTTCTTATTATGTAATCTATAGAAATACTGAGCATCAGCATGGGCTTTTCTGATTGTCTCTCTATCCTGCGTGACATTTGCGAGGGCTTGAAGTGCCCTAGCTGTTGATAAGGCATTACCTTTCCTAGAAGATAGTGCTGCTTTTCTACGTCTTGTCTGACTATCAGTCTTATGCCAACCTAATGACTTACCAGGTAGCTCATCTGATAATTGCCATTTCTTCCTTGCCATAATTACTCCTTAATCTAGCTTTACCAATGTCATATTACCGTCTTTAATAACAAAGTCACCAGTGTCTGTTGTATTTCTTATCCCTAAACTTATAACGCCATTAACCGAGACATCAACAATACTAAACCCTGCAACATTCTGTGTATCTGTTATTGCCCCAAGCTTAGTCTCGCTTTCACTTTTTGTCTCTTGTGTAGCATTATAGAATACTGATGCTTCTATAAAGCAATTGGGCGAATTAGGCTTAAGGGATAAGGAATAAGTTACTAAGTACTTACCTGCTGAGGTTGGAGAAGCAGAGTGGAAATGACTACCGTGTTCGCCTACTGAAATACCATCGTCTAAGACAAATGCAGTGTCGATAACAAAAGTATTTACTGCCACTTGCTGTACTATCCAAACTCCATCATAGCTGGTAGTACCAGATATTGAAATTATATCACCGTTAATAAGGGTATGTCCTGCATCAGTTACTCTAGTTCTACCATCACCATTATCAGCATAAGCTGTTATAGCTAGTTGTTCTCCTACATGCCAGTACCAACCACCTCCCATATATCCTGTAATAAACTCATTTACTAGATGCCAGTCATTCTGATGCTGAATAGTTGTAACAGCAGCACTTTCATGTCTGTACATGCCAGCATAATTAACAAATCCGCTAATATCATTTATATACAGCGTATTCCATTGTGCTGTTGTGCTGCCTATATTATATGTAGCATTAGCACAGGGCAATAGGTTAGTCGGGACACATTCGCCTGCAGCTAATACAATATAGCCATTAGATTTAAGAGTATTAATACTATCTTGTATATTACCTGTTCTGATTATAGATGTAGTAATCATAGGTAATATAATAGCTATTACAGCTATAATTACCAATATAAAGAGAAAATTACTAAAGGGTGCTTGCCCTTTCTCTCCATTCTTTTTCTTATTAAACTTTCGTAACCAGTCTATCATGTCAGATTACTCTACACTATTATGTATCATTTATTACAACAGTAGAAGCACCCATAGCAACTTTACCTGTGGGTTTCTTATCTTTATTCTCTTTATTATTCTTATCTTGATTGTCTTTACTAGTATTCAATGTATATCCTTATATTGTATGTATTGTTTTAATTGTACTTAATAGTCTAGTGGGGGCTAACTCTGTTTAAGTTAACCCCCACTTTTTAGACTTAGCGACCTCTGCCAGTTGCGGCCTGCATTACGCCGAACAGGAAAAGTATGACGGCGGTGGCAACGACAATGCCGATGATTTGGCAGATTAGAACTTGCTCGGTGGTGCTCCAGCCCACTACGTTGTTACATAGTGAGGTAGCAACGCTCCGCACAATCATGAAGGCGATTATGCCGAGCACACCTACTATAATCAGGTTCATTATGCCTTGGCTCATAGTATAAGCATCTCCTTAATATGGCAGACCGCCACGTGTGAAGCCTATTGGCTAATTTCATGTTGAACCCTCCTGTAGTTTGTTATGCTCCGATAATGCCTCCTTGTTTGAGTCTGACCGACTCGTGTAGTAGTTGTGTACGAACAATACTAGATTACATATCACAAGTAAGCTTACAAATATTAGTAAGCCTTCGACTATTAACCAGAGTATTGTTACCATTATATATCCTATAAAGCCTTAACCTCTAAAGTCCAAGTAATAACATCAACAGACTTGACATCAAAGTTAATCCAGATACTCTTAGTAGTACTATTATCCATCCAGACATTAGGAGTAACCCAGTATACTTTACTTATAAGAGTAGTAACATCTGGATTAAGCTGCACAATACCAGATTGTGCAGTAGTGAATCCAGATAACGTACTTTTAGCCTGTGGTGCATTTGCATAGTTAGGTGGGCTACCAGTCATATAGACTGCTGGTATGCCATACCCTACCTTTGCTACATCATAAGCTGATGGGCTATATGCTGTCAGTGATATTAGAAGAGATATATTCTTACTAGTACCACTTTGGTTATTGATGGTAACAGTAACATCTTTATTACCTGTATCAGTCGAGGTGCTGATAACTTGAGTTTTATCTAGTGTAACTGCTATACCACCAACAGTTGTAGTAGTACCACTAGAGCTACTTGAGCTACTCGAGCTACTTGAATTCCAAGGGTCAGTACCAGCCTTGAAATCACTTATAGCCTTAGCTATAGCAGCATCTAGCTGAGCTTGGGTAATTCCTCCGCCAGCTGGTGTTGACTGTAATGTTGTAATCTTACCATTAGCTTCAGCCATCTGTTGCTGGAGTGCTGTTACACTGCTTAAGGATGCTTTGTCAGCTAACTGATTACGTACCGATGTAATATCTGACTGATGTGCTACAGGGTCAGCAGATGTAGCTGCTGCTGGTGTTGTTGTTGG
>JAQTLL010000013.1 GCA_028714915.1 Sulfuricurvum sp.
GAACCTTACTACGATTCCTCTCTCGTTTCAAATAGGAAAATACTTACGATTTCAAATAAAAAATGCTTATCCCAATCCAACCACTTTTATATTCGGCTAAGTGGTCATTTTAGCGTGTCGTTTGACAGAGTATGGAATTAACATCAAATTTGCTATGGATGAATTCCAAGATATTTTAGGGATCGCCAAACCAAAAATTCTCGATCAGATGCGCTCAGTTATTCAACATCATCAAAACGTTACCTATATTTTTCTTGGCAGTATTGAAAGTATCATGAACAAAATATTTTCCAGTAAAGCATCCGCATTTTTTCACTTTGCAAGAATTATTGATCTTGGCGGGTTGGATATAAATGAGCTCAGCAACTATACTAAAATATTTTTTACGCAACATTCAATGAGCTTTGATAATTCACTTGATACTCTCATCAGCTACTTGGAAGGACATCCTTATTATTCTATAAAAACATTACAGACACTTTACTATAAAATGCTCGATTCTTCTTCAAAAACAATGACGCAAGATGATTGCATTAATGCGCTTCGTTTATCGGTGTATGAAGCTAAATCGTATATTGAAGAAGTGATTGAAAAAATCAAATCCAAAAAACATCATCATGCAATTATATGGGGATTGGCTAATGGAATTAAAGTCAAAAATATTGACAGCCCGACACTTTATAAGACTTATAAATCGTTAGAGGATATGGGATACATAAAAAAGCAAGATCGTGGTGAATATATCATAACCGATATCTTTTTAAAATTGCTTTTACAGCAAAATAGTGACGTCGCTTTGACGTTAGAAAATGAAATAAACTTTGTTGGACTGTCATTTAAAAATGATTCAAGTGGCGCAGAAAAAAACTAATAGGCGATAGGGTACAATTCTCATATGAAAGAATATTACACCAAACAGTTGCGCAGAGGCGCATTAGTAAAATTAGATGATGATACCTTGGCAGTGATCAGAGATAATGAATCCTCCGTAAAACGGAAGGTGGAAGTAACAACAAGCGCAAAGCCGCAGATCGTAGAGATTGAATCGCATCGTATCCTTTTCCTTAAAAGGTAAAGGATGGCAGAGCATAATCCATACAGAAAAAGAGATAAGTCGTAAAGAAGGCGAAAAGTAATCGGGTTTAGTAATTCAAGGCCCTTTTTTAAATCAAAAAATGGATGAACTAAAATCCTCTGAACCTATTAGGAACTAAAGCTCGCTCACCAATAGCCAATGCCAATTCTAGTTCTTGAAGCACTCTTTTTAGCTTTAACCCTGATATATCATCGAGGGGAGTTTCCCCTTCTTTATCAAACGTTATCATGCCCATACTTGCGATTTCGGCATTTTGGAAATCATCGCTTTGGCTTGGGTGAGCATTTTACGCTGCGTATCATCTCTAGGTGATTGGTTTTCAAGTGCAGAAGTCTGAATTACTCGATTGACGATTTCATGTGCTTTCTTTTCGATCTGAGCTTGATAGAGCGCTTTAGGAGAGTGTATTGGCTTGATAGATATTTCACAATCCAGTGCGACTGCTATTTTATCGAGTGTATCCAATGAGATGTCGTGTCCTGCAAATGCTCGCTTTACGGTAGCTATTCCTATGCCTGCACGAGAGGATATTGCTTCATAAGGAATAGAGAGAGCCTCTTTTCGCTTCTTTAGTTCGGAGAGTATAAGTGCTTTAAACATATTGACTTCTTTTAGTATCAAATATGATACTTAATTATTTTACTAAATGTATCATAAGTGATACCAATTGTCAAGCTGACTCAACAAGAAGAGAGGTCAAAATTCTTCTATATTAATTATGACGTATACAGACTTTTGTTAAAATCAACTCAAGTTAAAATTATCAAAGTGAATGCAACATGAATTTTTTTTGATATTGAGTTTTGATTTTTTTATTTGTCTTTTCGGTATGTAATAATCATAAATATTATCCAAGGAGTTGAAAATGCATTCTATCCATTTGAATGTGTTTTCATCCTTATTACATGATGTGACATAACCGAAAGAATAAGTTAAAATTTTGTCCATAATACGAGATAGAACTGATTATAATCATCAGATAAATTTACTTAAAATATTTTATAAATTATACTAGTTCTTAAAAATTAATATTTATAAGCTGTGAGTTTATAAAATAAGTACTTTTTAGAACTATTTTTTGCTTTAGTTTATAAAATATGGTAAAATCTAAACCATGAGTTTACAAATTGATAATAAATTAAAAAAACTATCTCAATTGTTACCCGAAGACGTTATTGCTCCATCTGCATGGCTGAGCAAACAGGGTTATTCGTCACAGTTAGTGTATAAGTATGTTCAAAACGGATGGCTTATAAAAGTAGGGCATGGAGCTTTCAGTAAACCTGAGAGCAGGGTAGAGTGGAAAGGGGCAGTATTAGCACTGCAACGATTATCCAATCTTTCTTTTCATGTTGGAGGAATCAGTGCCCTAAATTTACAAGGGTATGCCCATTACCTCCCAATGAGAGATGAGAAACAGCTTTATATTTATGGAAGTGATACGCCACCCGCATGGATCAGACATATTCAATTATCTCAAACAATGCTATTTTTTAAAAAGCCCTATTTTGGAGAAAGTGGATTAAAAAAAATTCCATCGGGAATAAGAGATTGGGAATTAATCATCTCATCGCCTGAAAGAGCCATAATGGAAGTGCTCTATTTGGTAGAGAAAGAGGGAATAACTTTTCAATATGTTGCGGAACTGTTTGAAGGCTTGAGTACATTACGTCCCTCCTTAGTGAGCGAGCTATTAAAAATATGTGACAGTATAAAAGTGAAACGCTTATTTCTATTTTTATCCCGACATTACAATCATCCATGGAATGAGTATCTTGAAATCGAAGGCATCGATTTGGGAAAAGGTAAATTGCAGATAGTAAAAGACGGGGTATTCGATAAAAGCTTTTTAATAACGGTACCAAAGGAATTTAACCATGGATGATATGAGCATTTATTTCAAACAAGTACAGCTGCTTTTGGAAGCAATACCTTTTATTAACAAAGAAGTATGCTTTGCTCTTAAAGGGGGAATTTATATGAGAGAGACTTGGCTTTCAGCTGCAAGCAGTACCAGACAATGTGTGTCCGTTAGAAAGCCTAAGTGATGAAATGATAGAATAAAAATAATTAAATACTCATAAAGGGAACGCATTGACGTTACACGACCAAGTTTTACATGAGCTGTGTTTAGCGTTAAGTATTGATAATACACATCATGAATATTCTAAATTTGCAAAAGCTGGCGATCTTATAAATCAAGCCTATTTTAAAATTGCTATTAAAGAATTTGCCCATATCAAAACCACTAATCCTATAAAAGTTATAGAATCTGATTTTGATTTTTTAATGGGTTTGTACAATAAGCATATCAAAGAACATCAGGTGATGTTTTTACTGTTCAATATTTTTGAGACAGCTATTCGATCGAAAGCTGCAGTAGTATTGTCTCAAAAATACAGTTCTGCAGATCAAGATGACTGGTTGCACAATCCCGCTTTAGTTCCTACAAAAATTCAACATACTTTAGAAAAATCATCTGAAATTATTAAATTGGATGGTGAAAATATCCAGGCATTAGATACATTTCAAATTTTCGATTATATTTTACTCGGTGGTTTAAAGACATTGTATTTTGCATTTTGGATAGATTTGTCAGATCTTTTTGAAGAAAAATATTATAAACATCATAGACTCAAACAAATTGGTAAAAAAGCAATGACTACGATGCTTGAATCGATTCGGAAATCCCGCAACGACAACGCTCACCATAAACCATTTCACAGCAGCCGAAAGAGACGGCATGAAATCGTCGACGACATGGAATTAATTTTAGCGCATCTGGGTTTTAACCTTGAAGACGCCATTAATAATATTGATCCTCAGCACAAAATCATAAAGTTAAAATTCATCTAAAAACGATTATTGCAGTGCTTCAATATTCAATGGAATGATATTGATAAATATTCACACCAAATATGGTATGATTAATTCACTGATTCATACCACTTGAATCCAATAGATTACCAAAAGGCAATACTAAGTATGAAACGCTGGATATGGGAACAAGAATTCTATCCCCATTTTACCTATGATTTGACACGGCTTGAGTGTTTGATTCAGGAGGTGTCGTTAGAACAGGGATACTTAATCGCGTTAACCCAAACAATGGATAGCGGCAACATTGCTCAACGACAGCTCGAAGCGCTGATGAGCGAAGCAATCAATACCTCTGCCATCGAAGGTGAAATTCTTAATCGTGACAGTGTCAAAGCCTCTATCGCACGAAAACTTGGACTCTCCCAGATCGATTCCTCAAAACGTGATATTTTAACCGATTATCTTATCGAGATTCTGATCGATGCTAATACAAATTATGATCAGTCTTTAACACTGGAGAGACTGTTCGGATGGCATAATGCTCTCTTTCCACGCGGATACAGCGGTTTATCTAAAATTAATGTTGCCACTTTCCGAGGTGAAGATCCAATGGAAGTTATCGGCGGCGCAGCAGGTAAAGAGAAGACGTATTATGTCGCTCCTCCACGATCAATCCTTGAATACGAGATGGATCGGTATCTGCAATGGTTTAATATCACACCGCCAAGTCTGATCAAAGCGTGTATCGCTCATATTTGGTTTGTAATCATCCACCCCTTTGATGATGGTAACGGCAGAATAGGACGCGCAATCACTGACTTAGTTTTATCCAAGATTGAAAAATCGACTGTTTCGAGACTTTATTCGATGTCCAGTGCCATAAACAACGACCGTAATGGCTACTACAAGGCATTGGAAAAAACAACGGGATATGTCCATAAGGAGGCAAAGCATTTGGATATCACCGATTGGTGTGAGTGGTTTTTGACAACACTTTATACTGCCTTGATTGATACCAAGAAGAAGCTGAGTTACATTGTTCAAAAAACAGTGTTTTGGGATAAATATAGAGAATATAATTTAAATCCAAGACAAACAAAGGTATTGAATAAAATCCTGGATATGGGTACTGAAAACTTTCAAGGTACTCTGAGTAAAAAGAAATATATGGCTATCTCTGATGCCGCTTCAACAACAGTTTCAAGAGATATTGCAGAACTTGTTGAGATGGGATGTATTCGTCACATCGAAGGTACAAGCGGTAGAAACATTCGATACGAGATTATTTTATAATGATTAAAATAATAAAATTGGTAATCTTATAGTGCCTCAATCTTCTTAATAATCTTCTCCCGATGCACAGCAAACAGATTTTAAATCGCCGCTTCTTTATCGTGATATTTCCCAAACTCGATCATCGTATGAAGCGGACGAGGAGTTCATTAGCAACTGTTAGGAATTAATATTTGAAAATTTTCTAGTAGGTTTTGAAACAAATAACTACTATTTAGTAAATATAGACTATAATATAGTTATTAATAACTATTAAGGAGGCATTATGATTGAAGTTCTTTTAGGCTCAAAAGATAAAGAGAATGTTCTTCAGTATATTCTTGCAAAAGAAAAAGGCTATGCTTCAGAGATTGCTAATTTCTACGGGACAAAGCCTAGTCAAATGATTAAACAGCTAGAAGCATTGGAAATTGGTGGAGTTCTTGTTAGTTTTCAAGTTGGTAAGGCAAGAGTATACCAATACAATCCGAGATATTTTTTCCTTAATGAGTTAAAGTCCTTACTTTTAAAAGTTCGAGAGACCTATAAACCTGATTTAATTGAAAAACTTATGAAAGCAAAAGTGGCCCCTAGACGCAAAAATAAACCGGCTTTCGAAAGGAGTACAAATGAAATCAATAGCTGAGATGAGTTCGCTTGAGCTTGCTGCCTACGTCTGTGATACACTGAAGCAACGAGGAATATTAACAACACTGTCCGGAGGGTTTTGCACCGAAATATATAGTTGTGGTGCATATACTTCTATGGATATTTGAATCGCATCGCATCGTATCCTTTTCCTTTTCCTTAAAAGGTAAAGGATGGCAGAGCATAACCCATACAGAAAAAGAGATAAGCCGTAAAGAAGGCGAGAAGTAATCAGAGTTTGATTCTATTGATCGGATCATATCCAAACGATTCAAGTCCCTTGTCCCATTCATTTAGCATCTTATTCGCAAACGTACCGATATCCGGATGTTCTTTTACATAATCGAGCATTTCATTGGCTGCATTTTTTGCTGCAGAGGCACAGTTATCGAAAATCTCTTCGATTTCTGCCGCAGAGAGCTTGCAGGTTTGTTTGCCAAATCCAATATAGGTTTTTTTCTTCCACCATACCTTGCCGCCACTCATATTAAGAGCTGGTAGGTCCTCTTTTAAATAGACCGTAGTGCATACGACATCGTAGATGGGCGCCATTGCAGCGTCGGTATAATCTTCATCATACAAGATAGCAAAGTTTTTAAGATGGGCATCGCCGTTTCTAAGCATATGATTTATCACAAGCGCTTTAAATAAAGTCCGTAGGTTTTCAAGTCTCGATTCAGTAGCAGTAGAGGCTTTTAAAACTTTTGCAAGATCTTCATAACTGGCATGGTATTTCTCATTGGTCCCTTTGCCCAGAAGTACACACCCATCTTCAAAGCCCAGATAGTTGCCGTCATCTTTTAAATCGAAGCGTTTCATGATGAACATCGATCGATTTTCTGAAAGCTTGTACTCGGGGATAGGTAAACCGGCTAATCGCACCGCTTCCATGCAAAAAAACTCATTGAATGCAAGTTCAGGATATTCTGATCCCCACGATTTGACAATATATTCTTCGGTTGAGAGGGTATTTTTATCATTGATTTGAAGCAATATTTTGGGTTGTACACCTGAGACACCTGAGCGGATAGCAAAGCGTTCCATCAGTCTCTCAAACAGAAGGTGCGTATCGTCATGCAAGATCTCATCGAGGGTTATTGGCTTTTCATGATCTTCGGGAAGACCGTATTTGACGCGTCCGATAACATGCGGACCGATCAGCTCCAGCAATCCAAGATCATCCATTTGTTTGACCTTCGCGAACCGTTCACGTATCGTCTCTTTCAAAGCACCTTCGGGAAGATTCATTTCAAATATAGGATGAAGATTGATAGATCCCCAACTTTCAGTACGAAGTGGCATTGTTACGGAGATAGGAGTAATCGCTTCGGGCGTGTAGGTAAATATATGCTTTTCACCCTCTTTGGCTAATGTACCGGCTCTTTGTGTATTGATATAGATATTAATACGTCTCTCCACTTTGCAGCTCCTCTAACGTTAATGGGCGACCTTTTTCTCTAACCGCCATTTCTAATCCGAAAATCTCAAGGACTTCACTCACTTTGGTGATCCCAACTTCTTCAATAAATCCATCTTCCATGCGACGGTAGGTATTGAGACTTATGCCCGCATATTTGGCAGCCTCAGTTTGGTTCAACCTTTTTTTCTTTCGCGCATTAATAATGGTTTGGCTTAGATGTATTAGGCTCATTGGTTATCCAAAATATCAGTATACTGGTAATTATAGCAATAAATACTAAATAAATATCAATATATTAATATTTATTTAACACGGTACTTCTTAACTGTGGGAACTGAGGAGTAGTGTTACATTCAAATTTACTAAATAATGGGTTCTTACAGCGCCTCAATTTTCTTAATAATCTTCTCCCGATGGACAGCAAACAGATTTTCAATCGCAGCTTTCACCACTGCTTCTTTATCGTAATATTCCCCGAAACCGATCATCGTATGGATACGCTCCTTAGAGATTTTATCCAGATTGATGAACTCTTTGTCATGAAGACGTTTCAATTCAACCAAACTCTCAATTGCACACCCTAGTCGTTCACGTTCGTTAAATGATTTGTCTAAATCAAGAGTATTCGCTAATTTAGCGATTTCATCCAGATAATTGACATTTAAAACGACTCTACGGTCTATTTTTTCTACTTGTTGGCTTTTCATGGTATAAATCCTTAAGTTCGTTTGTATAGTTTAAATAATTACAAGTATTCTATCTTTATGAGGTACTATAGTCAAGTTTTAATAATATTAAGTCAACTATACTTTTAGATATGACAGTGATAATACACATAGGCTACAAATGGCAACGGGAAGTAATATTGGAGTCTTATAGCGGTTTGTTTCGATTATACTACAATGATAATACAATATTATCTTGTAAGTAAAAAGGGATTTTGGTATAATTTTTAGGAATTTAGATGGAAGTTGATCTTGATAAAGCTTGTTCCTTACTAAAATAGAGGTCATTTAATGTAGATAAGTATC
>JAQTLL010000014.1 GCA_028714915.1 Sulfuricurvum sp.
GCAACTCAGGAGTAATAATCAAATACAGTGCCGCGATGATACTCACGAATGCCAACACGATCAACGTGAGCTTAACGCTGTACATCAGCATCACCGCAACAAATACCCCGGAGAAGAGAACATCGAGAATAAGGGTAACTGATTTGTTGGCAATGAATTCTCGTATTTGGTCAAGCTCACGAACACGGGCAATGATGTTTCCTACTTTGCGTTTCTCGAAATAGACAAACGGCAGTGCCAGAAGATGGTGAAAGAGCTTTGCTCCCAGCTTGGCATCGATCTTTGAAGTGGTGTGAGCAAAGATGTGACTGCGGATAAGATTGAGGATCATCTCAAAGGCGGCAACCACGATAAACGCCACCGCCAATACATCCAACGTACTCATAGAGCGGTGAACCAAAACCTTATCTAAAATCACTTGCGTAAAGAGAGGGGTAATCAATCCAAACAGTTGTAAAACAAATGAGGCAATGAGCACTTCCGCCATTATTTTTTTGTACTTCATAATCTGACGAAAAAACCATCCGAATCCGAAACGGGCATCGGCACTAAGAATACGGTGTTTTAAGACAATGCTTTTCCCGGAGCTCTGAGAGGTGCACTCCTCATAGGTCATAATGTAAGGTTCTTTTTTGGTAATATCGAAGACCAAAAGCTCTTGATTCTCTGTATTGGCTTGAATAATACTTAGGTAGGTACCGTCATGTTTGAGGACAATGATCGGCATCGGATAATCGGTGATAAGTTTCTTGATTGGGAGTTTTTTAATCGATGCACGAAACCCCTGTCGCGTTGCAATACGGGTTAGCTCTTCGATAGAGGGTTCATGCTCGCTTAGGGCGTACTCTTTGATAATGACACGAGTGTCTATCGCAATGCGGTTGAGTTTGCCTGCTACTTCGAGGGCGGTTAGTGCGCTGTGCATTCTTGGGCTCCTGCATGTTGTAGTTTCAATGACTCTGCTTCATACGCCTGTTGTATCATCTCATTCTCCAATGCCATCTCCCGCTCCAGTCCCTCTAGTTTCACACTCACTTCACTCACCGCATCTGCCTCCCCTCCGGCACGAAGGCGCCCGGTCATTGTGATCTTGGTGCGGGTTTCAGTAAGTGCCTCGATTTCATTTTTGGTGAGCATGGCGAGACGATTCAAGTGTTCTTGTTTGGTTTTGGTCTGAGAGTCATATTCACGCTTGGCAAGGGCATATTCTTCATCTATCCGATTACGTTCTAAATGAAGACGCGCCGATTCACTGTTGTATTTGAACCCTTCAAACAAATTCCATCGGACACTTAGACCTGCATTCCAGCTGTTGGGTTGGATACTTTTAAATGCATCATAGGCGTTATGGGGATCAGACCCATAGAGATAGTAATTTGAGTAGAGCGATACAACCGGAAGCTGGGAGCGCTCGTTCATCGAGATCTCAGCATTCTTCTCATCCATTTTCTCTTGATATTGGCGTGCTTGTGAATTGTTCTCAAAACTGCGAAGATGAATCTCATCGGCTTTCGTAGCAAGTGATAATAGTTGTGTCTCTTTGAGATCAAGCTCTACATGGGAGAGTTTGCTCAGTGCGATCAGATTTTCCTCGTATGTCATAAGCGAGCGTTCGATATCGTGTTCCAGATCGATAAGACGAATCGCTTCATCCCCTACTGAAACACGGGTCTCTTTTCCGGCAGTATAGAGACGCTGTTTATAAAAATAGAGTTCTTTACGTAAGGTATGCATTGACTTTTTAAAACGCTGTTCGTTTTGAGCCTTTTGCGCTTGAGCGTAACGGTCTAAGATTTCCAAATGGAGTTTCGTCTCTTCATTACACACTTCGAGTTTTTTTGCTGCAATCTCATTTTTGGACATTTCGATTTGTTTGAGGGTGGTACCGAAGTGGTAGAGCTCATAATTCATTCGCAAAGAAAGTGAGTCTTTATGTCGGACCGTCGAATTGATCGTCGTCTCCCCCACGGAAATACTCCCCGTAGAAGTGCTGTCAAGATTACGGTTATACTCACTGTTGTATCCAAATGAGAGTTGGGGATAAAGGGTAGAATAGACGTTTTCCAAGCGGGCTTCTTCGATTTTTGTGTCGATGGAGCGGATACTGAGGCGGTGAGAGTTTTCATGGGCGGAGTGCTTGATATTTTCAAAAGAAATATCATTCCCAAATACACAGATTTCTAAAAAAAGATAAAGATAAAGTTTTTTCATCTATACTGCACAGTTTTTTTGTACAGATAAAATCGAATAAATGACATTTTTTGCTCTCTTACTTAAAGTTTAAATACAAATTGTATTTTAAAGTTATCATAGTTTGCGTCACATTTTTTTAATTATCCGATATTTATAAATCCGAAAATACTTTTTTTGCATTTATTCTAGAAAGAGTTTTTTAAAAAAAGGGGATATTTCTTTAGGGTTCCATGAAGTGACTACAACATCGTAGTCTATATGTCCGTAACCTTTCAATTCTTTTTCCACCTTAAAGCCGCCAAACTTTGAATACAATTTAAAGTGACTTTGCTTCATGGCAGATACAGATACGTTTATAGGATTATTCTCAAGTATCCGATAAATTCCTCGTGTTAAATATTTAAATTCCAAATTTAATCCAGATTTATCCTGTTTTGTAACAAGTCTCGATACTTCTCCGATAGAGGAATATTCTTCCCTTATATAGTCTAATGAATACTTTTCATCGGTAGGGAGTTTTTTATGTGTATCAAAAATAAGCCTGCATGTTCCCGTCAATTCGTTGTTCGTTTTACAAAATACAATTGCAGCGTGATGATCAAATGTATCAAAATTTAAACCTCTTATACTATCCGGAAACTCATTCTCATATTTTAAACTACCAAAAACATCACTTCGAAGTTTAAATACTTCAAGTAGTTCCTCAGCATTGTTTACAAGATGAACATTTTCTTCCTCATGATTCCAATTAAGACTTCTATTAAAATCCAATGTCTTTTCAATTGTACTTTCTAAAAAAACTCTTTGTCGAAATTGTTCTAAAACATTTATACTGTTTTGAACTTCATGATGATCATTGCCAATTCGAAGTTTTATTATTTCTTCTAGCTCTCTGAACACTTTATTTTTATTTATGCAGACCATGATTTCTCCTTATTTTTCAAAGAGAAATTCTAAAAATTAGCCGTCACAGTTAACGTCACTATTAACATCACGATACGTATCACGTTTTAAAATTGAAATTTATGAGGTAGAATATTGTTCTAAAGGGGAAAAGTTGAAGGAAATTGTTCTAGTTTTACTGATCGTAATGAACTTACTTGGGGAAGAAAAAAATTTACATCTTTTTACAATTGAAAATGTTCGCTACGATTACACTGCAACTACAAAATCGCTTAACGATACACAGATATCTTATGATCTTCCTAGTCTCAACTATGTTTTTATGAATAGAAAATATGTAGCCTTAGCATCTTTTAAATATAGTCCTAAACAACATATTGGAAATACTGTTTTTGGAACTACAAATATTGATTTTGAACAAAACGGGCGGAAATATGAACTGGGAGCCGGATATAAGTATTACATAACAGATACTCTATATATAGGTCCTGCATTATTATTTAGCGATTCACACTCTACGCTTTATCAAATCATTAACAATAACGTAATGAAAACCGAAAAATATGATAGTGACTTAAGAGCTTATTTTATACTGGGTTTAAATCTCACTCATTCAACAATGTTGTTTTCTAGTTTAGAACTTAAAAATGATTTACTGAGTAATGATTATGCGAAAGACTATTCACAATATAACACATCTGTGACTTTGTATCAATTTTTTTCTCCAGAATTCTTTTTATATTTAAAATATGAACAATCATTAAGAGACAAACACATACAAAATAATATTTCTGGAAATGAAAATTATAAAGGCTATGGAGCAGGCTTTGGAATAAACTTTTAAACTTTCAATTTGAGTCCGAATGAGGGGATGGTTTCTATAAGTTCATAGTGTAGTTTCCCTCTTAATCTATAAAGTAATGTCCTATAAGATCCTGCATCTACAGGATGCCCCCAGATCAATTTTTCCAATGTTTTAAACGGTACGATATCGCCCCAAGCTTGAACTAATTTAGTGAGTAAGATTTTTTCCTTCGGACTTAATTTTATAGGCTCATTTTTATAATACAAAAGCTCATACTCCACATCATAATAATACCCTGCTCCGATCTCCGTCAATCTATTGTCAACAACAATATCATTTTTATCTACTTTGTTTTTATACAAACCTAATGCAATTGTTGAATTAAGATCTTCACGTTTAAATGGTTTTTGCAAGTAACCTACAGGATCAGTTTGAATAGCTCTTTCAATCGTTTTAGAATCTGAATCAGCTGTTAAATAAATAACTGGTATATCTTGCGTCATTTTAATTTCTTGTACTGTTTCTATACCATCTTTGTAACTGTTTAAATTTATATCCATTAAAATGAGATCGGGCTTATTTCTTTTTACACTTTGTATTGCATCTTTGTAATTAGTTACGATAGCAGATACTTCATATCCGATTCTTTCGATAACTCTTTTAATTTCCATTGATACTATCGCTTCATCTTCAACTATCAAAATTTTAATACTACTCAAGTTTGCTCCAGATAACTTCAATACTGACTCCATTGTGTGAATCTATCGCGATTTTTCCTTTTAGTTGACCACACACTAAACTTTTGACCAGTTCTAGACCTAAAGAATTCGTTGTTCTAGATTGATCATAACCAATGCCATTGTCACTGACTATCAGGCTATATACATTATCTTTTTCATCTAAACTGATTTTGATTGTCCCTTTGTCATCTTTAAAAGCATATTTGCAAGCATTGGTAACTAATTCATTCACAATCAGTCCGCAATAAATAGCCTGTTCGATTTCTAATGAAGCATGGATTTGATAGTTAATGTCCACTATCATCTCATAACTGTCTTGTATATCTTCAACTATACTATGGAAATATTGAAATGCATTGACGTCTGAAAATAATTCTTCTTTGTATAATAGCTCATGGAGATGACTCATTGTACTTACCCTATTCTGAATAGTAGTAAATGCGTCTTGCAGTTTTATATCATCAAATTCATCGCTTTGCATTCTAATTAAAGAAAGTATAGTCTGCATACTATTTTTAACTCTATGATTTAATTCATTTAATAACAGTTGCTTGGTGGCAAGTACCTCTTGCAAATCTTCTGTTTTTTTCAATACCTCATGTTCAAGTTTCAGCTTTTCATTTTTTTGTTGTTCCAGAAGTTTTTGATGTACAGTCTCTTTTTCTAATTGAAGTTGCTTAATTCGGTATGCCAGCGCAATAGAAAAAATAATAGCTTCCAAAACTACTAATATTTCTATAAAGTAATGCGACAATTTATATATATCAAACCAGCCGATGCTTGAAAGATACATTGCACTACCCGCCACAATAAAAAGAAACCATCCAAATAATATGAATTTAGCTTGAGAATCTTTTTTTAGTGCAGCATATACCGTAATAAAGAGAAGTAGCAGAAGTAAGATAACAGAAAATATATTTCTAAAATTATTAAATTCATTAGTAAATACAAAAATCAGCAGTGTAAATGGAAAGATGATTAAATAATAGCGTAGTAACTTTTTAAGCTTTGGATACCTATTCATTTCCAACATAGAGTTTGTAAATAAAGCAAGAGTGTCAAACGACACGCTAAAATGACCACTTAGCCGAATATAAAAGTGGTTGGATTGGGATAAGCATTTTTTATTTGAAATCGTAAGTATTTTCCTATTTGAAACGAGAGAGGAATCGTAGTAAGGTTC
>JAQTLL010000015.1 GCA_028714915.1 Sulfuricurvum sp.
GCCACGGACGGCTCCCTCCCTCGCCTTGCTCAGGCTCCCATTATTACTCCAAAACCGCAAGTAATCGCACGGTTCAGCTATACCAATCGCACGGTTCAGCTATACCAAACATACCGTAAGTCATTGAAATCGTAGCAGTTTATCCCCTACTACAGTATATGAAAAAGCCGAGCCAAGCCAAAGCCCTCCTCATCACAGTAATAATTCCCTCCTGCGCAACCACCCGAACCTAGCAATGCAATGCAATGCCCCACACGCATAATGATACGGTACTGTGCGTAACACTGTAATGGTCTGCGATCCGCCCATAATATTAATAAATAAACAGTAACAAACTGGTTGCAATGCCAGTATACTGTAACGCAACGCACCGTTCGCCCGCATACTGATACTATAAACATATCACACAAGTGGGTGGCGGGCATCACTGTAACTGGCTACGCCCGCCCGTTCATTGTGAGTAATATAAATGTAGGGTATGTGAGGCAGAAGTGAACGACCATTAATCCCATGTGCAATGTTCTGTTATGTCGGTACTTAGTGGCTATCGCCCGTCTGTTATTAATAGAACGCACCATACAACATGAGTACATAATAGCTATCGCCCGTTCGCTTCTATTATTAATAAAATATCCTGCAATGGGCATGTCCGTCGGGTCGCCAGACCATTACAGTATTAATACCATACAATGACGATACTTAATGGCTATCGCCCATTACTGCGGTGCAATAAATTGCTATCACCAGTATGTTGGTATGGTATGGTATGTGTAACATAATTGCTATCGCCCGTTCACTCTTATTAATATATATATACGCAATACATGCAGTAAACTGGCCGCAGGCAATCACAGTAGGTATCAATACCATACCACCTTGGTAGCTATCGCCCATGCAACGCATATTACCCTCCATGTAACGTAGCTCATACATCGTGTAAGTAATTGATAATAATATGTGGGTGGGAATACTGTAATGGCGGTCGCCAGTGTATTAGCATATATATGTGACTGGTAACGATATGTGTGTAGTTAGTTACCATGCTATGCGGGGATGGGAGTTACATAAAGGGAGCTATGTCACCATACGCAGCACCCCCGCCTCCCAAGGAGTACCTTAGACACAAATTGCAACTAACTGGCCTTGCCATTACCACCGTGAACGCCAAAGTAATAATGGCGAACGCCAGTAACTTACCGAACGTTCGTTAGGTTTCAGTCGCCATGCGCACAGGTTTGGTGCAATTGGCTAAAGGCTATTAGGGTACAATACATGCAACCTGATAGCCTATCGTG
The DNA here is from genome assembly GCA_028714915.1 of Sulfuricurvum sp. Taxonomy (GTDB): domain Bacteria; phylum Campylobacterota; class Campylobacteria; order Campylobacterales; family Sulfurimonadaceae; genus Sulfuricurvum. The sequence goes on from JAQTLL010000015.1 coordinate 1,296, forward strand.
TACTGCAATGTAACTAAACACTGCCCTTAAGCTGTTCACACAGTACGTCATTCATACGGAACGTGGCACATCCTGCGAGGTATCCCACGCTAGTAAGTGTCAGGCCTAGCTTGCGCATTAACATAATGCTTTGCAATCGTTGCTTAGCATCACGTGGGGTACTACGGTTATACAAGCTTATTGTTGCTATGTTTGGGTATATCTTAACGGTATTATCGATTATTGAAGGGCGGCAGTATCGCCCCGTACCCATACAGTATAATCAGGGAAGACTTGTGCAAGCAAGGTACGAAGGGTTTCTAATGGCAGGGTGTTAAGTGTGTTCATAATCGTTCCGATGTGAAGGGAAGCAGGATTGCTTCCAGTGAGTTGCATCATACAGGGTTAAATGTATTTGTGCAAGCTTATTTTACACTAGGTTGAATTAATTTACATTGCATACAGTGCAACATGTTGCTTACAGCATAACATGTATTTACTGATAGATGCAGGAAAGCCTGTTACAGCACATGGCGTACTGTAACAGGCAATGGTTCACTTACCGTGCAGTTCGCTCCATTCCTTTACATTGGTGTAACCACCGTTCCACATGTGTCCATTAAGATACCAAGTGTAGTTTTTTTGATGAACGCGAACGCCAGGCAATGCGTTGAGGCGTTCCTTTGTGGTAGCAGTCTGCCATCCCCCTGATGATATATTAAGCCCAGTGTCGTCCAAACGGGCTATCAGGCGGCCATGCAGTAATAAGCTAGTAACGTCGCAGTGCATACCCACTATGACTTGTGTATTGCCTTGACCAAAGCGTTCACGGTTAAGGAACGCGGTAACTGCCCGTTGTGTTATTTTACGCATAATAAATATCCTATTTGTTATTGTTAAGACCGGAAATAAAGGCTTGCATACGGTTATACAAGTCTTTTGCTGTAATATGTCCAGAACCGAACACATCGCGTATACCGCCGTGGGCATTGCACTCTTTATGCAGGGCATAACCGCCATAAGCTTGCGAAATGTGATACACGTTAGGTGTGTCCACACGGTTTAGGAAATCGCATACTGTGCGAAGCGTTGTTATTGTTATTCTTTGCATATTAATGCCCTATTGGTTAAGTAAATGGTTAAGCAAGTCTTTATGAATACCCTTGTAAGGTTCAGCAATGCTTATGCCGTAACTATGCAACTGTATCGCTGATAACTGCCCTATTTTAGATATGCCGCGTACATCTTGCAATGCCAAGGTTAGTTTGTCTTTCTTTGCTTGTGAACAGCGGTTGGCTAGCGCAAACACAATGCCGTCTATTTGTGTTGGGGTTAATTGGGTCGTATCTCCACAACAGTTAAGTAAATTATTTAAAAACATAACTTTAACCTTCGTTAAGTGCGAATAAATGCGCGTTTTCTTCGGTAATGTATCCATGTTCATACAAGCCGCGCTTAATAGGCAGTCTGAACCGTTCGGGTGAACGCTTCCAAAGCTTACACGCGCCATTGACGCGCCAGACACGCGGCTTATGTAATGTACCTGATAATATGCCCTGTTCGGCTGGTATTATCTGGAGTACGGTATCACGCCAAGTGAGTTTTAAAATTTCTTCTTTTGTAATCATAGTTAATCCTCAAGTATTGTGTCGGCAAATACGTTAATGCGTTTATTTTTGTAACTTATATTTGCCGTTGCAAAGTTACCAAACGCTTGCCAGTAGTTTACCGTGCGTGTTATCTCTTTGCCGTTTTTGGTAAAGAGTGTAATTTTATCCCGTTTGCCGTTGATAAGGTTAATCCAACGGTGACCGGAATTGTTAAGATACAATGTGCCAGTGTACATAATCGCTCCGAAGTAATATGGTAGTAAAGCACTACCCAACAAGCCCTTATTGCTAAGGGCTTGTAAGCTATTGCCTAGTTTACCTTAAGCGTAAGGGTATAGCGATAGTAACCTTCTTCAAGGTCTTTCGCATTGCATTTGTAATTTGGCAAGGTGGTCTTTATGCGCTCCAGTACGGTTTTATGGGCATCGCCTGTTTCGGCCAGTACACTTATGGTATTATCAGCCCGTACCGTAGGAACACTGGTTAACTCAATGTTGAATCCTTTGCTGTTGCCGCTTGCGTTTTCTTCATCGCTTGTTTTGGCATTTGCGAAGCAATTGGCGAAGGTTTCCAGTACGCTAGCGAACTTCTCAACTTGCAGTAGTGCGCTTGTTGCGCTGGTGTCCACGTCGATACCGTCAATTGCCAATGGACGTGCGGTAGACACTATGTTGAGGTAGTCACTTTGCAAGCTTGCATTGCCCTTAACACTGGCTAACGTATCTTTGATACCAACAATACGCGCGTTAAATGACGCGGTAATGTCAAGCAATAGTTGTTCGGTACTGTCTAAGGCGGTGGCAACGTGTTTGGGTATGGTTTCGCCCATGCTGTTAGCGGATGTAACCAAACGGTTGAAACAAGCAAAGTAATAGCCTTTATCTCCCATGCCCTTAAGTTTTGGTCTACCAGCGTGGAACGTGTGGAATATTGTAGCAGGGGATATGCTCATTTGTCCTAGTACGGCAATGATAAACATTTCTGCATTGCAGGTGCGCGTTTCGCCATTGCTTGCGCTTTCACCCTTGCCCGTGCCGTACACTATGGTAACAAGGCCGTTGGAAACCGTGAAGGACTCGATAGGGTAACTCGCGTCCGTCATCGTCCGTTCAAGGGCAATGAAGCTGGCTTCATTGCCGTTGTTTACCAGTGATTTTAAAGCGTCCAGTGTATATGTAGTCATGATAGTTTTCCAAAAAGGTTATGGTAACGGATTGTTACCCAACAATGCCCGACACGGACATTGTAGGCTAACTACAAGATAATAACGTTTTGTGAGTAGCTTGCCATATCGTCGATGCAGTATTGCGCGGCTTCGCGTAGGCTACTGGCGGCAATATAAGTGTAATCGCCATTCACAAGCGCATCGTATAAGCCGTTGGCATTCTGTACAGGGATACAGATAATGGCCTGGGCATGGCGTTTTAAATGGCGTATAACGGCAAAGATAGCAAGGGCATGGGCAGGGCAGGGAGTAAACATAATTGTTCCTTAGTGGTTTGGGTAATCGTTTCGATGTGCTTATTATCCACATTTAAGAGAGCAATGCAAGCATTATTTTATAAATGCAGTTATGAGCGTTGCTTATGTATTGTAAGCATAGTTAGGTGCGTTGAGTGTAGTTTATATGGGTACAGGTATGGGTAAAATTGACCGTGGCGGCACGTTTTGGGTAATAGGTAGGCTACCCTACAGGGTAGGTAATTATCGTGGCGTGAGGGGGATTTTTTAATAAAGTAAAATCAATGACTTATGGGTGTGTTTGCCATGCAATGCTGGTAGGTGGTGCTAAGTGGTTGATTTTGTTATGTGTGGCTCCCATAGCAAGCTATGGCAATGCTTCCCATAGTAAGCTATGGGCTAAGGCGTTGTTTTGTATGGGAATAGCTAGCGAAGCTATGCAAGTGTCTGAAATACAAGGGAATGAGCAGAGCCAGAACTATGGGGTATGTAACGTATTGAAATGTAAGGGCACTGCTGTTGCAATCCTGTAAGTGGTCGATTTTATGGGGAATTGCTGCAAGCTGGGGAATTGGGGGTGTATGGGTGACTACAGGGCGTACGGGCAGGGACGGACGAATATGTTATTGGTACACACGCACGGGTGGGTGCGTGTGGGTGCGTGTTAAGGTATGGGTCGCTGGATGCCCGCCTTGTTAAGGTATGGGTCGCTGGATGCTGATGCTCACAGGGTTAATGTGGGGACGCTGGGAGGATGTCTGTTTCAGTGTCTGCGCCCGATAGCCAGTATG
>JAQTLL010000016.1 GCA_028714915.1 Sulfuricurvum sp.
TGATGCGAAGGATGGCCGACCTGCTCCACATCTCCCACGGGGATTACATTGCCGCCAAGACGCGCGCCAAACCAGCTGGCCTTTAATAAATCATGGTCTGTCCCTGATTATTCTCGCTTACTCGCTTGACGCAGGTCGGCTAATGGGCGACCCTTCTAATTCGAGAGAGTATAAAGAGCGATCTGCTGCTGGATGGTATATTCAATTTTGTGCTTCCAAGCAGGAGCTTCATGTGCTGATCGCAATTCGCTACAAAGATCAAGCAATTCACGAATCAAGCCAACTTCAACACGACCAGACGTGAACAAGGCTTCAAAGTAAGCTTTGAACTGCGCAAGAGTTACAGGAATAATGTCCAGCCGCATCTTGTCATCTGAGTGAGTGAACCAAACGCCGATTCGGAAAGTTTCGGCGGTGTTGGAATTGATTCGGTTAGCAATAAAGAGCCCATAAACGGGCTTGCCAGATTGCTTCCCGTAATGCAAAACCAGATCAGCTACATGACGACGGACAGGTTCCCCTTCGGCTGCTTCTTGCCGTGAGTTGTCCGTTAGAGTGACTTCAACCACGATGACAAAATCATCGAACTCAAAAATTAAATCAGGCCCGCCGCCAGGCGCAGTTCCGACGGGTAAAAAATCCTGGTCAATTTTGAAGCGCCTTGCCTCATATGGTTTGTTGGCTAGGCTGTTGATGGCAAGGAATGCACGCCATAAAACCCACTCAAAATAGGCCGGAGCTTCAGCCTTGGGCACTTCTATTTCATCGCCATTCGATAAAGTTTTCTTGTTTTTACGGCTGATGATGAGATCCATGTAAGCCGCGATTTCTTCCCATTCCAATGCTTGCCGAGTTGCATATTCAACTTCATTTTGCTCTGACAATAGCTCTTCAATTTCATAGCGAATGTTTGCGATGTCGGCTGGAGTGCCAGTTGGCTTTCCCTTGGCATCAAAGGGAATACCGCGCCTATGGAGTTGCTGCAAAAGGTCATCCAACACGGCCAGCGCAGAATCCTGATGATCTGTCGGAAGCGTTGCCCCTTGGCATAAGGTGATGAAGTAAGAGCGGTCGGAATCGGGGATGCCGGTATCTTGAACCAGTCTTTCAATAAAGACATGCTTCTCTGGTATCAGAGCGAGGCCGCGCCCCTTGCTTTGAACCAGCCCCGTCGCTTTCAGATAGCGCAGATTCGTATCGGCGTAGTCATTGAAGGTGCTGTCAACGTATTGGTGTGCCATGGCAGCAGCTTCGCGTTCCTGCCGGTCAAATTGGCGCTTATTGGGTGAAGCAAGCCGACGCTCCCGCAATGCCAGCACCTGAGTCACAATATCAGCCAGAACGTCATTGCTGCTGGTCAATTGAACCACCAGCGCCATTTCAATAAAGTTCAGGCGACTTTCTCCCGTCTGCCTTTCCAATTCCAGCATGACGGCCAAAGTGTGACGGAGCGGTGAGAACACCGAAAAATCAAAATCCTTTTCCAGTGAGGAAGGAATGTAATGTGCGGCCAACGCCCGCAAGAAACACTCCTGAATTGCTGGCACTGTTTCGGCACGAATCAGCCGCCAACCATTGGGAGTAATCATGTCGAGGGGGCCGACCTCACTTTGGGGGATACCAACGCTTGTAGGTACTTCTGGGTAAAGGAAACCAAGCTTATTCAGTGCAGAGCGCCATTTGCGGCCAACACTGTAAGTTTCATCGTCGCCTAATTCTATGATGCCATGTTCGCCAAGCAAACGACGAAAAGCGATTTCTTGTTCCCGTCCCCGTAGGTTTCCTTGGAGAGATGATGTGGATAGCGCTACTAATCCATCTCGCAGCCTGAAAGGACTTCGGACGGTGGTATTGCCTAAGTGCCATGGCCTCATAGATAGTTAAGGAACAAATCCGCCAAGTATTTTTCTTGAGCGGGCACTGCATTCAAAGTTTTGAAAATCCTTTGTCCACTCATATGCAATGAGCCGATCCTTGCTAAGATAATCAATCAACCAATCATTTTTTTGGGTAATCTCGTGGTTTGTCACGATACAAAGTCTCGCCTTAGGCTCTTCGTATATGTAGCGATACTCATAAAGTTGTGCCACCGCTTTTCGAACTTGAGAAAGCAGGTTCCCGCTTTCAGAATCAACCGATTTCATTTCGTAAAGAATGACATCCCCTTCATCATCAGCGAAAAGATCGATATGCTCGTTGGCGAGTGGTTCAAGTTGTCTCGCGTCCAGAAAAGCAGATTTTGAATCGATGAGTTTCCAGTGAATTTGGTTGGCGCGTTCCCTTTTTTGAGCATCTATATCCACACGAATGACACTTTTTGCACTTGCGGTCGGCGGAGAGTGATTTCGCTTTCGGCCCGTCAATCCTTTTGTCGGCGGGTGCGATTGTTTAACGACATTACCAATAAACTTTTTCAACTGATTTTTCGACATGGATGGCTGCAATAGCCCCGCGTCACGCAGATAATTGGTGAAAGTTTGAAATCGTCGATTGGCAGTCGCCTCAGCCCCAGGGTAGAAATGACGAAACCAAAGCTTTAGCTGGTTGTCGCTCGGGCTGTGCTGATGGATGAAGAGGAGTGCTTCATGAAAAACGGGGGTCTCAACCAGGCAGCGGGCCAAAAAATCCATCCGTGCGGCAGCACTCTTCAGCGTTGCAAACTCTTCACCAAGCGGGGTGAGAACCGCATAATTTTGCTGGTTCGAAATCAGCCCCAGAACTTCTGCCGCTGATCGATAATAACGGCCTTGGCGGCCCGCCGAATCAAGGCCAATATATACCTCGATTTCATCATCAGCGTGGTGTCCTTTCGAAATGGCGAGTGCTACTTGTCCGACTTGTTCCAATCGATCTGCTTGAGGAAAATCAGCGGTTTTAACCATATTTTCTAGAAACCCACGAACAAATATTCTTGCACGTCATTTTTGTTATCACCAACCTTGTGACTCTGATTGCCAAACGAGTATTTGTAATCTACCGGCACAACTTCAACGTGTTGCTTATGCTTTGACATGATGGACACCATTTCATCGAGCGTCGGTTGACTGTTTGATGAATAAGACACAATCAGTACGCTATCCTTGAAGTGCTTAAACAATAAGTCAAATGCAGCTGCCGCGCCCTTGCGAGATGAGAATGGTGTCGGGTAGGACTTAAATTTTTTGGTGATGGTGTGTTCCTGAATCTCTACTCCCTGCCAATCGCGGGCCAAGCCTTCAACAAAGTGATAGCGTCTCACGTATTCGTTATCTGACAATGGCGAATAGTAGGGGGGGTCGATGTACACCAAATCAGCCTTGGAGTTCCTCAAGGTCATTGCGTCACCATTCCGCGCCTTATTCGTCTTGCCGTTATCAAACACGGCAGCATTTACGGCCTCTACTGCTTCTAGAAATTGCGCGCGGAACGACATTGTTAAATCTTTGCGTCCATCGTCATAACGATGTCCCACATAGGTAAAGATGCCACGCGGGCGCTTTTTCAAGCAAGCTCGCATCAATGCCGACATCGCAATGGCCTTCTTAAGTGGATTTTTTATAGCTTTAATATTGGAGCGGAGAATATCGATTAGCCGGTTGTCGTCATCTTCGAAATACAGCCCGGTGAATGTCTTCTCAACGAAGCCGTCATTGGGCTTTTTCGGCTCCAACAACGCTAGGGCTTCAGACATTGGTAACGTAGTGTCGTTGTTCTCAATCATCGCCTTGGCGAAAGTTGTGGACATCGCCATGTAATCATTAGATATAACAGCCTTGCCATGGGCTTTGAACATGTAGCCAACGATACATGACCCCGAAAACAGGTCAATCGCTGTCTCGAAATTAAATTGCGAGGCTACTGCCCATATTTCTCTCAACAGCTTATTCTTCGACCCCATGTATCGGGTTGATGGGTAAAGCTGAGCTTGAACCGGTATCGGCTCTGGAGCTATACGCAGATTGAATCGCTGTTTTGGAGGCGCATAGACAACTACGTCTTCACCCGTGCGCCCTTTGCCATGGCAAGATATATAGCGCTTCGTTTGGATTACTTCGATGGGAAACTTGCTGTACTGCTCATGAACCAGTGGGTGATTCGAATTCGTCAAAATGACGTGACAACCCAACTCATGAAGCCGATGGACCTCAGCGGCCAGTTCAACGTGATCCTCTTCGTAAAACTGTTCCTTGGTGTAACGTTTGAAATCCGCATATGCCGACACGGGCAAATATGGCGGATCCAAGAAAATAAAGTCTCCGGGTTGCGCATTCTCCTTCAGCACCGTCTTGTAATCGCCACAGAGAATCGTTGTTTGACGGAGCAGTTCAGAAGCCGCCCGCAGGGAGTCTTCATCAAGAATTTTTGGGTTTTTGTATCGGCCGTAAGGCACGTTGAATCCACCTGATTTATTCACGCGATAGAGGCCGTTGAAGCAAGTCCGATTCAGAAAAATGGTTCGGGCAGCAGCTTGAAAACTTGGCAGTTTTGTCCAGTCCAGCGCACGAACCAAGTAAAAAATTTCCTCAGTATTTTGGAGCATACGGAGTTGTTCGATAACTCCCTCAACATCATCGGCCACAGAACGGTAAAGATTCACCAGTTCTGGATTGCTGTCAGCGATGATGCCGCCCACTGGGTGTACAGCAAAAAACAGCGCACCGCCACCAAAAAATGGCTCTATGAAGCGATCATATTTTTGAGGCATTTTTGGGATGATCTCGCCCAGAAGTTG
>JAQTLL010000017.1 GCA_028714915.1 Sulfuricurvum sp.
ATTAAAGCTGTTGCTGATGCTGATATGTCGGAGTATCTTGATATAGAGAAGATGGGGAAAGTCCGTGCTCAACGGCTTCATGACCACTTAACAAAGAATAACAATACAGTTGTAGATAATAATATAGAGATAGGAGTAGAATAATGAGTAGTGAGTTAGAAGAAATACAGTATAGAAAAGATGAAGGTGTAAATACTATCAAAGAAAGTCTGGACTTAATAGACTCTGCTACTAATACTGCCTTTGAGACAGCACAGTCTATGTTCTTTGAATTAGATAAGCTAACAAGTGGCACTGTAGAGAGAACTACACAAGGTAAACTGCTTGTTACTGTAGGACAAGAGATAGCTAGTATTAAGATACTGTATAATAGGATAAAGAATCAGATAGAATTGTTAGAAGAACTAACTAAAGAGGAAGTTAATGTCTAATAAGACTAATATAAATAAGATTACTACCTATCCATCAACTCTCCTTTCACCACTGCAGGAACTTAGTAGCCCCCTAAGCAAGAGCAATCTACTCCTGCAGTGGGTAAATAACAGAGACTATAGTCTCTTAGATATATATGATATATAGTATAGTATTCAATAGTATTAATAGTATTGAAGGAGTTTCAATGTAATGAATGTTCTTCTAGGTATTATAATAGGTATCGTATTCTGTGCTTACATGCCAAGTGTACCATCAAAGATTAGAAGTATGTTTGGTTGGGATAAAAAAGATAAGGATGATAAGGAGAACAAGAAATGAGATTCTGGTTACTTTTACCAACATTCTTTGCTCTCGGTGGTTATCTTACATCTGGAATGAGTTTGTTAGAAAATGGTAATCGTAAGGGTATTTATGACATTACTGTAGCAATTATTGCTGTTATATGTCTAATGGTGTATTTTGTTACTGGGCTATTAAGTAGTGATAAGGATAAGAAATAATGTTAGATGATGAGCAGGGCAAGTCAACAATATCATTAACCAATGAAGAAAAGGAAACTATTATTAGATTTGACCAAACACAGAGTAAGGCGTCTGTATTTACTTACAATAAGAAATGGCAGAAACATCTAGAAAAGAGATTAGGACTAAAGCCTATAGAAGAGAATGAATTTGGTGGTAAGGAATATGAAGTAGAGAAAAGGCGTATACCAATGCCTAGAGCACCTAGAGTTGGTAGAAAGTTTACTGAGAAACAAAAGATAGAGGCAAGAGAACGATTAAGTAAAGCTAGGAAAACTAGGAAGTTAAACAAAGTAAAGAAATGAATTATCTTATATTATATATATTAATCTTTGTTATACTAGATATACCAATAGTATTGTTTATATACAAAAGACTTAAGAAAAAACCAAGTATAGAGGTAAACGATAGTGTTGAATGTCCTCAATGTAAAAAGATAGCTCTTTCTACACAGAGATATTGTGGTTACTGTGGTACTCATCTTAGAACAGGGATGTATTAATAATGAAGGTAAGTAAGATTTGGAATAGCTGGGATATAGGACAAAAACTGGCAGTCATTTTCCTGCTCCCGCTAGGAATTTTATGTATTATATTCTTTCTGCTAACACTTATGGTGGTCATAGTAGCAAAGATATATGGTTGGTGATAGTAATGTTAAAAGGAAGTAAGTGCTTGGTTACAGGCCATAGAGGTTTTATTGGTACTAGACTATGTGATTTATTAAGGCATAGAGAAATACATCTTGTAGGATTAGACAAAGAGAATGGTGGTGTTATCAATCGTAAGCTACTATATGAAAAATGTAAAGGAGTAGACTATATCTTTCATCTAGGTGCTATCTCTACTGTACCTGCATGTGCTGAGGACTTACTGTTAGCTCATACTACTAATATAACAGGTACTTTCAATGTGTTATCTATAGGTAAAGCCTGTAATGTTAAGAGAGTAATCTTTGCATCGTCTTCGGTGTCCCATGATGCTAGGACTATGTATGCTATTACTAAAGTAGTAGGTGAAGAGTATTGTAAGTTCTTTAGAGAGATGTTTAAACTACCTACATCTATATTAAGGTTATACAATGTCTATGGTGTAGGGCAATCCTCTGATACCGCTGTAATACCTAGCTTTATTAGAAAGCTTAAAGAAGATGAGCCTGTAATCATTGAGGGTTCTGGTACACAGTCTAGAGACTTTATCTATATAGATGATGTAGCTAATGCAATGATGCAAGCTGCTGACAGTGGCTTTGATGGTTGTTGTGATTTAGGTACTGGTATTGATATAAGTATTACTGACTTAGCATTGCTTATAGGTAAATTAATGTCTAAAACTGTACATATTAAACATATTGCTGGTAGGGTCGGTGATATTGATAGAAGTATAGCTAATACTACTTGGTATAAACCTAGATATAGTCTTACTGAGGGATTGACTAAAACTATAGAAAGTTGGAATAAGTAATGAAAAGAAACTGTGTTACCTGCGGCAATGAAATAAAAGGGACTATCTGGTCTGATACTCCTGAATTAACTTTAACTCATGGTTGGGGTGGTCAATGTAAAGAGTGTTATAGTAAAGACCATAAGTGGTGCCCAAAATGCAAGAACAGACCTTTAGCACTCGAATGGAAAGCATGTCCTGATTGTGGAACTAAGGTTAAATGAAATCCTTTCTAAAACATAACTGGAAGAACTTACTTATAGTTATAGTAGTATTTACTCTATCTATTATTGTAGTAATATATGCTCAAGGACAATACCATAAATGAAAACAGCAATACTAATACCAGCTTACAATGCAGAGAGAACTATAGATAAGATAGTTACTAAATGTCTTACTCTTAATAGTACTACTATAGTAGTAGACAATAATAGTAAGGACAGGACAGCATATAACTCTAGTATTCGTGGTGCTACTGTATTAAAAGAATATACTAAAGGGCAAGGTGCTGCTACTAGAAGAGGCTTTGCAGAAGTTGTTAGAGCTGATTATGATGCTGTTATTACTCTTGACAGTGATGGACAACATAATCCTGAAGAGATACCTATACTGCTTAAAGCTCTTAGTAAGGCTGACATAGTAATAGGTAGTAGATTTATTAATAAGTATAAAGCACCTAGATATAGAAAGTTTGGTATAGATATAATTAATAATATATATAATATATTTAATAAGAATAAGTTGACTGATTCACAATGTTGTTTCAGAGCTTATAACAAGAAAGCATTGTTACTATTGAATATAGAAGAGAATGGTTTTGGCTTCTCTACAGAGCTGCTTATCAAGGCTAGGAAGCTAGGGCTTAAAATGATAGAAGTACCTGTGTCTTGTATATACCACAGTAAGTTAGAGAATAACAGTACTCTTAATCCTGTTAAGCATGGTATGATAGTGGCTTTTAAGACATTATACTGGAGATTAAAGTTATGGAATTAATAGAAGTAATAGCCTTCATTGCAGCGGTTATTGGGTTTACTTGTGGGATAATAATTATCATTAAGAACAGGAAGGACATATGGAACTAATAACAGCAGTAATAGTATGGATACTTATATTTAATATAGGTACTGTATGTATTATATATAGACAATATAGACATGCTAAGAAAGTAAAAGAGGTAGAACCTCACACAGTTCTTGATGATGTAGTATCTACTTTAGTAGGAATAACGGTATATAACACAATGCAGGGCTTTATAAATGAGCTAACTAAAGATGAGTTAAAGGAAATACAAGAGGAAAATAGGAAAGAAGAAGAGTTAATGATAAGGAGAATACAAATACCATGGGATTAGCAACACAGATGGCAATAGTCTTCATCTTCTTTGCTATTATAATACTTGCCTATGTTATTGTTAATAATATAAGAGGTAGACATGACAA
>JAQTLL010000018.1 GCA_028714915.1 Sulfuricurvum sp.
CCACGAGTAAGTTTTGCAATAAGCCTTGCTAACTTTATAAACATTATGATTTACCTTTTGGTAATCTCTTTAATATCTGGTTTAGCTTATTAGTATAGATACGGTCACGTCTTTCTAGATATTCTCTCATCGGGTTATCATGTATCCAAGCTTGCTTATTCTGTACACTGTAGACACTTGCTAGGCTTAATAGGAACTCAAGTAACATTAACAAAAGTACTATTGCTATTAAGATAATTACAAATACCCAGTATGGCATTGGTATAATACTACGTGTAGCAACTAGATATAATGTAGTAGCTGTCATAGCATAACTAATTGCAGAGACATATACTGTTACTTGTTGGTAGAGTAACTTAAACATTCCCCACCATTGTCCAATATTAACCTGTTTCATACTTATCTACCATTGTCTTTAATATAGCTATAGATTAATAGACATTGTTTAGCCCATTGTTTACTAGAGTGGTCTTTACTGAACTTTCTGCAACCATCTTTAAATGCTGTTATTTCCTCTTGTTCTAATGTAGTAAAGTACATTATTGATTCTCTAAGTGAACTTGAATCCTGTGCCCAAAAGTACAGACCCAAGTTATATTTGATTATTGTTTGTTTTAACTGCTCATTGTCACTACAGATTACTGGCAACTGAAATCTACAAGCTTCCCATAACATACTCGCATTAGATATAAACTCTTTAGTGTAAGATAAGATAATAGCATCTGCGGCAAAGAAGTAATAAGGCTTCTCTTTCTCTGATATATACTTATTATCTATTATAACTCTATCTTGTATATTATACTTTTTAGATAACTCTATAGTATTAGGTAGTTGTAAGTTAAGTCCTCTGTCATCAAGCCGTTGATTACCAGCTTGTAAGAGAATAACATCAGGTACATTATGTAAAGTATGGTATATTACTTCCCAGTCCTTACCAGTATGGGGGGAACCAAAACAAAGTAGTACTGTCTTAACCATTGATATTTCTAAGTGCTTTCTTGCTTCTGTCTTAGATATTACCCTCTCTACTTCACTTATACCTAACGGTAAGTAATATATCCCTTTAGATATATAAGGTCTAAAACAGTTCTCTATTGCTCTATTCTCTGTAAGATAAACAAAGTTGTTATACTTAGAACTCTTATTAGCTATTACTTTGCATAATGTACTATTCATTATCTTGGTTAGTATGGAGTTATTAACTGTAAGTTCGGCGCCTATCAGTACTACAGCCCAATTAAAGTCTCTAAGCCTAAGATTTAGTAAGTATAGTATAAACAAGAAAGGGTCGCCTTCACGTAAATGTATAATGTCATAGTTATGTTCTCTATTAAGTTTAATAGCTACTTTCAATGTTAGATAATACTCTAGCATCTTAGCTAACATTCTGGTATACCTAGACTTTCTTAATAGTCCTGCAAGGTAATATAGTAATCTTAATAGTATATTAGTATACTTATATACAGTATATTGTCTTATACCAGCATTAGTCTTATCTAATAGTCCTTTATAGGTAAGTAACTCTACATCTACCTTAGCTTCATGTAATGCTTTAGTCTCATATATAGACATATAAGAGTAAGAAGCTAAGTCATGAGCAAAAGGACATACATAGAGTACTTTCATTTTATATTAACCATAAATCATAACTAGAATATATATGCATATTCCTATAGCCATTGCTAGTAAAATAGCATTGACTATAATTTCAGCTATATCGGACTTTATCTTTATCATTATCATTTACTTATAATCTCTACTTGTGGCAATGGGAATATCAACTTACCACCAGATTTAAGATATTCAGACTCTCTCTTAACTACCTCTTTTCTAAAGAACCAGGGAAGTACTAACATATATAAGGGATGTTCTTGTCTAGCTTCTGCTTCTGATATAATAGGTATACCTACAGATGCTATCTTCTTACCATACTTTTCAGGATTACGTTCTACTGCTTTCTGACATAGACTATTATCAATACCTGCGTACTGTAGTAAAGTATTGCCTCTAGTCGATGCCCCATAGATGTATACTAATTCTTCTCTTCTATGTATATCAGATAATAGACTATATAAGTCTTGTCTAATCTTGCCTACTCTATTAGAGAAGTCTATATAAGCTCCTTCATGGTCAAGTTCATAGTCTAGTTCTATCCTCTTTACAGTATCTACTCTAGAACTAACCTTATAATCTCCCTTATGACAGATATATGTTCTAAAACTACCACCATTCAAGTCATTAACCTTTATATCGAATATATCTAGGTTAAAAGGCTTAAATATCTTTTCCATTGAGAGTAAGCTATGATAAGATAAATGCTCGTGTACGATATTGTCGAAAGCATTGTTCTGTAGCATAGACAATAAATAGTTTTGCTGTATTACTATTATTCCTTTACTATCAAGACATTCAGATAGACTTGTTACAAAAGGTATAGGGTCATCTAAGTCATAAAACATAGATATCGCTGTTATTATCTTAGCTTTACTGATAAGTCCAATAACATTTCTATTAAAGGGTGCATTGATAAAACTAATACCAGTGCAGTTATAATCCTTCCTAAACTTTGGCACTAAGTCGTAACCTATTCTTTTAAACCAGTTAGGATAGAACTTTAATAGAGTACCATCATTACTACCTATGTCTATTACTGTTTGTTCTTTGCTAAAATCTATTGCATGAGCTAACTCAAGTACTAGATTCTCTAGATGTTCTTTCATGGTACTATTGATACCTGACCTATAGCCATAGTTATCTGTATATAATAGACTACTAGGCACTGTCTCTTTTAATTGTACTTGATTACAGTTCTTACAGATAACTAAATCTAAAGGATATTTAGGTGGCTTAATATCATCATCTCTAAACTCTGATAGGTATTGATTGCCTAGAGATAATACTGTAGTAAGTCTACTTGATTTACATATTCTACATAGAGACATTACTTCAATACCTCTTCAATTTTCATAACTGAGTCAGCCCTTATAGACTCTCCTGTAGTACTATATATACATATATTATCCTTGATATAATAGTAATCATCGAAGATTACAAAGTTCATACTCTCCTCGTAATCATCTACATAATAAACACTTTCAAAGTATGCGCTGTTAAGACTATTAGTATATATTCTGTACTTTACATAACTGAATAGCTGTGACTGCCCAACTAATCCTTGGCAACTAGTTAATATCAGTGCAAGCAATAATACTAAGATAACAACACTAATCTTTTTCATAATTCTAATTCCTCTCTACTGCATAATAAATTATATCCATATTTTCTAATACCCAGCTTACCTTTCCAGTCATATGTTTGTTTTGAAGGACTATATATTAATTCAATACTATTATTATAATCATTAATTAAGTATATATATGTCATATTAAGATTATTAACAATGTAATCCCATAAAGCATCTACTTCTACACCACAAGCATCCAATGTTTCTTTATTAACCTCTACTATTAATACTATCTCTCTATTCCTTAATATAATATTGGTAGCACCCTGTAGTACTGCTAACTC
>JAQTLL010000019.1 GCA_028714915.1 Sulfuricurvum sp.
TGTAAATTTCACTCCCATGTTTCCAGTCATTTCACTTTTATGTTTCCACCCGTTTCACAAACATGTTTCCACCTATTTCACTCGAAGTTTCCATTTGGAAGCAGTGCGTGAAACGAATAGGAGTTGTCCTTTGGCGGTTTGATTCAGGCTGATACACTCTCTCCACTGAAAAGGTGGAGGATATATGGAGAAACTCAGCATGTTAAAAATAAAAGAGCTGTTTCGCTTAGCGATAGAGATGAATCTATCGGCTAGGCAGATTGCCCAGTCGCTCAATGTGAGCCACACCGTCATAAACCGATATTTAAAACGGTTTCAGAAGTCAAATATCTCCTATGAATCGCTCACAAAACTTGGAGATAAACAGATAGTCACCGCGTTGTATGGATTGGAGAATAAACCTTCCAAACGCGCCGTTCCCGATTGGGACTATATTCACCGGGAGATGAAACGTAAAGCTATGACGCTAGAGCTGCTGCACGAAGAGTATGTGCAAGCTAATCCCAACAATCACTACGGCTACACCTGGTTCTGCACCCGCTATAAAAAATATTCCTCCAAGCTTACTCCTACGATGCGCATGACTCATAAAGCAGGCGATAAATGTTTCATCGATTTTTCGGGCATGACGTTTCCCATTAGCGATCCTCTCACCGGTGAAGTGCGCAACGCTGAAATTTTTGTAGGTGTTCTGGGCGCGTCGGGTTATCCGTTTGTTCTCGCGGTTCCTTCTCAGAAAAAAGCCGACTTTATCCATGCACACGTGATGATGTTTAAATCCTTCGGCGGGGTTCCCCGCCTTCTAGTCCCTGATAACCTCAAAAGCGCTGTCGTTAAAGGGGGACGATACGAGGGAGACATCAATCCCGACTACGAACGTCTTGCCGCTCACTACGGATGTGCCGTAATGCCTGCACGACCTTTAAAACCTAAAGATAAACCTCTTGTTGAGAACGGCGTCAAACTCACTCAGCGTTGGATCCTCGCGAAACTCCGCAATCACACCTTTTTCTCCATAGCGCAGCTGAATAAAGCGATCGATGATCTGTTGGTTATTTATCGTAACAAGGTGATGAAACGCTACGGAACAAGCCGTCAGGAGATGTTTGATACGATCGATAAACCTGAACTCCAAAGTCTTCCTCTTAAACCCTATGAACACAAAGAACTCAAGCTCCTAAAAGTGGGAATCGATTATCACGTGATCCTTGCCCACTGCCTCTACAGTGTCCCTTATCAGCTTGTCGGAGAGAAAGTAGAAGTGTGGTACGGAACTCATACCGTTACAATCAGCCACAACGGTAAAGTCGTTGCTAATCATCCTAAGCTCACCCGCAAGGGGTCATTCTCCACCCAAAGCGAGCATATGAGTTCCGCCCATCAGAAATACCTCGAATGGTCACCGGGACGAATACTGAATTGGGGGCTCACCATCGGTAAACATACCAGTGAATTGCTCAAACTCATCATGGAAAAACGTCCCCATCCGGAGATGGGATATCGCTCCTGCCTTGGGATCATGCGCGAGTTTAAAAAATACTCTGACAAAGGACTGGAAGAGGAGAAACTCGATTCCATTGCCAAGTACGCTATCGCCCACCACCGTTTCCGTCTCAAACAGATTACCGATCTGCTCAAAGACGGGATTGATGAGCACTATGATGACTCCACATCATCTACACCATCATTGTTTGAAACGCACCACCATGCCAACATTCGCGGCAGCGACTATTACCGATAAAGGAAACACTTATGCAACCAATTAAAAATTTTACCGATGAACTCAAACTCTACGCATTCTACGACGCACTGCAAGAACAGCTGACTAAATCTGTTTATGATGATATGCCATTCAAAGACAGAGTATTCTCCCTCCTGCAAGCCGAATCGCTCACCCGTCAGAACCGACGCATTGCACAACTGCAAAAAGAGGCGAAGCTGCATGAAAGAACCGCCCGATTCGAAGAGATCGATTTTTCCACATCTCGTGGACTGCATAAGCCGATGCTGATTGATCTGTTCAGTAACCAGTATCTCCAGCACAACCGCAATATTATTCTCACCGGTCCAACCGGCACCGGCAAAAGTTACATCGCTCAAGCACTGGCTAATAAAGCGATGGTTCACGGACACAGTGCCCTCTATCTCAGAGTTCCCAGATTGATGCAGCTGCTCTCATCCGCCAGAGGGGACGATGAATACCTAAAAACTCTCGCAAAACTCAAACGTATCAAACTCCTGATCCTCGATGACTTTGGCGTATCGCCGCTTAAAGCCGGTGAAGCCAGAGACTTACTGGAGATTGTTGAAGATCGAACCAACAATTCATCTCTTATTATCACCTCACAACTTCCGATACAAGAGTGGCATTCCCATCTGCACAATCCTACTATCGCTGACGCGATACTTGATCGTATCGTTCACAATGCCTATAAAATTGAACTACAGGGGGAATCACAAAGAAAACTAAAATCGAAGAAAAAAGAAGAGACCGAAGTGTAGCTTTACGCTACAATTTTACAGCCTGATTCGCCGTTGAAAAAGTGGAAACATGTTTGTGAAACGGCTGGAAACTTCGAGTGAAATCTACA
>JAQTLL010000020.1 GCA_028714915.1 Sulfuricurvum sp.
TGGTCGCTTTTTCCCAGAAAGTCCGTTTGGGTGAAAGTACTTTCACACTACATGATGTTCTAATATCGGCAATGGCATTTTCCACAAATGCATTGATCGTTACGGTTTCAATCGGCTCATGTGCTGCTTTGGTTCCACTTTCAATGAGTACAATCGGTTTGACGTATTGGTCACCGTACTCATTGGTGTGAAGAGATTTCGGATAGTAAAATAAGATGTTTTCAGGGTTGGAAGGATCGATAGACAAACTCCAATCTTTACTTGAATCAATATCAATAGTGATTTGATTTAATAGCATGGGCAAAAGAGTCTGACTCAAAAATGCTTCACCGGCAAGTTTGAGTTGATCGACCGCTTTCTCGGCTTCTCGTTTAGATGTGGTCTTTAAAAGTTCATGAGGTGCTTTTTCGCCTCCAAACCCAAGATCATCCATATTGAGAGATAGATCGATGTCTTCGGAAAAACGTTCGATTAAGTTATAACATTTTGAAAAAGATGTTCCCCCTTTGAACATCAACCGGTGATTGTGTGTCATACGGTTGAAGAGTGTATCGAGTAGGTAGGTAACCCAAAAGTCTTTTTCGACAACATGTGCCGGATAGCCGGTATGAGTAGAAGCAATACGAAAGGCGGCTTCACGGTCTGATTTAGAGAGCTTTATAAATTCGTACACTATGACGCCTTTGCAATAATATGTTCTACCGCCTCTTTGACCCAAGCAGAGCGATTTTTAGCGGCAGATTTAAGATCCGTAATCTCTTTTTCATTTAACGTTTGAGCAATTTTTGATTGGATCGATTCATCAAATGCTTCATTTTTCCCTAGATACTCTATTGCACTAAGATAGATGCCGGCTCTCTTACCGCGTCCAGAGAGTTTTTTCTCCGATACTTTGCGAAATTCAATTATTGATTTGCCAATGATAATGTCACTGATTTGTTTTTCAGTCAAATAGACTTGTTTCATAGGGATTTGAGTAGTTAAACCTAACTGATAGAGTGCATTAGCACCATCTGGGAGAAATTTGGTTCTCATCATACGGCTTAATGCATTGACAATAGCTGAATGAGAAGGGGGAACTTCTCCCCAACGGCTAATTTCGGGCTTATAGTATAAACCTCTACGGATACGACGAATTTCTCCTGCTTCAAATAGACGTGATAGTATTCGCTCGATTGTAGCTTCATTCCCCATAGAAAAGAAATCAACATGGGTGAATACGTATCCAGCTTTATGTGAAGCAATGACATTTCTAATATGTTTTGCAAGAGAACTTTGCATTCTTTATGTCCGTAAGTAAATAATAAATTAAAGACATTATAGCACAAGTATTTAGATTGAATGTAAATGTACTAGATAAAACTTTTATGAAAATGGAGATTGATTTTATTTGATAACATAAGATAAATTATATTGAAAATTTCAGATAGATAAAACAATGAAGAAGCAGTGTTCTCCCCCGAAGGGGAAGTATTATTGGCCTTACAAAGGTTGTCGTCCCCTATAGGGTGTGCCACCCGGCAGCTACGATATTCATCATCGCTTGGTTGTTTTGTATTTGGGTGTTGTCTTTGAGATGGAACCCGTGATCTCTACTGTAAGCGCTTAACTGCTGAATGATTTGGTCCACATCGGTATTGGTGAGGTAACTGCCATCTTCCAGTTGAAGTTTCTCGATTCGGTTCGCCTCATTCTTTTGATTATTGATCGTGATAAACTCACTCTCTCCGTATTGGAGCAAGAGATCGTTTCCTCTCATGAGGAAGCTGATATCGTCTTTAGTAATTCCCTCACCGAAAAGGAGAGTATCGTCTCCTCCGTTTTCTCCGAAGTATTGACCGAAGAGGTTAAATCCGAAGACGTTTTCATGGATAGTCGTGTTATTACTTCCTTTGGTGGCTAGGTAGGTATCGTTTCCGGTACTTCCGCTGAGAGTGTTTGTCCCCTCACCTCCGTGAAGCAGGTCATTGCCCGCTCCGCCTTCTAGCATATCGTTACCTTTGCCTCCGAAGAGTTTATCGTTACCCTCATCACCGCATAGTGTGTCATTACCGTTATCGCCATAAAGGATATCATCACCCAATTCTCCGCTCAGGGTATCGTTACCCTCTCCACCGATCAGAAGGTCGTTACCTCCGTTTCCGTATAAGAGATCGCCGTATCCTTTTCCAAAGAGGATATCGTTACCGTTATGTCCTAAAATTAGATCACTTCGGTTATCGCTTCCGCTTATAAGGTCATTCTTATCGCTTCCCCATTTGATCCCGAAGAAGCTTCCGCTGGAGCCGATTCTTTCTTTGGAGAGGTTAATGGTTCCTTGTGCGGTTTGGATGCTCTCAACCCCTTTGGTCGGTGAGGTGAAGTAATCTTCTAGAATCACATCGTTTTTATCTTTGACATCGATACGGAGGTTATTACCCTCTTGGAGGAAGGTGAGATCACTCATGGAAATATCATTCATCATAAGGATATCCTCTCCGTCATTGTCATTGATGGTTAGGGTTTCACCTCCGTAGGTGTAATGCCAGTCTGGAGTCATTAGGT
>JAQTLL010000021.1 GCA_028714915.1 Sulfuricurvum sp.
TGGTCGCTTTTTCCCAGAAAGTCCGTTTGGGTGAAAGTACTTTCACACTACATGATGTTCTAATATCGGCAATGGCATTTTCCACAAATGCATTGATCGTTACGGTTTCAATCGGCTCATGTGCTGCCTTGGTTCCGCTTTCAATGAGTACAACCGGTTTGACGTATTGATCACCGTACTCATTGGCGTTAAGAGATTTTGGATAATAAAAGAAGATATTTTCAGGATTAGAAGGATCGATAGACAAACTCCAATCTTTACTTGAACCAATATCCATGGTGATTTGATCTAAAAGCATGGGTAAAAGAGTTTGACTCAAAAAAGTTTCACCGGCGAGTTTGAGCTGATCGACGGCTTTCTCGGCTTCTCGTTTGGATATGGTTTTTAGAAGTTCATGAGGTGCTTTTTCTCCTCCAAACCCAAGATCTTCCATATTGAGGGATAGATCAATGTCTTCGGAAAAACGTTCGATCAAGTTATAACATTTTGAAAGGGATGTTCCCCCTTTGAACATCAACCGGTGATTGTGCGTCAGACGGTTGAATAGTGTATCGAGTAGGTAGGTAACCCAAAAATCTTTTTCGACAACATGTGCCGGATAGCCGGTATGAGTAGAAGCAATACGAAAGGCGGCTTCACGGTCTGATTTAGAGAGCTTTATAAATTCGTACACTATGACGCCTTTGCAATGATATGTTCTACCGCTTCTTTGACCCATGCAGAACGATTTTTAGCGGCAGATTTAAGATTCGCAATCTCTTTTTCCTTTAACGTTTGTGCAATTTTTGATTGAATCGATTCATCAAATGCTTCAATTTTACCTAGATACTCTATCGCACTAAGGTAGAGGCCGGCTCTCTTACCGCGTCCAGAGAGTTTTTTCTCCGATACTTTTCGAAATTCAATTATTGATTTCCCAATGACAATGTCACTGATTTGTTTTTCAGTCAAATAGACTTGTTTCATAGGGATTTGAGTAGTTAAACCTAACTGATAGAGTGCATTAGCACCATCTGGGAGAAATTTGGTTCTCATCATACGGCTTAATGCATTGACAATAGCTGAATGAGAAGGGGGAACTTCTCCCCAACGGCTAATTTCGGGCTTATAGTATAAACCTCTACGGATACGACGAATTTCTCCTGCTTCAAATAGACGTGATAGTATTCGCTCGATTGTAGCTTCATTCCCCATAGAAAAGAAATCAACATGGGTGAATACGTATCCAGCTTTATGTGAAGCAATGACATTTCTAATATGTTTTGCAAGAGAACTTTGCATTCTTTATGTCCGTAAGTAAATAATAAATTAAAGACATTATAGCACAAGTATTTAGATTGAATGTAAATGTACTAGATAAAACTTTTATGAAAATGGAGATTGATTTTATTTGATAACATAAGATAAATTATATTGAAAATTTCAGATAGATAAAACAATGAAGAAGCAGTGTTCTCCCCCGAAGGGGCAGTATTATTGGCCTTACAAAGGTTGTCGTCCCCTATAGGGTGTGCCAACCTGCGGCTACGATATTCATCATAGCTTGGTTATTTTGAATTTGGGTGTTGTCTTTGAGATGGAACCCGTGATCTTTGCTATACGCACTGAGCTGTTGAATGATTTTATCCATATCGGTGTTGGTGAGGTAACTGCCATCATCCAGTTGGAGTTTTTCGATTCGGTTCGCCTCGTTCTTTTGGTTATTGATGGTAATGAACTCATTATCTCCGTATTGGAGTAAGAGGTCGTTTCCTTTCATAAGGAAACTGATATCCTTTTTGCTAATTCCCTCACCGAAGAGCAGAGTATCGTTACCGCCGTTTTCTCCGAAGTATTGACCGAAGAAGCTAAAGCCTAAGATGTTTTCGTTAATGGTTGTATTATTAGAGCCTTTGGTGGCTAGGTAGGTATCGTTTCCGGTACTTCCGATGAGGGTGTTATTCCCTTTACCGCCGTGTAGGATATCATTTCCTTCACCGCCAGATAAGGTATCGTCACCATTGCCTCCGAAGAGTTTATCGTTACCTGCATCACCACTTAAGGTGTCATTTCCCTTATCACCGTAGAGAATATCATCGTTAGCTCCACCGGATAGTGTGTCATTACCATCTCCTCCGATAAGGAGGTCATTTTCGGCATCACCAAATAATGAGTCAGCTCCACTGTTACCGAAGAGGGTATCGTTTCCTTTATCCCCATAGATCAAATCACTGCTATTGCTGCCACTTATTAGATCAGCTTTAGCACTGCCCCATTTGATTCCAAAGAAGCTTCCGCTTGATTCGATCTTTTCTTTGGAGAGATTGATAGCTCCTTCAGCAGTTTGGATCGATTCGATCCCTTTGGTCGGTGAAGTGAAGTAATCCGTTAAGATCACATCGTTTTTATCTTTGACATCGATACGGAGATTATTGCCCTCTTGGAGGAAGGTGAGATCACTCATGGAAATATCATTCATCATAAGGATATCCTCTCCGTCATTGTCATTGATGGTTAGGGTTTCACCTCCGTAGGTGTAATGCCAGTCTGGAGTCATTAGGT